>CALBKM010000045.1 GCA_937895705.1 uncultured Clostridia bacterium
TTCGCAAAGGCAAACTCCGCAAAAACTCCGTTTTCGCGGAGTCGCATGCGCGTTCATGTGTAACATAACATGCTCTTTCCCGGATGTAAACATCCGAAAGAGCATGTTATGTTACACATTCACTTTGCCTTTGCGAACATTATACCTCTTTTTCCGACAAATGTAAAGTAAAGAACAAAGAGTCCCACATTTAAAACGCGGAACTCTTATGCTTTATCGTCCTTTTTTTAATATCGGCTCACAAGTCAGGTCCACGCCCAACTTGTTAAAGATGCGGAGGTCCACTTCGGACAGCATTACCGAAGTATGCACCTGACAACCGCGCAAGTCCGGAAGCTTACTCATGGCAAGCCGTGCGTTCTCGTCATCCATTGCGGATATCGCCAGTGCTATCAGCACCTCATCCGTATGCAGACGCGGATTTTTACTGCCGAGATACCCTACTTTCAAATCTTGAATCGGCTCAATGGCCTGTGGGGAAATTAAATGTGTATCATGATCTACCCCCGCAAGATATTTCAAAGCATTTAATAACAGCGCCGCGGAAGCCCCCAGCAAATCCGTGGTTTTGGAGGTAATAATCGTACCGTCTGCCAGTTCGATTGCAGCGGTACCGACACCCAGAAGTTCCGCACGTTTCTTAGCCGCCACCGTTACCGCACGGTCATCGGTGGTTACTTTTGCCTGCTTCATCAAAAGCTCGATTTTATATACTTCGTTCTCCGTATCATCGCCCTTTGCCAACTTGTTCAGCGCACGATAATACCGACGAATCACTTCCATCCGGGAAGCCTGACAACAAACATCATCGTCGATAATGCAGTTACCCACCATATTTACACCCATATCCGTAGGGGACTTGTACAAATTCTCGCCGTAAATCTCGTCAAACACAGCATTTAACACCGGAAAAATTTCGATATCACGATTGTAATTTACCGTAGTTTCCCCGTAAGCCTCCAAATGGAATGGGTCGATCATATTCACATCATTCAAATCCGCCGTAGCCGCTTCATATGCCAAATTTACCGGGTGCTTCAGCGGCAGATTCCAAATCGGAAAGGTCTCAAACTTTGCATAGCCGGCTTTAATCCCTCTTTTATTCTCATGATACAGCTGTGAAAGACAGGTCGCCATCTTTCCGCTGCCCGGCCCCGGAGCTGTTACCACCACAAGAGGACGGCTTGTTTCAATGTAATCGTTCTTTCCGAATCCGTCATCGCTGACAATCTGGGATACATTGGTCGGATACCCCTCAATAATGTAATGGCGGTACACCTTGATTCCCTTCTTTTCCAACTTTTCCTTAAACAAATTCGCAGCAGCCTGTCCCGCATATTTTGTCACCACAACGCTTCCTACATACAGTCCGCAAGCCCGGTACCCCTCTACCAGACGTACCACATCCTCGTCATAGGTAATTCCAAGATCCTCACGTTTTTTATTCTGTTCGATGGAATCTGCACCGATGACAACAATCACTTCCGCCTTATCCGCAAGCTTTAACAACATTTTCAACTTACTGTCCGGCTCAAACCCGGGCAATACTCTTGCCGCATGATAGTCATCCAGCAGTTTCCCACCGAACTCCAGATAAAGCTTGTCACCGAACTTGTCGATGCGCTTCATAATGTACTCCGACTGCATCTTTAAATATTTGTCATTGTCAAATCCGATTTTCATCTCGTTTGCCCTCTCTTTTCACTACACATTCCGTTTTCGAAAACAATCTCTGTTCCCCGTCGTATAAGAAGCACCTTGCGCACTCTTACAAAAGCCCTAAATGTTCCAACAAAATCTTAATTCCCAATACGATTAATACAAATCCGCCGAACAATTCCGCCTTGGATTTATACTTTGCACCAAAGTGATTGCCGATTTTTACACCGATAGCGGACAACGTGAACGTAATTACCCCGATAAAGGTCACCGCCCAACCGATTTGCACCCGCATAAACGCGAAGGAAACGCCTACCGCCAACGCATCGATGCTGGTTGCCACCGCCATAGGAAACATTGCCTTAAAGCCGAAAGAAGCATTTAACTCTTCCTCCTTCTCCCGGGATTCCCGAATCATATTGAAACCGATAATCCCCAGCAGTACAAACGCAATCCAGTGATCAAAAGCCTCTATGTATTTTGAAAAACTGCTTCCGAGAAAGTAGCCTAAAAGCGGCATTCCGGCCTGAAATCCGCCAAAGTACAGGCCTACGATAATTCCATGCTTTATCGACACCTTTTTTACGGACAGACCTTTGCAAATCGCTACCGCAAACGCATCCATGGAAAGCCCTACCGCAATCAAAAACAAATCAAAAAGTCCCATAGACAAACCTCCATCACATAAAATCTAGTCTACACGATTTTTAAAACAGTGTCAATATTCTACCCTGTAATTTTTCCGTAAAAAAAGCGTGCATTCTCTTCTGTTTTCTGTTATACTTGCCATTGAGAATTATTTTTCGACCAAATCCACAAACGTAGGGAGGATACTATGGGATATATGCTGGGAATCGGAATCCCGCTCCTTGTCAGCGGCATTGCACTGATTTTACTGATTTGTACCGTCTTACATTTTTACAGAAAGATAAAAAACACCGTAAACACAGCAAAAAGCACCATGAACGACCTGTTCGGCACGGACGATTTGAAGGAACTGATTGAAACCCGGAACGAAGAAATTGCCAACACGCCGAAATCCGTTGCGGGAATGACCGCAGTATATGCGCCGGCCATTCAGGAAGACTTTCCGGAGCTTAATCTGGCGGAATTGAAGGGCATGGCGGAGCAACACTTAAAGGAGTTCCTCTTAAAAAAGAAAAACTTCGCAAGCGTTCAAATTCACAGAACCGAAATCAAAGACTATGTCAAGAATTCCGGAACCTGTGTGGTCATCTTCCAGTCCGGCGTTCAGTACCTGACCGGTACAAAAAAAGTACAAGCCCGGTACAACACCCATATGATGTATGTGCAGGATGCCGTCGAATACGGTTTTTCAAACGGACACAGCGCCGAATGCCCTCACTGCGGCGCCGCCATCTCGGATTTAGGACGCAAGTTCTGTGACTATTGCGGGTCCGAAGTCATCCCGATTAACATTCATGTCTGGGATCTGCACGATATTAAAGAAGCATAAACTAAGGCTGTTGCTTACGATACTCTCGTAGCAACAGCCTTTTACATAAACTTTTTCAGTTCAAGCTACATCTGCGATTTGCGCAAACCGGTCCGGCAAACTTTACTTGGTATATCCGAACGCATACATCGTGAACGTCTTGTTTTCCTGCCCGTCCGCCATGCGGACTTCCACCGTATGTTCCGTAGCTTCCTTCTCGTCGATTACAAGCACAACATTGGAACCGTTCCAGCCTCCCGCTCCGTTTAATGTGGTTACGAGAGTTCCGTCCACATACACGTTCGCACTGCCGAATTCGTTTCCTCCGGTCTTATAATTTAACAAAAGATTCTTACAGGTTAATGTCATCTTAAAGCTGTCGTTTCCTGCCGCACTATCGTGCATCCAGTTGTTCGGGAAGGAGGAACCTCCCTTTACGACAAAGCCCTGTACCGCACTGTCCGTCTTGGTAAAGGAACCCTTCTCGATTTTAATCCCTTCCGTTGCGGAATCAATCAGTCTCGTTCCCACGAAATCCCAGCCCTTCTTCGGAGCCTCCGGAACCGCATTCATCTCTTCCGCTTCCTCTGCATCAATGGTGGCAAGGAGCTGCATAATACAATCCTTCATTACGGTATGACCGTAATTATTCGGATGGTAAGAATCCGCATAGAACTTCTTCTTTGTCATGTACTTCTTGTTGATTGCCGGAGAAATTGCGTCTTTGATACATACCACCGGAATCTCATAGTGGGTAGCAATCGGGGTATGCTCGTTCTGCACGTTCCACATATCATCCCGCACCGCAAAAATCATAATGACTGCAGCATCGTTATCCTGGGTCAGCACATCGTATACCATGCTTTCATAAGCACGACCGCCGGTTGCCTCCGCCCAGTCGTTTACCTCAAACTCGATGAGGAATAAATCCGGCTCGGTTCCCAGCGCATCCAGAACATCTCTCTCGTACCGAAGTACACCGAGGGAAGACGGAGTACCGCTCAGTCCCGCATTGACATAATTGATATTCTCACCACCGTTGACACCATAGGTAGCTCCGAATGCTTCCGCAAACAAGTACGCATATCCCTTACTCATCGGGTTCGCATTACCGCCCTCGGTAATAGAGCCTCCCAGTGTAACGATATTTACGGTTTCACCGCTTCGTGCCTTCTCGAGCACCTTCTTTACCCGGGCATTATTACCGGTCGACATGACGGAATTCTCCAACATCTCCTGATACCAGTCCACATCCGGAGTCGGAGTTGCGGTCGGCTTCGGCGTTGCCGTCGGTTCCGGAGTGGCCGTCGGTTCCGGGGTTGCGGTCGGCACCGGAGTCTCTGTTGCTTCCGCCGCCGGCGTATTCTCCGGGTCTGCGGATGTTTCTTTGTTGCATGCAGCCAGCGCAAACACCGATACACATGCAAGAAGTAACCAAACTTTCTTTTTCATTTTCCTAAATCCTTTCTGCTTTCCTTCTCTATAAGCGGTTACTCTTCCGGAGCCTCGTACCCGAAGCCCAGAATTGTAAACTTCTTATCTTTTGTTTCCGGATTCTTGCGAATCTCTACCGTATGTACAACATTCTCTTTTCCGCGGTACGCAATCTGTGCGGTACTGTGAGTCCAACCCACCGCATGCGGATCCGCCGTCAGCACATATTCCCCGTCCACATAGATGTCCGCCTTGCCGAAGTCCATGCTTCCGGTATCCTTTGTGATAACCAGCAAATACGGGCTCTTAATCTTTATTACAAAAGGCTCGTCTCCGGTCTCTTCCGTAGCCGTCCAGTTATTCGGGAACATCGGCGTACGGTAGTTATCCAGATTCATCTCCACATAATGTAAATCCATGTCGGACTCCGTAAAGGAACCGCAGGAAATCTCCGCACCGTCAAAACCGTCTTTCCGGTCAAGCAGGCGTACATTTACAAATTCCGGCCGGAATACGGTCGCAAGAGCTTCGTAGTCCGGCTCCGTTCCCGCCGGGGACTCGTCCGCCTTACCGAAGAGATAATCCAGACTGTCCGCCATAATACGGTGGCCGTCGCTGGTCGGATGGTAAATATCGTAAAAGAACCGGTTCTTGGAAATAATACGACCGCCGTCCGCCGGAAGGTAAAACTGCTCTACCACCGCATCCCTTACGCTCACCATCGGCAAATCGTAACGGACACCCACCGGAGACAGACGCTCCTGTAAATTCCAGTCGTTTTCAAATACGGAAAACAACAGAATCACAGCCGGGGCATTGTCCTGAAAAAGAATCTTACGCACCAGCGTCTCGTAGCAATCGCCCTTCGTCTCATCGCCCTCGTCGTTTACCGCAAACTCCACGATTACCACATCCGGCTTATCGCCTCTGCCGAGAATATCTCTTTCATAACGAATCATACCCAGCTCGGAAGAAGTACCGCCCACACCTGCTTTGGTGTAATGTACATTATCCCCTTTTGCAAACCGTGCGCAGAACCGGTCATAAGCCACCTTGGAATAGCAGGTTTTCTGGCTCGGCGTCGCTCCGGCACCTTCCGTAATGGAGCCACCGATAAACGCTACCGTCACATCCTCTCCCGCTTTCGCCTTCTCGATGGCACGCTTCAAACGGACATTATTTCCCAAAGAGACAAAAGACTTGGCAATCATCTCTTTGTAAGCCTCACTGTCAAACTCCACCGGCGCATCCGGTACAAACTCCGGAGCGGTATATCCGTCGTTTAAATACAGACGGACACAGATGGTTGCCACCTCTCCGTCTCCCTTAAACCGGAACGCAAACTGACCGACGCAGACATCGTCCCCGTACCAATCTACTTCCGACAACGGAATCTCCGCCTCC
This sequence comes from uncultured Clostridia bacterium, assembly GCA_937895705.1. Taxonomy (GTDB): domain Bacteria; phylum Bacillota; class Clostridia; order Lachnospirales; family Lachnospiraceae; genus SIG307. Next base: position 5,954 of record CALBKM010000045.1, read on the forward strand.
GAACCGTTGGTTATAAGCTTCGTCACGTGCTTGGTGCCGCTTTTGAACACATCCGACTCACCGTACATATGCAGGACAAACTCCGCTTCCTGCTCTTTATTATCACAAGCCACAGACACACCCACGGAATGTACCAGCTTTCGGAACCCTTCCGCAGACTTTAGTAAAGACAACAACTCCTCATCTTCTACTTTACCGATGGTTTTTGCGTAATTCGCCAACCTTCCGTTATCCAGAAACAGCGGACAAACACAACCTCCCTCCGGCATTTTGTACGCTTCTACCGTCTTATCATACAACACAAAAATACTCGGACGTTTCTTTGTCGGGTCCTTCGGTGCTTTCGGTCCACCGTTACTCATATCCTTTCTCCTTTCCGATGCTTTACGGACTTCTCCGCTCACATCTACCCACGCTTTAGGCAAATGCTTTCCTAACACATTCCCAGCATTTACTATACACGATTTCGTGAAAAAATTCAATGATTTATCTCATAACGAATCTGGATTACAGCTCGTGAAACACCGAAGTTTTTACAACAATCCAAGACACTGTGATACAACTGCATCATGTCCTCCGCCCCGACTTCTTCATAGAGCACCAGACTTACCTCTCCGTTGATATCTTCTCCGTCCATGGAATACAATCGTACCTCTTCCAGTGTACCCGCAAAATTTAGTTCCGCCAACTGTTCCTGCAATTTCCTGTATTCTTCCTTTTCAAGCGGAGAACGCACGGTGATTATGGCAAACAGTTTCTTTAAATTGCGGGCTACTCCCACAAAAATCACCAAAGTCATTCCGATGGAAAGTAACGAATCCAGCACCGGAAGTTCAATAAAACACATCACCGCTCCTACCACCAGCACCGCCACCCAGGTCAGCACATCTTCCAGCATATGCATACTGATGGTCTTCTCGTTAATATTCTTTCCCTTGGAGGTCAACAACATTGCTGAACCGTTCATCAAAATCCCGAATACCGCAAACACAAGCATTCCTTTTCCGTCAATGGGACGCGGGGCAAAAAAACGTTGCAGGGATGTCACAATCAGTACCCCGCCGCCCATCAACAAAATTAAGTTATTTACCAATCCCGCCACGACGGAAAACCTGCGATACCCGAACTGATACCGTTCATTGGCCGGACGCTTCGACACCTTCTCCATCCGCCACGCCATCCCCAGTGCAATACAATCGCCGAAGTCATGAATAGCATCGGATAGAATCGTAACGCTTCCGGTCAGTATGCTCCCCCAGATTTCCACAAACGTAAATATTAAATTTAAAAGGAAGGCAACCATAATCCGGTTTTCCGATGTTCCGGCGCCTGTTTTTCTTTCTCTCTTTCTTTTATTCATAAAAAGGGACCGCCCTTTCCTACACTTACCTTACAGTGTATTCGAAAGAGACGGTCCCCGTGATTCCTATGCGAATCCGTTTTTTCTTTTAGTAGATAAACAACTGGGTAAAGTAATTTACGCCCTTTGCATTCTGCCGGTAGCCGACACCGAGCTGTGTGAACTTTGCATTTAAGATATTGGCCCGGTGTCCGGCAGAATTCATCCATGCGGTTACTACTTCTTCCGGAGACTTCTGTCCCCATGCAATATTCTCACCGGAGTAGCGATAAGCAATTCCGTGTTCCGCAAATACGGTGGAAAAATATCTTCCGTCCGGACGAGTATGTGAAAACGATTTCTCGATTTCTACGGCACGCACCTGCGCGGCTTCGCTTATTTTTGCGGAATACTGTACCGGAGCCAGTCCCGCTGCCGCACGATGCTCGTTTACAAGCTCCGTAATACGCATTCCGTATACGTAAGCCTGATCCTGTACCTCAGGTGTTTCCTCAGGTGTTTCCGGTACTTCCGGACGATTCGGCACATTCACGTCCGGCGTACCCGGCTGCTCCGGTTTGTTTTCTTCCGGTGCCTCCGGCTGCTCCGGCATTTCTACCTCAGGCAGATTGCCGCAATTCCATTTGGAAAGAAGCTCCCAAACATTATCGCATCCGATATTCATCTGCTGTAACTTGTCCTTTAATTCCTCTACGGTAGCACAATTTATCCTGTTTGTGTTTACCGGAATCACAGCCGCCTGCGCTTCCGATACGCCTCCCGTCGCAATTAACAGCGCTGCCGCAATTGCACATACGCCAACCTTTCTCATACGTTTCTCCTTTCTGACTCTCCATCCTGTTACACATTTCCCTATGGCACGGGCCCCGCCATGGGTACATCCTACCACATCTGTCTCCTCATGTACAATAGGAGATGCATGGAAAAAGGCGCAGGATTTTCCTACGCCTTTCTCTTATTCGTCATCGATAATTTTTCCTTTATCGTATAATACCCTGTGATAAACCCGTTTACAAAACGATACCTCTTCCTCCGTAAACTCATTCTCGGAAAAGGCTGCCGCCTTCACCAGGAACATATAGCGCTCACGTTCCTCCCGGGACACCGCACGAGTGGCCTTTCGTAATACTTCACAGTATTCTTCGTCCCGCAAATTTTTCCTGAAAATTTTACCCTTTCGGCGAAGCTTCCGGTAAAGTCTGTGATTCAAATGGGTTATCTTTTTGCGGTTGCAGAAGTTCCTTGTCTTTTTCCGCATCCTTCTTTCATCCGCTTTACTCTTTGCTCTCCGTCGTGCTTTCGACATCGGTCCGAGAATGGCAACATAAATCCAAAGCAACGGAAATGCCAATATAAGCACCGCCGGATTCAGGCTTAAATCTATCTTTTTCCCGCTCGGTTTCTCCTTCGGCTTTGCATTCTCCTTCGATTCTTCCTGCTTCGGTCCGTCCGCACCGCCTACCTGTGATACACTGCTGTCCGGAGTCCCCGTTATTTGAGGAGTTCCCGAATTTCCCTGAGACGGAGTTCCTGCAGACGATGTGCCTCCCGGTGCTCCCGGCGTTACAAACGGAGCTGTCTGTGCCCAGTGAAATCCGTTTCCGTATTGTTCCTTATCCTCCGGCCAGTTTTCCCGGATTACACGATAACTTCCGTTCTCTGTCTTTTGATAAATGCGCTCTCCCGACGGCTGTACGCTGTAACCTTTTGTTACCTCTATCGGAATCCAGCCGATACCTTCCAGATAAATCTCCACCCACGCATGAGCATCATTGTCCCGTACCGTCGCTTCGTATCTCTTGCTTTGTTCATTCCATACATAGTTTCCCGTCACATAACCGGACACATATCTTGCCGGCACACCGAGTTCACGCAAAACCAATACGGAAGCCCCCGCATAATGCATACAATACCCCTGCTTTGAAGTTCCGAGAAAGAATTCCACCGGGTCACTGTTTCTCGGCAACTCCGGTAAATCCACACTGTAAGTAGTGTTCCGACGCATCCAGTCCGCCACCTGATACGCCTTATTCAAGCGGTCAAAATTCACCGACTCTTCTCCTTCGATTCGGAAGTAATTTCTTTCGTAGTCCAGAATTTCTTCCGCCACCCGCTTCACCTGTTCCATTCCTTTCGGAACTTTCAGATACTCCTGTTCCGTATAGGACTCATACCACAACTCCCACGGCGCATACTCCCTGTCCTGCTCCCGCTCTTCCCAGTGAAACAGAACATTGATCAAATCGTCCACATTATAATTCCAAAGGGCAAAGGAAAGCTTTGTCACATTGCCTTCTTTCACATAACGACTGTCACCTTCCGCATGCACTCCCTCCGTTGTCACTTCCGAAAAATACGGCAAAAACGTTTTGGTAAGATTGGCTCTCGCATAATGCAACCGGCCGTTGATTCCACGGAAACTGAACTCCGAAAGAGATTCCTTGCCGTAATATTCTGCCACACGCCGAGGCAGCAGCGCGGCCATCTCTTTCGTCACCGTCTCCGGTACGAATCCGGCGTTCTCACAAGCTTTTTCGAAAGTCGCTGTATCCGCATCCCAGATACCGTCCTCGTAATTTCCTGCGAAAAATCCGATTAAATAGATTCCCGACTTCGGTTTCTTTTCCAGCGACAGTTTCAACATCGTCACTTCTTCATAAGCCGGCGTTTCATTATCCAGTCTCGCAAAGTCCGATTCCGGATCTCCCGTTTGTTTAATTCCTCTTCTCACCAGAAAATCATTAATGGCTTTTTTTACCGAATCGCTTACGTTAAATTTGCGCCACCCAGACCAGTCCGCCACCGATTCCAAGACATCGTTCTGCATTCCGACTACTTTTTCTTTTCCTTCGAACACGCGCTCCGTTGCAGGTGCGGTCCCGGCTGCCCTTACCGCAAAACAAAGAACCAGAACACCGATTACAACAGGCACCCAGAGAGCCTGATGTAAAGGTTCGGACAGCCGTCCACGTTTATCCGGTGTTGCCAAAAAGTCCAGTCTCCGAAAGCCTGCCGCCCCTGCGGAAAACACCGCAACCGCTGCCGTAAACAGGCTGATTCCGGACGGTTCCCTTCCCACCAGAAGACCGGCTGCAAACACAACAAGTGGGACTACTGCCGCCCCGCAAGCCTTCTTTCTTACTCTTCCGTACCATACCAGCAGAAAACAGAGCACCGTAACCGCAAATCCGATTGCCGTCCCTCGCAAAGAAGCCGCACCTTTGGCCGCGGAAAAAGACGTTCCGTAGTAAGAATTCCAGCGTTCCGCATATTCATGGGCAATCGACTGCAAACCGTTCAACACCCGTTCTCCCTGCTTCGTCCGAAACAAATAAAACAAGCCGTAAGCTATCCCTAAAACACCGATGCCGCACCGCGCCGCCGTCACATACCGGGGCTTAAGCATCTCACAAAGCTCCGTAAGTGCGGCAGTGACAACCGTCACAAAAAGGACCCGGACCAGGATTCCCCCGAGCATAAGGTCCCACTCGAACATACTTTGTAACATTCCGCAGGCCGCCCCGAAACACAAAAGATTGCACAACAAAAACAGGGAAAACTCGCCCGGCAAAGAACGCTCCGTCCCGAAAAAAGAGGTATGAAATTGTTTTACTCCGACAGGTGCGCCCCATCGTATCTTTCGATTTCTTTTCATCCCGTTCACCCTTATCTACAACACCAGTTCCACCTGTGCCAGCGACTGTTCCAAATCTTCTTCGGACAATTGCGCCAACACCTCATCTCCTTTTTTTAACACCAGATTCTCATCCAGCGACAGTGCCCACACATACGGCTCATGCCTATACTTCTCACCATAGCGCAGTTTTAAATCCTCCTTCGGCTGCCGCCACACAATTCCCATCAGCGTACCCATAAAGAAAAACAAGCCTTCTTCATCATCCACTCGGAGCCGCACAATGTCTTGCTCCTTCTCGTCAAACCATACCACATAATGGGAACATCCCGCATCCGCCAGAGAAAACACCAGACTGGCCGCCGTTTCCAGATACGGAATCATTTCCTCCTGCCGCTTCATCTTCTTTGCCGGATGAAAATCCAAAAACAACACCACCGGACACGCTCTCGGAAGAGAATGCTCCTTCACAATCAGCTCATCCTGCTTAGCCGTCAGTTTCCAGTGTATGTTCTGCAAGCGGTCACCCGCCTGATACTCTCTCACATCAAAAAGCTCACTGTTATCGTAGCCTGCCTTAAATTCATCGTAAACATCGGATTCTCCGAAGAAATTGAGCACACCGAGGCTGAGCTGCACCGGAATATCATGGAGCTGCGGCATTACCTGTACGCTTCGTTCACCCTGTTCTCCCTTAACACGGACACTTCCTGAAAATAGGCCGGTAAAATCGTACACCTTGAGCTTCTTCAAACGGATGCGGTAGGTTCCCGCACCGGAAAAAGCAACCGTCCTGACAAAGGTTGTCTCTCCCCGCAAAACGGCAGACACCTTCATCCACTCTTTTTTCACACGACCGGTACAGGTATCTTCCACCTCCATCAGCGCCTTCATACGGACCATAGGCAAAAATCCCTTATTGGTAATCAAAAGTTTTACCAGCGTCTCTTTTCCCGGTTCCGCAATCCCTACCGGCACATCAAGCCCGCCGCGGATTGTATATTTCCGGAAAATCACCGTAAAAAAGGACAGCACAAAAAGTGCTGCCTGCAAATACACAAGTAACATCAACTCCGCACTTTCATACACCATTGCCAGATAACCCGTCGCAAGAATACTTCCTGCCAAAATGATAAAACCGCTCACGCTATTCATCCCTCTTCATGTAAGAAGCCGGTTGCTGTGTCTGAGCCAAAACCTCCTCCAGCACCGCATCCATCGTCACCCTTGCCACACGCGCCTTTGTATTCAGCACAATACGATGCTTTGCCACATCCGGGAAAATACTTACCACATCCTCCGGCAACACATAATCCCTTCCTTCCAGATAGGCCCATGCCTTTGCCATACGCACCGCTGCAATGGAACCTCGCGGACTCAGTCCCAACTCGATATAGGCATGCTCTCTCGTACTCTTGGACAATTGTGCTGCATAGGAATAGATCGCATCACTGACCTGTACCCGGTCCACCTGCTTCATAATGCCGAGCAACTGCACTCTGTCTACCACCGGGAGTACCTGCCGTTCCGCTCCGATGCTCTTTCCCTTTAAAATCTCCACTTCCGCCACAATATCCGGATAGCCCATACTCATACAAATCATAAAACGGTCCAGCTGGGACTCCGGCAACAACTGGGTTCCCGCACTGCCCTTCGGGTTCTGGGTGGCCATCACCACAAACGGCTCCGGCACCTGACGACTCTCACCGTCCACCGTCACCTTGCCCTCTTCCATAACCTCCAAAAGCGCAGACTGGGTCTTCGGCGAAGTACGGTTAATCTCATCCGCCAAAAACAAATTACACATAATGGCACCCTCATGATACACAAACTCGCCGGTTTCCTTTTGGTACATGTTAAAGCCGAGAATATCCGCAGGCATAACATCCGGAGTGAACTGCATCCGGTGCGTGTCCAAGGAAAGTGCCTTGGAAAAGGCCATAACCAGCGTCGTCTTTCCCACACCCGGCACATCCTCAATCAAAATATGACCGCCTGCCAAAATTGCTGCAAAGGCCTTCTTAATACACTCATCCTTACCCGTTACCGTCTTCTTCACTTCACTGAGCACACGATACACCGTATCGTCCATTCCCACGCCGCTTCCGCATTTTCCGCAGAACCGTTCTCCTTTTAAAATCGTGTTTCCGCACTTTTTACAAATCATAAGTCAACTCCTTTAACAATGCCTGACAACCCTTTAATACATCCTTATACGTGGAGGCGAAATCCCCGGTATACCATGGGTCCGCCACATCAAAACTCTCTCCCGCAAAGGAAAGCAACTTGTAAATCTTCTCATCCGGATCTCCGTCGGCAATCCGGTTCATATTGCGGATATTCGCCGTGTCCATCCCGATCAGATAATCATAATACTCATAATCCGCCTTCGTCATCTGCACCGCCCGGTGAGGCACTACCGGAACACCACGGTACCGCAGTTCATTCACCGTCCCGTAATGAGGCGAATTGCCGATTTCCTCCCGGCTCGTGGCCGCGGAATTAATCTCAAACATGTGCTCCAAATGAGCCTGTCTCACCAAATAGGTCATGACGCTCTCCGCCATGGTGGAACGGCAGATATTGCCGTGACAAACGAATAGAATTTTAAACATAACTTTGCATATCTCCTTATATCTTGGCAAAACCTTGTCTTTCAAGGATTTCTCAACAATCCTCACAAAACCCTGTCACGATACATTATAGCATATCCGGGTATCACATTTCCACCGATTTAAGTAAAAAAATATAATCCGAACAGCACAACAGCCGCCACCTTCGTGACGGCTGTTGTTCGGCCCCTCCGGCCTTTCTAATAGCTTTCCTCTGAATACTTATCTTGTGAACTGGGAAATGAACTTCCAAGCGTTCTCATTGGTATGATGTCTGCACTCATGTACCTGCTCGCTGACGCTGGCAAATGCGGTACGGCATACACCATCCTCACTGTCGAAGTAGTGGATGGTCAAATCGCTGCCGCGGGAATCGTCATGAACCACCTCCACGCGGTCACCCTCGATGCCCCAGATCGGCTGTGCCCAGTTGTCCTTGTCGGCATAAGACACGTCAAACTTTTTCTTTACCTTGTTGGTCTCTGCGCAGTACTGGATACGCTCCAAACCGGACTCTGCCTGGAACGGAAGCTCCGGTAAATGAGACTTCTCACCGCCGGAATAGAAAATCGGCACCGGCACGTCGGTGTTGAGTCTGCCGCTGTTGGACTGTCCCATCGGATTGTTGCGAACCGGGAACAATGCGCTGGCCGGAGCCACGCCTGCAAAGGCCTCCGGGTACTCCTGGTACATATTCCAGGTCTTGCCGCTACCCATGGAGAAGCCGGTTGCGTAAATACGCTTCTCGTCGATGTTGTACTTCTTCTTTAAGTCCTCAATCACTTCCATGACCTCGGTGGCGGTTACGTTCTGGTGATTCTCCAGGGATACGAACAGGAAGCCGTATCTGTGGGCAATCTCATACCAACCTGCCACAAAGGTTAAGTACATGGAGGTGTCTCCGCCGCCGTGGAAGCCCATCATAAGCGGTGCCGGACCCTTATCGAACAAATCATTGTTGTAATATGCAAAATAACCTACCGGATGAGTCTCGGTGCCCTTGAACTGGCCCATATTATCCGGAGAGGTCTTAACGATAACGCTGCCTGCCTCCTCGGTCATGTTCATGGCCGGGAAATCCGGTTCGATTTCCATGTTACCGCACCACATCTTAAACTTACGTACAAATGCCTTAAAATCAGCCTTGTAGTCGGCCTCAGCCTTTACAAGCAGATTCTCACAACCCTCAAATGCCGCATTTACTTCAGCGGAATTGCCGACACTCAAAATACCGATATCCTTACGCTCCACCTGTGGAACCACGGAAAGCTTCTCCATAGAACACATAGCCGGAGTAATCTCGCCCGGTCCCCACAAATACTCGCCGTTTATGGTCTTTAACAAATTCTTCGCCACATAATCCGCAGACGCACCGTAGCTGTAAATATCCGCTCTGAAAATCGCACCGCGGATAAAGAAGCCCTTGAACTCTCTCTTAAAGAAATCATGCTGCTCCACGATACCGTCCTCGTAACGCGGGTCCATCTTTACCTCTGCGATAAGGGAAGCATACAACTCCTCCGTCGCATTGGCCCAACCGCCCTCGCAGGTCGGATACACGAAAAGCACACTGCTGTCCACTGCGGACGCAATATCCGCCAGACCGCTCTTCTTCGCAAAAGCAATCGCCTCGTCCATGCCCTGCTTATTCTCCTCGAACACAAGCAAAAGCGGTGCACGGAAGGTGTAGTTGTTCACCTGACCGTCGATCTCCGTGGCCGGAAGATAAGCCTTCAAATAAAACTTCTCATAGGTGTGCTCCCAATACTTTCCGCCGTCCTCAAACTTCGTGACAACCGGACGCTCCATAATACCCATAAAAACTACCTCCTAATCGTTCCTTCTCTTTGATTGGCAAAACCGCATCAACCGCCCCGGCCCTCTCCGGGACCTTAGGCGCACCGGATTTGCCTCCAAGGGATATTTTACCACAAAACGCCAGCGGATTCAATGGCTAATTTGAAATCTAATTTAAGATTTATTTTAAAATTTTGTCCCTTTTTTGCTTTAAGCATTTTTCACAAAAAATGCGGAAAATTTCAGTACTTTCGACGAAGGGATTTTTCTTGCCTGACGGACGATGGTTGGAGTATAATAGCCTTATAACAGAGAACCGCCTTTCCGACACAGCGCGCGTGTCGAGGCACACTTTCACTCTGTTTCTTCGACGGAGTCCGCCGGGAGATTCACATTTATAGCGCAGAAGGAAGAAACCTATACGTTTGCCTTGCATTTTCCGCGGAGTACCACTATAATAAAGGCAAAGGAATGTGTGCTTCTTTCTGCAACACCAAAGTGAAAGGAGAATTTATGCAACAAAAGACACACATTGCCAATGTACTGGAACGTAACAACTACAAAGACCGGTATGATACACAGGCAAAACAAATCCTCAGTGACAAAACAATACTTTCATGGATACTGAAGTATACTACATCGGAGTTTAAAGACTACCCGATAGAGTTAATCAAGACCTGCTTCGAAGGAGAACCGGAAGTAGGTACCCATAGAGTATTCCCAAATCTTGTTCCGGATATTTCGGAAGACTCGGAAAGCTCCGGCCCAAATCCAGACAATACATTCCCGGAAGCCATCACCGGCTTAGATACCGTGGATAAGGTCCCGGGAGAAGGCGAAGTCACCTACGATGTACGTTTTACGGTACTTACCCCTACTGCCGAGCGTATCAAACTGATTATCAACGTAGAAAGCCAGAAAAAATTTAATCCCGGCTATGACATCGTAACCCGTGGCATATTTTACTGCACCCGCATGGTGGCAGCACAAAAGGAAACCGAATTTAAAGGTTCTGATTATGATTCCATCAAAAAGGTGTACTCCATCTGGATTAGTATGGAAAACCCGCAGTATGCCCAGCACACCATCACATCCTACCGGATAAACGAACACCCGATTTACGGTATCCTGCCAAAGAAAAAACGTTACGATTTGATGGAATTGGTCCTGGTTTGCCTGGGAACTCCGGAAACCGAAAGCAAAGGGAACGAGCTTCACGGTCTATTAGATACCTTGTTTTCACAAGAATTATCACCACTTGAAAAAGAAAATATCTTATACAACGACTACCATATAGAAACAACCGTTGAAATGGAAGGAGGTTTACGCGAAATGTGTAACTTAAGCGATTTGATAGAAGAAAGAGGCATTGAAAAAGGTATCAAACAAGGCATTGAAAAAGGCAAACTGACCACCCTGATTGCCTTGGTTCAGGACGGCCTGCTTTCTATAGAGGAGGCCGCAAAGCGGGCCGGTATGACTGTTGAAGATATGCAAAAACTCATCATTAATTAAAACGAGCGCTACCAAATAAAAAACACAAGCTCTTGCCGTCGGAAGCATTAACCGTCTCCAAACGGCAAGAACTTTTCATTTCCGGACCCACAAACACCACCACCGGAATATCATGCGAGTCCACACAAACCATCTTGCAGTTTCAAAAAGCCTCATCTTTCTCCTCATAATAATCAAGCCTGTAGCTGTTAAGTTCCTTTCGCACTGCTCTCCAATTTTTCATATATAAATCCATACACCAAACAAATCTCGGACCATGTGTAGGATCCACCAAATGTAACAGTTCATGCAAAATCACATACTCTAAACATTCTATCGGTTTCTGTACTAATTGTAAGTTAAACCATAAGCGACGTTTATTTACATTACACGTCCCCCATCTTGTCGTCATATATTTAGTTTGCCATAAATCACAGTAAAGCCCAGTAATCTTCTCCCACTTTGGAAGGAGTCGTTCTATCTCCTTTTTTAATATCAACCGATATTGTTCACGAACATAGGCTTCTCTTTGTTTAATTGTACTATTCTCTCTCATTGAAAGAATTACTTTATTCCCTTGTATATCAAAACTATTTCTTTGAGAATTTGGAATAAAATTCAAAAAATACTGTTTGCCCCATATATATATTGTTTCACCACTGACATATTGACGCTTGTCTTCTCTAGGTTGTTGCTGATATTTTTCAATCTGCTTTTTTATCCAGCTGAGATTGGTTCGCGCATACACCTCAATAGCCTTATCGTCCATGGAAGACGGCGCTGAAATAACAACATGACCATCCGGCGGTTTAACCTGAAGGTGCATATTCTTAATATTCTTTTTTTGAATATCAATCGGTATGCCCGAAATCACAATTCTCATATGTTAGTATTCCTCCTGCTTCTCAATGATTTTAAATAGACGCTCTACTGTAGCATCGTCATTGAGAATTGCAAATAATGCCCTCTTGATTCTATTCTCTTTTATAGAATCCCCACGGAATCCACTCATCTTACTACTCATAACAGCCTTGTGAAGTTTGAGTGCTAACTCTTCATCCTCACCCACGTTATCATAAATGGCCTGCATTGCTTTGCTCTTTCTGATGCTTTCCGGGTAGTCTTCATTCTTTTCCGGATGTTCGACATTTTTTGCTAATTTAATGTATTCCTCAAGAAGTTCCTTATAAGACAAAACTCCCTGTTGCCTATCTTGAATTAATTTTTCCAAGATAGCAGACATCTTCTCATAATACTTCGGATTCACCGTAATTTTTTCAACCATCTTACGACGAATATTGTTTTCAATAGCTTCTGCAGCACCTTCTTTTTGACCTGATGAACTATCCTCATCCGACATTGTTTCTCCTTGGTCTGAAACAAAATCAAGAAGAGTCAAATCATCAAATTCTCCTATTTTGATGCTATCGGAAGCTACAATATAATTATCTATAAGTTTTCGCATATCAGGCTCATATGCCTTAAAGTCTAAGAAGTCGCCACTCTTATTTCCAATCGTTTGCTTCAACTCAATATAAAAATGAACCTTATCTTCGTACTCCTTAAGTTCCGTTGCACTACATATATCTGCCATATATTGCTTTGCCTCTGCAAAGGCTCTAACTAAACGGCTTACAAGTTTATAAAGTTTTTCACGCAGGCGAGCATAGATTTCGTCCATATCTTCGCTCATTCCGGAAACTCCACAGAAATAATGTAAATACTGCAAATCTTCCCTCGGAGTCTCAACACCTTCACAAAGTTCTTCCAATTCTTCATAAACTTCTTTAAAATGCTTAATAGCTTCTCCACTTCTATCCTTGATAAGCCCATCTACATCTTCCGGATCGTAATTTTCAAATGCGCCTGATGTATACTTATCCATAGCATTCTTCAAATCCCCAAAAAGCTGTTTGTAGTCAACAATGTATCCAAATTCCTTTGTATCCCCATCCAACCTATTTACACGACAAATTGCTTGGAATAGTCCGTGGTCTTGCATACCTTTATCAATGTACAAATAAGTACACGGAGGCGCATCGAACCCTGTAAGGAGTTTATCGACAACGATAAGCAATTTCATATTCGCTGGCTGATTAATGAACTTATCCTTTACGTCTTTTTCAAAATCTTCAACTTTCTTTTGAATTGACACTTTTTCCGGAAGATTATCCGGATCGAAACCTAACATACGAAGATAGATTTCATATTTTTCAAACGTTTCTGTTTCGTCTTCAGCACTTACCGTATCGGTTCTGAGGTCTCCTGCCTGCGGTGTATAAGAAGAAATAATCGCACACTTCTTAAATCCACGTTGCTGGAAAATTTCATAATACTTGCAAGCAGTATAAATAGAATCTGCTACAAGAATAGCATTTCCATTTCCATCCATAAGGCGAGGTTTTAAATCAAAATCTTGAATGATATCCCAAGCTACGCGTTCTAATCTCGAACGAGAGCTATAAATCTTCTGCATACTAGCCCATTTTTCTTTTAGTTTTGCCTTTGCCCTATCAGAAAGAGTACGAGTTTTCACATCAAACCACTGGTCGATTCTGTCGTGTGCAGAAATATCCTGTGGAATATCACGATACTCATATCTCAAATCCAGTACAACCCCGTCTCGCACAGCTTCATTGTACTTATAGCTGTGAATATATGTCCCAAACACCTCAATACTTGTTTTCTTGTCTTTTTTCAAAAGCGGAGTCCCTGTAAAACCGATAAATATAGCATTCGGCATAATTGCTTGCATTGCGGCATGCAACTTACCAGATTGAGTTCTGTGGCATTCATCTACAAAAACATAAATTTTTCCTTTAGCCTCAAAATCTGCCGGCAACGCTTTTTTCAATTCATCAATATATTTATCGTAATCGGCTTCTGTTGCTTCACCACCACGTCTACCAAACTTATGAACCAGTGAACACAACAACGAATTGTCGTATGAGTTCAGCTTGTGAAGAAGGTCATCGCAACTCTTCGTTCTGGTGATTTCTGCATTAACGCCAATATAGGTTTTCTCAACCTGTTCGTCCAATTCATCACGGTCAGTAACAATAAGAACACGGGCATTTTCATCTTCACCGTTCGCAAGAATCCACTTCGACAGCCATACCATAGTAAGCGTTTTCCCACTACCTTGAGTATGCCATATAATGCCACCACGCTGCTTCGCAAGCCTGTTTTGTGTACGTTTGATACCATAATACTGATTATAACGGCAGACTTTTTTGATGCCTTTATCAAATACAACAAAATTTTCTACAAGGTCAATAAAACGCTTTTTATCAAACATCTGATAAATCTGCTGCAACAACAAATTATCAAGACGCTCACAATACGCCATTATTCGAGCATCCTCTGGGTCACGCTCGTCCTCATTTTCATGGAAACCATCCGGTTTCCATTCCATATAATATTTTTCTCCGGTCAGTATAGTTCCATAACGCAATCCTTCTGTTTCATTACCAGCCATACAAAACTGCATGGTAGTGAAAAATGGTGCAATAAAACCATCCTTCTGATTCGTCAAATTCTGACGAATACCATTAGAAACGGAAACACTACTTTTCTTCAGTTCGATAACAGCCATTGCAATACCATTTACATATATTACAAGGTCAGGTCTCTTTTCCTGACGATCAACAACTGTAACTTCTTCTGCAATAGCGAAATCATTGTTTGTAGGTTCTTTGACATCCATAAAATAAACTGTTTTAGGTGCACTTTCCGGTGTTTCCTTTACCTTAGCACCATACTTCAACAGTCTATAAACATTCTGGTTTGCATCATACAAACCATGCGTCATATCACCCGCCGCTTTCACCAACTGTGTAACAGCCCCGTCTATCAGCTTTTTACTGTAACCGCTAAGGCGCAGGTACGCACGTAGACGGTCTTCACGGATATTCTTATTTGCAACATCTTTCAAATTGCCTAAATATTCATAATCAAGGATATTATTATCCTTAAAGAAGCTAATCACACGGTCTTGGGTTGCTCTTTCGTTTTCTCCAATACTCATGCGTACATTCCTCCTTAAACTAATCGTATTTTTCCTGAAATCAAATCATTAATTGTACCTTTTTTTATATTACACATTTTAGCAATATTTTCAGATATTAATCTAATTTCTTCATCCATATCAGTCAATATTGCAGCTATCATTTTCTGCTCCTCAAGGTCATGCGGTATAAAGACTTCAAACTCTTCAATCAATTTCTTTGTTAAGCCACCGCGACCTCCACCACCTGACGAAAGTTCTCTTAGCTGCTCGTATTTAGTATCCATCAAATAATAGAGATACTTTGAATCAAAAATTTTGTCATTAGGATAAATAGCTGCAATTGACTGATTAGTACATAGTTCAAATGTATTGTATGCTGCTGTCCCTCTTGTTTTTCCCTGTCCTGCCAAGCCAATTAACACACTATATGCTGGAATCCAATGTGTACTAGAATTTGCCAATCCCATTTCAGTAATTCTGCCTTCTACATTGTTCACAATTTTAAGATTTAGTTCTCCAGAGTTCATCCATGGAATATCGCCGTTCCAATAGTCTTCATTAGACGTGCTTGGGGTGCCGCCAGATGAAACCTTTGTCATCGCCCCAATCTTTCTTGTTACCCATTTTTGCGTATACCCTTTGAGACGTGAATTCCCAGACACCAGCATCTGTATCAATCCATTCTTCACTAATTTCTTTTTAGATAGCAATCTATTTTTTTGAAATATTTCTGTATCTATATCATTTAAAACTTCAACTATTTTCGCCTGTTCCTCCTTTGGTGGAATAAGAATTAATGTCTCCGCTATTGCGCTTTTAGAAATAGAAGAAACTTTAATCCCAGTAATATATGGTATTAATTGGTCGTGATACATATCTGAATTCATATAATATCCTAACCAACCAGGTACAAAATCTCCTTTTTTTACTCGACAAGGAATTGTATGAAGACCTGACACTAGTTTCCCTTCTCCAAGACCTTGAATCTCCGTTGCCTTACCTACAGCTTCATCTTCCGCCGTATCAGCAATAATTAAATCCCCCTCTTGTAATAATTGTGTTGAGGATGATAACAAAGACAAATCATTTATATACGGTATTTCCTCTTCGCTACATTTCAACAATTCTGAAAATTGCGTGAGGATATCTCCATAATGTATGTTTCTTACTTCGCCACCTCGATTATTCAAATTTTCTCGTGACAATGTATTATTGGAAAGTATCTTAAAAGTCTCTTCAAATGTTTGAACTTCCCAATCAACAGGTATATCGCCAATTTCCGTATGTTTCAACTCTCTTACCATTTGAAGCCCATCCTTTCCAGATGTTTCTTCACCTTAGCCTCATAATCCGCTGTCTGCTTCATTAATTCAGGAAGCGTATCATCATATCTCTTTGAAAGCTCAATAATTCGGTCTGCCAGCTGATGAGAAATTGCTGTATAAAGCTCATTTATACCTGTACCAATAGCATAATACCATTTTTTGTTTACAAGCAAATCCATGATTTCATCATCTGTTAGTGTGACATATCGTCCTTGTGCCTTTTCATCCAAATCCTTGTCCATCTCCTTGATAAGTTTTGTCGTTTCTTCAGATTTTCTGGCAAGTTCATATGCTTCTTTTAATTCAGCATATTCATCAGCATACACCTCTGGTACCGGTGCCTTAGCACGTGCCATTGCGAGAGCATATACAACCGATGCTTTTGTCACAGTACCTTTATCAGTATAAGCAACTTCCAACATAGTGTGATCATTGATATATAACGTATAATCCTTCTTTTTCATTGAAGGAAGAAGTTTCTGCAATTCAAGTAGGCCGTCAATTAGCGGAGTATGAACATTACCCATAATTGCATCCATCTTCTCTTGCACATCCTTACTCTTTACCTTACAGCCTTCAGCAACTTCAGATAGCGTAGAGTCTTCCGCAGATTCTTCAATCAAAGACATAAGGCGTGAATCCGTTTCTGCAACAAATTCAACGAGGTCATCAATAGCTTTCTTTTCTTCCGGGAACAATTCAGAAATAATTATTGACTTCGGAATCAATTTCCCTTCCCAACCGACCACTTTATATTCTGCATTTCCGTTTGCATCTGTTTTCTTAGTTTCCTTCTTAATATCTTCAATTTCTCTAGACACACCATAACCATTATCTTCTGAAATAATCAAAGATACATCATCGCCAAGAATTTGATTCCAATATACGAGCAGCACCTGATACACGTCGTATTTGTTTATAAGCGTAAGCCTTTCAAATTCTTTCAATATAGCCTGTGCAAGCTCAACTATAAGTTCTTTTGCAGATGTGCCTGCATTTAAATTTTTGAGCTTATTATCAGCATAATTTTTCCACTGTACAAAAGCTTCGTCTATCATTTCGCCGTATGCTACAAATTCAGCATTTGAATAAGTTGTCTGGCGGATAACACCATTTTCAACTTTCAGCTTATAATAACCTTCGCTAAACACACCCAACAACTCATCCTTCAATGTTGGGAAAGATGTCCAAAAACGTTTCAGAGCATCAATATCTGCAGCAGGAATTCCACCATGTATGTGAGCGTAAATATTCTGAATATCCTCTGGTTCAGAAGAATCAATATAACGAGAAATGCTCAGATTATATGCATTCTTTTCTTTAATTTCTTTATTCGGCACAAAACGGGCATACTTCACATCCGTTGTGATCTCTTCGTTAAACGTTGTAACGATGCGATAGATATCCTGCTCACGAAGTCTATTCTTGCTACCTTCCTTGACATACCCTTTACTTGCATCAATCATAAATATTCCAGCACGGTTCTCCGCACCTTCTTTATCAATGATTATAATACAAGCCGGAATACATGTTCCATAGAATAGGTTAGGAGGTAGGCTGATAATTCCCTTAATCCACCCTTTATCAACAATAGCTTGTCTGATGGTTCCTTCTGAATTGCCACGTGACAAAACTCCATGAGGAAGAATTACTGCTGCCTTACCTGTAGATTTAAGTGTTTTCAGGATATGCATCAACCATGCATAGTCACCATTCTTTTCTGGCGGCCTATCTCCGTAACCGGTAAATCTACCATATTCTTTTAAGCCATCAGACCAATTCTTCAAAGAAAATGGCGGATTAGCTACGATATAATCAAAGCGCTCCAATTCTGAAGCATCATCTATTCTTGTAAAGTGTGGTTCTGAAAACGTATTGCCGGCTCTAATAACTGCAGCTTTGTTATGAAGCACGGCGTTCATTTTTGCAAGGCCAGCCGTTGCAACTTCTTTCTCCTGACCATAACCAGAAATTTCAAACGGAGCCTCTGACAATGCTCTAATCAATAACGAACCACTACCACAAGCAGGGTCACATATTGTTGCATTATGGTCTGTACATTTATCAATACCTATAACCTTTGCTAAGATACGTGACACTTCAGCAGGGGTATAAAATTGCCCCTTACTCTTACCACTTTCTGTAGCAAAATTCCTCATCAAATATTCATAAGCATCACCGATAATATCATCGCCTTCTGCTTTATTTTTAGAAAAATCCAACTCTGGACGCTGAAAAATTGCGATAAGTTTAGTGAGTTTGTCCACCATTTCTTGTCCCTTACCAATTTTCGCCTCATCATTAAAATGTGCAATATCAATAACACCCTTAAGACTTTCATTTACTTCAGCTAAACGGGCGATAACTTTATCAATACCCTCACCAATATTCTTTTTGTTTTTTAAAGCTATAAAATCATCAAAAGAGCACCCCGTTCTCTTTTCAGGGTCTGGATTCGGGTCATGTGCCTTATCGAAAACGGTCAAATCTCCGTATTTTTGTCCTTTGTATTTATCTGTTACATACTTCATAAACAATAGTGTTAGTATGTAGTCTTTGTACTGAGATGCATCCATACCTCCACGTAACGCATCGCAACTCGCCCATAGAGAACTGTATAGTTCTGTCTTTTTTACTGCCATGTCAACTGCCTCTTTTCATGTTATTCTAACCGTAAATATAATAAGCCAAAGGTCTCAATAAGAATTTAAATTTTCAATACTCGTTTTTCAACCATTCATTTTTTATCTCATTACATCCTATCATATTATATCGCTTTTTAGGTACAAACGCAAACACTTTACAGCTTTTTCAAGAAAACGCATATCACTCATTTCTCTCCTTCAGCCCATGATTCCATAATAAAGGATGTCTCAAACATCAAGGATTTCCTTAATATCTGAGACACCCTCCTCATACTATATTTGAGAAATACATTGCATTTTAACTGATTATCAACGTCCCCTTAACTGATTTCTTGCATCTTCTATAAACCTCTCTGATAAATAAATCGTTCTCACACTTCCCTCACAATTCGGTACTGATTCAAACAGAATTATTTTTGAAAAATAACTCTGTTTAATCTGTAATGCAGCCTCTCGTCTTTCAGCCATCGACTCAATCCATTCCTTGTATATCTCTTTGGGCAACTCAAATAAATAGCTCTGATCTCCATCAATCAGTTCCCACGAAGATGAGTTGTGATTCCAATATATCTTAAAACCATCACCATACTGTTCGTTCTCCAGCATCCTATTCCTCGAGCTATGCCTCTGTTCTCCGGTTCTTATCAAAAAAATGATGGTTCCATTTTCTAACAACCCAACTAATATTTTATCTCTAAACATTTCAACATTTTCAAGAAAAGACCTCATTTCTTCACTAAAGCCAAAACATTGAACATCATAATATGTATCACTTTGAACACTTCGTAAACAACTCAAGACATTACCTGCAAATACCTCATCCCCTATTGATCTTTCTTCAATCAAATTTATACACTCACGAATTGCATCAAACAATGCGCTTTCCGAAAAAGAAATTAACGGTATTTTATGTGCTTGCGCATATGGAATTGCCGTTGACTTATACCCATTTAGCGATGCTACCGCCACTTGATAATTATATCTTTTCATCGGATAAAAAGTTGGATTAGTAGTGCGTTGACTTTGTCTATTTCTTAAAATTTCCTCTGTTACAATATCAAATCGGTTTATATCTTCACGTAAACCAAAAGCATTACGAATCACAGGTAAGCCAATTGTGTCGCTATAACATTTACATTCTACTAATAACCTCGTAGAGAAATAGAATGGTGTCTGAAATGGGGGTTCCAACAAAACATCTGCATTATGAGCCTGTCCTAACCCTTGGACCATTGTCCCCGGGTTCCCATCAAAAACCAGCAACCCATCTTTCACGACCGGCTTAAACCCGCAGAACATCAACAACCTACTAACAAAGAATTCAAATAATTTTCCTTTTACTGAAACCATATTATTTTCTCCTTTCTGACTATCCCATGTATATACTAACTCTTCCCATGACAAAACTTATATTTCAATCCACTTCCGCATGGACACTTCTCATTTCTACCTATCTTCTTTCTATTTTCCCCCGGAAGATTAACCTTTAGTGGAATAACGCCTTTAGCAAGAAGTTCAATTTCTCGAAGTCGATATAAGTATTCTGAAATCACTAAAATAGCTTGAAACATTTTAACTGCTTCCAGTTCAAACCTCAATAAATACTCCGCTAACTTCTTCTTTCTGTTTTTTGTATCAGGAATATACACTATTTTCTGTGTTTTAATGTCATATTCAACATCATTATGACCGATTGCATTCCTTAGTTTTTGGTTATATTTTACATCTAGTGTTTTTACATATATATCTTTACTAGTACAAAAATGAAACTTATTAGCTTTTGACAGTTTGATAAATTCTTCTAATGAGATAACTTTTTCTTCATTATCAGAAAAAGCATTCTTTTCGTTTCTAAACTTGATATTATCTAATGCGACGGGTAAAACCAATAGATTTCCCAATGTTTCATAAACATCTAAATAAAACTGTTTCACATCTGCATATGTACTTGCTGTTGTTCCTTCCTTCTCATAATCAATAGAATCTTGTTCGCAATACAATACAGAAATTGCCGGAACCAAATATGGAAATACATGTGTAAATTCATCAATGATTTTATAAACCTGCTCTTGTAATTCATTTAATGAATATCCGTCGTAACCATTTAAAAACTCAGTTAATCCTCTTATCTGTCCGAAATCAAGTTTCAAAATGCTCGGTCCAAACTCTTTCATCTCCAATATATCCGGTCGCAAAGTTCCCAAAAAACAATGTACTTCAACCATCCTAACGGCACGAAGAATCTCTAACTCATTTCTACATGGCACCAATTCCTTCGGAAACACTTTCCAAATTTCTTGAATTAAATACGTCTTATCTTCAGCCTTATCTAACTCTAAAATTCGTTTATATTTTGGCCACATCTTTATAGTTTCGAGAAGTCGCGATACACTTCGTCCAAACTGTTCAAATTTTTCACTACTGATCATCTTCTGCTGAAATCTAAGAAAAGGGGTAATAAATTCCTCTTCAAGTTCTTTTCCCACACAGATCTTTCTCGTAGGAAATTCTCCGGAACATTCAACCGCATAATCCGGTTTCTTTACATCATACACTTCTTTTGCATTTTCAAATGTATATTTCAAATCTATATTTTCCTGGTCAATATATACCTTCCCTTTTAGCGAAATCCCACAGTTCCCGCACATAACTGCTATCGGGTGTTCTTCTAACCATCCCACCTGTAATCTAATTCTAGTTATCTTATTACATACATCACATTTTACAAACGTATTATGAACCATAACCTTATTCCTCTCTTAGACACTTTTTCCTCCGCATATAACACATGTTCATAACATTGTATTTAGTGCTTTGTCTCTTTACAAAACTCAATAAATTCCTCCGCCAATCCATCACTTCGCAACAAATCTAATACAGTATTGTTTTCATCATCAATCGCTTGCCTCACCATTGCATATAAAACATCATATTCCGGAAATTCCTCTTCTCCCAATACATACTCTGGCTGTACAAACGTAAAATCAAAGCGAAAACTTACCAGCTCTTTCCGAAGTTTCTCATACTCGTTTGCTTTTACCATTTCAACCAATGTACTTTTCTTCTCTTGTAATGTATCCCGAAAATCCTTATAGAATCTATCAAGTTTATACAATACATCTTCGTGCGTTACCATTAATGCTGGTTCTATCTCTGTTTGATATATGTTATTTTCTGTATCATATAATTCAATACTAATTCTAACAAGTTCATGAACTCTTCGGTCATCCCTAAAACGTAATTGAATACAATCTTCACAAAGAAAATCAAAATACATTCGTTTTATCTCTCTGGAATCTTTCCCTAATGTGTATGGTGCTTCTCCAAAGCCTCTCATGACATCAAATCCCCATATATTACGTTCTATTTCACCATATTTACTAGTTATACGAATTGTTCCATCACATAAAATAATAGGCGTTGATGTTGGATTATATAATTCCAATTCAAATATTCCTGCCCTAATCACTTCTCCCTTCTTTTTTCCAACCCTTACAGGACCCACTCTAAAACTATCCCTTGTAATATTAATCTTTATCTTCTTATTCCCCAGATACATCCTATCCAAATCTTCCCGATTTGCTTTACGATTAGATGTCCCAATTCTCACAAAGATATCCCCCTGACAAATACTTTGATTTTTCCCTCCCGCCGTTTTAATAATATATGGTGGATTATCATTTTTCTCAGGAATCTTTATATATGCTACTCGTTTACCATCAATCTGTATTTCTCCACATTCTATTTTGACCCGTGGTTCAACCCTTCCATCCAAAGAATTCTCTATCACAGATGGTTCAAACTTCTCTGTATCCGTAATTCCTACAATCTCCTTTGTTTCATCAGCCACACCAAAAATAATATACTTGTCTCCCTTTGCTTCACCATTTGCAAATGCCACAACATCTTTAACAAGTTCTGAATTTACTAAATCTTTTCCATATGTTTTTAGCTTAAAGTCAACAAACTCATTTTCTTGCTTTTCATCAATAAATTTCTTAATAACCTCAATATCTGATTGAGCCATAAATTCTCCTTTACTGATTCTCATTATAATCTCACGAAATCTTTCTTTCATTACTACCTTCCGCCCTTATCTAACATTATACGCCTTTCCCTCTCAAATTTCAAGTTTAATCTCCTTCTTCCTCCACCAAAAAAGGGGCCTCTCGGCCCCTTTTTCGCTCTTCCTATTCACCCAATCTCCCACACCACCGTGACCGCATCCGTTACGTCGATATCGTCCGGTTCGATGTCCATTGCATAACTGTCCGCAGCACCGTTCGCTGCACTCATCATGCAACGTTCCACCGGTCTGGAGACGATTTCCAGCTCACCCCAGGAGTAGTCGATGGTTACGATATCGCCCAGGGTTACGCCTGCGGCTTCGGCCAGTACCTTTGCCTTTTCCTTGGAGTCTGCCACCGCCTTGGCTAAGAGCTTGTTTTTGGCTGCTTCCGGGTCCTTTACGGTGTAGTTGATGCGAAACTCCGGGCGGCCTTTGGTCTGGGCCAATGCGTACAGCACACAGCCCAGTCTTTCGTTGTCCGCATCAAACTCCAGCTTCATGCCGTGGGTGAAGCGGTAGCCCAGAAAACGATTCTTCCATACGTTGTTTTCGTCCCGGTAGTTCTCGTACTCCGTATCCACGTTAAAACGCAGCGTCTTTAAGTCGGTACGGGCAAAGCCCAGACCTTCAAAGCAGCGCTTTAACTCCTCGGTCTGCTCCGAGGATTGGCGCAGTGTCTCCTCGTAGGTTTCGCACACCTTTGTGGTGTCCAGCAGCAGTCGGATCAGGTCCGGCTTCACCGACAGCTTGCCTTTTCCCGTGACTCTCATTGTTTTTTCCATAGGTAGACCCTCCTTACTTTCCTCTCTTCCTGTAATCCGCTTCAATTTCTTCCTTCCAGTCCTCTGCCAGTGCTGCGCTCATCTGCGCTCCGGAGCATTTCCGCACCCGGCTGACTGCTTTTCCCAAGGCTCTGAAGTTTACCGCAGTCCCTTCCTCGTCGCACTGATAACGGACTGCCCGTTCCGGTGCGATGCCGAAGCGCCCCGCTTCCGCAATGGCGTCGATATTCGCTCCCAGAAATAAGAACTCCCAACCGTACTTCTCCTTCTGCCGCTCCACCATCTTCTTCACCTTTTCGTAGGTGTAGCTGTGACTGGAGTTTTCCTGCCCGTCGGTGGTGATGATGAATAAGGTCTTCTCCGGCCGGTCCTCGTCTCTGGCGTATTTTTGGACATTGCCGATGTGGTGGATGGCACCGCCCAGGGCGTCTAAGAGGGCCGTACAGCCCCGCACGTAATACTCCTTCTCCGTCATGGCCGGCACCCGGTCCAGCGCCACACGGTCGTGTATCACCTCGATTTTATCATCGAAGAGCACCGTGGACACCAGCACCTCCCCCTCTTCCTTTTTCTGCTTCTCCATCAGGGCATTGTAACCGCCGATGGTGTCCGCCTCCAGGCCGCTCATGGAGCCGCTCCTGTCCAAAATAAATACAAGCTCTGTCAATCCTTTTCTCATAGTCGTTACCTCCGTTTGTTTGTGTTTTCTTGGTTCTGAGGTAACTATACCATATGTTTTTCAAAAGAAGGTCGCCGTGAGGGCGACCCTGTATTATTCGATAAAGCACTCCGCCCCATGCTCCTCCAGCGCAATGTCGATTTCGATCATGTCGTACACGCCCTTCTCGATAAAGTACGAGAAAATCACATCCCGCTTCTCGCACGGCGACAATGCATATCCGGCCCGAGCCAGCAAATCCTTGGTCTCATCCAGGTTCAGCTTCACCCCGACACAAAGCCGCATGGCGGTAGCTTTGTCCGGGTGATACTCCGGATTCAGCTTAATTTTCGAAAACAGCTGCTTTGTCAGCAGCGCCCGCTTATAGACATCCGCATTGGTCAGTCCCTTCGTCTCGATAAGGTACATCAAATACTCCTGAAAGGTATCCGACAGATGAGCGATACGCTCCTTTATGGCAGCTTCGCTCTCCTCGATGAAGGCATTATAGTCGACGATATTCGGAGCTGCAGATTCTTCCTCTGCCAAAGGCGCACTTGCCTTGGCAAGGAGTTTTGGCGCCTTCAAACAAAAGCTGCGTTCTTTTCGCTCCGCCGGTCGCGCTTTTCTGCAATCCCCGGCGCTCTCGTCCCGTGTGTCCGCTTCCTCCACATAATGACTGTCTATATAGGCTTCCAACTCCGGATACCGGCTCTGTACCCGCATCCGGGTGATATCGTCGTGAATCTTCTGAAAAGACATGTTGCACCTCCCTTTTATGTCAAAGCATCAAACCGAACCGTTTCCTCTTTCCTCTATTATACCTTTTCCATATCTGTCATGCAAGCTTCTTTCCTTCCCTGCCGCCTTACAAGCACTTCCCACATTGCTCCGGTGCATGCCTTTTTACTCACCCATCTCCTCCATAACCTCTTTTAACTCATTTGCATCGCAAGAGCATACAAAAGCTCCGTTCATATAGATTTCATAGTGTCCGTTTACGTTGCGTACTTCCATAATGATGCTCCTTTCTGCGTATCCTGTGCAGCGTGCAGCATTGCTTCGCATCTTGCCACACCCGCGACACAGTCGCTCGGTCGTGGGCACGTTCGCATGACGCCGCAACTGCCTGTGAGCAAGCTCACGCAGATTGCTCGCATGCTCACTTTACCTGCACGCAAAATAAAAAGAACCAAGCCTGGGATTTCTCCTATCTTGGTTCTTAATTTACATCATATGGTGTCCAATAAAACGGACTTTACTTTAACAAGGACATTGCTAAGCAAGTAGCAAGGCAATGGAATGCAACAGCAAGTACAAGACCGATGATGTTCAGGATAAGACCTGCAATTGCCATGTTCTTACGAGAAGTCTTTAAGCCCTTCACGCTCATGATGATACCGACAATACCGGTAATGTAGCTTATCAGAATCATTAACAGCCATGCAACCGCAGATACAATACCGAGTACAAGGCCTGCGATTGCAAATCCCGGCTTATCAACTGCCGGCTCTGCCTTCTTTGCAGACTCCATAATCTGAGAGGTCGGTGCATCTACCGTGTAAGCAGTCTCCGTTGCCGGTGCCGCGGTTTCTACAACGTCCTTCTTTTCTACGATCTCAGCTCCGCAACTCTGACAAAACTTCTCGCCCGGCTGAACTTCTCTTCCGCAACTTTCACAAATCATTTGGATATCCCCCTTAATATGGTTTATTAACACGATAAAGTATAACATACTTTTTTCGCTAATACAAGCAAAAGATGCGTTTCCTTCGACATATTTTTACATCAGCTTAAATTTGTTTACTTCCTGATTCAGATTCAATGCAATTTCCTTATTGACATTTGCTTCGCCTTCAATCTCTGCCACATTCAAGGTAAGCTCCACGGAACGCTCCGAAACATCCGCCACGCCGGAGGTACACTCGCCAACGGCGGTCCGCACCGCTTCTACGGAAGCTACGATTCCGTCCATATTTTGCTTCAACAGCGCACTTTCTGCCGCAAAATTCTGCATCATACCGTTTAAGCTGCCCACATCCCCCTGATAGTTTTCACTGATGTCCAAAAGCTTTTCGTAGCCCTTCATGGCGGTTTCTTCCATAAACGTCAGCATCTCTCCCGCCTCTCTCGCAAGGTCGTTTACCGCCCGGATTACGTCCGCACTCACCTTCTGAATGGATGTTGCTGCCTCCGCGGAATCGGCGGCCAGTTTACTGATTTCATCCGCAACCACAGCAAAACCACGACCCGCTTCTCCGGCTCTGGCCGCCTCAATACTTGCATTTAACGCAAGAAGGTTCGTCTGGGAAGAGATATTTAAGATATTCGAGGTAAGGATACTGATTTCCTCTACCGCCTTGGACTTCTGAATACGGTCGTTTACTTCGATTGCCATCTCGTCCGCTTTTCCCTTTGCAAAAGCGCGTTCCTCTGTTGCATTTCGGAAGATTTCCTCCGCATTTACACGAATCTCTTCGGAAGCCTTGCTTCCTTCCTCCGCTTGTACGGAAATCGCTTCCAGAGACGTGTATACCTGTCCGATAGCATCCGTAATCTGATTTAAGGAATAGTTCGTCTGCTCCATGGACGCACTCATCTCCTCCATAAAGGCAGACACATCGGAAATACTCATTTCCGCCTGGGAAAGCTTCCGCACAATGATTCCGGAAGACCCGTCCAGTTTCATGGAGTTATCGGAAATCGTAATCATAATTCCGCGAATATAGCTCAGGAGACTGTTAATATTCTCCGCAATACTCTGTAACTCGTCCCGGCTCTTAATCTCCAGCTGCTTTGTCAAATCACCCTCGTTGCTGACCAGTTCATTCACCTTTTCATCCACTTGTTTTAAGCCCTTCATCATTGTATGGATAATAAGGCAGAGCACCAGAACACCCGCTACCAGAGCCGCCACGGCAATCAGCACAAGCTGTTTGGTAGAACCTGCCAAACGCTCAGACACATGCCCTGCATCATAGTCACAGCCCAACACAGCCACCACCGCGCCGTCACTGTCGCAAATCGGCTTGTATACGGAAATCAGATCACCGTCCACGGTTTCGTCGATATAATCTTGTACATACTCCTCTCCCGCAAAACAGTCCGCCAGTTCTTCATAAGACACTTCGAACTCATCGCCGAAATCGGCACACTCCTCCGACGCGTCGGTATCGATGCCGTAATACACCGTCTCCCCATCGGTGTGAAGCGTATACAAAAATGCAATCCCGTAAGACTGCTGAATATCACACATTGCCTCCCGCATGGTCTGATACTCCTCACTGTCCTCACAGCCCGGCTCCAGTGTCTTTAACACATCTCCGTCAACCACCTTTTCCGCCATTTTTGATACCAGTTCCGCCTGCTCCACACCCATAGACACCATACCGTCACTCATTTTCCGATATGAGCTGATGCCCAAAACCACGCAAAGTACCGTAACCAGAAGAACCACCGGCAACAGAATTTTCAACCGGATACTGATTCTTTTTTTCTTTTGTTCCATTACAAGCCCCTCCGTTCCCAAAATCTAATTTCATAAAAGCGTACTACTACATGTCTTCATCATACCACTTTGTCAGTTATTTGTGAAGTATTTTCATATAAAAATTAATAATTTTTTACATTCTTCTTTTTTCTCAGTTTTCTGATAAATAAAAAAGAAGCCGTTTTTTACAAAACAGCCTCTTTTTTCTCTTACGATATCTTTGTCGTTCGCTCCAACTGCTGCAGCACCATTATAATCGGCACAATCAAAAGTCCGCAAAACAAATTACTGGTTCCGTGTATCACATCAAACGGAAATCCCGCAACAATCCAAGCCACCATTCCTTTGAAATTCAGTCCGAACAAAAGCGCCTGGGCCGGTGCGTATAAAACTCCGTATCCGTATCCGTGGATTGCATTTACAATCGAATACACCACCACAGCCACCGGTTTCGGCATCTTCTTCGGCAATAACATAGTGAGCCCCCAAAGAACCGTCCAAATGTACAGGTACGGAATCCACCAGGTAGCAAATCCCGCAAATATGCCGTTTAACAGCACATAAATGTAAATCGGATACAAAGCCTTTGCCCGGTACACCACCGTAAAGGCGATGGTAAACACGCCCAGCAGATGAATATTCGGCGCCGCTTCCATCAGCATTTTCGACCCAAACATCAATGCCCCGAGCATAGAAAATATCGCCATTTCTCTTACGGTCAGTTTCATTACTTATCCACCTTAAACATGTAGGACTCGCCCTCGGCAATCGGTGTTTTGTCCACACCGCTCATGGCGTACTCCCCGTTAATGTAAAATGCCCAATAGGTCTTATCCGTATCATAATCCGCAAGGATTCCGTTGACCTTCTTTACATAAAGTCCGTAATCGCCTTCCTCTCCTTCGATGAGTCCCTGTTCCAAAAGTGCCGCCCCTACCGTCTCTGCGTCGGTGTGGATCACAAACTTCGTCTCGTTTCCTTCCTTGTCTACAACAGAAAAGTGGAAGGACATCTTGCCTTCACCGAGCTCGGTCACACCACTTGTCACATCTCCGGCCTGTCCTGCGTCCTCGTCGGCTGCGTCGCCCTGCTTGTCCTCTGCCGGTGCGGTGACCTTGGTCTCCTGACCACCCTGCGGGTTCTCCTTCTCATCCTTCTTGCATCCTACCGTAAACAATGCCATAGCCACAATCAGCATCATACAAAGGATACGCGCTAACAACGTGTTTCTTCTTCTTTGCATATCTTTTCTCCTTTAAATTGTATTTCCCCCGATTCGCCGGCACTCGCGGCGTACTGCTTTTGGAGGAGCGTTTCTGTCCGGGTATTTCGACTCGGCATTCCTTTTCTCACCTTCTCGGAAGATTCCAATGGTCTGTCCCGGAAGTTGTGGCGCCTCCGGTAGAAAAAAGCACACTGCATGCCTCACGGCGACGGGCTCGTACAGGAGTTTCACCTGTTTCCCCGTAACAAAAACACTTGGATTATACCACAAAGAAAAAGAAAAGGAAACCCTGTTTCGGATTTCCTTCTCCTTATTTATGGCAAATCTTGTTTATTCCGTATCTGCCCACTGCACCTTTTCTGCCGGGAGATGGAACGCTAACATTTCCTCCAGTTCACTTACTACCAGAGGCTTTGACAAATATCCCGCAAAGCCTTCCGCTATATACTGCTCCTCCATACCCGCAATGGCATTGGCTGTCAGCACAAGCACCTTCGTTTCGCTGTTCGGGCTCGCCGATTCTTTCCGTAACAGATGCAATGTCTCGATACCGTCCGGGTCCGGCATCATATGGTCCATTAAAATAAGGTCGTACTTCTTCCGTCTGCAGATTTCCAGACACTCGTTTCCTCCCTCGGCCGTATCTACCTGAATACCGGTCCGCTTCAGTAACGCTTTTACAACCGCAAGATTCATCGCATTGTCATCCACCGCCAGCACATACGCCTCCGGCGCCTGCAGTTTTTTCTTTACCGCGTCGGTCTTTTCCTCCAGCTTTGTCTCCTTCCTCTCTGCCGAATTTTCCTCCGGCAAACGTTGCGGAATCCTTACCGAGAAACAGGAGCCTTTGCCGTATTCGCTCTCCACCGTAATGCTGCCCCCCATAAGGTCCAGCAGTTGTTTTGTAATGGCAAGGCCCAGACCGGTTCCTTCGATATGACGATTGTTCCTCTCTTCCAGACGCTGAAAACTGTCAAACAAACGCTCCGTATCTTCCGTCCGGATTCCGATACCGGTATCTTTTACGGTAGCACACAACACAAAGGAATCCGCAGTCAGCTCCCCCTTAACACGAAACGTAATCGTTCCCTGATGGGTATATTTCAATGCGTTAGACAGTAGATTGGTTAGAATCTGACTCACTCTCAGTTCATCGCCTGTCACCACATTCGGAA
Source organism: uncultured Clostridia bacterium (assembly GCA_937895705.1). Lineage (GTDB taxonomy): Bacteria > Bacillota > Clostridia > Lachnospirales > Lachnospiraceae > SIG307. The sequence goes on from CALBKM010000045.1 coordinate 36,229, forward strand.
GCTCCGGAGAAATCTCCGTTACCGCTTCCAAATTCTTTTTTTCCGCCTTAAACCGAACATCCTGCGCAAGTTTCTCCAGCATAGTTTTAAGAGAATAACGACTTTCCGTAATTTCCAGTTTTCCGGCTTCTATCTTCGAAAAATCCAGTACATCGTTAATGAGTCCCATAAGAAGGCGACTGGAACTTCCGATATTTTGCGCATATTCCCGAATCGTTTCATCCTTATTCTCCCGCAGAATCATTTCGTTCATACCGATAATCGTATTAATCGGAGTGCGGATTTCGTGGGACATCTGTGCCAGAAACTGTGCCTTGGCTTCTCCCGCCACAATGGCTCTCTGCTTTTCTTTCTCAACGGCCTGCAAATCCCGGCCGGTTTTTAAGGAGGCCATCAGAAGCATAAAGCAAAGAGCTCCGCAAAAGACAAAGCCGCCGCCGATCTCTCCCGGAAGATACACCTGGTAAATCTCCCAAACTGCCGCAAGAATAATTCCCGCAAGTCCGACCGCCACTTCCCAGTACTCTTTCACCTTCTTGCGTTTGACGTCCGCAATTATGGCAATCGCACCGGCTATCAAAGCCAACACAATCACCGCATAGTCCGTTACCATGGAATCCATGAGATCCACAATTCCGAACATATGTAACACGGTAGACAACACAAAGTTTAGGCATACACAAGCCATTACCGGCGTATATAATTTCTGGTAGCGTTTCTTCTGAATCAGATTCGCATATATCACAAAAGGATACGGAGCCAGCATCGTTAAAAAGAACCCCATAAGCGTGGCCATCGTAATATTCGGCAGGAAAAACTGCCGGATTACCGACTCCACAATCATGATAAAAGAGGTCAGGAAAGTCCCCAGACCCAGATAAAGAATCTCAACTTCCTTTTTATGAATCAAACGAAGCACCAGACTGACAATCACCGTAAGGATACTGAGAATCACCGTAGTAAAAGAGACCAAAAGCAACAATCCGCTTTCTTCCATAAAAGAATTCACGATTTCTTGCTTTTCCCCCGTATAAATCTGATTCATTCGTCCGGTATATGCGGAATCGCTCACCGTCTCTACCGCCAACACCTTCCCTGCGTCCGATTCGTACAGCCGGAAGAATACATAAGCACTGGCACTTGTTTTTCCGAAAGGACGGGTCTCCTTTGTGGAATACTCTTCTCTTAATTCCCCATCAACATAGATACGAACGTCCTGTTGGGATGCACGCAAGTATGCCCACGGATCTTCTATCTTCTCCGGCAACACCGCTTCTCCGCGTACCGTCTCCCCGTGTACAGCCTTCCACGTTCCCGGCACCTCCGCCGTCTCTCTGCTTCCGTCCGGATATACCCGTTCCCAGCTTACCTGCAATTCATTCCGTTCTCCCTTTTCGGTCGGTACGTCGGACGGGCCGAACCATTCTCCGATTACAAAGAAAAGAAGCACCACCATCAAGATTACTCCCAGGCAGTATTGCAATATCCTCATTTTCTCCGCTTTCTTCTTCATTTTCTTATCACCTCCGTACCGTAATCCCCTTGGGATTTATTATACCAAAAATTACTGTCCAACACAAGACTATATCATTTTTTTCGCATTCTGTTGTAAGAAATGATTATTTGCACTCTATTCCTTGTTTTTCCTTCCGCCGTATGATAAAATGAACTTCGTTGATTCAAATAAAACATTATTCTTTGCTCATTTGAAGGGAGTCCCATATGAAAATGTTATGGAAATTGACCAAGGAGGCCGCCCGTTACAAAGTCCTCTATATTCTGGCTATTTTATCCACATTGCTTTTAACCGGCGTAAATCTGACCGCACCGAAACTGCTGTCCAGAATGACCGGTATCGTCGGCGGAGGCGTAGACGATGCTGCCTTAAAGCAGATTGTATTTCTGGCAATCGGACTGTTGCTGCTCTATTTGCTCCGCATCGTGTTCCGCTTTATGAACAACTATCTTGCCCATAAGGCGGCCTGGTATCTGGTAGGCGATTTACGTGACCGTTTGTATAAAAAACTTCAAAGTCTGGATTTGGGGTTCTTTCATGATAAGCAGACCGGCGACCTCATGAGCCGCGTTGTAAACGATACAAGAGATTTTGAGCTTTTATATGCCCACATGATTCCGGATATGATTACGAATCTGGTAACCTTCGGCGGTGTCCTGACCATCCTCCTTGTCATTAACTGGAAACTGGCTCTCATTACATGCTTCCCGATTCCTCTGTTTTTAATTTCCGGTGTGATTTTCGCAAAGAAAGTGCGCCCGTTTTTTAAGGCATCTCAAAAAAGCATGGGTGAATTAAATGCAAAGCTTCAGGACAATTTGTCCGGTCTCCACGAAATCCAGTCCTTCGGACAGGAGGAAGAAGAGGCTTCCCTTGTCAGTGAAAGCAACTTCACTCAAGTTCGCGCCATGCTCCGTGCCCTGCGGGCCAGTGCCATCTTCCATCCCAGTGTGGAGTTCGTTTCCTCCATCGGCACGGTACTGGTGGTGGCTGTAGGCGGTTATTTGGCTTACTTGGGCCAGCTGTCCGTCGAAGACATCGTAGCCTTTGTTTTATACTTAGGCCTGTTTTATGCGCCGATTTCGGGGCTTGCAAGCTGGCTTGAGAATCTCCAGCAGTCTCTGGCCGGTGCGGAACGCGTGACATTGATTCTGGATACCCCGTCCGCCATTGAAAACAAAGAAGATGCAAAGGATTTGGAACATGTCTCCGGCGAAATTTCGTTTCGGAACGTTTCCTTCCACTACAGCAACAAGGTTCCTGTACTAAAGGACATCTCCTTTACCTGTAAGCCGGGACAGATGGTGGCTTTGGTAGGTCCCACCGGTGTGGGCAAAACCACCGTCACACAACTGATCTCCCGCTTCTACGATCCGGTGGAAGGCGCCGTTCTGGTAGACGGTCAGGATGTGCGCGATGTCACCTTGGAAAGTCTTCGTAAAAACATTTCTCCGGTACTGCAGGACACTTTCCTGTTCCACGGTTCCATTGCCGACAACATCGGCTACGCAAAACCGGACGCCACCAGAGAAGAAATCATTGCGGCCGCAAAAGCAGCGAATATTCATGAAGACATTTTACATATGCCGGACGAATACGAAACCCAGGTAGGCGAACGAGGCCTGCGTCTCTCCGGAGGTCAGAAACAGCGCGTAGCCATTGCCCGTGCCATTCTCCGTCAGTCGCCGATTATCATCTTAGACGAAGCCACCGCTTCCGTAGACGTTCAGACCGAACGCCAAATCCAGGCAGCCATCAATCATATGACCGGCAAGCGCACCATCGTAGCTATTGCCCACCGACTGTCCACCATAAAGAATGCGGACCTGATTTTGGTTATTCACGAAGGGGAAATCAAGGAACAGGGAACTCACGAAGAACTACTGAAACTTAACGGAATCTATGCACAAATGTTAAAGGCGCAGGAATAACTGCGCCTTCTTCTTCGGAGCAGACTCCGATGCCTACTCCGTCGTTTCCACAAAATCATAATTCAACCCGATATTCTCCACATCATATATGCTGTAGAACTTATCAAAAATCCGCTCGATAATGTCTCCCACATCGGATTCTCTGGCATTCAGCAATGCCACCAGGAACTGTTCGTTACTGAACCGCGTACTGACATCCACTGCCCGCAAAGAAGCTTGAATCGCCTTCTCCAAAAAGGTCATAATATACTCCTTTTCGTCCATGTATGCGCTTTTTCGGTTCTTAATTTCCATAGAAATTACCAACAGCTGGATATTGTATCCGAACCGGTCTCCGAGATGTTTGATAAAGTCATACATTCTTGCAAAGTCCGGATATCCCACACTGAGCGAACCGATATAGCTTCCCATATCCGATAAGTCTCCGGTCACCCGTTTCAAATCCACCGTCTTTTCACGCTGTGCCGCACCTTCGCTTCTTTCATGGATAAAGAAATTCTTCTTTCCGCTGTTTTTTACATGATAGAGCGCTTTGTCGGCCTTTCGCAATACTTCCTCGTACTCATCCAGCGGAGTACACATACACAGTCCCATGGACAGAGACGCTTCGGACAGTTTCTCTTCCTGCTGTTTCCTTTCTTCAAACGCCTCCTGTACCGCTTCCGCGATCCCCACTGCCGTTTCTTTGGAAGCTCCGGTTAAGTAGAGCAGAAACTTGTCCTCTTCCAGTCGTACCGCAATTCCGTTCTCTTCATACTGCTTCAGTACATCGGCTGCCGTCCGCAGTGCAAAATCTCCCGCCATATGTCCCCGGGTATCATTAATGAGTTTCAAATTATCCAAATCCACAAAAATCAAACATCCAGGCAGTTCCTTCATTGCTCTCCTGATTTTTGCTTCTCCGGCTTTCCTTGTCATAAGACCGGTCAGATAGTCCGGAGACTCTCTTCGTCTTGTTCTTCCCTCCAGATCCCTAATGACACGATTCATGAGAAAACTGCTGTCTTCCGAAACATCTTTCGTTTCCTCTGCCTCTTTTTCATTTATCTTTCCTTCGTCATACAACCGCAGGAAAATGTCCAGAAAATTAGGATCAAACTGCGTTCCCTTACCGTTTTGCAACTCGTTCCGGATAATCTCCGGACTTAATTTATCACGGTAAATACGCCTGCTGTTCATTGCATCAAAAGCGTCGGCAATCCCTATAATACGAGCCACCGCCGGAATCTCCGTTCCGCTCAGGCCACACGGATATCCTGTTCCGTTGTATCGCTCGTGATGATACTTCGCTCCTGCGTCAATATCCGGAATGGACTTGATCTCTTTTAAAATCTCACTGCCGATTATGGTATGTGACTTAATAATTCCGAACTCTTCGTCCGTTAATCTTCCCGGCTTATTCAATACGCTATCCGGAATCCCGACTTTTCCGATGTCATGCAACAGTGCAATATGATATAAATTCTGAATAGAATGTTCCGACCAGCCGGCTCCCTTTGCTATCATAGAGCTGTACGCTGCTACCCTGACAGAATGACCCTTGGTGTAACTGTCCCTTGCTTCTATCATACTCGAAATGGTAGCGATGGTTTCAAAGGTCATTTTTTCGATTTGAGCGGTCTTCTCCGTCACCTTCCACTCCAGATAATGCGTCAGTTCGTCCAATTCCAATACGCGCCGTATTCTGTTTCGTATAACCGCCGGAATAAAAGGCTTTCTGACAAAATCCGCCGCCCCCTTCTTCAGGCATGCGATTTCACTGTCCACATCCGCATCTGCCGTCAGAAAAATCACAGGGACGGTTTTCCCGTTCTCCAGTTCTCTTAACCGGTCATAGGTTTCCATTCCGTCCATTTCCGGCATCATCAGATCCAACAAAATCAAATCTACCGCATTTTTCTCCAGATATGCCAGCGCCGCTTCTCCGGACCCGAACAGTTCCAGACGGTATTCCCCCTTAATCATACTCTCCACCAGTTTCAAATTCATTGCCGAATCGTCAACCGCCATAATACACTTCATAGTAATCCCCCCTTACCTTTGTTTTACATGGTTCTGATGTCGTAAGTAACGTTGATTTCCTCTTTCAGTTCTTTGTTACTTTCATAAAAACTGTCGATTAATCGCTCCGCTGCCGCCTTTCCTTTTTCCAAATCCGAATCCATAAGTACTACCAGATACTGGCTGTTACTGTACCTTGCTCCCGTGTCCATGGAACGAAGCGTATTTACCATTGCCGACTCCCAACGCCGCATCACTTCTTCCGCTTCCACGGACAGTTGCTTATTCAGACCTTCCATGGTAAACAACAGAATTTGCACTTCCTGCTGCTTTCTGCTTGCACAACGTAATATATAATCATACACATTTTTAAATTCTTCAAACGCAAGATGAAGGGCGCCCTTGTTTTCCGGAATTCCCTTTCCTATCACATCCCGGACATAATCCAAATCCACGGTGGTATTGATTTCTTCCACTTCCTCCTTGTTCCCGTCGTGAAAATGGTACGCATTTTTTCCTTTGTTCTTTACATAGTACAACGCTGTGTCCGCCTGATCATAAACGGTTTGGAAATCCTCTCCGCCCAAAGTTATTTTAATACCGATTGACACGGAAACAATTCCGCCGAACCCAAGCTCTCCCATTTTCTCGGAAAAACTCCGAATAATCCCCTTCGCTTTTTCTCCGGCAAGAGCCCGGTCCGTAAGATTCGGATAAAACGTAACAAACTCATCTCCCGCAAGCCGACAAACCATGTCACCCTCCTCCGAATACGCCTTCAACACCCTGGCAAAATGCTGCAGGGTTTCGTCTCCCGTAATATGGCCGTAGGTATCATTCATGGTTTTAAAGTTGTCCAAATCAATCATAAACAACGTACCTACACCGCCATTATTCAACCAGTCCGTCAGATGCTTCTCTAAATAATTCCTGTTGTGAATCCCTGTCAATGCATCCGTAAGAGACTTTAGGGTTGCCGTTTCCATCTGCCGCGTTCGTGTTTCCAGCTTCTGTTCCAATTCCTTTCGAAGTTCGTATATTTCCAAAATCCGGCTGACTCTCGTATTCATAACCAACGGTACAAAAGGTTTTATGATAAAGTCATCCGCTCCCCATTGTAAGCATTCCACCTCGGTTTCCGGATCGGAATCCGAAGTCAGAAAAACCAGCGGGATTTCTTTCCATTCCGCCCGCTCTTTGATTTTTTTCGCCGCCTCTTTTCCGCTCATCCCCGGCATCATAATATCCATTAACACCAAATCCACTTCATTGGATTCCATATACTCCAGGGCGTCGCTTCCCGTATTTACCGTATGTACTTCGTAACTCTCCCCCAGCGCACCCTTTGCCAGGACGCAATTCATCCAATCATCATCTACCACAAGAATTCGTTTCATGTTTCCTCCCATGTACTTTAAATTGTCTTTTTATACTCTTTTACCGCCTCCACGGTATCTTCAAACATCCGCAACAAATCCGGATGTTTCTCTTTTATTAACGCTTCGTACACCTCCGCTTCTTCCCCTGCCTGTATTTTCTTTCCGGCCATTTCCAGTTCGTAACACAATTCTCCCATAGGAACCGCTCCGATACTTCTGGCATTGGTTTTCAGCGCATGCACCTTTATGGTATAATTCTTCCAGTCATTTGCCTCAAGATAGCCCGTCAGCTCTTTTTCGGATGATTCTTTCATCTCACAAAACATGGCGAGTATTTCGCCGTATATCTCCGGACTGTTACCGCAATAATTCAGTCCTTTGGTGCTGTCAAGCATCGCAACTTCCTCCGATTCCGCCTTCTTTTCTTCAACAGTTACAGTCTCCTCCCGTTTCCCGGTGACCGTATACTTTTCCTTCGGCAAATGTGCAAGCATCATTTCCTCCAATTGTTTTCCGCTTATCGGTTTACTCAAATAGTCGTCAAAGCCCTCCGACAAATACATTTCCCTTACCCCGGAAAATGCATTCGCAGTCAGTGCGATTGTCGGTACCTTCCGACATTTGTTTGTTTCCGAAGCTTTTATCCGCTTTAAAGTTTCTATTCCGTCGATTCCCGGCATCATATGATCCAAAAGAATCAAATCAAACGCTTCCCTCTCCGTCAGTTCCAGTGCCTGTGTACCGCTCATGGCCTCCGTAATCTTTACTCCGGTAGACTCCAGCAGCTTCTTTGCAACCAAAAGATTCATCCGGTTATCGTCAACCACCAGTACCTTGGCTTCCGGCGCATGGAAGGTCTCCTCGTAGGTATATTCCGCTGCCTCCGCCTTCCGGAATTTCTCGTTAAAGTTTCCGATGGTACTTTCTCCGATTACTTTCTGCTCCAACTCCAAAGTAAATACCGAACCGACCCCGTACGTACTTTCCACTTCAATCTTGCCGTTCATCATCACTGCCAGATTATGCGTGATGGCAAGCCCCAGACCGGTACCCTCGATATTTCGGTTTTTCTCCAGGTCAAGACGCTGGAAGCCTTTGAATAACGCCTTAATCTCTTCTTTCTTAATTCCGATGCCGGTATCTTCCACCGCCACGTTCAAAAGAATGTTACCGCCTTCTGTTCCGGTGCCTTTTACCTTAAGTCGTACGGTTCCTTCCATTGTATACTTGACCGCATTGTTCAGCAAATTCAGCATAATCTGCTTAATCCGGTTATCATCCCCGTACAACTCCTCCGGAAGTGTTTCATCCACCTCCACCTCAAAGGCCAGCTCCTTCTTTTTTGCACGAAGCTCCACCATCGTAATGACATCGCTTAACAATTCACCGAGCTTATAATTATGCTCGTATATTTCCATTTTTCCGGATTCAATTTTGGAAAAATCCAAAATATCGTTGATGATACTCAACAGATTCCGGCTGGCACTTTTTATGTTATAGGCATACTCCAAAACATTTCCGTCCTTGCTTTCGCGTAAAATCATTTCATTCATGCCGATTACCGCGTTAATCGGTGTTCGGATTTCATGAGACATATTGGCAAGGAAATCACTCTTGGCCTGATTTGCCTTTTCCGCAATCAGTTTAGCCTGCCGGAATTCGTCGCTTTCCCGGGCTTTCTTTTCCGCACTCATAAGATAAAGAATTACAATAACAAGGAGCACCCAGAGAAGACCGAAACACCAGAGCACCAGAGGAATAATAAGGGAAATATCCCCGGACACGGTTTCCGCCGGCACATATCCCCGGACATAAAGATTATAATAATCGGTTTCCGCCGCAAAAAGAATATTATCTCCGTAGCTGCTTTCTCCGTGCACCGCCGCCGCAAATTTAATATTCATCCGCTCGGCAATTTCCTCAAAAGCCTCCGCATGTTCTTCTGTTTGAAAAAAAGCTTCCGTAAGACGACTGCTTTCGTCCGCCAATACAATTCGGCCGTCTACATCCGTAAGGACACATTCTCCGTTTCCGTCATAACAGGTAAGATCAATCTTCTTTGCCAGTGCTTCACTGTCATAACACTTATATAACACATATTTTACATTGGCACCGTTATATACCGGCACGGAAAACAACACGGAATTATTGTTTCCGCCGCACACCGAAGCATTTCCGTGCAACGCGTCAAAAATTCCGCTGTATTCCTTAAAATTTAATGCATCACCGTATGCTGCCTCACCGTTAATCCGAAGCACCCCGTAGGACACTCCCTCCTCTTCCCCGAAAAAATTTCGGATACTGCCGTCGTTCAAGTCCACAAAGGCCGTTGCATCCTGTAACAACCGCAGTTCGTCTCCGAAACTGTTGTTAATTCGGGCGGAAATTGCTTTCCCTTGCTCCGCCACATGATTCTCCAGCTGTTCATTGATTATATTATGCATCTTGCTCCACATAACAAGACAAACCAAAATCAAAATGCCGAAACTGACCGCTATGATAGAAACCGTATTTTTCAGTTTTTTGAAATTTCTTTTCTTACTCATGCAGTATTACCCCCTCCACAAACCAATCCATCTTATTTAATAAGATTTCATCGCCTATGCTTTCCCCCTCATCGCAGCGAAGCTTTCCCGTAGTATCGTATATCACATTGGAAAACACACTGTTTTTTTCAATAAACACCTTCGCGTTATCAATCTCCCGTTGTGCCTCTTCCGTTACAAGGGGAGAATATGGACTAAGTCCCACCACTCCGGTCTCAATGCCGAACCAGTGACGTTTTACGGTATTGGTTTCTCCTGTCAGAAGCTCGCGCACAATCTTGCAATACAATTCATTCCAGTTCCACACACTGGCGGTCAGATACCGATCTGACAATCCGTTCTTCGGCTCATTATAGCCGATGGAATACACCCCTGCTTTATCCGCTGTTTCCGCCACAAAATGCTGATTCTGATGATATGTAATCAGGTCTGCGTCCAACTCCTCGATTAACCGTTCTGTGGCCGCTACTTCCTTTTCCCTGTCATCCCAGGACTGCGTCCAAACCACGTGCACTTTCGCCTCCGGATTCACACTTCGTACTCCCATCGTAAATGCATTGATTCCGCGATTCACCTCACTGTTAGGCATTGCCGCCACATAACCGACGGAATTACTTTTTGTCATCTTTCCGGCCAACACTCCCGCCAAATATCTGGCCTGGTACATTCTTCCGAAATAGGAGGTCATGTTTTCCGCATAATATTCTGCGGAAATACCGTAGAATGCAACCTCCGGATAGCTGCGGACCGCCTCCCTCACCAGTGTGGGATACGCATAACTGGAAAGAATAATCATGGATGCACCTTCATCTACCAGTTCATGTACGGCCGCTGTACAGAGCGCACTTTCTTCCGGTACGTTTTCTTTCACAATAAGCTCCGCTCCCAGCTTATCACAAGCATATCGCACGCCTTGATAATGTGCATTGTTCCAGCCTTGTTCTTCCACGGAGCCGGTAATAATCAGCCCCACCTTCACCACGTCTTCCTTCTTTCTGCCAATCAGAAGAATTCCGATGATTAATACAACCGACACAATACCTCCGGTTACAAGCAATATTCTTTGAAGTACTTTATTACTTTTCATCAATCACCACTCCTTCCACGTACCAGTCAAACCGGTTCAGCATGGCAGCATCGGTCATGCTTTCTCCTTCTTCTACACGAAGATGTCCTTCGTTATCCCAAATCGGTCCGTAAAACACATCAAAAGTTTCACTGACCAATCGCTGTTGTCTGGCTTCCACTTCTTCCCGGATTCCCGGTTTTACCACCGGGGATAACGGTGCCAGGGATACCATTCCGGTTTCGATTCCTTCCCAATAATGATGGCCTTCGAATTTGCCTTGCAGGCAGGTCAGAATATGGGGTGTATAAAAATTCTCCCAGTCCCAGACCGCCGCAGTTAAAAAAGTATTCGGGTAATGGGCACTGTTATCCACATTATAACCGATGGACATCACTCCCCGACGCTCCGCCACCTCCAACGGCTTTATAGAGTCGTTATGCATTGCCAGCACATCAACCTTATACTCATCGATTAGGCCTTCGGCCGCCTGCTCCGCTGCCGCGTCGTCATTCCAGGAGTCAGTCCACCTGACATACACCTGTGCCTCCGGATTTACGCTTCGTACCCCCAGCGTAAATGCATTGATTCCGCGATTTACTTCCGCAATGGGAAACGCAGCCACATATCCGATGCGATTTGATTCCGTCTGCATTCCTGCAACAATTCCGGTCAAATACCGGATCTGATACATTCTTCCGAAGTAGCTGGAAAGATTTTTCCCCGCTCCCACGCCTGTTGCATGAAAAAAGTAAATCTCCGGATATTTCTTTGCGGCACGTTCCACACCTTCTCCGAACGCAAAGGAATTCGCTACAATAATCTCACATCCCGCATCCACCAATTCATCTATCACACCATTTACGGTATCCGCTGTAATATTTTCTCTGTACTGTAATTCCAAATTCAACTGTCCGGCTGTTTTCTCCAGGCCTTCATAATGGGACTGACACCAGTTCCGGTCCTCTTTCACTCCGTTTAAGATTACACCGACCTTTGTAGTTTTTTCCGTAACTTTCGTTTCCGTTTCATGGGTAGTAATCACAAAAATCCCGACAACAATCGCTAGAATCATGATTCCGGAAATCCAAAACACTTTTTTCATTGCCACGTTTCTCCTCTTCACCTGCATTCTTCGGCTCAGCCTTCTCCGAAACACTGTAAAATTTATCTTTTATTATACTATATTTTCCATAGCATCACAACATTTTCCCACAAAAAACAAAAGAGGATGTCCAAAAAACATCCTCTTTGTTTCAATCAAACCCGCTCAACTTTTCCTGATTAAATATGATTCGCAACCTCGAACGCATCCCAGATTGCATACATAATGTTGGCTACCTTCTTAGCATCACCTAAAAGATAAATCTCCGGTACATCGAACTCTACCTCATGGTACAGGGAATTCTCCTCATTGTATCCCACGGAAAGAATGACGCTGTCACAATCCAGTTCCTTTGCTCCCTCCGGTGTCTCCACAGAAAGCTTACCGCCTGCATAACCGGTTACCTTTGCGCTTGTGAGAATCTCTACGTTATTGAACGGAAGCAATGCCGCCAGCATGTCGGAGTTGGAGTGACAAAGCGGGCCGTTTACCTTCATAATCTTGTCCTGAGCCTCTACAATGGTCACCTTCTTACCGGCCTGCGCCAGCCAAAGCGCCGTCTCACAGCCTACCAGACCGCCGCCTACCACAACGGTAGTGTCGCCGCAATCCTTTTCCTTTAAGAGCACCTGAGATGCGGTATAGACATTCTCATCATCACCTAAGGAAAATACCTTCGGAGTGGAGCCGGTGGCCATGATAACGGTATCGTAATCGCCCTCTAAAATATCCTTTTTGGTAATCTCGGTATTTAAATGCACTTCAACCTTTAAGCGGTCCATTTCCTGCGCATACCAATTGGCCAAAGCAATATCGTCTTCCTTAAACTTCGGTGCACCCCCCGGTAATAAGTTGCCGCCCAGGCGTCCGCCCTTTTCAAACAGTACCGGCTGATGTCCGCGGATGGCAAGCACTCTTGCTGCCTCACATCCGGCCACGCCACCGCCGACTACAAGCACCTTTTTCTTCTGCAAAATCGGTTCGTAAGCCATAGCACGCTCTCTTGCCGCCTGCGGATTTACCGCGCAGTTGATGAGAGAATAGGTCGCGATGCGTCCCATACAGCCCTCATGACAGGAAATACACGGACGAATCTGACAGACTCTGCCGGAACGAAGCTTATTACAATAATCCGGATCCGCAAGCAACGGTCTGCCGATGGAAATCATATCGCACTCACCGTTCTGCAGCGCCTCAAGCGCCATATCCGGGTCATCCATACGTCCCGCACAAATGACCGGAATATCCACAACATCTTTTACAATCTTACAGAACGGACGGAACAGTCCCTTTTCCTGATACATCGGCGGGTGACTCCACCACCAGGAATCGTAGGAGCCGGCATCCACATCTAACGCATCGTAACCGTACTGTGCCAGAAGCTTTGCAGCCTCGATACCTTCCTCAATATCTCTTCCCTTTTCCTCAAACTCTTCTCCCGGAAGTGCTCCCTTTCTCCAGTCCTTAATCATACTCTTTACACTGTAACGAAGCGTAACCGGGAAATCCTTACCACAACGGGACTTAATCTCCTCCACGATTTCCTTTGCAAAACGAAGCCGGTTCTCTAAGGAGCCGCCGTACTCGTCGGTTCTTAAATTAAACATGGAAATCGCAAACTGGTCCAACAAATAGCCCTCATGCACCGCATGAATCTGAATACCGTCAAAACCGCCGCGCATTGCGTTGTACGCACCGTCACCGAAGGACTTTACGATGCTGCGAATCTCTTCCTTCGTAATGGAACGACACATCTTGTCAAGCCAACGATGCGGAATCTCCGACGGAGCTACCGGCGGGAATTCACCTAAGTTCGTCGGAATGGTCACACGACCGAATCCACCGGACATCTGTAAGAAAATCTTACTGCCGTAAGCATGAACACGCTCGGTCATCTCCTTACTGGTTCTCGTAAAATGCACCGCATTGTGGGTAGATACCGGAATAATGGACTGATTCTGCGGCTCTACCTGCTGGTCACAGAAAGTAACACCGGTGATAATAAGACCGGTGCCGCCCTTTGCACGCTCTACATAATAATCAATACCGCGCTGGTTCCAGCCGCCCTCGGCATCGCTTAAGCCTAACGGCCCCATCGGTGCCATGGCAAAGCGGTTCTTAATCTCCACATTACCGATTTTCACCGGGGTAAACAGTTCTTTGTACTTCATAAGCTTACTCTCCTTTGTTTACAAATTCCTTCTCTATTCTATCCGCTCGGCAAAGCCATGTAAAACTTCTTTTTCCATAGCTCGCGTGTGCGCTCCTATGCCAAGCAGCGCTCTCCCGGATGCAAGCATCCGACGGTCTTTCCTTGGCATACTCGTTTTGCCTTCGCGAGTATTATACCCCAAAAAGAAAGAAAAGCCAATACCCAAAACATACATTCCTTATACCATAAATCATTTTTACATAACAAAGGCGGTTGCGCAAATCCTCTTCACACAACCGCCGGTCACTTCCTTTTATGCCGCTTTTCTTCTCTTTACCACCACTAAGAATACAAAAAATACCGCTACCGCAAAGGCTGTCACAATTCCGCAATTTACCAAGAACTCCGTAAAATGGGTGGTCGCCGAATTCTCAATGTTCAGCAATCTGACATTTTTCATGTACCACCCTGCCGGTAAAAACTCACCGATTGTATTAACATAGTCCGGCAACAGTTCCGCAGGTACAAACACACCGCTAAAAAAGGACATGCCAAGGCCCAGGATGTTGCTGGCACCGTTTAAAGCATCCACACTCGGCAACAAAACGCCCAGTAATACCGAAACCGCTACCGAAAACAGCAATATGGTAAAGCTGTTTAAGGTTCCCAGCAAATATTCCGCTACTGTGAAATCTTTGTGATAAATCACAGCACCCAGTCCCATAAACAACGCCCATACCAGGAGAGCCACCACTACAATACCCTTTACCACCTCAACGTTTTGCTTTCGCACACTCACCTTTCCGCAGTCGGTCCGCATCTTGATATCCTTCTTGTAAAAGGCATGCATCACCGGTCCCAGAATCATAATCAAAATACACGGAATAATATAGGCCAGGAAAGTAAAGAAGAAATACCCCGGTCGTGTACTCATAGCATCACGCCCCGACAGCACCTCCGTCTGTGCACGGTGCTCTGTATTCTTTAACACGGATTCACAGGCCTCCTCTATCGTCTTTCCCATAGCCAGTTCTGCTCTGACATATTGGAAAAACAGCTCGATTTTCTGATCTACAAAGGCCATATTCGGCTTTATACTCAGGCGTTCGATTCCACCCATTTCCCCCACCAGGAAAGTTTCCTCGAAGCCTTCTTCCACATACACCACATAATCTACCATACCGGTAAAAATAAGCTCCGATAAAAGATCTTCATCATACTCCGTCTCCACTTCGTTTTCCTGCTCCAGATAGGCAATCAGTGCTTTTGACAGTACCGATTCTTCTTTATCCTCTACATAGATGGTCAGTTCTGTGGCCTGATACATCTTCTCCTGATCTTTTCCCGAAAAGAACGACATTATAATGGTAAGCCCAAAGAAAATCACGAAATACGCACTTACAGAAGGTAATGCCTTTTTCACAATCTTTAATACTACTTTCATGCCTTAGACACGCTCCTTCCTGCTCTTTTCTGGCGAAGCATAACAACAAAAATGCTTCCGACTGTCAAGCAAACACACCAAATGAAAACACCGAACAGACAGCTTGCAAACTTCTCTGTATCCCCCATAATACACAAGGCCTGCATGGAGTCCGCAATGAGCGTTGCCGGGTTAATCCTGTTCACTACCGGTACCGTCAATTCAATTGCCATACGGATATTTCCTACCATAAGGCCTGCCAAAAAGCAACTGAACATGGTTGTTCCCATCATGATAGAATTCTGCAAGCTCTCACTCTTTTGTACCACAGTTCCGATAAAATAGCCCACCAATACACCAAGCAGGCTGTAAAATACACCGCCTAAAAACAGCCAGCCGTTTACGTTACCGAAGTCTACCTTCAGTATCAGGACAAAATACGCAATGTTAATCAAAAACTGCAAATATTGAATGGTAAAGGCCGCTGCCACATCGCAAATCACCGTCGGCACGATCCGCATCGGCGCCGCCAGACGTCTTGCGGATACAACGGAAAGTTTCTGATTCAGCTCATTGGTATTCATCAGACCGTACATAGCACCGTACAGGCTCGCCATGGCAATCAGTGCCTGGAAATACTGTACAAACGGGTCTTTCGTGGCACCCTCGAATTCCTTGGCAGAAAGTGTCGTAACCTCTTTTGAAAAAGCCTCCGTCACCTCAGAAAGCTTCCCTTTCATTGCTGCTTCCACAAACATATCCTTGCTCTGTAAATATCCGTCCACCACGGTCTTTACAACAGTGGAATTTAATCCGTTTTCTTTGAGAAGTACCTTGGTCTCTTCTCCCGTAACAATAACCGCGGCAAACTCTCCGTCGACCAGCAATTCCTCAGCAGTCTTCCTATCACACTCCGTCACTGTAAAAAACGGAGTATCCCCATTCTTCATTTCCGCAAGGAAATGAAGAAACACCTCGTCTTCCGAGTTTCCCTCTTCTGTTACAACTGCCACCGGAATCGTAACAAAGCCCCAGTCCTTGCTTGTCGCATCGGAAAAGGCTGCCTTAAATACCGTTCCCAAAAGGAGCGGGAATAAAATGGACCAGAAAAACAGCTGCCTCATCCGTAACAATCGTTTTAATCGATAAACATAATGTATCATCGTCATCCCCCCTACTGTACTTCGTCACGAAGCTCTTTGCCGGTAATTTCAAGAAACACATCGTTTAAGGTCGGCTGCTCCGCAAACACTCTGCCAAAGGAAATCTCCGCATTGTTTAAATACTCCAGCACATGCAGTACGTTATGTCTTCCGCCGTTACACTTAATGGTAGCCATACCATCGATATACTCCACAGAGATTACATGGGAAAGCTTCTCTAACCCGAACATTGCCTCGCTGGTCAGTTCCGGCACCTCCACCCGGATGGTTTCACCGGTCTGAATCATACTCTTAAGCTCATCCTTCGTACCGGTTGCCACCAACTGCCCCTTATCGATAATAGCAATTCTGGAACAAAGCTGCTCCACTTCTTCCATGTAGTGGGAGGTGTAGATTACCGTCGCTCCCTGGCGGTTCAACTCCTTAATACCCTCTAAGATTTTGTTCCGGCTCTGTGGATCAATGGCCACCGTCGGCTCATCAAAAATAATCAGTTCCGGCTTATGTGCGATACCACAGGCGATATTCAAACGACGGAGAAGACCACCGGACAACTTCTTCGGATAAAACTTTGTGAAATCTTCCAATCCTACAAAGGTAATTGCCTCCTGCACCAGCGCCTTTCTTTTTTCCTTATCCTTTACATACAAGCTGCAAAAGTAATCGATATTCTCATACACCGTCAATTCATCAAATACTGCTACGTTCTGCAATACTATACCGATGCGTCCCTTCACGGAATAATTATCCGCCCGCATCTTCTCACCGAACACGGTAATCTCTCCCTTATCATAATCTGTCAGGGAAAGCAGGCAATTAATAATGGTAGATTTTCCGCTGCCGTTAGGGCCCAACAATCCGAAGATTTCACCCTTTTCAATGGACAGATTCATGTGGTCCACCGCCACCAGTTCCTTATACCGTTTTACCAGATTCTCGATTTTAACTACTGTATTCATAGTGTCTCCTTTCGCTTCAAACACGGTTTCGCATCTTATGCCCCTATCATACCAAAGACAAAACTCACATTCCAGTGTCGTTTGTCAGAAAGAGAAAGTGACAAATGTCATCGGTTTTTGGCTTTTCATTCCCGAAAATATGTGGTACACTTAGTTTGGAATTTAGCTATATCTTATGTGCACATACTTAGGAGCGTTGCGCTGAGCAAAAACGGAATATTTTCACGCATAAACGTCATACGAAAGCTCCGCAAAATCGTAAGAAATGCACCTCGCCCGAAAAAGAAAGGAGGGACACTCATGAGAGGAATCGTTGATAAACTGGTACTTTTGTTCTTCGGTCTTGTACTTCTGTTAACCACAGACCCGACCATCACACCGATTATCCTCCTGCTCTGCGTGTTCATTGCCCTTACGGTAGACGAACTTGTTTCCTCTCTGCCCTTTTCCTACGGCCTGTTCGGTCTGGGTGTACTCCTCAGTATCTTTTTCCCGGATTTATTGTTTTTTCTTCCGGTGCTTTGTTACCCGCTCTGTGTGAAGCGCCCCACGCCGGTACTGCTTATTTCTTTGTTACCGGTGATTCGTTCCTTCTTTACCTTTGATACAATTGCTACCGTTTTTTTGGTTTTATTTTTACTCGGTGTGACACTGCTCCTTTCCTACCGGGAACGTCAACTTAGCAGGGCTGCTTCGGATCTGATAAAGCTACGAGACACCGATACAGAGGAAAAACTTTCCCTACAGGAAAAGGCACAGACCCTGATGGAGAATCAAGACGCCGGGATTAAAATCGCCACTCTGCAGGAACGTACCCGGATTGCAAGAGAGATCCACGATAACGTAGGTCATTTACTGTCCCGCTCCATCCTCCAGGTAGGTGCCATGCTGACCGTAAAAAAAGATGATGAGTCCCTATTGTTACTGAAAGAAAGTCTGGATGCCGCCATGCAGGGAATCCGCAGCAGCGTTCATGATTTGCGGGATGATGCTTTGGATTTGGAAACCTCCGCACGACAGCTTCTGGCAGACTATACGTCCTATCGGACCTACTTCGAATATGACATCGCACCGGAGCTTCCGGTAGCGATTACCTACTGCTTTCTTACCATTATGAAAGAAGCAATGGCCAATATTACAAAACACAGCAATGCGGACACCATCCGCATCAGCATGAAAGAATATACATCCCTGTACCAACTCTCCATCGGAGATAACGGTACCGACATCCGGATTCCGGACGAAAACACCGGTATGGGCCTTGAAAATATGCAGGCAAGAGTCTCTTCCCTAAAGGGAACCATTCGCTTCTCTACCCAGAACGGCTTCCACATTTTCGTGTCCGTTCCGAAGGATCACAGCTAAACTTTGCTTCCGAATCAAAGAACACCTTGTAACCGGAGTAACTATTCAAACATTACCTTGGAGGATTCCTTATGAAAGTTTTAGTCGTAGACGATGACCGCGTAGTCGGTATTTCTTTAAAAACTATATTAGAGGCAGAACAGGACATTACCGTTCCTGCCTTAGGAAGGGACGGTGCCGAAGCAGTTACGCTTTATAAGGAACACCAACCGGACATTCTTCTGATGGACATCCGTATGGAAGGTATGAACGGTTTGGACGCCGCCACTGCGATTTTAGCAGAGAACCCCGCCGCAAAAATTCTCTTTCTCACCACCTTTTCCGATGACGAATACATTGTCCGCGCCCTGCGCCTCGGTGCCAAAGGTTATCTCCTAAAACAGGATTTCGAAAGCATTGTTCCTGCCCTGCACGCCGTATACGGCGGACAGAATGTGTTCGGAAGCGAGGTCGTAAAAAAGATTCCGGACATTTTATCCACTCCGAAGGAGCCGAATGTGTCCGCGCTTCCGTTAAACGAAAAGGAAATTGAAATCATGAAGCTGGTAGCGGAAGGTTTAAATAACAAGGAAATCGCACAAACTCTCTTTTTATCCGAAGGTACTGTACGGAACTATTTAAGCAGTGCCCTTGAAAAGCTGGAACTTCGTGACCGTACCCAGCTGGCCATTTATTATTATAAGCATGTGCAGTCATAAGCCGGTGCCTAGTTCCGCATTATGCTCCATATCGAAAAGCAAAATGACATTCCAAAGAAAGGAGACCTCACATGAAAGTTGCCGGTATTATCGTAGAATACAATCCTTTTCACAAAGGACATGAATATCACATTGCAGAAACACGTCGCGTCACCGGGGCGGATTTTGTGGTGGCGGTAATGAGCGGAAACTTTACCCAGAGAGGGATTCCGGCCTGTCTCGATAAGTTTACACGAGCGGAATGTGCCCTGGCCTGCGGCGCAGATGCGGTACTGGAGCTTCCTTTTTGTTACGCTACCGGCAGCGCAGAATACTTTGCGGAAGGTGCCGTGACGATATTGGACAAACTCGGCTGTGTGGATACTCTTTGCTTCGGTACCGAAACAGATGTCCCGATTTCTCTTTATACCGAAACCGCGACCTTTCTTTGCGAGGAACCGGCCGCCTATAAAAAGACATTACAAGAGGGGCTTCGGGCCGGACTTACCTTTCCTCAGGCACGGCTTGCAGCCGCGCGCCCGCATTTGTCCGCGGAAGCCTTGGTTCTTTTGGAATCCCCGAATGCCCTTTTGGGACTGGAATATTGTAAGGCTCTTTACCGCAGAAAAAGCGCAATCACTCCCTGTGCCATTGCACGTATAGGGTCCGGTTATCATGAAGACGCCGTCGCTTCCGAAGGTTTTTCTTCCGCCACGGCCTTACGCTCCCTGTTAACACCGGGCACCACCTTCCCGGAGGCTTTTCTTACGGAAATTCCGGAAGCTGCCGCCGCCCTTCTTGCAAAAAAGCCCTATGCACCGATCTTCGGGTCTGATTTTCTTTCCCTGTACCGCTATGCCGTGTCTCAGAAAGCAGACCGACTTCCTTCTTATGCCGACGTGTCCCCGGAACTGGCGGGGCGTCTCCGCAAACATTTTCCGGCTTGCGACTATGAGTGCTTTGTTGACCATATCAAAACAAAACAATATACCCGCACTCGGATCGAACGGTGTTTTCTTCATATTCTGTTTGATTTGGAACAATCCGCGCTGGAAAACTTCCGCAAAAACGAAGTCTGCTATGCTCGTATTCTCGGTTTTAAGAAAAGCGCAACCCCTCTTTTAAAAACATGGAAAAAGACCGCCTCCTTGCCGGTCCTTACAAAGCTTGCTCAAAAAACCAGGCGTTGTACTCCCCTTGAAAACGACCTGCTTGCCTTTGATATTGCCGCCACCGACTTGTACAACCATGTGGCACATCAAAGATACGGCGTTCTTTTGCCGGATGACTTTTCATATAATTTTACAAATGCAGGTTTCTGAGTGAGGTTTCCATGGCTCTGTCCGTAAAACTTCGTCCATTTTTTATAAAAAGTGCTATGTTTCTGTTTTTGTGTTGCCTTCTGTTATTTCCCTCTACTGCCCTCTCCGGCGCCAAAAACGGACTTCTGCTCTGGTTCAACCAGGTATTGCCGAGTCTTCTCCCTTTTCTGATTTTATCCTCCCTGTTTTTATCCTCCGGCTTGTCCGACAGTCTTGCAAAACGGCTGGCACCGTTCCTCTCTCCGATCTTTCGTTGCTCTCCTTCCGGTTGTTACGCTGTTGTAATCGGTCTGCTCGCCGGTCTTCCGGTAGGTGCCAAAACCGTTGCATCCCTTGTAGAATCCGGCCGTATATCAAAAAAAGAGGGGCAGTATCTGCTCCCTCTCTGTAACAATCCAAGCCCTTTGTTTTTGTTAGGCTTTCTTTCTTCCACTGTGCTTAATCAGCCGGCCTTACGCTATCCGTTACTTATCATTGTAACCGGTTCCTCCATTCTTGCGGCAAAACTGCTTCGTCCGCGCAAGCAGTC
Source organism: uncultured Clostridia bacterium (assembly GCA_937895705.1). Lineage (GTDB taxonomy): Bacteria > Bacillota > Clostridia > Lachnospirales > Lachnospiraceae > SIG307. Next base: position 57,363 of record CALBKM010000045.1, read on the forward strand.
CCGTATCACCGGAGACACCATAACAGAAAACTCCTCTTTCCCTCATAAAAGCTTTACATTTTCCTTCCTTCTGTTAGACGCTGCCATTGAACAGGCCTTTTCCGTGCTGACCCGGGTTGGGGGGTATATTATCCTCTTTTCCGTATCCGCAAGCCTTTTGGCACAACTCCCCTTCTCTCCTTTTTTTCTCGCCTGTACCGGCTCTGTCCTTGAAATTACCACCGGGAGTGTTTCCCTTCACGCACTCCTTCTCCCTCCCCATATCTCCGTTCCTCTGATTACCGGTTTTGTGACCTTCGGAGGCTTCTCCGCTGCTGCTCAAACAAAAAGTGTGCTGGCGGGAACAAAGCTCCCGTTCGCACACTATCTTCTCACAAAGTCGGCTGCAGGTCTGTTGGCCGGACTGCTCATGGCAGGATATTTGCATATCGTTCCGTGAACAGCCGTCCCCTCACTGCCGCTTACTCTTCGTCGTCTTCAATATTTTCGAGAAATGTATTTTCGTCAAACTCAAAATCCTCGTCCTGCTCCTGAGCCGACTGTCTCATCGGTTGTTCTTCCATCTCTTCCGGCTGTATCTCGCCGTTTAACTCTCTGCGGTTTGCCGCAACAATTTCCAGGTTCTGACGCATAGACTCCAACATTGCGTCGGAACGGTTTTTCGTAATTTCAAAAGTGGAACCGAGTAATTGCTCTACACGCCCCAGCATCTCATTGGTATAACCGAGAGCACCCTGACGGATTTGGATTGCTTCCTCCTGCGCCTGCGCTACCAGTGCTTCCGCATGCTCCGTAGCCTGACGGACCATCTCGTTTGCCTGATAATAAGCCTGCTGGGTAATCTCGTTATCGTTTACAAGCATCTGTGCCTGAGCTCTTGCCGCCTGCTCAATTGCGGATGCCTTGTCCTCCGCATCGGCAATAATCGCATCGCGATTCGCAATCATCTTTTGGCAACGCTTAATCTCTTCCGGCACCTTTAAGCGCAACTCATCCAGCAAATCATACAACTCTTCCTTCGGAACAATTACCTTTGAACCGGAAAAAGCAGACGACTTACAGCTTTCTACAAACTCAAAAATCTCCTCGATTAACTGTTCAATTCGTTTTGTACTCATACTTACTCTCCTCGCTTCGCTTTTTTATATACATCATCCATAATACACTGCGGTACAAAATGACTGATATCCCCGCCGTATCCGGCGATTTCCCGTACAATACTGGAACTGAGATACGCATATTCCACATTGGTAGTCAAAAACACGGTATCGATGTCCGGACGGAGTCTTTTGTTGGTCTGGGCCAGCTGTAACTCATATTCAAAGTCCGTCACCGCCCGGAGACCGCGGATGATGGTACGGGTACCGTATTCCCTCGCACAATCTACAAGCAATCCGTCAAAAGAAATAATACGAACATTCGATATTCCTTCTGTGACACGTTTTAACAAATCAATACGCTCTTCCGTAGAAAACATATTCTTCTTTGTGCTGTTTTTTAAAACACCGATAATCAGCTCGTCCACAATTTCCGACGCTCTTTTAATAATATCCAAGTGTCCCAATGTTACCGGGTCAAAACTTCCCGGATAAAGTCCTCTTCTCATAACTTCCTCTTTTCCAAAAAAATATGTTTATTGGACCCGTAACTCTTCTCCCGATATACCGAAAATCCCAACTCCCCGGCAAAGAACAAATCCGTCTGTGCGGAGCCTTCCACAACAATCTTCGTATACTCGTCCACATAAGAAGCCTTACTTAACACGGAAAGAACCTTTTCCTCCCAGCCTAAATCATAAGGCGGATCCATAAAAATCAAATCAAAGGGCGCATGTTGCAACGTACGGAGCACAGAAAGCACTTCTCCCTGTTTTACCTGGGCTTCCGCTTCAAAACGGGTCGCCTTCAAATTGGCACGAATACAAGCAAGTGCATCTTTGTCCTGCTCTACCAAAACCGCTTCTTTTGCCCCGCGGCTTAATGCCTCGATACCGATGGCACCGCTTCCGGAAAACAAATCCAGAAAGGAAGCTCCCGGAATATCCGGCTGTAAAATATTGAACAACGTCTCTTTAATCCGGTCCGTGGTAGGACGAACTTTATCACCCTTTACCGTGGTCAGACGAATGCTTCGTCTGGAACCCGCAATTACTCTCATGGCTCATCCTCCAAATATGCGCACTTATATAAGTTTAGTGTATCGCATATTGCTTTGAATTGCAACATTTTTTTCATAATTAGGACGAAAAAACTAGGGCCGCCACATTACTGTGACGACCCTGGTCTTACTTCGGAATCTAAGCGATTCTTACTTACCGGACATAGATTCTTCCTGACGCTTAATCATCTGACGAACCATCTCGCCGCCGACAGAACCGTTCTGAGCGCTGGTTAAGTCACCGTTATAACCCTGCTTTAACGGAACACCGATCTCAGATGCAACTTCCATCTTAAAACGATCCATAGCCTCTCTTGCTTCCGGAACTTCTACACGATTTCTACCTCTGGACATAGTATACACTCCTTCCTCAATTCCCGCGATGCGGGCTGTTTCAAAGTTTCGTAACCATTGACACCCGCACCGCTTTCGCTGTGTGGGTCTCTCTTGATTACGGTGTTATTATATGTCCTTCTAAAAAAAATAAACTGGAAGATTAAACCGTTCTTTTTTGTTCTTTTATCATCTGGTCTTCCCGTTTTTCCTTGCGTGCTTCATCCACAATCAAAGAAATAATCCCTAAAATACAAAGCGCTCCGAAAAAAGCAAGTACACCGTCCTGAAATGCAAGCCAGAAAATAACACCGATCATGATGATTGTAAAAAGAGTTGCTGTCATAGTATTGTCCTCCGAAAAATTAATAATCAAAATTTAAACCCGTAACAAGGAGTGTTTCCTTATTACGGGTTCAGTATAATTCATTCAGAGTCCAATAAAACGTACTTATTTAACTTTTACAAGAAATGTCTCATAGAATTCCGATTCATCGATTCCTTCGTACACCACTTCACCCAAAGAGCGCAGATAATCGTAATCCAATAACGAATTCCCCTGGTCATCCTTATATTTTAAGAACTCCAGTTTTCCAACATACACGTAATCCACATCGTACTGCTCTAACAGCATGGTACCCAGTTCTTTATCCGCACAGGCGTAAATTGCTTCCACATCATCCGCTCTGGCGTTTACCGCATCTACATCGTTCTTCCACAGCCACTCATGAGTATGCCAGCCCACCACCGTCGGGCATCCCGTCATGGAGGAAATGCGTCCGTATATTACCTTGTAATCCTGACGATAACTCGGTCCGTGGGCCTCCAGTATGGTAGGACGACCTTCGATATTTTCGTTGATCCAGTCAATGGCCGCCAAATCCGCATCGGAAATATCCACATCCTCCGATAAAGCATTCAGTGTTGCGGCATTTTCCGGTTTCTTATAATCTCCTGCCCACCTTTCCCATGCATATCCGAAGTATTCCAGGTTACGGCACAAAATAAACAACAACACCGCACCGGCCACAAACTGCTTGCCGTTCTTCGGAAGTAAAAACCATTTGGTTATAATCATACCGGCGCAAAGAGCCAGTAAGATGAATGCCTGATAGGTCAGCTTAAACATGGTATTGGAACGCTGGCTGACTTCACCGTAAATGTCATCTACATAAACAAGCTCCGGCAGCAAGATAAGTCCCAGTGCACAAAGTCCCAGAATAAGTACAAACAATTCCGAAGCTTTTAAATTCTGTAACCACGCAAAGAACACGTTTTTATGCTCTGTGGTCGAAATTCCTTCCGTTCTTCGCTTCTGTTCTTCCTTAATGTTGCTTACAAGATAGCCGATAATCATGAGAATCGGCATTCCCCAGACAACAATCATCTGGTACACTTCCGTGTGTCGGTCACAGAGACCGATTCCGTTTGTCATACCTTCAAAATGCAGGTTAAACAGGAACGCCGTCACAAACGAAAGTACAATAAACTCCGCCGCATGCACCGCCGTAAGTACGAACGTCTTTTTATTAAATCCGCAAATCACCGCATTGGATACTAAGATTACCGCACCGCACACAACGAAATAAATCGGGAAATCCCAAAAGTTCGTCATCTGGAAGATGCCGCAGAAAAAGCCGAGAGCAATAATATCCGGGTTAGCAAGTTCCTTTTTCAAGTCAACCTTTTCATAGGTTCCCGCCACGGCATTCTTCATCCGTTCCCTGCGTCCCATCAAAAACGCAAATAAAATGGCAAGTACCGTCAGCACATTTATAATATCGATTACATGGGCATGCAAATCTCCCAGCACAAAGGAATACGCCGGCATCTCGTGAATGGTCTGGTCAAGAGCTTCGCCCTGCCAGCCGATATAACGGGTCGGGTCGGAAATCCAGTAATCATGGTTTCCGTCCACTCCTAAAATATCACAAATCACCGGAGCAACCTTCCGATACAGCCAATAATGATTGGTACAGGAGAACGTAACGCCGCATCCCGCCAAAAGTCCGGCAAACCGCGGAAGTATCTGTTGAAGCACCGGAACCGAAGCCACCGTCTTCGTACCCTTTAACATAGCGGTTTCGCTGCGCTCTTTCATATAAAGGCCGAAAATCTGTGCCACCAAAGCATAGGACAATACCACGCCGAATGCTGCAATGGACATCAGGGAAAGATTATAGCCGATACTCATGGAAACACCGCACAGCTTTGACAAATAGGTGCAAAGGTACTGACCGAAATAATAGTAGTTCAAATAGGTTCCGGAATACCAGAAATCCTCCGGCGGCATATATTTGCTCTTGTCCAGACTGACCATAAAACCGTAGTCCATAACGCCTTCGGTCTGCCAGCAAAAATCCGGATGAAAACTCTTCATGTAAAGCAAAATCGCAAGTACCGCAAAGAACAGTACTTCATACCAGACAATTTTCGTCAGCATCGCAGAACCGTCACTGATTCCGAGAAACTGCAGTACGGAAACCTTTTTCTTTCTGCACAGAAAAATCAAAAGACCGTAATTGATCGCAAAACAAATACCCAGTACCACATATCCCGTTACTACGGTAAACTTTCCGATATGAAGGAAGGAAAGAACATACACCAGCCATCCGGTCACAACCAGACCAATGATTTTGCCGAACACATATCCTCTGTCGGAAAACTTACGGAACAAAAGTGCGGAAAGTGGGAAGAAGGCGATTCCCAATACAAAAAACACCTTAAAGCACCGGGTAACCTGTTCAAACTCCTCCGCCTTAAAACAGCCCCACAAAAGCTTCCATTCATTTTCCGGATCCATTTTGGCTATAAGATCCGCAAACTTATTTATCAAATCCATTCGGAACGACTTGTCCGCCAGATTCCATACCATGGCGAACACAAGTATTCCCAGAAGCCCCAGCCCAAACTCCCAAAACAATCTCTTTTTGTTTTTCATGATTGTACCAACTCTCTTTATTACTTATCTTCCTTACAAGCCTGATTTACCATCTTGTTAATCTTAACAAAGTCGCCTACCGCCTTTTTACCGATTTTAAAGATACGCTTCATGTTGATGGAATTCACACCACCCTGGCGCGGACGGAAGGTAATCGGAATATACTTTACCGGAAGCTTCTTCTTGGCAAAAATAACGGAAATCACTACGTTAGACAAGTTGTAATCCTTCGGAATCAGCGGAAGAACCTTCTTAAGTTCCCCGGCCTGCATCAAACGGAACGGTGTATTGGCATCCGTCAACTTGACGTGGAACAACAATAAGCAAACCAGCTTTAACGTCTTTGTTACAAATACTCTGGACGCACCGTCTTCTCTCTTGCTGCGATGACCGATGACCATGGCATAGTCGTTGCGCAATTCCCAGAACTGGGCAAACTCCTCCGCCTTGGTCTGACCGTCGGAATCGGTCTGGAACACAAAGTCCGCCCCCTGCTCCAACGCATAATTGTACCCGTACAAAAGGGTTGCACCGTGACCGCCGTTCGGCTTTGTCAGTGCAATCAACTGCGGATACTTCGCTTCCGCCTCCTTAAGCATCGCGTAGGTATTGTCTTTGCTGCCGTCATCAATAATGACAAGACGACTGTCTGCTCCTGCGGATACCGCCACCGGATGCCAGTCCTCAATAACACTCTGAATCGTTTCCTGCTCATTATACGCCGGAATCACAATATATAATTTGTCCATTTTTTACTCCTTCTCCTGATTATTTCGCAAGCTTCTCTTCAAACAGGTTCAATGCACTGCGTACTACCGCATCCATATTGTAGTAGCGATACTCCGCCAGACGACCGATGAAAAATACATTGGTTTCCTTATCCATTTCTTCGCGATACTTGGCAAACTGCTCCTTGTACTCCGCCGTCGGGAACGGATAATACGGCTCACCGTCGGAATTCGGATACTCTTTTAAAATAGTGGTCTTATCGTGCTTCTGCCAGGTCATCTTCTTAAATTCGGTAATTCTCGTAAAATCAAAATCATTCGGATAATTCACCACCGGAGCTTCCTGATAAGACTCCGTATCCAGCGTCTCGAACTCAAAACGGATACTTCTGTACGCCATCTTACCGTACTTGTAATCGTAGAAATAGTCCGTCGGGCCGGTATAAATCAGGGCATCATACTCTAAATCTCCGATTACCTCTTTATAATCCGTATTCAACATAATCTTGATATTCGGGTTCTTTACCATGTTCTCGCACATTTTGGTATAACCGTGGCGCGGCATCCCCTGATACTTGTCTGCAAAATATCTGGTATCACGGTTGGTACGCACCGGAATCCGGGCAATAATGGAAGTATCAATTTCCGCCGGATCTAAGCCCCACTGCTTCTTTGTATAATTTTCAAAAAACTTCTGATAAATCTCTTCACCGACTTTACTCAGCGCCACATCACGGCTGGTCTTAATCTCAGGGATGTCCACTGCCTGCTTATGAAAGAAATCCTCCACCTCAAAGGTGCTCAAATTCAGATTGTAGAGCTTGTTTACCGTCTCTACCGTAATCGGCATCGGAATCAGATTACCGTCCACATAAGAAAGTACTCTGTGCCAAAAATCATTCCACTTGGTAAACTTACTTAAATACTCGTAAACTTCCTTGTCGTTGGTGTGGAAAATGTGCGGACCGTAATTATGAATCAGAACGCCGTCCTCGTTATAAGAATCGTACACGTTACCGCCGATGTGACCTCTTTTCTCGATAACTAACACCTTCTTGTCCAATACATTGGCAATTCGTTCCGCTACCGTCAGACCCGCAAGGCCTGCTCCTACCACTACATAATCAAACTTCATTCCCATTCTCCTTCCGATTCCTTTTGTATCAATTCTGTGCGGATACCGGCTTTCCGGTATCGTATACAGTCAATTTCCATTCATCTTCCCCCTGGGTATAAACCGCCTCGTAGGTCATTGCAATGATATTCTCCCGCACCGTGTACTCTTCTCGTGCTTCGATATCCACAATGATATAGTCGATTCCGTATTCCTTCACTAACTCATCCAATTCCTCCGGGCTTCTTGCCCCGAACATCTGACGAACTGCTCTTCCTCTGGTAGAAGTGTCATACCCTGCGGATTCCGCATAATAGCTGTGCCCGTAGAACAACATTCCTCCGCCCAGAACAACCGGATTCAAATCATAGCTTCCCGTTAAGATCAAATCATCGGAATCCGTATTCTCGTCAATCCAGACAGTCACCGGATCCTGTAAATCGTAGTGTACATGATATTTATCCTGCATTCTCACGATACGGTATTCGTAAATTCCGGTAAGTGTCATAAGCAACACCAACATCGCTGCCACAACGCGGCGAAGCCATGTCGGCTGTTTCGGCCATACACATTCTTTTGCAAACAACTCTCCGATTATAATCGCCGGGAAGACAGACAACAACATCTCGGACAACATTACAAACTTATGATTGACCGAAATATAATACTCTACCAAATATAAGTTTTCCGGAGTTACTTCGATTCCCGCAATCAAAAATACGGTAAATGCAATGACAAGCGGCACGGAAAACACCAATACAAGGTACCGTTTTACACCTCGTCCGAAACAGAGGTACGCTGCCACAAACAACAACAGCACGCCCCATAGCCGCCACATATAATCCAACGCTCCGAACAGTGTTTTATTCTCTGCGAGAAAACCGAAAAAGTACTGTGCGGCCACCGCAGACCCGGTAATAAACAACTTTGACTCGAGTATCGACAATACCAGTGCCGTTAACGCGGTAATCAAATAGTCCAAACGGTAGTCGGACACCACTGCCATAAAAAAGAGCATGGCACAACAGGCAATCACCACCGAACCGTTAAAAAACGACATTCCTCCCAACAAAACACCCAGAGCTAACGCCCGCAGAGGATGCTTTATTCCGAAGGCTGTTTTCGTAAAGAAAAACTCTTTTATATAGACACCGGTATTTTTTCCTGCGATGCGCACCCATTCCGTAATACTGCCGGAACCCTTCCGCTCCGCCGCCAGCTCCGCTCTCTTCCCCTTTAACTTCTCTGCCATTTCATACACATACGGCAGGAAAAAGTGAAGCGCCAACAACATGACAACAATGGCAAACGCCAGATGTCTCTGGTTACAATACACTTTTATATTCCAAAGACCCCATTCTTCCTTCTGGGTATAACTGAAAAACTCACTGTGTTCTTTGATTCGCTGCCACATTTCTTCTTTCGGAAGTCCTGCCAGAAAACGAAAGAAACTAGGGGAACTGCGGAACACAAAAAACAAAACCGTCAACGTTCCCACCACACGCTTTCCCGTCAACTTCGCAGCAAGCGCATACAACAGAGTACAGGTTGCCATGAGACCGAAAATACTGAGAAGATTAAAGGCCCAGTCGATTCTCATCCCTAAAAACTCCAGATTCCCCGTAAGAAACTGGAACATAAAGTGATACTTTACATCTTCTCCCGCAAAATGTGCGTACTGGGTAGGAAAATTGTTTCCGCAGGAGAAGGAACGTATCATTCCCATATGAGGCGCAAAATCACTGTGCACGGTATAGCCCACCAGTAATTGTCCGTTTTCCACCCGAAATGTATTAAACATCAGTTCCGTAAAAAACAAAAGCAAAAAAGCAAAGAAAACGAGCTCCGCAATAAGAATCTTGCGGTCTCCTTCCTTTCTCTTTTCTTTGGTCCATTGCTTGCGGACGCGGAACCAGATTAACAGCACCGCCGCTGTCATAAACAACAACATGGAAACCAGATTCGCCACAGTCAACGGGTACTCCGCACCGCCAACAACTTTTATGACGTATGCCGCCAGATAGGTCACCCAGGTAAGAGGAATCAGTCCGGCCAGCACCCATGCCGGTACCCGGATATAGTAAGACGGCAGAAATAAATCACTTCCGAAAAAAGTCTTCTCACCTATCTTATTAAATTTCGGAAAAAGTGTTTCGCATACCGCGTATCCGAATGCCACACCTACCAGCAAGTAGATAAAACCCAACATCCCTATTTTTCCTCCTCTTTCCCACGAATGACCCGGGAGGTCAGATAACGCGGTCTTCCTTTTATTTCATGATAAATCTTCATCAGATACAGTCCGATAATTCCGAGGCTGATCATAATCATGCTGCCGATTAACAACAACAGCAGAATCACCGTAGTAAAACCGCCCAGAGCATGTCCCGAAATCTTCATGTACAATGTCTGAATTCCGAGGACAATGGCTCCCAGAAACATAACAAAGCCAAGAATTGTAATGCAGTGAAGCGGTGCGGAAGTATAGGAAGTCACCGCCGTTACCGCCAGCGTAATCAAACGCTTTAAGGACCACTTGGAAGCCCCGTCCACCCGTTCCGCAACCTCAAAATCAAAGGACTTTCGTTCGAACCCAACCCAAGCGGACATACCTCTGAAAAAGGTCATCCTCTCCGGCATCTGTTTCATTGCTTCCACTACCTTCCGGTCTAAAAGTTTAAAATCCGATGCGTTATCAAACTCAATTCCGGTTGCCTTATTAATCATGCCATAGAAAAGCTTTGCACAAAAACGGTACGTCTTCTTTTCTTTTCCGCGGGAAGACTTTACACCTTCCACTACCTCGGCGCCCTCCTGCCAAAGACGTACCATCTCCGGAATCTTTTCCGGCGGATGCTGCAAATCCGCATCCATTACAATAATCGCATCTCCCGAAGCCGCATCAAGTCCCGCACAAAGTGCCGGCTCTTTCCCGAAATTTCTGGACAACCGTACCGCGGTGACACGCGCGTCTTCCTTTGCCATACTGCTTATTATACTCCAGGATTCATCCTTGGAACCGTCATCCACCAGCACCAATTCGTAGGGAATTGCCGCATCATCACATATTTTTCCAACGTAAGCCATCGATGTCCGAATATGGGCCGCCTCGTTATACACCGGCACTACAATCGAAATCAGCTTTTGCAACTCACCTTCCATAAATCCTCCTCTACACAGTCACATCCTCTTCCGTAATTACGGTAATGTCTTTGATGGACTGCGCATTGTACGCAATAATACGATTTGCCTGATTACTTACCATTCGTTCGAACAGGTTTCGGATTCCTCTGGCATTTCCGAATTCCCTGCACGCAACCTCGTCCATACCCGCAAGCATCCGCTCCGCTTTTTGTCTGGCGCCTTCGGTCAGACAAAAGCCGGCATCCGCCGCCATGGAATCCAAAATAGCCAACAACTCATCTTTAGTATAATCCGCAAACGTGATAAATTTGTTAAATCTGGAATACAATCCGGTATTTGCCTTTAAAAAACGCTTCATCTCGTCGGTGTATCCCGCCACAATAATTACTAAATCGTCTCTGTGGTCCTCCATCAGCTTTACCAACGTATCGATAGCCTCCGCACCAAAATCGTTGGCCGCATGTTCCGGGGCCAGTGCATAAGCCTCGTCGATAAACAGCACGCCTCCCAAGGCTCGTTCTACGGCTTCTTTTACCTTTAATGCCGTTTGGCCCACATAGCCTGCCACCAGACCGGAACGGTCTGTCTCCGTCAAAGTACCTTTACTTAAAATTCCCAACTCCCGGTAAATCTGAGCTACCAGCCGGGCTACGGTTGTCTTACCGGTACCCGGACTTCCCGTAAATACCATATGGTACGACATATTCATTTGAGGAAGCTTGTACTTTTCCCTCAACTTTTTCACTTTGATTAAGTTAATCAAAGAACGAATTTCTTCCTTCACGGCAGACAATCCTACCATCCGGTTTAACTGCTCCGTCAGACGGTCGATTTCCTCCTCCGCTTTCTTTTCCCTTATACTTTCTACCGCTTCTTCCGCCGCATCCGCCAATGCCTCCGGAAGATATCCCGGTGCTTCGTCTTCCCGCTGCCTTTGTACGCTCAGACGTTCCGTTGCCACAGCGGTACCGGTACTTTGCCGATAATAAAAATACTTACTTTTGTAGGAGGAAAAGTCTTCTCCCGCTTCCCTAAGCATCCGGCACCCTTCGGAAAGATTTCCCGAGCACAGTTTCTTGAATATGTACTTCCCGTCCACTGTGCGGCTTTCATCCTCCATATTTTCCAAAAATACCGCTACTTTATCAAAATACAAACCGATAAACTTAGACACATTGGTATCTCTCACCTGATTTAAGTAAGAAAGACAAATCATCACATTTAAGATCGCATCGAAAAACAATCCGGTAACTCCGATATGCTTTTTCTGGTCTCTGAGGCAAAGCAATTGCAATAAAATCGGCGGTGCTTCCAAAAACTTTGCTGAACGACTCACCGCATCACTCAAATCTCCCGCAATCCACGCAGCCCGAAGTCCCAGCATATCCTGCTTCGTCACTCCTGCTGCAAACAAAACTTCTTCTTCGTTTAAACGCTTGCCGAACACAAGGAACTGCACCATCAGAGACTGTACATACAAATCCAGAACCTCATTCATGGACAAATGCAATATCTTTTCGGCATCGGAAAAGAAGCCTTCCTGCTCCAATTCCGCACAATACTCCGAAAGAAGCCGGTAGTTTTCTCCCGCAATCCGATGAAGTTGTTCATTGGAATACTGCTTCTGCATCTTACCGCTCCTTTCCTCCGATTCCTGTGCATAAAGTCACATAATAAGTATACCACATTTTTCAAAAAAGAAAAGGAAAATATAAGTCGGATTTTATATTTTCTTCCTGTCAAAATGTCAGTTAGCCGGTGGCTATATGAAAAAGACTGTAAAAGAAAATATAAAATCCGACTTTTGGTATCTGCGAGGACTACGCAAGAGTTCGCCTCGCCCGAGCCGACGCACATCTTAACGAGACAAATCAACGCTTTTATATCGACTCCGCCATATCGCGTATCCTTCCCGACACCTCCTCCGAGAACCACACGCGGTACAGTTCCTCTGCCTCTTTTTTACTTAAATTGTTTACCGTATCACTGACTTCTTTTAATAAGGCCGCATCGGTATAAATATCTCCTATGGCAAACTCCAGTTCACCGCTCTGTCTGATTCCGAACAAATCTCCCGGTCCTCTGAGGCGCAAATCTTCCCCGGCAATAAAGAACCCGTCGTTGGACTTGTTTAAAATCTCCAGACGTTCCATCGTCTCCGGCGCATCGGAGGAACTGATCATAATACAATAGGATTCCGCATCGCCTCTTCCGACACGGCCTCGTAACTGATGAAGCTGGGCCAGGCCGAACCGTTCCGCATTTTCAATCATCATCACAGTGGCATTCGGCACATTCACTCCGACTTCCACTACCGTCGTAGACACCAGTACCTGTATTTTCCCTTCGGCAAACCGGTTCATCCGCACGGTCTTCTCCTTCGCCGACATCTTTCCGTGAAGGTATTCTACGGAAACATCCGCACCCAAAGCCTCCCGAAGCGTCTCCGTATAATCCAGTACGTTTTCCGCCTCCGTAGTTTCGGAATCCTCCACCATTGCACAAATCACATAGGCCTGCCGTCCGACATCGATTTGTTTGCGGATAAACCGATGGGCTGTGTCACGATACCCCGTACCAACCACGCAGTTTTTTATCGGCTTTCTTCCCTTCGGCAGTTCATCCACAATGGAAATATCCAAATCTCCGTACAAAATAATTGCTAACGTTCGTGGAATCGGGGTGGCACTCATGACAAGAATATGGGGATGTGTACCCTTTTCGGAAAACAGTTCTCTTTGCCGTACTCCGAACCGATGCTGCTCGTCCGTAATCACAAGTCCCAGGTTATGGTATTCCACCTTTTCCTGAAACAAGGCCTGGGTGCCGATAATAATATCCGCATCTCCGACTGCGATCTCCTGTCTGGCTCTCTTTTTCTGTGCTTCGGTCATGGAGCCGGTCAGTAAGGCGCAGGTTACCCCAAAGGGTGCAAACAGTGCCACCGCATCCGCCATATGCTGTCTTGCCAGCACTTCCGTCGGGGCCATCAGTGCCGTCTGATAGCCGGACTTTACCGCCGCCAGCATGGCAAGCATGGCAAGAATCGTCTTACCGGAGCCTACATCTCCCTGCACCAGTCGGGCCATAGTACCTCCGCCCGCCAAGTCTGTCTTTATCTCTTCCCATACCTTTTTCTGGGCGCCGGTCAGTTCGTAAGGAAGGGATGCAATCAATTGCTCGCACGCCCCGGTCTCCCTTATGGGACACCGGTTGATTTCCTTTCCCTTCTGCTCCTTATGATAGGTCAGCAACAACATAAACCGAAAGAATTCCTCAAACACCAGCCGACGTCTTGCCTCCGTCAGAGTCTCCATACTTTTCGGAAAGTGAATCTCCTCCACCGCCGCCCGATGAGATATAAGATCATGAGCTTTTGCAATCTTTGCCGGCAAACGCTCCGGTTCCCGTTCACACTCTGCCAAGGCTGCGGTTACCGCCTTTGAAATGATACCGTTCCGGAGTCCTTCCGTCAGACTGTACACCGGCTGCAACACCTTTAACAGTCTTCCGTACTCCTCTCTTGTATACTTTTTCGGCTGTTCCAGCACAAGGGTGCCTTTTTTCCGTACCACTTTCCCGCGGAACAAATGTCTGGTTCCCATGGTCAATTGATTTTTCATATATGGCTGGTTATACCAAGTCAGCTTCATGGTACCGGACGGATCTTTTACCACGCAGGTCAACACCTGCAAGTTCCGGTACCGTGTTACATCGGCACTTTTTATCACTGAAGCTTCAATGGTGGAAATTTTACCTTCTTTTAATTCGCCGATGGGTGTCGGAAGTTCATAGGTTTCATAGGTACGGGGATAATAAGACAGCAAATCCCCTACAGTCAACACATCCAGTTTCTGTAAAAGCTTTGCCGTTTTTTCTCCGATTCCTTTAATACAGGTAATCTTATCCGTTTGTCGCATACCGTTCCCCCTTTCCTTCGAAACAAATCGGTTACACCGCGCAGGTATTGTGCATCATCAACGCAACACTCGATCCCCTGCATGTAAGAAGGGCTCCCGCACGTTGTGCGACAGCCCCTCGCAATATATTCTTTTTCTTAGAAATGCTTTTCAACAAACTTGCTCAGAACCGGAATCTTTACTTCCTTGCCGGATAATGCAAACAAAGCCAGTAAACCGAATACAACCTTCTCTGCAATGCTGATTAACGTATTCAGCGTAGAAATGAAGTTGCTGGTCACGCTGTAGAAACCGAAACTATACATCCAATTGCCGAAGTTAACAAGGCTGACGAAGTTGCTCAGAAGATCCACACAAAGACTTAATGCCGCAAATGCAAGATATAATACAATCGTGCTTGCTACGTTCTTCTTTAAGGTTACGTTCTCCTCACGAAGCAAGATGTAACCGCATACCAGCACCAACGCCGTAAGGCCGAGATATCCGGTTAAAAAGGTCAATGCACTAAACAATCCTACAGAGATCCCCAACTTTGACTTTTCCATTTTCATATCCTCCTAGTCTTTATCTATGACAACATCCTCATGTATTGTCCGTATTATTCTACCGAAAGTACATAGTAGTAAATCGGCTGTCCGCCCGGATGCACTTCTACGTCTACGTCCGGATATGCCTCCATCACTCTGTCCGCAAGCACATTGGCATCTTCTTCGGAAGTATCCTGACCGTAATAAAGGCTTACCAATTCGGAGTCCTCATTCATCAAAGCCTCCAACAACTCGTAGGTTACATCCGCGATGTCATTTCCTACGGAAAGAATGGTCTTATCACCGATTCCCATGTAATCTCCGGCCTTAATCTCCTTGCCGTCCATGGAAGTATCACGTACCGCATAGGTCACCTGACCGGTCTTTACATTCTGCATCTCCTCGGTCATCCGCTTTGTATTCTCTTCTACAGACTTATCCGGCATAAAGTTGATCAGCGCCGTAATACCTTGCGGAACGGTCTTGGACGGAATTACAACGATTTCCTTATCCTCCGTAAGACTTGCCGCCTGCTCTGCCGCAA
Organism: uncultured Clostridia bacterium; assembly: GCA_937895705.1. Taxonomy (GTDB): domain Bacteria; phylum Bacillota; class Clostridia; order Lachnospirales; family Lachnospiraceae; genus SIG307. The sequence continues at coordinate 72,771 of CALBKM010000045.1, forward strand.
GTACGATATTGGAGTTGTTCGGTAAAATATAAATCGTATCCGCATTCACATTCTCGATGGCTGTCAACATATCTTCGGTGGACGGATTCATGGTCTGACCGCCCTCGATGATATAGTCCGCACCGATGCCCTTGAAAATCTCATTTAAGCCTTCGCCGATGGAAACCGTTACAAAACCGAACGGTTTACGCGGCTCCTGCGCCGCAGGCTTTTCCTCTGCCGGCTGTGCCTGGGAAGCGCCCTGAATCACACGCTCGTTATGCTCCTCGCGCATATTATCAATCTTCATCTTGGTCAGGGAACCGTAGGTCAATGCCTTCTGAATAGCAAGACCCGGATCATTGGTGTGTACATGCACCTTAACGATATCCTCATCGGAAACCACAACGATAGAGTCGCCGATGGATTCCAAATATGCCTTAAACTTTAATTCTTCATCCATGTCATAGTGCTTTTCTACCATGATAATGAACTCGGTACAATATCTGAACTTAATATCCGCCGTAGAAATATTGTCATTTGCCGCACCGGTTGCTGCCTTTGAAGACGAAGCAGACACCGTAAGGGTGAAGTCCGTTTCCTTTCCGTTTAATGCGTCCAGTACACCTTCCATGACGGTAAGGAGTCCCTGTCCGCCGGAGTCAACCACACCGGCTTCTTTTAATACAGGAAGAAGTTCCGGAGTGATGTCCAATACTTCTTTCATATGTGCAACAACTTCCGCAGCAAATACAAGAATATCCTCTTCGCCTTCCTCCGCCAGTTGTCTTGCACGCTCCGCACCGCCTCTTGCAACGGTCAGAATCGTACCTTCCTTCGGCTTCATAACAGCCTTATATGCGGTCTCCACCGCACGCTCGAAAGCAGCGGCCAGTACCGTCACACTGACGCCGTCAAATTCCTTTAATTCCTTGGTAAAACCACGGAACAACTGGGACAAAATAACACCGGAGTTTCCTCTGGCACCACGCAGGGAGCCGCTGGAAATCGCCTTGCACACCTGTTCCATGGACGGATTCTCAAGGGCAGCCACATCCTTCGCCGCAGACATAATCGTAAGCGTCATATTGGTACCCGTATCGCCGTCCGGCACAGGAAACACGTTTAACTCATTGATATACTCTTTATTAGCCTCGATGCGCTTTGCTCCGGAAAGAAAACACTTTTGAACCATGCTCGCATCAATCGTTTTCATACTCACCGTTTATCCTCCTTAATGCATAAGATGCTCATTCTCTAATCGATGACTCTGACACCCTCTACATAGATATTAATCTTTTCTACCGGAAGACCGGAGAATTCTTCAATCTTGTACCGCACGTTGCTGACCAGATTATCGGCCACTGCGGAAATACTTACACCGTAAGATACGATGATATGAAAATCCACCGTAATCTTGTTATCGTTCACCGTGATATTCACGCCTCTGCTCAGACTTTCTCTGCGTAACAACTTTGCAAAACCGTCCTTAACATTTACAGCCGCCATACCTACAACACCGAAACATTCCACTGCCGCAGATCCTGCGTACTTTGCGATAACCTCGTTATCGATAATAACATTTCCGAGTCCCGTACTCATCGTAGCGTTCATTATAACCCCTCCTTCTACCCATTTCTTTCATATAAGGATTATGTACCTATTCTAGTATACCTCATTTTCATTAAAAAGTGAACCTATTTTTTTCAAAAAACGAGAACTCTTGTTTAAAAACCGCATATCCTATAATAATTCGAAGATTTTTAGAGGATTTTATGCGAAAAGTGCTCGGTTTTATTCTGTTTTGGATCGCAGTCGGGATGTTACTCACCTTTTTTTTACGCAGTGCCCTGCTCACCGTCCTGCTTATCGTTTTATTCCTCGTCCTCGGATATCACCTGTTCTGTCGATAACTCCCATATACGGGAAAAGGGACTTTGCAAAACGCCCGCCCTGCAAAATCCCTAATATTCATTCCGCTATGTGAGCATCAATTAAGCGCGCTCTACCTTGCCGGCTCTTAAGCAAGCTGCACATACGTACATCTTCTTTGCGCCGCCGTTAACCTTAACCTTAACGGACTTAATGTTAGACTTCCACATTTTATGAGCTCTTCCGGAAACCTGACTTCTGGAATGACTAATCTGCATACCAAACAGGGCTCCCTTGTCGCAAACCGCACATCTAGCCATGTCAATTGCACCTCCTTAATAAAAATTTAAGGCTATGGCCTACAAACAAATCTATTCTATCAGAAGAAGCGAAAGAATGCAAGAAAAATTTTTATTTTTTTATTTTTCTTCAAAAATAGTGATAAATCAGCTCTCCCATAGAAGCGCTGACTAAAGCGTTTCCCCGCCGAATTTGTGCAGCGAAGCTGCAATTTCTGCTACAAATTCGTGCGATCCGCCGGAGGCTTTTGGAGAATCACTGATTCTCCATATCTTCAACCACTTCACTTACCTTCCGGTCTAAATCCGCTTTTTCTTTTTTATCTTTGGAAAAACGGTCCAGTACGTCCGGAACCATATCGATTACCTTTGTGACGATATCCTGGTTTTTCACATTTACCAGTTTCGCATGTCCGTCCTTAATCACAAGAACGCAACTCGGGGAAATTTTTCCGCCCATACCGCCGCCGGCATTGTTTTTCGTATTTCCCGCAAATGCCCCGGCACCTACACCGAAACTCACATCTACCAGCGGTAAGATAATAGTACCGTCGTCAAACTTTACAGCCTCTCCCACTACAGTCTTTGTGGTAAGAAAACCGTCCATTCCTTTAAATAAAGCCTCTACGGTTGCGTTAAAATTGTTTTCTGCCATCACAATGTCCTTTCCGCGCTCTTTGCGCTCTCCCTTATTCTGCCTTTTGTTTCAATATATTCATCAGTTTCTTAAAGTTTTTACGGAAACGCTTTACATGTTTGTCCCGAATCAGACGCAACACTTTTACCAATATCGTTCCCAATCGAATTCTGCCCTTAAACTCTAACTCCGCCACCACACGTTTTTCGTAAAAATCCGGTATAATGGTTACTCCTTTGCCGTAAGCGGCATACAGAATTCCCAAAACAGCCAATGCTTTCCCGGTAGACTCCGGACTTCCCGTACCGAATTCCACATGCCCCTTTATCTTTCCCGGCAGCACATGACGAAGCAACTGTTTCACAACGGTCCATGCCTTTCCCAGAGCCGTTTTATGAAGCTCGTCCTCCAGAAAAAGAACCACCTTCTCCTTTTTGTACCACAGAAGTTTTATCGTATTCACCGTATGGGTTACTTTTTCTTTTATTTTCTCCGGAATAGCCCTTATTTTTGCAAAGAAAGCTTTTATTTTCGCTATCAGGGACTTTTTCTTTTCCGTTTCAGACGCCTCGTTTTCTCCGGATTCCGTCGATTCATCCTCCTCCGACGGTGTTACCGACAAAGCTATACTTTCCGGGCTTACACCGTTCTCCGACGGTGTTTCTTCCGGACTAACACCACTCTCCGGCACTGCACCTTCGTCTGCCGGTTTCGGCTCCGAAGACCCTTGTGCCTGTGTCGTTTCCGGCCGGTTATCCTTTGATTTCTTTTTCTTCTTCGACTTTTTCTGCTTTTCCGTCTTAGCTTTCCTTTTTTTCTCTTTTTTCGGTTTTTCGCTGTTAAGCAGACAGATCCCGAGAATCCTTACCGTATACCGAAGCTTTTTCTCTGTATATCGGATCCGCACCCGCACAAGCGGATTCAGCCAGGACACCAGGCCTTCGGCCCGGAACACCTCCTCCGGCTCTTCCTTCTTGTCCAGTTTCCCTTTATAACGTACCGGAGCCAGTAACGCCACCAGAATCAGAAGCAGAACCAAGCCCAGTACAACAAGCAACAGGATTCCCAGCCACTTCAGCAGAAACAAAAGAACCTTCAGTACTGCTGTCATGAACCATCACCCGCCTTACCGTTTTTTTGCTCCAGATGCTGGATCACCCGGAACTCTCCGGTTGCCATATACGTATCGCACAACATAGCCGCCGCCAATTCCTGGGCCGCGGTTTCGCTGCCTGCCAAACCGTATACCACAACTTCTCTTTTCTTAAAATAAGGCTGTAACAACTGATTAGCCTTTACATACTCCAAACAATTTCGTTCGTTGGAAGGCGCCGTCACAAGATAAACATCCTTTACCGGACGCTTTTTCTCGATAGATTTCATAATGCGTTTTTGTTTTTTTTCCGGGATCCCGGCCACATATAACGCTTCCTTCCAAACTACCATGTACTACATCCCCTCTGCCAATTCGCGAATTGCCCTAATCGCTGCCGTTTTCTCCGACATATCGTGACAATTTTCCAATGTTGCCAAAACATACTTCTGAATGTCCGACTTTCTCGTAAACGGAAGCGGAAGATTTTGAATTACCCTTGCCATCACCGCACGGTTCACCGCTCTCTGTCCTACTTCCAGCACCTTTGTAACCGCAACACAAAACTCATCCAGCATTTCATCAAAAGAACCATTCTTTTGATGCTCCTCCGCCTCAAGCTTTACGAAAATACTGCTGGTATGTAACCTTCTTGCATAAGCGACTCTGGTATACAATGCTTTTTGCATCATAGCATCCAACAGCTTATCATCTACAGACAACTCGTCAAAATACGCCTCTTCCGTAAACAAAAACTCCTCTATCTCTTCCGGAAGTCCTTCAAATGTTTCAAAGGCTTCTACCAAATCTTCGTCGGTAAAATCCTTTCCTTCGACAATCATCCGGTAAATATCCCTGCATCCTTCGGTTGCTTCCAAATCCGCCGGCATCACGTACCCTTCGGTAAATAACACCGTCATCAGACTGTTGGCAATCTCCGTCAAACTAAAATAAGCCTCGCTGACAGAAGTAATGAACTCCGTTACGTATTCCAGCTTATGCTTTGCCTCCCGGTACAGTTCTTCCGTAATATTCCGGTAATCCAACGCATTCAGATACTCCAATGTCTCTTTACATTCCGGAAACAGCTCCATTCCTTCCGGCTCGTACAAACCGGATGCGGAATACAACATATAAAACACACGATCCAGGGTTTCGCTGTCGGATTCCTTGTAAACGGAAGCCGTACTTCTCACCCACTCCAAAAACTTCGCTTTCGTCATACGCACCGGAAGCTCCGAAACCGTAGCGGACACTCTTGCCAAAAGGCCTTCCTGTTCTTCGTCAAAAAACAAAAAAGAACTGATTTCCTCCAAGGCGGTGTTGCTGTCCACTTCCTCCACCGTTCCTTCCATTCCCGGTGCCAGACGCTGTAATACGTATTCATGCAAATACAAACGGTCGGTATATGCCGTAAGAGCCTGCATTGCCACGGTCAATTTGTCACGAAGCAATCCAATCGCCGTAAGGCATTCTTCCCCTACCGTACTTTCTCCCTTTGCAAGAGCATCCATCAAACGCTTTATTTCTCCGGCATAGGCTTCCGCCTCTTTCGGAAGAACCACGTCGCCTTCCGACACGCCTTCCGAAAAAGAGGTATACTGCATGGCAAGGTTATAGCTTGCCATACGATAATACACTCCTGCCAGATTTCTTAAATAGCACGGCAGATTAAGCTCCACATCTCTTTTTGCAAGCAATTCCTTCCGCGCTCTTATTAATTCCTGATTCATAACCAAACCTTCCTATTCTTCCGTATTTCCTTTTACTCTTTTCACATGCTCGTGGGTATATAAGTGATCCGAACAGTATTCGTAATTCCCTTCGCACTTGGAACAAAATCTGAATTCAAGCGAATCATCGTCAAGCTCCGTTCTGCCGCAAATTGCACACTTATGTCTGGTAATTACGTTCCGTCCCCTGAACTCCACCACATTTCCGGAGTCCCGGTTGGCATCGTTCATCTTTCTTCTGAAATCAGCCTTTCGTTTCATTTCCGAAGGGGAAATCCTCCTGAAATTTCTTGTAGCAAAGAAGAAAATAATAAAATTCAACACAGATACCACAATGGCAAGAGCAAACGGTCCACCCAAACGAAGTCCGTAAGTGGTAATATACCAGATCGCTTCATACCCCATCAAAAGGCCGTACAAAATCCCCAGCCACTTTGCCTTAATCGGAATTAAAAAGAATATATAAAATGTCACATTCGGCATCATAACAAAGTACGCCAGGAACATGGTGCGGTTCACATAAAACATTCCGCCGATACCTGCCGTATCAATCGGAACCATTCCCTGTCCCACAATCAGACACGCAATACCATAGAACAAAAAGGCCGATAATATCTGAAAAAACAATCCCGAAAAATAATACAGGTTAAAGCGGAACGCTCCCCATGTATTCTCCAGAGATCGACCGATGGAATAGTAAATATACAGTTCCAAAAACACCCAGAATAAGCTGTCGCTTGGTGGCTGTAATACAAAGGTTATCAGACGCCACACTTCTCCGTGCAAAATACGGTACACGTCCAAATCCAACCACTGACGGTAAAAGCCCGGCGCTATAATTTCTTCCAGTATAAAACCTGCCGCATACAACACAATCATATAAAGCATCAGATTCGGAATGGCACGCCGTCCCACTTTTCTCTCCAACCGATTCAAAAAACTCATTAAAACAAATCCTTCTTTCTAAAAATAATCGCTACAATCGAGGCAATAAGCAACGCACCGCCCAAAACGAATAAAAATCCGTAAGGCTGATTCTGCCCCGGCAAAGGCACATTCATACCGTAAAAGCTGGCTATCATAGTCGGAATCGACATGACAATTGTTACCGTAGCCAGCGCTTTCATAACACTGTTCAAGTTATTGGAAAGAATCGACGAAAACGTATCCATGGTACTGTTCAAGATGCCGCTGTAAATATTAGCCATTTCCAGTGCCTGGCGGTTCTCGATAATTACATCCTCCAGCAAATCCTCATCCTCCGGGTAGCGCTTTACCTTCTCCGTACGAAGAAGCTTCTCAAATACCGTTTCATTGGAACGGATTGCGGTAGTAAAGTACACCAATGCTTTCTCAAGCTCATGCATTTCCATAATCTCCAAATTACGCTGCGACTCCTTCAGCTTATCCTCCAGGCGGTCACTCTCTCTGTTAATCACCCGCAGATACTGCAGGAACACCGTTGCCACCTTATAAAATACCTGCATAATGAAACGGGTCTTTTTGTAGGTACAAAAATCCTTGATTTTACCGGTCTTAAAATACTGCAAAATCGGCGTTTCCCGCAAGGTTACCGTAATCACGATATCCTTTGCGGTAATAATTGCCAGCGGCATGGTGGTGTAACGCTTTCGTTCCACATCGTCCACCAGCTCTGTTTCGATTTCCGGAGAGTCAACCAAAATCAAATGGTAATTGTCTTCCAATTCAATACGCGCCTTTTCTTCTTCATCGAGAGGAGCTCTGAGAGCATCCAACTCCACGCCGGTCATTCCGGCAACTTCTTCCAATTCCTTGGGACTGGGTGCGGTCAAAGATACCCAACAGTCTTTTTCAATTTTCTCCAAGCGAGTAAAATCGCCGTTTTCCGCTGTCTTAAAAATCTCTAACATCGCACATTCCCCCTTAAAAAACTTGAGTGTGGGGCAGACTACCCCACACTCATTATACTTTTCCTACTCCCATTCGTCAAGTAAAGCCTTGCGAAAAAAGATATACACTTTCTAAAATTTTCCACCCTATTTTTTAAAATAGTATAAATTTCGATGTGTTATACACTTACCTTCTTTTCCAGTAACAAGGATGTACCTACATAACAAAGCAGGAGAGCTGCGGCATAAATACCGATGAAGGCCCATGCTTCCGTATTTACCACCAGGTATTCGCTTTCCAAAAAACCGGTCGGCATCACAAGAGTCGCCACTTTCGCCACACACCAGTCCAGAGCGAAGTAGATAACCACACTGAAAAAGCCCTTAAACTTCCAGGTGGAGAATATGGTTGTGGAAAGGGTAATGGCAAACATTGCCAGTGCAACAAATACAAGCCATGCAATCATGAACATTAAAATTATGTAAACCACTTCAACCAAACGGATTTCAACGCCCGTCAACATCTGTACAAACTGCTTGATTCCATCCAGAAGATCCTTCACTTTTCCCGCTCTTGCACATAAAAGGAATACGTCACCGATTCCGATGGCTGCGAATGCACACCCCGTTACAAAAATCTGAAGAATGGTTGTTACAAGCTTCGCTCCCACTACCTGAAACATATTTCGCGGAGTCAAAAACAGCATATAACTTTGCTTTGTCCGTAAATCATTGGAAAACGTTACGATACTTTCAAAGCTGAAATAGAACAGAGAAATCACCGCCACAACAAACATCAGGCCGAGACCGAAACCGGCCCAGTTAGCCTTATTAAAAATCAAACCGGCCAAAAACAGCAATTCCAAAGCAACAATAACTACACCCACCACCAGTTTCGACATCAGCTGCTTTCTGAACTCATACTTAATTAATTTACCCATATTGATTTATCTCCTCTCCTACTTATGCGTATACTTCTTTATACAAGTCTACAATGGATTTGCCACGTTCCGCGCGAATCTCTTCCGCATCGCCTGCCAGAACCACACCACCCTGTTTCATAAATACCACGCCGTCTACAATCGGCTCCAGTTCATCTACCAGATGACTGGAAATCACAATCGTCTTGTCTTCTCCCGCTGCTTCCACAATGGTCTGAATAATACTTTCTCTGGCGATAATATCAATACCGTTTAACGGTTCGTCAAGCATATAAAGCTGGGCATCTCTTGCCAGCGTTGCCGCAATCTTCAGCTTCGCCGCAAGACCGGAGGAAAGTGTTTTTGCCTTATCCGTCATCTTAAGATCCATACGGGCAATCAATTCCTCGTAACGTTCCATGGAAAAATCTTCGAAAAAGTCCGCAAAATACTTTCCCACATGCTTCACATTCATGTAAGAATAGAAGAACGGTTCCGTGGACATATAGGCCACTCTCTTTTTGGACTCCACACCGATTTTCATATTGTTGTAATACAACTCACCGGAGCTCGGCTTTACCAGACCGGCCACCATCTTCATAAATGTGGTTTTTCCGCTGCCGTTCGGACCCAGTAATGCATAAATCTTTCCGTCCTCCCATACCATATCCACATCTTTCACTGCCTGCTTCCCTAAATAACGTTTTCCCACCATCTTCGCTTCTACCATAATAGCCTCCTTATTGTCCTATCCACACTTTGTTATATCTTTTTTACAACTCGGAAATTGCCTTTTTAAAAAGTTCCTGCAATTCTTCCTTCGTATAACCCAGCCCTAAAAAGGTTTTTATCATATCGGACAGCAAATGCTCCGCCTTCTCCTTTTTGAGCTTCTCTGCAATGCCCTCTTCTTCGGTCAGATACGTTCCCAACCCCCGCTTTGTAAAACAGAGGTTTTGCAGTTCCAGTTCCTTATACACTCTGGCTGCCGTATTCGGATTAATCTGATACCGTACCGCCATATCCCGAGCCGACCAAAGCTTTTCACCGGGCTGAAGTTCGCCGCTGATAAGCATGCGCTTTATTTCTTCTACCACCTGCAAATAAATCGGTGTACTTGCGGAAAAATCCATCTCATACCTCCTTTTCCTATCACTTCCTTAGTGCACTAGCTAAATAGTACACTATAAAAATAGTTTTGTCAATACTTTTTTTGAAAAAAATTGGTTGTTTACTTTTTCTATAAAAAAACCAAACTAGAATCGTAAAGTAATTCTACTTTGCAATATTCCGGAGGCAACCCTTCGGACAACACTGTAACCAGCCGCTTTACGGCAGAACGGAGGCAACCATGAGAAACAGATTACTGGATGCAACTGCCCTGACCATCGCCATTATCGGTGCTGTCAACTGGGGCTTAATCGGCTTCTTCGATTTCGATTTAGTTGCATTTTTGTTCGGTTCCATGTCCTGGATTTCCCGTATCGTTTACGCCCTGGTCGGTTTAAGCGGTCTTTATCTGCTCACTTTTTATTTATACCTGAGCGATAATCCAGTCACGGAAAGAGGCTAATGTTTTTCCCGCATGCAGGCGCGGGTATCGCATTTCTCCGCTTATCTCGCCTACACGCAAAACCGGCAACAAATCCTAAGACTTGTTGCCGGATACATATTCCTCACACTATTCTGATTATTATTACCTTACAGAGCAAACACACTCTACAGCTTACGAAGCAATCTCTTGGATGCGCAAGACGCCTTATTCAAGAAACGCACATCTTGTCCGAAGCTGATTTCGATCACCTTTACATCACTGTTATCACGGACAATTCCCTTGCCGAAATATTCATGATATACCATATCTCCGATATGCAAGCGATCGATTTCTTCTTTCAATACTTCCTTTTCCTTCAGATTTGCCGCAATTTCACGCAAACGGGCATCTTCCTCTTCGTTTCCGCCGTTACGGCTCTGACGAATCATTTCCTCATTCATAAGACGGGCGCGTTCCTTATCAGCAAGAATACTTGCTTCGTCCCTGTGTTCCGCCGGGTAACGTCTCGTTTCTTCAAATGTATCCTGTACCGGCTGCTCTCTTCTCTTCATCACCGGAATCGGAGTTCCGTCCACAGAAAGCGGTGCATTGGACAACGGTGCATTTTTAAGATTATCCAGTTTTTCACTGGCTTCGTTCTTCTTCATATCGTCATTACGTTTCTTTACATACCAAAGCATTACAAAAGCACCTACCGCAATGACAATTACCACCAGCACAGCCACAAGTCCGCCACCGCCGCCGTTATCCTCCGTATCATCAACCGGCGGAGCCACCGTCGGAGTCGGAGTTTCCGGCTCCGGCGCAGTCGTCGGGGTCGGCATCGGTGACGGAGTCGGAATCGGTGTCGGTGTTGCCAACGGCGGAACCACATCTACCGTAAGATTCACATAACTGCTGTGTACATAGCCTACAATAATTTTTTCGTTTCTCAAAAAAGAAACCTTATACCAGACCTGGCCGCTATTGACCGCCTGGTCCAAAATAGCAACCTCGTCATCCTTATCCAATGTAATTTGTTCGCCGTCCACTTCCACTACCGGATTATCTTTTCCCGCTCCGGAACGTACATTCAGACCATAGGTGGAAATCACGCCGCGGTATACCTGACTTTCCCCGCGTTCCACATCATATTCGTAAACTGCCTCCGTTGCTGCGGATGCATACGTCTCCTTTGCAAGCAAAAGGCAACCGCACAACGCCGCAATAATAACTTTCTTCCACTTTTTTCCTACTGTTCTTCTCATACCCATTCTCCTTTCAAAGTAACTCATACGCTTTGCGTTTTATTCGTCTTTCCCCAGCATATAATGGATAAACTGTTGTGCACTTCGTCCCGAAAGACCGCCCCCTCGCAGCTCCCAGATATTCGCCTGTGCCAGCAGCATTTCTTCCTTGCCTTCAAGTTCCGGATATTTCGCCGCAATTCCCTTTACAATCCGCTCAAACTCTCGTTTATCCGGTGCGGAATAGTTAATGGAAATGCCGAACCGTGCCACCAGAGAAAGCTTTTCCTGCATGGTATCGGAACGATGTAACTCATCCTTGGACATATCCGAACGATCCGACCAGGTTTCCCTGATCAGGTGCCGTCTGTTGGAAGTTGCGTAAATTAAAATATTTTCCGGTCGTATTTCCAAACCGCCTTCGATTACCGCCTTTAAATACTTATACTCGATTTCAAACTCTTCAAAAGACAAATCATCCATATAAATAATAAACCGGTAATTTCGATTTTTTATTTTTGAAATCAACGTCGACAGCTGATGAAACTGATGCTTGTAAATCTCGATCATTCTCAAACCGTCGTCATAAAACTCATTTAAAATCGCTTTGATACTGGTGGATTTTCCGGTACCGCTGTCGCCGTACAGCAACACATTGTTGGCCTTCTTCCCTTCCACAAACGCCTTTGTATTCTCTACCAGCGTTCTCTTTTGCAGATCATAGCCGATAATGTCGGTAAGCCGAACAATCTCCGTATTGGTAATGGGTTGCAGGGAAAAATTCTCTCCTTCTCCCACCAGACGAAATGCTTTATTCAAACCGAACTGACCGACACCGTATTTTTTATAAAAATCGGTAACCGCCGCAAACACATCCGACTCATCCTTTGTTTTTGCCAACGCATGCTGCAGTTCCTTTACCTTATCACTCACACCTTTATTGAAATGCTGCACCTTTTTCGGAATGGAATGATAGTTTGTAATCACCGAAAAACAATTGATTTCCAATTCCTTCTCGATTACCGAAAAGTCATAAAAAAATAATTCTCTGAAAATCGAAAAATCATTTTTCGCCAATACATTGACAGACCCTTCCGACGCACCGTTTTTCTCGCACAACAGGGAAAACGGGGTTTCTGTCATAGCAAGCAGGTATGCAAGATAATCCTGCCATAAATTCTCGTCAAATCCGTAAGCCGTGGCCAAATCAAGAAGCTTATGCACCTGTACATAAAGTCCTTCCACTGTCTCCGACTTATCCGTCTGCTTTTGTTCATATGCGTGAATACAGGACGCGATTCCGTTTAAAATCTCCGCCTCTGCAATCTCTTTATATATAATCAGTCTTGCAATCTTATGGTACATCTTTCTGCCTTTCCGACACTTTTTGCCTCTAAACTACTACATATCCTTTGCACACACCAAAACAATTCCCTGTTCCTTCGCAAACTTCTCTGCCTCCGGTGTGAAGCCCTGCATGGAAAACACATAGCGCTCTGTCGGACGTATTCCGGCGCTTTCCAAAACCGCTTCATAACTTTCAAGCACGAGTAAGTCCGTCTTTCCCTCGCTACAGTCGCAAAAGCCCGCCAGACACGCACCGTCGGAAGACTTTGCCAACACATCGATGGTTCCGATTTTGCCGTACCATACACCAAAGGTTCCGTACTGCGCCCGAAGCTGCTTATAGCGGTTCATGACCTGCAAATATTCGCCGCAGACATCCCTCAATGACTCTCTGACATACTCTGTTAAATACGGTGCTATCGCCTTTTTATAAACATTTTCTCCGCCTCCCATGGCAATCTCCGACAGGTTCGGATAAATAAAGCGATACCAGAACCGCAAAAACGGCTCTCTGATTCGGTACAACCCCTTTTGTACGCTTCTCTGCTCGCTGGTGTCAAAGGAAAACAGCTTTTCCGTACAATCCAGCTCCGTTAAATTCTTTAAATACACACTGATTTTTGCTCTGGAAAACCCGGTACGGGCATAAATATCGTTTAATTTATAAATCCCTTGCGCTAACGTTGCCAAAATCGTATTATATGCGGACAGCTCCCGCAGTTCTCTTTTCAAATAGTGCTCCGCTTCGGAAAACAAAGGCGCATCCTCGGATAAAAACAAGCGCATCACATTATTCTTAAAACTATCCTGTTCCTTCCACAGTCGCAAGTACGCAGGCACACCGCCCAGTACCGCACCGGTATAAATATTTTCCTGTACGGAGCTGTTTTTGTGATATCCTGCCAGTTCCATAAAGGAGAACTCTTTTAGCTTAATAAACCCCTGTAATAAACGCCCTCCGCTTCCGAGGGTGGCGGTCATTTCGTTTTCCACCCAGCTTACGGAGGAAGAAAGCAACAATACCAACAGCGCCCCGTCTGTATGATGTTCCGCATAAAAACGCCAAAATGCACTCAAAAAAGCATCGGAACCCTCCAAAAGATTCCGGAACTCATCAAAGACAAGCACCATTTTCCCTTCCAAGCCGTATTTTTCATACACTGCGGTCAGCGCCTCGTAAAAATCCGCGGCATCTTCCGTTTCCCATTCCTGCTTCATACAAAGCAGCTGCTCTTCCGCCGTCACACGACGTGCTCCGTAATAAACCGCTTTTTTTCCTTGCACAAACTGTCTTGTCAATGCCGTTTTTCCGATACCGCTTCGTCCGTAAAGAACGACGATACCGCTACGCTCGGAAGCATAAAACGCTTCCAGTCGCTCCAGTTCCTGTATACGTCCCGTAAACATAAGCCCTCTCTTGTATGTTACGTCACCTTACATTCTGTCCGGTGCCGAAAAGCCAAGCAAATCAACGCAAATTTCCAATAAACGAAGCACCAGGGTAATAAGAGAAATCCACTCTCCCTGCTTTACCTCATCGGTTTCCGCAATGATTTTGTTATTATGGTAAAAACTATTAAACGCATCCGCCAATTCGTAAATATACTGACAAAGCTTGTGCGGTGCCACTTCGTCATACACATGCTCCATCACATCGTTAAAACGCGCCGTAAGAAGCATCAGCGCAAGCTCATCCGCACCGTATTCTCTGATGCTGGCATTAATCGCCACCGGCTTCTTTTCCGCGCCGTCCACAGCATATTTTGCAAGAATGGACTTAATACGTACCATGGTATACAAAATATACGGACCGGTATTTCCCTCGAAGGAGGTAAAACGATCCAAATCGAAAATATAGTCTTTGGTTGCCTGATTGGACAAATCACCGTACTTAATTGCCGCAAGACCCACAAGCTTAGCGATTTCCTTTGCTTCCGCCTCGTCCATATCACGATTTTCCGTCATCTTCTTTAATACTTCTTCGTTGGTATCCGCAATCAGCTGTTCCAGACGCATCACACCGCCGTCTCTTGTCTTAAACGGCTTACCGTCCTTGCCGTTCATAGTACCGAACCCAAGGAACATAATATCCTTCTCCTGCTCCACGATACCGGCCTTCTTGGCGGTACGAAACACTTGGGTAAAATGCATCTCCTGGCGCTTATCCGCCAGATAAATGTAGCGGTTCGGCTCGTACAGCTTCTCACGCTCCACGATGGTAGCCAAATCCGAAGTAGCGTAAAGAGCCGCACCGTCGGACTTTCTCACGATACACGGCGGAATCTCCTTTGTGTCACTCGGTTCCTGTACATCCACAACCATGGCACCCTGACTTTCATACGCCAATCCCTTATCAATCAAATCCTGTACCATGTCAGGGATATACGGCTGTACGTCGCTCTCACCCTTCCAAAGGTCAAAGGAAATATTCAGATTTTCGTAGTTTCTCTTCAAATCCGGCACAGACACATTCATAATGTGCTGCCATAACGCCACATAGCCCCTCTTTCCCTGCTGAAACTCAAGCGTTGTACGTTGTGCCTGCTCCTTAAACGCCTCGTCCTGCTTGGAACGTGCGGAAGCCTCCGGATAAATCTGCTCCAGTTCCGAAAGGGTAAACGGTGGCTCCTTCGGATACTCACCGGTAAAACTCTCATCAAAATACGGAAGAGACGAATCACGTAAACGAACACCCTCGATTACAAGACCCATCTGAAGCCCCAAATCACCGAGATGTACATCTCCGATCACATTATGTCCCGCGAAACGACAGATGCGCTTAATACTCTCTCCGATAACCGCGGAGCGCAAATGTCCGATATGGAGCGGCTTAGCCACATTCGGTCCGCCGTAATCCACAATAATCGTCAGCGGGTTCTTTGCCTTTTCGAAACCGTAGCTCTCCTGCTCTGTCATCTCCTGCAAATACGCCGCAAGAAACTCGTTATCTACCTTAATATTGATAAAGCCCGGCATAACCGCTGTCACTTCCGAAATCGTCTCGCTTTCGGAAAGCTGCTCAACTACAGCCTTTGCAATCTCAATCGGCGCTACCTTGTACTGCTTTGCCGCAGCCATGGCACCGTTGCACTGGTACTGACACAAATCCGGACGATTGGACAAAGACACCATACCGTACTTCTCTTCATATCCGCAAGCCAAAAACGCGTCTTTTACGTCTTCCGCTATCATATCGATTAATTTCTTCATAACTGTTCCCTTTCTGATCAGGCAAAAATTAATTTTAAGTTTAACCCACTTTCTAGCATAACACACCTTAGAAAAAAGTACAAGGGTTTGCAACAAAAAACTGCCTTTGTTCTATTACACAAAAGGCAGTTCTTTCCATAAATAACTCTTTTCTTTTTTTACCGTGTTTCTTCATAAAAAAATCACTCCTGCATAAGCTTTTCTATCAATTCTACTGCCGATACAACCATACGGGGACAGAACTCCGTGAACAGATTATGTTCAATTGCGTACTCTCGTCCGGCTTTCGTAGCCACATCACAATTCAACAACTCTCTACACAGATAGGAACCGTTCATTTTGCCAAACTCATCGAGAAAACGTTCTGTCAAAGTATTGGTCTTAACTCTGCTCTCTCTATCCTCTATTTTGTATTGACCGAATCTCATTCCCAATACCATTAATGCTCCGACGCAGGCTCCGCAAACTTCTCCCTTACACATACCGGCGCCAAAACACCCGCCTAGTTTTAAGGCTTGTTCTTCCGTCAAACCCAAATCCTCCGCAAACGACGCCAGCACTGCCTGAGAACAATGAAATTTCTGTTTAAAATACTGACTTGCTTTCTCCACATGACTCATATTCCTTTACCTCCTCTTCATCCGTTCATCGTTCTCTGTGACCATACATGCTTCATTATACAACCTCAAAGAATCCAACACCTGTCCTTGTTTTTCTTCCGGAATCCGCTGCCACACTGCTTTAAACTTCAGGTACATATCATGTTCGATTTTTTCAAATCGCTCCTGTCCCTTTTGCAGCAGGGTTAATTCCACATATCGTCGGTCTTCCCTGGACGGTTTGCGTTCCACAAACTCTTTCTGTACCAATTCTTCTACCGAACGACTGATTGCACTCTTATCCGTGCGAAGAATCTCCGCTAATTCCTTTATCGAAATCCCCGGCTTTCTTCCGATCTCTACAATCAAAAAACACTGCGTCTGACTTACCCCGCAACAACAGCAATCCGCCTGATTCATATAACCCAGATGACATTCCAACTGCCTTGTATACTCACGAAACTGCTTGATAGAATCCATTCTGCCCTCTCTCCTTCTTATGTTTCATTCATCATACAACATATAGTTGCTTTTGTCAACTATTGATTTTATAAACTTTTTTAACATTTAATTTAGTGAGCAATAAAAAAAGGGAACCGCGCCCCTTTGCATAAACGAAAATCCTCCGGCATAAATGATTTCTTTGAATTTGTGAAGGATATTAGATTTTCTTATTGTCCCATTCGTTTTCAGCAACGCTCAGACAAGGAGGGCTGAGCGAGGTCGCCGCGCAACAAGGAGGTTGCGTCAGACCGGTTGCGTCCCTTTCATCAATGCACTTTGGGACAATTAGAAAATATTATATCCGTAACCCATGAAAAGAAATTATTTATGCCGGAGGATTTCCGGTTCAACAACAACCCGCGGTTCCCGTTCTGTGCCTTAGCTTACGCTTCCGGCATAATCAATGCTGCAATGATGTACGCAAGCAATCCGCCTCCGGCACAAAGGGAAAGCAACACCCAGATCAAACGAACCACCGTCGGGTCCAGATTCAAATACTCGGCGAAACCTCCGCACACACCGCATAACTTTCTGTCGTCTCTCGACTTTGCCAATCTCTTATTCTGCATCTCCATACATTTATCTCCTCTCTTATTTACTTATAGAAGCGAACATCCACTTTTCCGATGCCGCACTTTATGTTCATCCGGCTCTCCGCCGAAGATGTTCCGTGACTTCGCTTTCCGCTTCCGTCGATTTCGATATTCCCGAAATCAATCTCTCCCAAACCGCAATTTAACTCTCCGCGATATTCCTCCTGCTCGCCGCGCACCGCAAGTTCCATGGAACCCACGCCGCAATCCGCCGTTGTGTCACCGTCAAAAATACCGGATACCTCCATTTCTCCCACACCGCACACCAGCTCTGCGTTCACCAGTGCCACATCTTCCGCAAAAAAAGCACCTGCACCCACATTAAATTTCGCCAGTTCCGTAGCTGTAAGCCGTTCCGCATTCAACTCTCCGGCGCCCACCGTCAGGTACAACTTTTTCGCGGTGATCTCCTCCATGGCAATATCCGCCGCTCCGAAGTCAAACAAGGCACTTTCAAGTTCGGCATCCTTCGGTATGGTCAACGTAATCTTTGCATCGTCCAAGTCGGATTTTAACCATTTGGAGGACCAGGCCGAATCCACGTCCAACGTAATCTTTAATTCTCCGTTCTCCAGGCGGTCCGAAATCGTTGCATGAGCTAACGATTCATACTCGAGAATATAATCTTGTGTATCCCCGGTCACTATATCGATTTCACAGGCCCCCGCTTCAAATATCAGTGCATTCACCGGTCCTTTAAAAACTCTGGTTCCGCTCTCGCCTTGCAAACGTTCGCCTTTATCCGAACCCTGCTTCAAAAAAATCAATCCGACTGCAAGTAAAATCATTGCGGCACCGATTATAATAAAAACAATTTGCTTCGCACTCTTCATCTGTTTCTGCCTCCTATATCGTCTCGTTCTTTGAACTGTCCCTATTGTATGTCACTTTTTTTCCGAATGCAATAGAGTTAACCGTATTCTAATCCAATTCTAATTTTTCAAAAAATGTGTCCGGCAACAAACATACCGATACATTCTTTTTCCTTTTAAACTTTAGTTTCTTTGAAAAATGTTCTTGACAAATTATTCTACATGGCGTAGAATACAATTAGATTCTACAAAATGTAGAATCTAATTCAGAAAGGAGGTACTACCATGGCAGATTTACAAATGGGCCCGATCGAATCCCGCTTTGCGGATATTATCTGGGAAAATGAGCCGATTTCCACAACGGAGCTTGTAACCCGCAGCGAGGAGGCTTTCTCCTGGAAAAAGACAACCACGTATACCGTACTGAAACGTCTTTGCGAAAAAGGTATTTTTCAGACAGTAAAAGGTACCGTAACCTCGTTAATGTCCCGACAGGAGTTTTACTCCGTACAAAGCGAGAATTTCGTAAACGACACCTTTGACGGTTCTCTTCCGGCTTTCTTTGCCGCATTTACGGCACGAAAAGCACTGACACCGGAAGAAATTGCAGAGCTGAAACAAATGATTGATTCTTACGGGGAGGGAACGTAATGGAACGTGTATTTTTCTATATTTTTCATATGAGCCTGATTGCAAGCCTTCTTACGATTGCAGTTCTTGCTCTGCGTATTTTACTGAAACGAACACCAAAAGCATTCTTTTGTGTCTTATGGGGTTTTGTAGCCGTCCGGCTGATTTTTCCGTTTTCTCCGGAAAGTCCCTTCAGTCTGATCCCAGCAAACTTTACCGTAACAGATTCCGCACTCTCCGGGTATCATTCTTCCGTAACGGGAACAAATTTACAAGGAACGGACAACTATGTCACTTCACAGAATTTAGGTTCGTCTTCCGAGCCGGTTCAGGTACCGTCGAGCGAGATAAGCACACTCCCTAACGAAACCGAGTTACCGGAAATTTCCCTTACGTTCCCGGGAAACGCTATCGTTTCACCGGTTCCGGCACCAAAAAATTCCGGTATGGATACACTGTTTTTCCGGACTATATCCCTTTTTGCAAGATTTGTCTGGCCGGCTGGTATTCTGGTAATGTTATTTTACGCAAGCACCAGCTATATCCGTATTCGCAAAAAGATAAAGGAAACTGTGTGTTTCTCGGACAACATCCTGCTTTGCGATCATACTGCCACCCCGTTTATCCTGGGCATTTTCCGACCTCGCATTATTCTTCCGTCCTCAATCGGTCCGGAGGAAGCGGAACATGTAATTGCTCACGAGCGGGCTCACATAAAGCGGCTGGATTATATTTGGAAACCTCTCGGATTTATACTGCTTTCCTTCTACTGGTTTAATCCGGTGTTATGGATTGCTTATATCTATCTGTGTAAAGATATCGAACTTGCCTGTGATGAACGAGTGATTCAAAAGATGGACACGGAATCCATTAAATCCTATTCCTCCACTCTGCTTCACTACAGTATTTCCCGTAAGACCGTTTCTTTTTGTCCGCTGGCTTTCGGAGAAGTTCATGTGAAAAAAAGGATCAAAAACGTGCTTCACTACAAGCGCCCTGCCTTTTGGGTAATGCTGCTTGCGGTTATTTCCTGTATTGCCGTAGCAGTCTGCTTTTTGACTGACCCTATTAATAAAAAAACTACAGATACCGCTGATAACCCGGGAGAACTTCTTTTTCTCTCCCTTACATTAAAAGATAACGGCTCCGATCTTCCCGGATATAAAATCACCTCGGAACCGTACCTCTGCTTTACCAAAGACGCATTGGCAAACCCTACGATTCCGGTACAGTGGATTAATCACAATTACAACCGTGATTTAACCTATGAAGAGCGCTTTGATGTTCTGCGCTATGAAAACGGTTCCTGGAACAGCTGTGCAACCGAAGACTATGTATTTCCGGAAATATCCCGTTTACTTCTTCGAAAGACGACCAACAGTGCCACCTATTCCCTGGCCGGATTTGACCTGTCAGGAGACGGCCTCTACCGTTTTCGTGTAGAGCCGACGGAAGGACAGTATTTATGGTTTGACTTTGAAGTATATACCGCCTATGAAAACACCGCAGACTCTCTTCCTGATTCCACTCTGCTTTCTATCTCACAGACTGTTACCAGAGACAGAGTCACCACTACCGGTATCCGCACCGAATATCCTGAGTTATACGATATTCTGTTGAGAAACGGAGATGCGACCGTAACCTGTTTTGTGGATGAACTCTATTCCGCAGAAAAACACGGATTAAAAGAGTTCTTTATGGCAAAGATTTGCTCCGAGATTACCGGAGTAGGCCTGGAACAGGGAGAATATGACCCGGAAACCTGGTGGTCCACCGCAGACCAGTGGCTTCGTATCTACGAAAACCATCTGGCCAAGGAAAAATATAACGAAATGGCCACAGGCGAAGGCCACCAACCGGCCGGCACGGTAGCGGAATGGAAAAACACCGCACTGCTCTCCGATTCCTACCACCCAAAAACGCCGATGCCTCGTGCTCTTGTCTGGGTAAACTATTTTTATAACAGAGAAAAGAACCCGGACGGTTCCTTAGTCATGGAGCTTCCGGAATTCCCGGGAGTTACCCTCTATGCGGATTCACAAGAAATCCGTGCGGATATTCTCGGAGGAACACAAATCTTGATTACAGCGAGCACCATATGGACAACCTATCTGGCAGATTTAAACAATGACAGTTACCCGGAAATTTGTTCTACCGTCAGCACCGAAGCATCACCGTCTGACTTGGGCATCGTAGTTTATGATCTCAAAAACAAAAGCTCCTACGTGCTTCAGGATTCCGACCGCTACAGCTATACTCTGTTCGGCGACTATGACTCCATGTTTGTACGACAAATTGACCGTTCCGGCACAGAACCGGATTTCATCGGAAAGCTGATTTTAAACACCTGCCAAGACACCTCTGCTACCTTGTCCTTACTTGCTGTAGACGAAGCGCTCTATAAAAGTGCGTGGGTATTATCTTATTCACAAATTGACCTGACAAGCTACAGCAAGCTGTATGCGAACTTAGCGATGGGAGAAAGTCGCTGGACCGGAAACGATTTCCAGCCGATCTGCTATATCGTTACGCCTGAGGATTGGAATGCGTTTATCGCTGCATACCCGGAGGTAAAGGTATGGAAGAACCGTCAGATTCTTACCCTTAAGGAAGCCTTTGATGCCGATATGACAACCACCATGGAACACTATCAAGCCAAGGACTATTCCACAACATTCTTCCTGTCGCCTCATGGCCTGACCTTAGGAGCCACAAACTATCCTCGTCCAAATGGTTTTTCTCAGACACATAAGTCGGACACAGACGTCTAGTATTTAATCATCTTTATAACACATCAAGAAAGGGCTGCCACTGCGACAGCCCTTTCTTTAATCTCCTATCGATTTTGAATCCTTCTGGTACACAACCGCCACAAAATCCGTGCCCTACTTTTAAAGGAATGGAATATAAAAGAACCGTATACCGTAAAATATGCTTCGCATTCAGTGTAGGATGTTAGACTTTCTTATTACTCCGTTTTTTATCAGCAACGATCAAACAGGAAGTTTGAGCGAGGGCACCATAAGACAAGGATGTCGCATAAGCCCGGTTGCGTTAATTTCTGTTCTCCATATCGGAGTAATTAGAAAGACTACATCCGAAACACATAAGAAGCACTTTTACGGTATACGGTTCTTTTTCTTTCATCGAAAAAATCGGGCACAGGCTTTTTAACAAGCCCGTGCCCGAAGGATTCAATATCAATATGTCCCTACTCTCTTCCGCTACAGCAATACGTACACAACTTACTCGGATCAAGTCCTACCGCGTCAATCATGTCACCCAGGTGTTGGAACCGTAAGGAAGTAAAATTAAGCTTCTTTCTGATTTGCTCTACCATATCATTGTACTTTGTAGATTCCGGATCGATATACTCCTCTAAATCCACATCCATCTTTCCTTCACGTTCCGCAATGATACGTCTCGTAATGAGGTCCATCTCCGATTTGGAACGTGAGAAATTCAAATACTTACAACCGAACATAAGCGGCGGACAAGCGGTACGGATATGTACTTCCTTGGCTCCGCTCTGATATAAAAATTCCGTAGTTTCACTAAGCTGAGTTCCGCGCACGATGGAGTCGTCGATTAAAAGCAATCTCTTATCCTGAATCAAGTCATGCACCGGAAGCATTTTCATCTTCGCAATCATGTTACGTTGACTCTGGGTAGTCGGCATAAAGGAACGCTGCCAGGTCGGCGTATATTTAATAAACGGTCTGGAAAACGGAATCCCGGAAGCATTTGCGTAACCGATGGCATGCGGTGTACCGGAATCCGGAATACCGGCAACACTGTCCGGTTTTACATCGTCACGCTTTGCGAGCTTTGCACCGCAATTGTAACGCATACTTTCTACACTGATTCCCTCATAAGAGGAGGATGAATATCCGTAATATACCCAAAGGAACGAACAAATTCGCATCTCACTGCCCGGATTTGCAAGGGTAATCACTGCCTCCGGCGTCATAACAACGACTTCTCCCGGTCCCAACTCTTTATAGTCCTGATAACCTAAATTCAAATATGCAAAGCTCTCAAAGGAAGCACAAAAAGCACCGTCCTTCTTACCGATGGCAACCGGAGTTCTGCCGTACTTATCACGTGCCACATAGATTCCCTTCGGGGTCATCACTAAGATGGTCATGGAGCCCTGAATCATGTCCTGGGCATACTGAATTCCTTCCACCAGATTTCCCTGTTGATTGATAAGCGCTGCCGTAAGCTCCGTGGCATTGATATCACCGCCGCTCATCTCAAGGAAATGAGAACCGCCGTTATCAAAAATCTTCCTCACCAAATCTTCCGTATTGTTAATCTTACCTACCGTAATAATGGCATAGGTGCCGTGATGGGAACGCACCAAAAGCGGCTGCGGCTCGAAATCGGAAATACAACCGATACCGATATTTCCCTTCAGCTCGTTTACATCTTTTTCAAACTTGGTACGAAACGGAGAATTCTCGATATTGTGAATGGAACGATTAAACTCGCCGTCACCGTATACTGCCATACCACCGCGTCTGGTACCCAGATGGGAATGATAGTCTGTTCCGAAAAATAAATCAAATACACAATCCTCTTTTGAGGCTACTGCAAAAAATCCGCCCATTTGCCAATCCTCCGATTCTATTCCGTCGTATCTCGTATGATATAACTCCCTAGCCAAACAATACAAACCACGTCCTATATTGTAATATAAATTCTCACGGAACGCAATACGCAAATTTGACGGATTTCAAACGAAATCCGCCAAAAGAATTGGTTACTTATTTCATCTTCAGCACCCGCATCGCATTTAATATAGCGATCACCGACACTCCCACATCCGCAAACACCGCTTCCCACATAGTTGCCATACCGAAGGCTCCCAAAATCAATACCAGAATCTTTACCCCCAGTGCAAACACGATATTTTGCTTTACAATGGTAAGTGTCTTACGGGAAATACTGACTACATTTGCGATTTTCCGTATGTCATCATCCATCAAAACAATATCTGCCGCTTCGATGGCCGCATCTGACCCCATACTTCCCATGGCAATACCGATATCTGCTCTGGTCAGTACCGGTGCGTCATTGATGCCGTCTCCCACAAAAGCCAGCTTTTCTTTTCCTTTCCTCTTACTAAGCAACGCTTCCACCCGGCTCACCTTATCTCCCGGAAGCAGTTCCGCATGCACCTCGGTAAGGTCAAGCTTCTTTGCCACCGCCTCGGCTGCTGTCTTGCGGTCGCCCGTCAGCATCACAAAATGCTCAACGCCTGCGCGCCGCATAAGAGCGATGGCTTCCTCCGCCCCCTCTTTTATTGCATCCGCTATCACAATACTTCCGATAAATTGTCCTTCCCGTGCCGCATACACTACCGTTCCGGCCTTTTTACAAGGAGTAAAAAGAACGCCTTCCTGTCGCATCAGCTTTTCATTTCCCAGTAAAAGTTCCGTCCCGTCTACTTTTACACAAATCCCGTGACCTGCGATTTCTTCCGCCTCCGTCACACGTTCCGCGGCGATTTCCTTCCCATAAGCCTCTCGAAGTGCCTCTCCGATTGGATGCGTAGAATATACTTCCCCGTAAGCCGCCAACTCCAATAACTCTTCCTCCGAGCACCCCTCTGGATAAATGCCCGCCACCTTAAATTCGCCTTTGGTCAGCGTTCCTGTTTTATCAAACACAATCGTGGATACTTCCGCCATAGCCTCCAAATAGTTGCTTCCTTTTACCAACACACCGAGCTTTGACGCCGCTCCGATTCCGCCGAAAAAGCCCAACGGCACGGAAATCACCAAAGCGCACGGACAGGATACAACCAAAAAGATACATGCTTTCTGAAGCCATACTCCGAAGGAATCTCCGGTAATAAGCGGCGGAAGAACAGCCAAAAGGAGCGCTCCGATTGTTACGATCGGTGTATAATACTTGGCAAACTTTGTAATGAAATTCTCTGTCTTTGCTTTTTTACTGCTCGCATTCTCCACCAGTTCCAAAATCTTTGCCACAGTAGAGTCTTCAAACTCCTTCGTAACCTTTACTCTAAGGGTTCCGCTGCCGTTCACACAACCGCTGATAATCTCATCTCCGACACCGATACTTCTCGGCACCGATTCTCCTGTTAACGCCGTAGTATCTAAGAGCGAACTTCCCTCCAGTACCACGCCGTCAAGAGGCACACGTTCTCCCGGCTTTACCACAACGATGCTTCCAACCTCCACATCATCCGGATCCGCCTCGGTCAATACGCCGTCCGCTTCCAAATTGGCATACTCCGGACAAATGTCCATCATATCGGAAATCGCCCGACGGGATTTTCCTACCGCGTAGCTTTGGAACAATTCTCCGGTCTGGTAAAACAACATAACAGCTACCGCCTCCAAGTACTCTCCTACAAAAAAAGCGCCGAAGGTAGCGATTACCATTAAGAAGTTTTCATCAAACACCTGACCGCGTATTATATTCCGGATTGCTTTCCATAAAATGTCATACCCGATAATCAGATACGGAATCAAATGTATGGCAAGCAAAAGGAAACGATACTCCGGGGCATCCATCCCCAGTGCTGCAAATCCTCCCATATGCTCCGCCGTAAACAGGCCGGCAAAAAGGCAAAATACGATAATAATCCGAACCAGTACTTTCGTCTGTTTCGTATCCATTCGCACACATCTCCTCTCTTCCGAGTCTTTTCGTTTCGGTAAAGAACTACCGAATGCGCTTTTTACAGCAATATCTTACAGTCCGGCTCCACCTTTTTGCATACCGCAACCACCTGCTTCATAATCTCATCCATGCGGTTCTCATCCGCCTCAATGGTCAGCTTCTGCGTCATAAAGCTGACGGTAGCATCCTCTACACCCTCAATCTTTTTAATTGCCTCTTCCATCTTTGCCGCACAGTTTGCACAATCCAAATCCTGCATCTTAAACTTTTTCTTCATAAAAATATCCTCCATTCTTATATCCTGCCATACCTCTTCGTCAGCTTTCTATTCCTCAATATGCTCTAATCCCTGTCCGATTATCGTCCTAACGTGCTCGTCTGCAAGGGAATAAAATATCGACTTGCCCGCTCGTCTGTTTTTTACCAATTTAGCCTGCTTTAATATTTTCAACTGATGGGATACCGCAGACTGCGTCATCTGCAAAGCCTCCGCCAAGTCACACACGCACACCTCAGCTTCAAACAACACAAACAAAATCCGAATCCGTGTGGAATCTCCGAATACTTTAAACAACTCCGCCAAATCATATAACGCTTCTTCCTTCGGCATATGCCCGGTAACTTTCCGCAGCAAATCCTCATGTACACAAATGCTGTCGCAACATTCTACACCGTTTTGATGCATCTTACGTCTCCTTTCCCGAATCGTAATCCCGAATAGCATAGATTCTGTTCTTTCGTCCATCATATGAACAACTATTCATATGTTCATACATATAATACTGCAGGATACCAGATTTGTCAAGCCGAATTTATTCATTTTTTTTCCATAATTCTTATGCTCTCCTCCACACATACAGTCCCCCAACCGATATAGGGATTCGGATAGTCGTCAAAACCCGCAATTGCTCTTGCCCCCCGTATTAAAAAAGACTTCAGTCGTTCTCCGTATAAATACGGGTCATTTCCTTCCACAATTCCCCACTGCATTAACAATGCGGCTCCTCCCGTCACAAAAGGCGTAGCCATGGAAGTACCGGATTTTGTCGTATAACCGCCACCCGGTGCGCAGGACACAATCTCTACCCCCGGGGCAGCCAGGTCCGGTTTTACCCTGCTGCCTCCCGGGAACTCCCGTGTATAGCCTCTGCCGGAAAAACCGGCGATACTATCTGTTCGCCCATTGTATGCCGCCACCGCAACAGGACCTTCCGCTGTAGACGGTATCGTCAGTGTTCGTTCCGGTGTTGCCTGCAAAAAACGTGTTACCGTGCTTTGAACCCCGCCCACAATCCAACAGTCGTAAGTTCCGTCCAGCACACGCACCGGCCGCAACCGAATACGCCAAATACCGTTCTCGATATCTCCGCTTTCGTCCCGCAGTGTAATCCCTGTTTCCCGTATCATCCGGTAAGGGGTTGCCTCTCCCGTAAACACCTCCGCCGCCGAAGTTCCGAACTCCGTTACAACTCCCCCTGCCGTCGGATATCCTTTAATTGCAATTCCGGTTCCGTCTTCGGTTACGGACAGTTTCCTGCGCACCCCCGAAGGAGACTCCATAAAAAGGTCAAACACGTCCAATGCGCTGAGCCATAATCCCATACGTATTCTCCGTTCCGAGGGTCCGACGGAAAGAAGAAACTCTTTTTCGCTTCCTTCCTCTCCCTTCAAAAAAGCTCCCCCCACATGCCACCCAAGTGCCGCATTATTTCCGGTCCCGATGCAGATGCAGTTTTTTCCGTAGAGAACCGCTGTGTCCAGATATGTCTCCAACAGACTTCGTCCGTCGTGAGCACCCTCATTGTTCCCAAAAGACAAATTGATACTCAGGGGCATCCCTGCTTCTGCCGCATACCGCACACAAAAGTCTACTGCAGCCATCAGATTCGTTGTCTGCGGGAACGGGTCTGCCTGCATCCCCCCGAGTTTTACCACCAACAGTTCACTCTCATAAGCCACCCCCCGGTACCGTCCCCCCGATGCTCTTCCGTTTCCTGCGGCAATCCCCGCCACATGAGTTCCGTGACCGGAAAGGTCTGTCTCCGGTGCAACGGTTCCGTCCGCAGAACCTCGTACTCCCGACAGCACTTCATTGATACGTTCTCTTGTATAGAGGGCACCGTCCAGATAACCTTCCGGCGGCTCCCCTTCCGCCCCTTGATCCCACAGTGCCGCAATCCTTGTGGTTCCGTCCGCATTCCTGAAATCCGGGTGAAAATAATCAATTCCGGAATCAATAATTGCCACCAATACTCCTCGTCCGGTCAACGTCGGCTTTTGCGCCTGCAGCGCTGTCACACAAGCCGCCCTCCTACCGCTTGCCGCCTCCGTATATACCCTTGACGGTATCTCGGTCCACAGAATTTCTTTCGCAGAAAGCAAAAGCGGAGCAAGCTCCGGACGAATACGCACAATTGCATATCCTCCCAAAAGCTCCTCCGCCAAAAAACCGATTTCTTCCGCCAAAGCTTTCAAATTTCCCACATACCGCACAATCAAGTCAAGCATAGGTATACTACCTCTTATCCTTTATGGTACTATATTCTCAATATCGGAATTTGCCCCTACGCTTATTATTCTATTGCTTTCTTGTACCGGAAAACACGGCAAGACGTTTCCTTACAACAAATTCGCCAAAGCTTCCACCGATTCTTTCGTGGTAGCCCAGCTGGTGGCAAACCGTACCACGGAACGGGTCTCGTCCAAAGCCTCCCAAAAGCTGATTTTCACCTGCTCCTGTAGTTTTCGCATAGTTTTGTTTTCCAACACAACAAAAATCTGGTTGGTCGGTGTTTCCAGATACATCTTGTAGCCTTTTTCTATTAAAATACTACGTAACTCCTCCGCCGATTCGATTGCATTCTTGCTGATTTCCGTATACAAATTGTCCGTAAACAGCGTGTCAAACTGGATTCCCAGCAAACGCCCCTTTGCCAAAAGTGCGCCGTGCTGTTTTACCGATGTAAGAAACTGTTTCGGCATATTCCCTTTGGTAAATACCACCGCTTCGCCACACAATGCTCCCACCTTGGTTCCGCCGATATAAAATACATCACAAAGTCGTGCGATATCCGGCAAAGTTACATCCGTCCCCGGGCTCACCAGACCGTAGCCGAGACGTGCTCCGTCCAAATAAAGCGGCAGTCCGTACTCTTTACATACTTCCGAAAGAGCCGTCAACTCCTCCTTCGTGTATAAGGTCCCGTACTCTGTCGGGTGAGAAATATACACCATCCCCGGAAATACCATATGGTCCCTGCTGTCGTCTCCGTAGAACTTCACCAAATAGTCTTTTACGGTCTGCGCCGCCAGCTTACCATCCTTCTGAGGCAGAGCCAGCACCTTATGTCCCGTAAACTCAATGGCACCCGCTTCATGGAGACTCACATGTCCCGTATCCGCCGCAATCACGCCTTCATAAGACTGTAGCATGGAATCAATGACCGTCTGATTGGTCTGGGTACCGCCCACCAAAAAGCGAATCTCTGCCTGCGGACAATCACAGGCTGTCTTTATCTTTTCAATCGCAGACACAGTGTACGGGTCCGCCCCATAGCCGGATGACTGCTCCATATTTGTTTCCGATAATCTTTGTAAAATCCGCGGATGTGCTCCCTCGGAATAATCATTTTCAAATGCTAACATGGTACTTTCTCCGTTTCTATTTTTATTTTCTCCATCATATCACGGCTCGCCCTTCTTTTCAAGCGTTCCGACCACTTCTCACAAGAAACAACATTTGTCCATACAATCACAACATGCTTCCATTTTCATTTTCTCTCATATATGCTTTACTGAATATGTATGCAGCAACTAATTTTTTCAATATAATAAACAACATCTGCAATAGGAGGTATTTTATGGCAAACAACCCGACAACACTTGGCTGTCTCCCGGCTCTCGGCTGGAATTCCTGGAACACCTTTACCTGGGATATCAACGAATCCCTGATCAAAGAAGTAGCAGACCTGTTCGTTTCAGACGGATATAAGGACGCCGGCTACGAATACATCGTCATCGACGATTGCTGGAGTTTAAAAGAGCGTGACGAAAACGGACGTCTGGTTCCGGACCCGAATAAGTTCCCTAACGGCATGAAGGCCGTAGCGGATTATATCCACGCAAAAGGCTTAAAGTTCGGTATGTACTCTTGTGCCGGCACCCACACCTGTGGCGGACATCCGGGCAGCTTTGAGCACGAATTCGAAGACGCAAAGCAGTTTGCGGAATGGGGCGTAGATTACTTAAAGTACGACTATTGCTTCAAGCCGCGTAATGTTTCCGGCGAGCTTTTATATAAGCGCATGAGTCTTGCATTAAAGAACTGCGGACGAGATATTTTGTTTTCCGCCTGCAACTGGGGCGAAGACAATGTATACGATTGGATTCGTGAGTCCGGTGCCCACTCCTACCGTTCCACCGGCGACATTCAGGACAACTGGGACTCTATTAAGCGTCTTGCTCTTTCCCAGATGGATAAGAAAGCCTTTACCGGTTCCTTCTGCCACAACGACATGGATATGCTGGTGGTAGGCATGTACGGCGGCAGCAACAGTGACTGGATCGGACATGGCCTCGGCGGCTGCACCGACACCCAGTACAAGACCCATTTTGCTCTTTGGGCTATGATGGGCTCTCCGCTCATGATCGGTTGCGACATAAGAAAAGCAACTCCTTTTACCAAGGAATTGCTTCAGAATAAAAATCTTCTTGCCATTAACCAGGATCCGGAATCCCGCGGCGCTTACCGCATCCCGGTAGAGCCGAACTGGTTCGGCAAAGACGACGCTTTCGTACTTGTAAAGACATTGGCAAACGGCGACCTTGCCATCGGTTTATTTAACTTTACCGATAACACCCGGGAAATCACCTTACAATTCTGGGATATCGGTCTGCCGTATCAATCCGGCTACGGTCTGTCTCTGTATGACTGCTTCACCGATGAAGACCTTGGTGTATGCCGTGAACGTTTTGCCAAACATGTCGCCGCTCATGACTGTGTCGTGGTACGTGCCAAATTAATGCGCTAAGCCCTCTCGGTGCGTTTATTCCGATAATTACTCGGTGTAGTGCCCTTTCTTTTCCGGAACAATCTGGAAAAGTAAAGGGCATCTTTATACCCTACGGAACACGCTACCGTCTGTACGGAAAGCTCTGTTGTCCGCAACAGCTCACAGGCCCGCTCCATTCGGACCTCTGTCAGATATTCCTGCGGCGACACCTCCGCATGTTCCATAAACAAACGATATAAATAGGAACGCTCTACATTTAGGCTCTTTGCAAGCAGACTGACATTCAATTCCTGCTTCCAGTAACTGTTCTGAATCATCTCTGCCGCCTCTTCAAAATAGGTCCGTTTCTCTCCCTGTTCCACCGCATCCCGAAAGAAATACGTCAGCAGCAAATACACCTTCACCGCATACCGTTCCCTGGCAGTTTCCCCGTACACACCTTCTTCGTAAATATGAAACAGCGGTTCGGTTCCCGGAACCCCTCTTACTACCGGACATTTTTTCGAAAATCCGGTGCGGGCAACCAATGCCTTTGCATCAACTCCTTTAAAATCCACCCAGCGATATGCCCAGGGATCCGACTCCTCCGGATAATACAAGATTTCTTCCTCCGGAAATACCATGAACGCATCTCCCGCAGAAAGGGCATAAGTCTCCCCCCGGAACACCACATAGCCTTTTCCGGAAACAATATAATGCAATGAATAAATTTCTCTTGTTCCCGGCCCCCAGCGATGCTGATTCGGTTCTTTGAAATTGTTATCCGTACAAACCAGTTGTAAACGCATACCTGACATTCCTTTCCGTTCTATGTTTCCCAACTACGCTTCTGCCCTCTTTCCTTACTCTGTTACCAGCTCTCTTACCTCTACTTTCTTTACCTTTTTTGCTGTCAAATACGCAAACACAAAGAAGCTTCCCGTTACCACCGCAATCGGTACAACCACCGCCGTTACGGAAAAATCAAATACCACATTGGTCAAACCGATGACACTAAGCAACATTCCCAAAAGCTTCTCCGAAAGCAGTACGCTGCAAAGAAGACCGATTCCGGAACCGAGCAGTGCCACAAACGCAAATCGAAAAGCAAATCCGATTCGCAGCTTTCCTGATGTAAACCCAATCGCTTTAAATACACCGATATCCGTACGCTCCTGTAAAAAGAATCTGGTACATACCATCCGGACCACCACAAAGGCAAACACCAAAGAAAAACCGTAAATAATTACCTTAAGTGCCGCCACAATCATTCCGTATTGCTCCTCTACCGGGTTTTCTTCTTCTTCGTACACTCTCTTTGCTAAGGAATCCCCAAATCGCTCCGTTAATGCCTGTTCCATCTCCTCTGCCTGTTCTCTGCTCTCTAACAGGTAATAACGTTGCCCCCACTCGGAAGACGGATGCAAATCCTTTACTCCTGCAAAGCTCATGCCGAAGCAGGCTCCGCTGTCGCTTACAGACTGATAAATACCGGACACTAAAAACGTCTTTTTCGTATTTCCGTAAGACACCTCCACTTCATCACCCATAGAAATCTCCAGCATATCCGCAACAAGTTCGGTTATTATCAACTCATTCTCATAAAGAGGCGCTCTTCCCTTTTTTATTCCCGGTATTCCTTCCGGATTCTCATAGGCTTCCAAGTACAGGTTTTCTCCGTTTAGGGAGGCATAGCAATTAAAAACCGCATTTTCCTCTACAATTTCGGAGTATCCTGCGATAATCTCACGCACCTCGTTCCAACCATCCCAGTCCTCTAAAATACTATATTCTTTTCTTCCCGCAGCCACATCCGGCGTTATCACCCCCATTGCCTCCAATGCCTTTGCGGAGGATAATAGATTCCCGATTAAATGTATCGTTACCATGGAAAAGGTCAAAATTCCCACAATAAATATCGTCCCGATATAACGCTTTCCTGCCGAGGTCAGTTGGCGAAGGGAAAGACTGGCAGACAAGGCTTTCTTTGAAATCGGCAAGTTCAAACGACTGTCAAAATACACCTCTGCCTGTCCGCCGGAAATTGCCCGCACCGGAGAGATTTTTGCCACCTTTGCCGTTTTCCACAACACAAGCAATACAGAAAGCAACAAAATCCCCATGGTGAGTAACAAACTCATTCCTACGGAAAGTCCCCGTTCCGGCAATATCGCCGTAATGCTTTGACAAAGCCCGCTAATCCCCCGTTCCAATGGAATTGCTATCAAAAGTCCTACAAAAATACCTGCAAGTTGCGACAGCAAATACTGTAGCATCAATACCAGACGAAGCTTTCCTTCCGAAAATCCCTGGGACTTTAAAACCCCGAAGGTCACATACTCCATCTCTATCTCGGTACTGATACTGTGACTCATTACAATCAACACAATGGCATACAAAAGAACCAGAAACACACTGACAATATTCATAATGATGGAGGTCATCAGTGTGGTATAGTTTAGTGTTTGCTCTTTGTTCAATGCTCCCATGGCCGCGCTTACGATACCCGTTGCAAGGTTTAATTCCCGCTGAAACTTCATAACAGAAAGGTCCTTCCCTTCCGCTTGTTCCACATATACCAACGTATAGTCCGCCCGTTCTCCGGCCTCTGCTTCCAAAAGCTTACATTCTTCATAAATCCGGTCGTAATCGGTTTTACTGATAAACACCTTTTTCCAACCGATATTAAATGCCCCTTGTACCGCCTCTTGTACAAAGCCCTTAATCAAAAAGGTCTCTTCCTTTCCCTGTAAAAGCTTCAAAGTGACGGAATCTCCCACCTGACAGGCAAGTCTTGACTTTAATCCGTAAGGCAAGTAAATTTCTCCTGCGGAAAGGGGCGGAGTCTCTTCTTCCAATGCATCAAACTCTTCCGAAAACAGCTTCACATATTCCGGAAGTTCCATCAGAAAATAACTGTTTCCTTCTGACCGAGCCCCCACCCGGGCACCATGAGTCATAAGCGCCTTTGCATACTTCACATTCTCTACAAGCTCACTCTGTTCTACAGATTCCCTTAACGCATCGGTTAATTTTTCCGTTTCAATGCTAATACTGATTTCTCCGCAATCTGCCTCCTCATAGGCCTGTTTAAGAGAAGTCTCGTAATTCCTTTGTACACTAAACATTGCGGTTAATAGCGACACCACAATCGCTGTTAACAATAATACACTGATACAGGTGCTTTTCTTCTTTTTAATATTTGCTTTTACTAATGTCAAAATCTCCATGCCGCACCTACCATTTCATGGAAGAAAGCCAAGCATTTACCTGGGTTTCCCGGCTTTTTTCTTCCTCGGAATCATAGGGTGGCAAGGAAAGCTCCCCGATAACCTTTCCATCCTCTAAATACAACAGTCTTGTAGCACGAAGGGCCGCACGCATATCATGAGTCACCATGACAATACTTTGTCCGTCCCTGTTTAAATCCGTTAATAGGTCTAATACCTCTGTCGTATTCTTCCGATTTAATGCACCGGTAGGCTCGTCCGCAAACAACACCCTCGGTTCGTTTACCACCCCGCGGGCAATTGCACAGCGCTGCTGTTCTCCGCCGGATACCTGAGACGGCAAGTGAGTCTTCACCTCCGTGATTCCCATGCGGGCAAGAAGCGTTTCTGTCCGCGCCTTTACCTGTGCTACTGTTTTCTCTTTATTCAAATAACCGGATACGGCAATATTTTCAAACAAGGACAGATTACTCACCAGATGCATCTGCTGGAAAATAAAACCAAAGTCCGTATGACGCAGTTTCGCAAGTTCCTTTTCCTTCATGCCAACCAGATTTTTCCCCTGATACAGTACCTCTCCTGCCGTGGCACGATCCATACCGCTTAATGCATACAGGAGTGTGGATTTACCGGAACCAGAAGCGCCCATAATTACCGTAAAATCTCCCTCATACACCTTTAAATTCACATGGGACAGCACATGATTTTGTCCCCCGTTGTGTGCAAAACTTTTACACACTCCCTTTGCCTCTAAAATCGTAGGTTTCATACGTTACACTCCTTTTTTTGATATTCTGAAATACATCCTATCAAAAAAGATATTAAGAAGTCCTTAAGACAAAACTCTTTTTACCGGTAATGTCAAAATAATTTCCTGTCCGTCCTTATGCTGCTGCAGTCCTACCGTTCCGTTAAGCTGCTCCATCACATATTTAACAATATATAAGCCAAGTCCGGAACCTTGCTCGCTGCCGCAATTTTTTCCCCGGTAAAACTTGTCGAAAATAAAGGGAATGTCTTCGTCCGGAATTCCCGGACCGAAATCACGAAAATGAAGTTCCGCCTGTTCCTCGGACAGCCCAACAGATACTTCCAGCTCTGTTTTCGCATACTTCCTCGCATTATTTACAATATTTTCGATGACCTGGGTCAACCGATTCTTATCCGCCGATACATACACCCCGGACACGTTTTCTTTCCACCGGATATCCTGCCGTTCCACAGAAAGCTCCTCCAGAACCGACGAAACAAATCCGCTGAGTTCCAACTCTTCCGGATATAGTTTCAATTTATCCAGATCAGACAACGAATGCAAAAACAAATCATTGGTTAAACTCGCCACCTCATCACACTTTTTCATAATCACGCTGCTGTATTTAGCACGTTTTTCCGGTCCGCTGTCCAGATTTGCCTCCAGTCCTTCCGCATAGGCGCGAATGGATGCAATCGGCGTCTTAATATCGTGGGAAAGAGTTGCCATCACTGTTTTATTGTTCTCAATGGCCTCCTTCTCACAGGCACGTGCCTTGGTAATTTCCCGACGCATGCTGTCAAAGGCCCAGGTAAACGCTCCGAAATAGTTGGAACGCTCAAAGTTTAGCGGCTCCTCAAAATTCCCCCTTGCTATTTGCTCCGCAAAGCCTTTCATTTTATCAAAGGGACGTAAAATCGCAACATATACATACCCGAATACTACCAAAAGAAACAGAATACAAATTCCGCACAAAAGAAACAGCGAACGGTTTTCGTACACCGCCTCTTCCTTATTCCGCAGCTCTTCCTGTAACAAATCCGCCTTTTCAAAAAAAGCGGTCTCCTCCCCGGAACGCACCAATTGTTCCAACTCGTTGATTGCCACAACCTGCCCTTCTCTTTCTTCTGCAGAAACATTCCGGTGTCCCATATACCAAAGCAGTCCGGTTATAGCAAGAATCACGATAGCAAACAGCACCGTAATTCCGATGATTCTTTTTTTCATTCGCCTACCTCCAGCATATACCCGACCTTAAACATCGTTTTAATGAAACACGGGCTCGCCGGATTCTCCTCCAACTTTTCCCGCAACCACCGGATATGTACCGTAAGTGTGGACGGTTCTACTGTAGTAAATGCTCCCCATACCTCGGTCAGCAATGTTTCCTTCGATACTGCCGTATTCGGATGCTCGCACAGATACGCAAGCAAATCAAACTCCCGTAACGATAAAGACACCGGTATTCCGTTTCTTGTTACCGACCGTGCCGTCAGATTTACCTCCACACTTCCAAACCTAACTTTTCTTTCTTCCTCCGAAAATCCGTAGGTTCGTCGCATCAAAGCATTGACACGGGACAGCAGTTCTTTCATGGAATAGGGCTTCGGTAAATAATCGTCTCCGCCGATATCAAATCCCGTAACCCGGTCATTCTCTTCGGTTCTTGCACTGGCAAATATCACCGGTACGGTAGATACCTTCCGTAGTTCCTCACAAAGCTCAAAGCCTGTCTCGTCCGGTAAGTTGATATCCAGCAAAAGCAAATGAAACATTTCCTTTGAAAGCAAAGAAAACGCTTCCTCTCCCGTTGTTGCACAGGTTACCGCATAACCGTAGCTTGAAAGCATTTCCGAAATAATAAAAGACAAGTCCTCATCATCGTCCACAATCAAGATTTTTCTATTCTCGTTGTTCATATATCACACTCCGAATCTACAAATAACTCTCCAACATCTCCCGATACACATACCGGTGCATGGTTCTCTCTCCCACCATGCGGTCCACCTTCTCAAGGGACATCCACTCTGCCGCTGCCACTTCGCATTCCTGCAAGGTCAGAGACTCTACCGGAATATCTTTTTTCAACATATATACGTAGCAAAAGGCCTCTTTTCTGCGTACCATCAGACAATACCGTAACTCCTCTGTCGACACCGTAAGTCCCAGTTCCTCTGCAAGCTCCCGTACCGCGGTAGTAAGCGGATCTTCTCCTTCCTGCACGGAACCTCCCGTGGTCGCCCACTCTCCCGGACAATTATCCACCGTGTCGCTGCGCTTTTGCATCAAAAGTTCGCCTTCACTGTTCTGAATCCAAATATGTACTACTTTATGAAAACGCCCTTCCGGAATCTCAGTTCCCCGAAGATGCTTCTCTCCGGTCTTTTGTCCCGCTTCGTCGTATAAATCCCAGTATTCTGCCATCATTTGCCTCCAAACACCACATAAGGCTGCCCTATCGATTCCTCAACAAGACAGCCTTTTTGATTTTTCTATTACTTATTCTCTTCCTTTACCTCAATCTTACGGATTTCCTTGGTACGAATTTCCTCGCAGATTGCGGAAATAAACTCAGCCAGCGGCTTCTGTCCCTCATCACCGAGATAACGGCTTCTTACGGAAACAACGCCCTCTTCCTCTTCCTTCTGACCTACAACCAACATATACGGTACGCGGTCAAGTCTGGTCTCACGAATCTTATAACCGATTTTCTCCGCTCTGTCATCCATCTCTGCGGAAATACCGTTCTTACGAAGCTCCTTTAATACCTTTTCCGCATAGTCGTTGTACTTCTCGGAAATCGGAAGCACTCGTACCTGCTCCGGACAGAGCCAGGTCGGGAATAAGCCTGCGTACTTCTCAATGAGCCATGCAAGAGTTCTCTCGTAGCAACCCATACTGGTTCTGTGGATGATATACGGACGTACCTTATCACCGTTCTGATCGATATAGTACATATCAAACTGCTCAGCCAGAAGAGCATCCCACTGAATGGTAATCATGGTGTCTTCCTTGCCGTATACGTTCTTTGCCTGAATATCAATCTTCGGTCCGTAGAACGCAGCCTCACCGATGCCTTCGATAAACTCGATACCAAGCTCATTGAGTACATCACGAATGTGCTGCTCGGTCTCGTTCCAAACTTCAGCGGAACCTACATACTTCTCCGGATTCTCCGGGTCCCAACGGGAGAGACGATAGGTCACATCCTCTTCTACACCAAGAGTCTTTAAACAGTGCTGCGCAAGAGCAATACAGTTCTTAAACTCCTCTACCATCTGATCCGGACGTACAATTAAGTGTCCTTCGGAAATGGTAAACTGGCGCACTCTGGTCAGACCGTGCATCTCACCGGAATCCTCATTACGGAACAAGGTAGACGTCTCACCGTAACGAAGCGGCAGGTCCTTATAGGACTTCTGACTGTTCTTATACACATAATACTGGAACGGACAGGTCATCGGACGAAGTGCGAACACTTCCTTGTCCTTCTTCTCGTCACCCATAACGAACATACCGTCCATATAGTGATCCCAGTGACCGGAAATCTTGTACAAATCACTCTTTGCCATGAGCGGAGTCTTGGTACGGATGTAGCCCCACTCGTTATCCTCCAAGTCCTCAATCCAGCGCTGTAATCTCTGAATCATCTTTGCGCCTTTCGGCATAAGAAGCGGTAAGCCCTGACCGATCACATCAACGGTGGTAAAGAGCTCCATCTCACGACCCAGCTTATTGTGGTCGCGTTTCTTGATATCCTCCAAATGAGCCAGATACTCATCCAAATCCGCATTCTTCGTAAAGGCGGTACCGTAAATACGGGTCAGCATCTTATTCTTCTCACTGCCTCTCCAATAAGCTCCCGAGGAAGAAATAAGCTTAATTGCCTTGATTCCCTTGGTACTCATTAAGTGCGGGCCCGCACAAAGGTCTACAAACTCGCCCTGAGAATAGAAGGAAATCTCCGCATCCTCCGGAAGATCCTGAATGAGCTCTACCTTATACGGCTCACCCTTTGCTTCCATGAACTTGATTGCCTCGGCCCGGGGCAGGGTGTAACGGGTCAGCTCCGCACCCTCCTTAATAATCTTCTTCATCTCTGCCTCTAACGCATCCAGAGCTTCTCTGTCAAACGGCGGGCAGTCAAAATCATAATAAAAACCGGTATCAATGGACGGACCGATGGCACACTTTGCCTCCGGATACAGTCTCTTTACCGCCTCCGCAAGCACGTGAGATGCGGTATGGCGATAGGCAGCCTTACCCGCATCATCATTAAAGGTCAAAATACTCAACTCGGAATCCTCTTCCACAACGGTACGAAGGTCCACAACCTGACCGTTAATTTCCGCGGCACACGCCATTCTGGCAAGACCCTCGCTGATATCCTTCGCAATGTCGATAACGGACATCGCAGATGCATACTCCTTCACGGAACCATCTTTCAGTGTAATCTTCATGTCTAAAAACTCCTTTCAAAGCTATATACTTTCCTTGCTTTTTTCAATTTCTCCTTCATAGGGACTTTCTTTATTTTGATAAACAGGAGCCAAAAGGCCGATAAATAAGCCTCAGCTTGTTTGTCCCTATCAAGATTACCAAAGGCAAAAACATACGAAATTCCTTAAGAGAACCTTAAAGCAACGTCAGCACTTGGCGAGGTATTGTCGAGCCTAGTACTGCTACGTTGCTACAAGAGCGAGAGCGGGTTCACGTAGGAAATTCGTATGGTTTGCCTTGCCGTCTTACCTTCCAACAAACAAGCGTCCCTTCCTTTCCAACCTTTTGGCTCCGTCCCTTTTCCCATAAAGAAAGTCCCTCTGCTACCAACGGTAACAAAGGGACGATATCTCGCGGTTCCACCCTTCTTGAAAAGCACTCTGCTTTTCCGGCTTCATTTAAGATGATAACGGAATCACCGTGGCGTATTAGGCCCGCTCCGAGGTGGTCTTCCTTTGCTTCCTGCCGGGCCGCTCTCAGCAAACGCAACCCTCTCTGTGACATTTCACAATATACTGTCCTCATCAACGCTTTCACTGTGTTTCATTATATCACTTTGCATTAAAAAGTCAAGCGGTTTTCCCTTTACTTTTGTCTGTTCTTATTGGTTTCCGCGATCAACGCATCCCACTCGTTTGCAATCAGCTTTACCTGTTCCGCCGGCAACGTTTTTTCAAACGGATAGTTCCACAAAAGAGACTCTCCTATAACATCTCCGAGACCGTACACAACGGATGTTTTCAGCTGTTTTACCTTAGTTGCGTCGGCAAAATATTGCAATGTTTCATCCGCCACTCTTTCGTCGGTAAAATAATCCACTTCTCCGTCCACAATTTTTGTATACCAGAAAGGGAAACCGTAATATTCCTGCCATCCCTCGCCTCCTTCTTCCGCCATAAGTTGTGAAGTATACAAGTTGTAGACAAAGGCAATATCGGACGCGGTCTTTTCATCGTAGCAGGACGGTATCACTACAATATCGTCACAAACGTAACTGCAATAAGACTCCGCGCCGTCCGGCTTCGGCGGCATAGCAAAACCGATTTCATCCTCCATACAATCTCCGTAATAATCGGAAGGCTGACAAATCAAAATCTCATTAAACTGCATGGCTGCCTTTCCCTCTTGAAAGGCCGGTATAAAATAATCCCACT
Organism: uncultured Clostridia bacterium; assembly: GCA_937895705.1. Lineage (GTDB taxonomy): Bacteria > Bacillota > Clostridia > Lachnospirales > Lachnospiraceae > SIG307. The sequence continues at coordinate 112,934 of CALBKM010000045.1, forward strand.
GGGAATCCTCCGGCTGCGGCATTTCATAGCCTTTCCGGTACAAATCCACCGCGAACTCCATGGCCTTTTGTACCTTCGGAGACTCCAGATTGTTATATACCAAACCGTTTTCGTCTATTCCCACAAAATCTTCTCCCGTAGAAGCAACCAGCACCTGAAGTGTAGCACTCCCCTGACTGACGGAGCCGTACACATCCGTCTCCCCGTCTCCGTCCGTATCTCTGGTAACAATTTTGCAAATCTCTTCAAACTTCGACCAGGTCCATTCCCCCACAGCCTGCAGGTCGTAAATAATGTCCGGATCAAGCCCTGCCTCTTCCAGCAGACGTTTATTGAAAACCACACCGCCCTTGGGCTCCGAAGCACCTGCTTTCATTCCGTAAATACTGTCCCCTACCGTCATAAGTTCCCTTACACTGTCATTCCATTTTTCCTCGGAAAAGTCCAGTTCCTCCAAAGTAGCCAAATCATAAAAAAGCCCCTCTGTCATAGGTGTGGCCACAAACCGGTAATCAAGCTCAAACAGCTGCGCACTCGGATTTCCCTGCAATACCGAGTTTACATACTCCTCCACCATAGATCCCCAGCCTGCCACTGTCTTTTTCTTTATTTTGAAATTATATTTCTCCATCAGTTCCTCCCGGTACCGTTCCACCGGATCCGGTTGCCATTCCGGAATTCGCGCCGGCTCTTCCGGCGTCCAATGGTTTCCGATAATAATCTCCATCCCTTTCAAATCCCTGAAAGGAACCTCCGTGGGTGTCGGCGGCACCGGCGTGGCAGTTGCACACTTTTCGTAATACCACTCCGAAGGCGTCGGTGTCACCTGCGGCTTCGGATTCTTTTTGCATCCCGTCAGCACACCGCACAATATCGAAAGCACAAACAAACTTCCCATGATTTTTCTTTTATGCATCGTACATACCTCCCTCATAACACACGCTTACATTTTCTGTTTCGGCTTGTCACCATTCCTTCTTCACAGGGTAAAACATCACCGCATATCCCTCATTATTGGTAACAAAGACCACCCTGGCACTTTTCGACTCATATAAGGTTGCGTACTCTCCTCTGTTTAACGCTTCCTTCAACGCAACCTCGAAATCCTCCACCGTAAATCTTGTCAATGAATCAAATTTTCTTAACATATTATGGCAAAGAAGTATATCCGGCGTTTCTCCCTTTGTTTTAAATTCAACGCAATGAAGCTGTTCCGTTGCCGTATCAAAATCAACTCGCACGGAAAAGTCTCCCGCACCTCGATAGTCCCGATATGTGGCGAAACGAAAATATATCGTCTCTCCTTCCGCAGAGCAAAGATTACTGTACACGGAACTATCCTCCGTAACTTCATACACCGCCTTCCATTGCTCCGAAAGCCACTGTTCAAACGTCGTTAGACACAAGTCGGCATGGGGTTCGTCACAGAAATATCCCAGTTCTTTTATATCCTCCGGATGATAATAAAACACTGTGTGATTTCTCTCGAGCACACGATCCGCAGGAGTAAGCTTTTGTATCGCCAGTTTTCTGTCAAAACGATTTCTGTGAAACTCCAGCTCTTCGTCGGAAAGCATCACTTCCTCTTCAAAATATCGCCTGTTCGCCTCTTCCTCCGCTTTCATCCTGTCCGAAACAATCTGAATTCCGTCTATAAAATCCGACAAAAAAGGTCCGGCGCCGGCAAGAAGAGCCGACAAACCGACGCCGAAAAATGCGGCCTTTTTCTTCTTTTTCCCTTCTGCGGTCTTTTGAGTTCTATCATCCAAAGACCGTACGTCTGCCTCTCCTGCCTTTTGTTGTACTTCCTTCTCATATATCGAAGCATTACTCTCATAGCTCTTTACAAAACGCCGGCAATTCTTACACCAACGTCCCTTTAGCTCCCTGTCACACACGGTACAAAGTTTCATACACCCTCCAAATTACAGAAGAGGCATCCAATATGCCTCTTCCTTCGCTCAATTAATATTCATATGTAGCCGGATAGAAAGTAATAGAATAGTAGTCTTCATAAACCTGGGCATCAATCATTATCGCATCGGAAGTATACACCTTAGCATACTCACTTTCTTCCAACGCCTTCTTCAGATTTTCTTTAAAAAACTTCTGGGTCCAATCCGTATCCGGATCAAATTTCTTCAAAGCAGAATAGTACAATGCTGTTTCGTCCACATCTTCCATTGCAACAAAGCTGAGCATATGCAGTTGCTGGGTTGCCGTATCGTAACCGACACGTACCGCAAAATCATCACCGGCATAATAATCGCGGTACAAAGAAAAGCTTATCCAGGTCCCTATTCCGTCCTCGTAAAGATAATTCTGATATTCGGAAATTCCCTCTTCGATTTCATAGGAATCCAACCAATTCTCCGAAAGCCATTCTTCGAACTCCGGTACCTTCATGTCATAATGTGCCTCATCACAGGCAAATCCTAAGTTTACAACATCCCTCGGGTCATAATACAGGAACGTATAATCATCCTCCGCGTACTCATCCGTCGGCACCAACTTCTCCAAAGCCGCCAGTTTTTCTTCGTACGCCGGTCCTTCATTCTCTTCCTCTTCCGGGTCCTTTTGCGCCGGAGTCTCGGCAAACGGATCGTCCGCTTCGTGCTCTTCGTTGAAGCCTTCCTTAAACTCCTCCGATATAGCACCGACACAATTGGTAATCGTAGGAACAAGTGCCCCAATAAGATTAAAAATAACATATAACACAATCAGTATTACCGCAAGCTTTCCTTTTCCTTTCTTCTTGCCGTTTCCGGTACTTTTCGTACCTGCGGTTGACTGTGTTCCCGCTGTAGTCTGCGTTCTCGTTGTCGTCTGTGTATAGGTCTGCCTTGTGGCAGTTGTACCGGTACTGCCTGTACGAGCCGTGCTTCTTTGCGCATTTCCTCCGGTATGATAAGTACAATTCGCATCGTTTCTCGGATTGTGGGACTCATTAAAATGAATTCCCTCCGAGATGTTGTAGGTTTTAACAAACCGGTGACAATTTTTACACCAGGTACCTTCTATTTTTTTATCGCAAATCGAACAAAGCTTCATAATATTCCCTCGTTTCCAACCAACTGCATCCGCAGTCTTCTGTCTCCCGTATTGTAACACACTCTCCGTGGTCTGTCTACGCCAACTTAGTCAGGCGTTCCTCAAACTCTTCCACAGGGAGCGGTTTATCAAACAAATATCCCTGGGCATGGTAACAATTGTTTTCTTTTAAGATAGTTACCTGCTCCGTCGTTTCCACGCCTTCCGCGATACACTCCAAACCAAGATTCTGCGCCATTCCGATGATATGCTTCAACATAACCTTTTTCTGATTATCTTCGTCCTCCTCTTCACTTCCGTCCGGTAAAAAGCTCTTATCAATCTTTAATACCTTCCACGGCATCTCACGAATCAGATTCAACGAAGAATATCCCACGCCGAAATCATCCACCGCAACGCTGAACCCCAACGTACGGAAGGCAATTACAATCTGCTTTAATTCCCGGAAGTCCACATCCGTGGTTGTCTCCGTCAGTTCCAGTTCAATAAACTCATGCGGCACATGATACCGGTCTACAATCTCTACCACGTGTTCTACCAGATTCATATCCCCCAAATGTACTCTGGACAAATTGACGGACACCCGTACCAGCGTTTTCCCTTCCGACTGCCAACGTCCCAAATCACGGCATACGCGCTCCAGAACATAAAAGTCCAAATCGCAAATCAGATGGCTCTGTTCCAGTACCGGAATAAACCGATACGGCAAAATCATCTCCCCGTCATGCTTCCAGCGACAAAGCGCTTCCGCACCGTTCAACCGGTAATTCTTTAACATTACTTTCGGCTGGTAGAAAACCATAAACTCTTCGTTTTTTAACGCCTCGTCAAATACACTCTCTACCCATTTCTCGTTTTCTACCGACTGCATCAGTGTTTCGTCAAAAAACACATACGGCACTCTCTGTACATGCTTCGCTATATTCCAAGCCATGCCGATACGGTCCATAATCTCCTCTCCGGTCTTTTGCTCCGTAATTTCATAATACCCGGCACAAGCACTGAGCACTGCCTTTTTCTTCTCCTTAAATACAACTTCAATTTGTGTTCCCACCAGATAATTCGTCACGTAGGAAAGACGCTCTTTTCGAAACAGTATTGTAAACGTGTCACCCTGTATACGGCACACGCAACCGTCTTCCCCCAACCCTCTTTGAAGTTTTACAATAAATTTATTTAAAATCTTAGTTCCGGTATCTCGTCCGAACTGATGGTTCACAACCGAAAAACGTTTCATGTCAAACCGGCATGCGACATAATTTACGATTTCACCGGATGCAATCATATCATCAATGTATTTAAAGAAATAATTTAAACTGAACACATCTATGGAATCTGCCCGGAAACTCAGCTTGTCTGCCATTTGTCGCATTTCGCGCAAATTGTCCAAAGCCTCCGTATTTTCCGGTGAAACCAAACTCTCGGTAGCTTTCAGTTTTTCCATAAACTCATTCACTACTTTTGCATAAGAATCATTATGTCTCATCCTGTCGTTCTCCTTAACTTTCAGTAACTTCCAACTGTGGCAACTCAACTAAAAACACGGTTCCTTCCGATTCCTTACTGGTAACCGAAATCCTTCCCTGCATCTGGCGTACAAACAAATCCACAATAGACAGGGAGAAATCCTCGCTCTCCTCCCTCTCTTTATAACGCAAAATACCTCGGGAGAAGTAATCATTAAACACCTTCAACGTACTTTCCGAAAACACTTTTCCTCTGTCGCATATCTGTATTTCCAGCACATGGGCATAAGACTCTTTTCTGCCGGACACAAGAATCTCAATCTCCGCCTCCTTCATGCAATCCTTCTTAAATGTAACCGCATTGGACACCAGCTTTGCCAACATCTGCCCGATACGTCCGCTGTCGCCTAATAAATAGTCCGGTACATCCTCCGCAATCCGGTAGGAAAGTTTCACATTCTTTGCCTTCGCTTCCTCTTCTTCCAGGTCCACGACAGCCTGGACTACTTCGCGAATCGAATATACTGCCTCGTAAAGTGCCACATTACCGTCCGAAAATTTCATATAATCCACAATATCGCCGATAATGGAGTAGGTTGTGGTTCCGTTGGTTAGCATTGTATCAATGACATCCATAACCGATTCCACGCTTCCGTTCTTTACCACCTCGCGCAATGCCTCAATCCATTCACTCATATTCTCATGCAAATCCGAACTCAAATCCATCAAAAAATGAGACTGGGAACGTGCCGCACGCTCCAAATTACGGTATTTATCGATTGCCATGTAATTCTGATAAGCCATCTCCGACAATACATTCGCCACAATTCCCAAAAACTTCGCAGACTTTTTCAGCTCTTTTTTTCCGATGGTGTTTGTATTCTCCATGGCATGATAATAGCTTTCGTATTCAATCCCCAGCTCTTTTGCAGTTTCCTTCAATGCTTCTTCGTCAATCTTGGAAGAAATCCGCACCTGTCCGCCCAAAAAGCATCCCAACAGCTTGTCTCCCATCATAATCGGAGAGGCAAAGTCCGCCAGACCCGCATGGCAGACGTACACTACCGGTTCTCCGCTTTCCAACGCCCTCACCGCCGCATTCTTGTCGCTTTCCACACAACGTTGGTAACCCATTTCCGACTGTCTGGTATACTTCATGCAAAAATCCGTAAAGGCACTGCCCTTTGTAACCGGCTTACCGTCCGCATCCGTCGTCAACGCCGCCATTCCTGTATATTTAGAAAACTCATCCTGAATCTTCTGTAATAATTCAATATCAATCAAATCCGTAAGTAATAATTCTGCCATACCTGTCCCCTCCGGTGAGCACAATTTCCTTTTTACCATCTTATATCATATCACATTTCAACAAATTTGTCCATATTTTTTATATATTCTCATCCTTTTCTTCTCCAAAATCCGTTCTTCTGATAAAATTTGCAGATATTTGCATCTTTCATGTATAAAAAAACGCACTGTTGCAAGTGCTTTCATTACAACAGTGCGCCGAACCGATTACTTATCTTTTTTTCTTTTTCTGACACATTCCGCCAGCAAATACTCAATCTGCCCGTTAATGGAACGAAAATCCTCTTCCGCCCAGGCAGCAAGCTCCTCCCACAGCGCTGCGGAAAGTCTTAGCGGCACTTGCTTTTTCGCCTTTTCCTTCTCCTTTAACGCTTTTTCCTTTTGTCGCACCTCTGCTTCCATGGCGGCAAGGTGCGCTAAACGTTTTTGTAACGCCTCTTCCCTTTCCTCCGGCGTAAGCATCGTTTCACTCATGGATTAATAAATGGAGCCGCTGTTTACAATCGGCTGGGCATCCTTGTTGCCGCAAAGAACTACGAGAAGATTGCTTACCATGGCTGCCTTTCTCTCCTCATCCAGCACTACGATTTCTTCCTCTCCGAGCTGATCGATGGCCATCTTTACCATACTGACAGCGCCTTCCACAATCTTCTGACGGGCTGCGATAATGGCCTCTGCCTGCTGACGCTGAAGCATGGCTGCCGCAATTTCCTCGGAGTATGCAAGGTGGGTAATACGCACATCGATAATCTCAAGACCGCCGTCCGCAACTCTGGTCTGCAGTTCCTGTTCCATCTGCTCCGCTATTTCGTTACTGCTTCCGCGTAAGGTCTTTTCCGCAGAGTCCTCCTCCATGGTATCGTACGGATAAAGTCTTGCAATATTACGGATGACGGAATCACACTGGGTAGAAAGAAACTGTTCGAAATTCTCCACATTAAATACCGCTGCCGTCGGGTCTGCTACCTTCCAGATAACATTTGCTCCGATAATGATCGGGTTACCAAGCACATCGTTTACCTTCTGACGATCGTTATTTAAGGTTCTGGTACGAAGAGAAATCTTCTTGCTCGGCATACTCACCGCCACACCGGCAGCCGGAACTCCCGTTGCCACATTCACCGCGGTTGTTGTTGGACTGTTGCCGTTTACCTTTGCCGGAGCCACCGCACTGCAAAACGGATTCACATAATAAAAACCCGGCTCCTTTACGGTACCGTAATATTTACCGAACAAGGTAAATACCATCGCCTGATTCGGCTGGATAATGTGAAAACCGCAGGTAAATATAATCATACCTATTAATCCCAGAATACTTACTACCAACAATGTCACTCCCAGACCAACCAATCCGGCTCCGCCATCAGCACCCACCGCCAAGAAAATAATGCCGAATACAAACGCCGCAATGTCCGCAACCCATCCGAGCAGGTTAAGTAACAAATACAAGCCACCGGACTTTACCTTTGCCGCCTTCTCTTCCACAACACTAATCTTATGTTCCATGTCTATACTCCTCCTTGCTTTAGATATTTATGTGATATCCTTTTGATATCATCATAATAGCACTCGATTTTTGTTTTGTCAAGGGGGAAATAAAAAAAAGAAAGGTTTTCGGATTATCTCCAAAACCTTTCTGACTTCTCGTCCTCACTTATTCTATTTCACCATGTTGCCTTTTCCTCATGCATTCATAATCGTCTTCCGCCCGTTACAACATATTCACATTATAAAACTGCAAGAACCATCCGTGCCCGTCGCTCTCCACACTTTCCTCCAATGCCTTCAACCCTTTTAACAGATACTCTTTCTTTTCTGCCTCTATGCCCCGCAAAAGCACTGCTTCTTTGGCCCACCGAAGCTCCGTACTGCCGTCAAAACCGTATTCTCCCTGTACATTCTCCAATTGTGACATCAACCTTGCAAGATGATGTAACTCCCCTGCAAGCAACTGCGCATGATATGCATCTTCACTTGCAATATAAGCGTTATAGCATTCAATCGCACTACCGACAGACTGACTGATTTCCGCCTCCAAGTGTTCTGTCAATACATGTTTTTTATAGGCCGGAATTCCTTTTACCAAACCAAACATCACCAGTCCCAAGCCTACCAATCCCACAATCATATACTTTGCCTTTTTCTTCATTTGTCCCTTCTCCCTTTCCTACTCTTTCATTTCTTCTCCGTTTAACTCCGCTCGCATCAGCCGGTCCCCGTGATAACAAAGCTTCAGTGAGAAAAACGGCACCCCTTCGGAAAGCAACCGAAAAAATACCTTGTCTCCTTCCCAAAGATTCAGTTCCTCGATTCGGTCCTTTTTCACCCATTCCAAATCGCCCTCATTACATTCGGAAAGTTCCTCATCATCTACTGTCGCGGTAAACAGACACATATACTCCCAGTCATCCCAAGACTCACCATCGTACGCATTCGCAGACTCTCTGAAGCAAAAGGTCACAATGCCCCGAAAACAAAGCTTCTTTAAGGTCAGCCCCGTCTCCTCAAGCGCCTCCCTGCGGATGCACTCCTCCGGGCTCTCTCCTGCCTCAAAATGCCCGCCGATACCGATCCACTTATCCTTATTCACGTCGTTTACCTTCTTCACCCGGTGAAGCATCAAATAGGCGTCTTCTTTTTCCGCATAACACAGGGTTGTCAGTCGCGGTGCTGTGTGTCTATTTTCCATGATTGTGAACTCCTTTCCTATCAATTTTTACTCATAAATCATACCATACATTGACCTAACATTCAACACAAGTAATGCCATCTCTCTTCGAAGTAACAAGGGCCGTCGCATAATGTAGCAATGTTACACAGGCCCAATTTTTACACCATTTGTACTTAACCAGTTGAGCCTGTCCTTTTAAATTCACTTTTTGCTTTTCCCGAAGGGTCGCGCCTTTAGCGCAGTCGAAATCGCCTCCTAGCGGTTCTAAGTCTCGAGGTTGCTCCCGAGAGACGTTTAGAACCGATTGGAGGAAGTTTGACGGAGCGTTGCGACTTGCAAAAAGGAATGCAAAAGAACAGACTCAACGGTAAAATCACACCAAAACAAAAAATTGGGCCGTCCCATGCTCCCACATGCGACGGCCCTGCCTCTTACTTTTATTTACTTTACAACAACCTTCTTGTAGTTCTTCTTACCGCGGCGTACAATCATGCCCTCGCCGAAGTCTTCTGCAGTGAACTCCTTCTTGATGTCCGTAATCTTTTCATCGTTTACGGTGACACCGCCCTGCTCAATGGCACGTCTTGCCTCGGAGCGGCTCGGATTGAGACCTGCCTTTACAAGCACACCGATCAAGTCAATCTTGCCGTCAGTGAAATCCTCAGAGGTCAACTCTGCCGTCGGCATATTTTCTAAGCTGCCGCCGCCTGCAAACAACGCCTTTGCACTCTCCTGTGCCTTAGTAGCCTCTTCTTCGCCGTGAACCAGCTTTGTAAGCTCGAATGCAAGGATTTCCTTTGCGGTATTTAACTGGCTGCCTTCCCAACCTTCCATCTTCTCAATTTCTTCAAGCGGAAGGAATGTCAGCATCTTAATGCACTTTAATACGTCCGCATCCGCAACGTTTCTCCAGTACTGGTAGAACTCGAACGGAGAGGTCTTCTCAGCGTCAAGCCATACCGCACCCTTCTGGGTCTTACCCATCTTCTTGCCCTCGGAGTTCAGAAGCAGGGTAATGGTCATTGCATATGCATCCTTACCTAACTTTCTGCGAATAAGCTCCGTACCGCCCAGCATGTTGGACCACTGGTCGTCGCCGCCGAACTGCATGTTACAGCCGTACTTCTGGTATAATGCTAAGAAGTCGTAACTCTGCATAATCATATAATTAAACTCAAGGAAGCTCAGGCCCTTTTCCATACGCTGCTTGTAACACTCTGCGGTCAACATACGGTTAACGGAAAAGTGCGGTCCGATGTCACGAAGCACTTCCACGTAGTTTAAATCAAGAAGCCAGTCCGCGTTGTTTACAAGGAGCGCCTTGCCTTCGGAGAAATCTACGAAACGGCTCATCTGCTTCTTAAAGCACTCTACGTTGTGATTAATGGTCTCCTTCGTCATCATCTGGCGCATATCGGTACGACCGGACGGGTCACCGATCATGGCGGTACCTCCGCCGATTAAAGCAATCGGCTTATTGCCTGCCATCTGCAAACGCTTCATGAGACAAAGCGCCATAAAGTGACCCACATGAAGACTGTCCGCGGTCGGATCAAAACCGATATAAAAGGTTGCCTTACCGTTGTTAATCAGTTCTTTAATCTCTTCTTCATCGGTCAACTGTGCCAGTAAACCTCTGGCTTTCAGTTCGTCAAAAATTGTCATTGTTGCATCCTCCTGTCTGTTGTTTATTTTTTTCGTGCATCCGGTGCTTCGCACCTTTCCACACCTCGCGACACAGTCGCTCGGTCGTGGGCGCGCTCGCATGACTGTGCAACTGCCTGTGAGCAAGCTCACGCAGTTTGCTCGTATGCTCACTTTGTCTGCACGCAAATATAAAAACCCCCGCCCTTTATGCAAAGGACGAGGGTATAATCTCTCGTGTTACCACCTTTTTTCACACCCGGCTCACGCCGACTGCCTCACCAAGTACAAAGAACCGTTCTCGTTCTACTATACTCCCGCACGATAACGTGTGCCGAGATCTAAATCTCACCTCCGTCGCAGCCTACTTGCAAAAGCTTTTGGTGCGAAGCTCCAAGACGTATTCGTTACAAGCTTCCCCTGCGCCTCTCATCAACCGGCAACTTTCTGTAGGTTTCCCTTCCAACTACTTGTTCTTTTCATAGCTTATGACCCGATTATAACGAGTTCGAAAAAATTTGTCAAGTAGAAATTTTCCTTACTTCGGACAAGTCCGCAAAGCAGCTGCTTAATACTCCGAAATATGCTCCTTCGTCATCGTTACCTTTACAAGAACCTCTTTACCGTCCCGGAGTACTCCGACGGTAATCTCGTCTCCTACTCTCGCCTGTAACATTGCATCCACAATATGATACTGACGGGTAATTTCCAAGCTCTCTCCTCCGAAAGAAATCGACTTTAAAATATCCCCCGCCTGAATCTTGCCTTTTACCAGACTGGTATTCGATACTTCGACCACTTTTATAGTTTCGCACAAATACACATGCCCGGTATCCGGTTCTGTTTTCATATAAGACTCTACGGTCTGTACCGTTACTCCCAACATGCCACGCTGTACACTTTCACAGGAGGTTCCGAAACAATGGTCTATCAAATTATCCGTCACATAGGTTGCCACCTTCGCAGGAATCGCATATCCTATATTTTCCACCGTATTATCAATAATTTTCGCATTCACGATTCCCATCAATTCTCCGGACTCGTTATAAAGTCCTCCGCCGGAATTTCCCGGATTTACCGGCGTGTCCACACGGATGACACGGAATGACTGGGCCTGACCGGTGGCAGAATCGGTCAAAGAGATATGTTCCGAGTCCACACTTACCACACCGTAGGATGCGGAAGTTCCACCGCCCTTTGCATTTCCGATGGCAATGGCCGCTTCTCCTACCACCACCTTATCCGAATCGGCCACCGTCACTGCCACTGCCGCCGATTTACGCAACAATTCGCTGTTCTTGATATGTAATACTGCAATATCATAATAGGCAGACCCGCCTACATACTCCGCCGTCATCTTCTGGTCGGCAATTTCGCTGCCGTACAGATACACGGAAATATCACGGCTGATTCCGTTATAAGAATCACAGTCTTTGTCATACACCACGTGATGATTCGTAATAATAAAGGCATCGCCTTTCGTCTTGTCGAGCCGGTAAATCACGCCGGACCCGGAAGAGGCATAATCTTCTTTCACTTTCCCGGTATACCAATCCGTCTGCTTCGGCGTGAAATTACATACGATACTCACCGCACTCTGCAAGCCTCTGGAAGTGGCATATGCGATATTACTTCCCTTATTCACTATCGTAATGCTACCGTCCTGTCCGTCTGCTCCATCGGCACCGTCCATGCCGTCTTTTCCATCGGCGCCGTTCTCACCGTCTTTACCGTCCTCACCGTCCTTGCCGTCTTCCCCTACGACCACGCCGAGGTTCTGATTCGTGCCGTCGGTATAAGAAAGTACCAGCTCTCCGGCATCATTAATGTAGGCCTTTTCTATTCCGACCGGCTCTGTCTTTCCGCAGGCTCCCGTCACAGAAACAACTAATGTTAAAATCGCAAGCAAACAAATCCGTTTCATGTTTCCCCTGATTCTCTTTCGCATTTACACCGCTCCTTCCCTTACTGTTTCTATCAGCATACCACAGTTTTATGTCTATTTTATGAATTAACCGGTACATCTTTCTTCCGGAAATCTTCTTATGCCTCCGGGAAAACCACAGTCACACACATTTCGTCTCCGTGCATTTCCGCAAAAATTTCGCCGCCCATCCTTCGCATGAGCTGGCGACAGATATATAGTCCCAAACCGCTTCCTTTCTTGTTCTCCGCGTTGGAACCGCGCCAAAAACTTTCAAAAATGTGAGACAATTCGTTTTCCGCCAAAGTACATCCGCCGTTTCGTACGGAAACCAGTGTACAGTTATCCTCTTCTGTCACCGCAATACTTATCTCTTCTCCGTTTCCGTACTTTATGGCATTTTCCATCAAATTCTGGAGTACCTCCACTGCCCGATCCTTATCCCCCATCAGCAGGCAATCCGAATACGTCCCCATTGAGAACTCTGTCTTAATCAACGACAGTTTGTCCCCGTAGTACATGCCGATTTCACTCAAAAGTTCCGACAAATAAAACTCTCCCATATGTAACTCAAAACTTAAGAAATCCTCACTGGAGGCCCGTATAATCTCCGACACAAAGCCCTCAATCTCATCCGCTTTTGCATTAATACTTTCTGCAATCTCCTCCTGCTTTGCCCTCTCTGCGTAAAGCCCCTTTTCCAATGCCTTTGCATATAGCTTTATTGCAGAAAGCGGCGTTTTGATATCATGGGAAAGGGATAACAACAGCGTCTTTTTCTCCTTTTGCAGGGAAAGCTCCCGCTCCTTTTGCTGTTCCATATTTTCCCGGAGCAGATTTACTCCCCATACAAACCGCCCGAAAAACCTGGCTTTATTTTCCGTTAGAGGCATCGTCAAATTCCCTCTGGAAAGTTCATAAGGCACATTCTCCATCTTCGTAAAAGGCCGTAATACCTTTTGTCTCACATATAAAAGCACAAAAAGCATCAGCAGACTCATAAGCGCCAGTGCTCCGTTTACCGCCCAAAACAGCCCGGACGTAATACTCTTTGCCTTTGCGGAATATTCAAACCGGTACCGCACTCCGTCGATTTCCCGGATTACATAGTCGCTGTTTCCCTCAAAAAAAGACGTACCTTCCCCGGTATCCGGCACAATGGCGGTCACATAAGCACAATCCGACAAATCAGGAATCTCGGAGTACTCCTCCATTTGCCTCACCAAACGGCTGATTTCTACCCGGTAAGGCCGTCCGCCCCCTTCCTTCTGTCCGAACAATATAAAACAGTTTGCAACCGCAATCACTGCTACCATACAAAGAACTACAACAATACACAATCGGTTTAACTTCTTCATACGAACTTATACCCCACTCCCCAAGCCGTCTGTATCCGGGTCGGATGCTTCGGGTCTTCTTCGATTTTCTCACGTAGCCACTTGATATGTACCGTCAGTGTCTGCTGTTCCGAAAAACTGTCACTGCCCCAGATTTCCCGGAACAACCAGTCTTTATTCAGTACCTTTCCCTGGTTCTCCACCAGGCACAACAGCAGTTCAAACTCCTTCGCCGTCACAGAAATTTCCTGTTCCCCTTTATGCACCGTCCGACTGGCCTTATTCAGACGCAGGTCACCGTTTACCACCTCATCCAGAGCGTAACGACGTTTAAAAATCCCGGCGATTTTTGCCAACATAATGTCAATATCATACGGCTTTTCGATATAATCATCCGCGCCTGCCATAAGTCCGGTGAGCTTATCATCCTTCTCCGTTTTTGCGCTGACAATCATAATCGGCGTATTGCTCTCTTCTCTGACTTTTGCGCAGACCGCAAAGCCATCCATCCCCGGCAACATAATATCCAGCACAAGAAGCCTTGCGCCGTACCGTTGGTACAGCAACAAGGCCTTCTCTCCGCTTTCCGCTACAGATACCGTATAGTTCTCCGCTCTCAGAAAATCACACAGCAAATCCGCCAGCTCTTTATTGTCTTCCACAATTAAAATATCAATCATGTAACCTCCGTTACCAGCCCATCTCCATAAGCCAGTTGTTTAAGCTACGCTCCCTCTCTCTTAATTCGGAAGCCTGCTTCATTCTGTTTAAATTATACTCTCCCTTGATGGTTCCGTCAACGATATAAAGAACTCTCGTACACCGTGCTGCCACCTTTACGTCATGGGTTACCAGCATCACGGTGGTCCCTTCGCCGTTTAACTTTATCAATTCCTCCATCACTTCATCGGAAGAGGTACGGTTTAAGGCTCCGGTCGGCTCGTCCGCAAAAATCATCCTTGGCTTATTGATCATACTTCTGCAAATACAGGCTCTCTGCAACTGCCCGCCGGACACCTCATTAATATCATTGTCCGCCACCTCAATAATCCCAAGCTTCCGCATCAGTTCCTGCCCTCTTGCTACGGTTTCCTTGCGGCTTTCTTCCAGCTTCTTTGACTGGCAGGCCGGAAGAATAATGTTGTCTAACACCGTCAAATTCTTAAGCATATACATCTGCTGGAAAATAAAGCCCATTTCATCCAGACGAAGCTCTGCCAATTCCTTATCGTTTAACGCTCCGATACTTTTACCGTCAAACAGCACCTCCCCCGCCGTCATGCGGTCCATCCCGGATACGGTGTACAAAAGTGTGGACTTACCGGAGCCGGACGGTCCCATCACCGCCACCATTTCTCCTTCTTCCACAGTCAGATTCACATTTTTTAAAACATTATTCTGTCGCTTATTTACAATATAGGTCTTACAAAGATTCTTTGCTTCCAACACAGTTCTCATATCAAATCCCCTTTCTCTATTCCAATCCGGCCACATCGGCAGCCTTAATCTTTTTGGTATACAGCACAGTCAAAAATGCCGTTACCATCGTAGTTCCCAGAACAACAAGCGGTAACACGACATAAACCTCTATCGGATTTATGGCATAATCCACTGCCACTTCCATTCCCATCATCTTAAAAATCGGGTCAATGCAAAGCCGTAAAAACGGTCGTAACAGAAGTTCGGCAAAAAGCACTGCCACCACTCCCACAAGAGCAAAACGGGTTACATGATAACCGTAAATCTTTCCGTTTTTTAATCCCATCGCTTTCATGAGTGCGATTTCTCTCGTCTCCTTTGCAATAAAGGAACGTTCCAGCAGTACAGTCACCAATGCTACCAATACGATGGTTAAGCCCGTCATCAGTCCCTTTATGGCATTCATCGCATCTGCTACGCCTACCGTTTCCTTCACCCATTGACCGGTACTGATTACTTCACCGTACTCATCAAAAAACGTGTTGATTTCCTCTACCCTCTCCTTAACCTCTTTCTTATCCAGATTATCGGTGAAAATAATCTGCCCGGACATTCCACCCGACACCTGAATATAATTTATCTCTTCATCCTCATGGAAACGCACTCCATGCCCGCGATTATTCATGGTTTGATACAGTGCGGTAATAAGATACTCCCGTTCCCCTTCCATGCTGACAATCACTATCGTGTCCCCGATATCCGCGCCTATGGACTCCGCCGCCAGTCTTGTCATGGCAATCTCTCCCGGTGCCTCCGGTGCGGTTCCTTCAATCCGGGAAAATTGATCTATCTTTGCTCCCGTTGCCTGAAAACATTGCATCTGACTCTCTTTCTCTCCGTTCCTTACTGTAAGCGGTATCATCAAATCCTGCACACAGGCAGCCGGCATTCCGTGTTCAGAAAGTGTTTCTTCCATCTCCGCCAGATAGTCTTTTAGTACTGTACGCCCGTCCTCCGTCATAAAGGTCATTACATCTCCACCGTTGATACCAACCATGGCGTGACATTCCACCATATCAAAGGCAGGCAACAGCTTGTCGCTTTTTAACGTACTTGCCGTTGCGGACAGCATTAACGTAATACATAAACACAGCGTAAAGGTCAAGGTCACAATGCTGTAGCGCTTCGGACTGCTGACAATATCATTCATTGCTAAAAAGCCGGTCGTTCCCAGTTTCGATTTTGCCAAACTCATCAAACTCTTTTTCCGGAACCGTTCTCCCGTCTGCCCGTTCCGGATGGCATCCACCGGTGTATATCCTGTTACTTTTCTCGTACAACTGTAAGAGAAAAGCAAAATTACTGCTACCACCGCCATACTACAAAGTATGTTCACTCCATAAGCATTTTCTCCCGTTAGTATCACCGACTTTGAAGATACCTTCATAAGCATCGTACTAAACGGGTAACTAAACACCAACCCGATAACAGCGCCTATCACTGCCAAAATTGCATACTTTACAAGATACAATCCCCGAATCTTTCGATTTTTGATTCCTATGGCTTTCATTACGCCGATTTCTCTGAACTCCTCTGCCAGAGTAAAGGTAATGGTAAACCGAAGTACCACAAAAGAAATCACAATAAGTATCACGCTGACCGCCAACAAAATACCGGTGACAATCATATCAAAGATATAGCAAAACCGCATATATGCCCGGTCCATGGAAAACATAAAGCTTCCCCCAGCCTCTCCCAGTTCCGTAAGCATGGCATCAATATCCACCGTTTCGATATAGCAGATTTTACCGCCGTACATAGAGGCAATTTCTTCTTCCTCAAAAAAGAATCCATAGTCTTCTTCATCCACAATATAACGGGTTATGGACAGCGCGTTCGATCCCATCACCGCATCATTGATACTGCCGGCAATCCAAAACTCCCTGCTCACGCCTTCTATCGTTATCGTCACCCGGTCACCCACGGACAACTTTTGTTTTTCCATCATATGACCGGTCATATACAGTTCACCCGGTGCCACATCTTTCAAGATACTGTTATCCGAAAGAAAATAATTTAATGCCAAATCGGTATCTCCCTGCAGCAACATGGTACCCCTAAGAATCTCCGCCTCTTCATTATCACTGGACACCATCGTATTTGCCATAAAAATAACCTGTTCCGTCCGATAGCCATCTACCGAATCCGCACCGTCAAGTACCGTCTCTATCTCTCCGTTCTCTGCCTTATTCATGGTAGCCCCCAAATAATCCGGTGCATTCGCCATCTCAAAGTAATCGTCCAGTGCCGTGGTCACACTGATAATGTTGTTCACACTACTGGCCACAAACATGGATGCCAATGTTATAAACAACAGTAGAATCACGTTCATGGTACGCTTTCGTTTTAAATCTCTTTTTAATATCCGTAAGTACATCTTACTACCCCTTTCCTCGTTCTGCACCCAATCATAACAGACAAATTATTAAAGAATCCTTAAATCCTGAACAAATTTAAAAAGGGGCGCGCACATACGTGCAGCGCCCCTTCTTTCCTATCTCCCCTCCGGGAATATATGTTTCAACATTTCGGCATACACCGATTCATCATTGAGCGGCTTTAATAAATATCCGTTCATTCCGGCATTAAAAATCGCCACTCGGTCGTCCTCAAAGGCACTGGCGGTAGCTGCCACAATCGGTATGGTTGCCGCATCCGCCCGGTCTAACTTACGAATGACTTCCGTCGCTTCCAAACCATCCATCTCCGGCATCATCACATCCATGAGAATCGCAACATACTCGCCTTCTTTGGAACGCTTAAACGCATCTACTGCTTCAACTCCGTTTAATGCGGTATCCACGGTAAATCCCATGTTTTCCAAAAGGAACACCGTAATCTTCAGATTAATCGGTACATCCTCCACCGCAAGAATTTTCATTCCGTTAAACGCCTTGGTAACTTTAACTCCTGCATCTTCCTTCTCCGGAAGTACCTCCGCTATAGCAAAGGGAATCCGCACTTCAAACCGGCTTCCCTTTCCCGGTTCGCTTTCTACCTGTATGGCTCCTCCCATGGCATCGATATACTGCTTTGCGATGGTCATACCGAGACCGGTACCGTGATATCGTTTTCCTACATCTTCATCCGCTTTTGCGTACGGCTGATAAATTCGTTTTAGAAATTCCGCATCCATACCGATACCGGTATCCTGTACGGTAAAACAAAACTCTACTTTACCATCCTCTCGCAGTTGCTCCGTGACTAAGAAGGACACCTGACCTCCGGCAGGTGTGTATTTCATGGCATTTCCGAGAATATTCATCAGAATCTGCTGTACATGCAGACGATCTCCCAACACCGCCGGATAGGCAAACGGCGGAAATTTCTTATAGAACCAAATCTTATTTTCCTTAATCTGGCCCTCCATCATTTCCACACACTCTTTTAAGAGTTCCTCAATGGAAAACGGTTCTTCCACAAGTTTAAACTCTCCGCTTTCAATCTTCGAAAGATCCAATACCTTATTAATCAAAGAAAGCAAATATGCAGAGGACTCATCGATTTTGTCCAGACAGTCTTCTACCTTTTCCCTATCATCCATACTTCTGCGGGCAATATTTGTCATACCCATAACTCCGCCGATTGGGGTACGGATATCGTGGGAAATATGAGCCATCAGTTCCGTTTTTGCACGATTCGCACGGTTCGCTTCCTTTGCCGCCAGTTCCAGCAATCGGGAACTCTCCTTTTGTTGCTTGGAAAGACCTTCTCTGCTCTTTAAATATACAAACATAATTACGGTAACGGATATAAAACCTACCAAAATTAATATCAACACCCAGATCAGCATACCGGCATAGCCGTCCATGCCGGATTCCGAGCCTACTACCACATCGCTGTCTACCACCACCATCAGATTCCAGTTCGGCATGTTGGCCACCGGACAAGTCGCCAGGAAATAATCGATTCCCTCATAGGAAATCTCCATACAATAAATTCCCTTATCGCTGGAAACTACCTTCTTCAGTTTTTCCCAGTCACCTCTGATGAGCTCTACATTTCGCTCCAGTTCCTTCAAGTAATCCGCTTCCAGCGGAATATCAAAAATCTGACTCTGACGGTACAATCTGGTTCCGTCATTACCGAGAATGTATACACTGGACTTTTCCGCATAAGAATTGGACACCAGTGCATATTCCAAATGAGAGGTTTCAATAACCACGGTATAATATTCAAACTTCCGGTCTTCATCCTTTACATAAATCGGATTTTCCAGCCTTATCCAACAAAATAAATGCTTCTTGTCTTCCCCCGGAACAAAACGTATCCATAAACGTTCCTGTTCGATATTCTCAATCAGATACTCTTTATTCTCCCATATACCGGTGGTTCCGTCGGATTTGTAATATGTCCCGTCTTCACTTACCGCATAGGCTTTGCTTTCTTCCATATCAAAGTAGTGGTTCTGTTCCTCTAAGGCAGCAATCAACTCCTCCGATGTTTCATATACACTTCCGTCGATATAGGAACCTGTAAGCTGTATCATCTCTCGTCTGGAAGAGGCATACAATTCCGCCAATTCAGCCAGTGTCTCTGTCAACTCTGTAACATATTTTCCCCGCTCTTCACGAATATTTTTGCCGAAAAAAGAATAAAGTTCGTATCCCGCACAACAAAAGACCAGCAGAAGTGCAATATATACCACCACCGCTACTTTTTTGAACCGATTCAATACCGACTTTTTACCCTTTACTTTTTCCATAGTTCCTCCCAGAGCTTTTGTAAAATTTTTTACAAAAAATACCTTTTTATTTTACCACATCTCCGCGAAAAAGCAAGAAGATTTTTACGTTTTTAAACTGTTTTTGGTGGTAAGAAAGTATTTGCATTCCTTTGCCCAAATCAGTTACCCAAATTTTCACATAGCATATTCACTCCTCCTATGGTATACTAATACTAATTCTAATCTATATGCACGACATCAATCGCTGCTGATATAAAGATCCCTTATTTTAGGAGGTACATACAATGGCATGGTACGACGAAGCCGTATTTTATCATATCTACCCACTCGGACTGACCGGGGCACCGAAAGAGAACCCTTACAACGAACCGGTACACCGCTTAAACACACTTCTGACCTGGATTCCCCATATCAAAAAGCTTGGCTGCAACGCGCTCTACATCGGACCTCTGTTTGAGTCCGTGGGACACGGCTACGAAACTACAGACTACAAAAAGCTGGACTCCCGCCTGGGCACCAACGAAGATTTAACAAGCTTTGTAAAAGAATGCCACACGCAAGGAATCCGTGTCATTTTGGACGGTGTTTTCAATCATACCGGAAGAGATTTTTTTGCCTTCCTTGACATCAAACAAAAACGAGAGAATTCCCCGTATAAAGACTGGTACTGCAACGTAAACTTTTGGGGCAATAACGAATACAATGACGGTTTCTCCTATGAAAACTGGGGTGGTTACAATTTGCTTGCCAAGCTGAACCAGCAAAATCCGGCAGTACGGGATTATATCTGTGATGTCATCCGATTCTGGGTATCGGAGTTCGATATTGACGGCATCCGTCTGGATGCTGCTGATGTACTGAATTTTGACTATATGCAGGCGCTTCGTCGCGTTGCAAACGAAATAAAGCCTGAATTCTGGCTGATGGGTGAGGTGATTCACGGCGACTACAACCGCTGGGTGAATGAGGGCACTCTTCATTCCGTCACCAATTATCATTTGCACAAAGCACTCTACTCCGGTCATAACGACCACAATTATTTTGAAATTGCCCATACAGTAAAACGCTTGTATGAGATGGGCGGTAACCGTCCGGATGGATTAAAACTCTATAATTTCGTGGACAATCATGACGTAGAACGTATATACACAAAGCTTACCGACAAAGCTCACTATACACCGGTTCATATTTTGTTGTATACGCTTCCAGGAATACCGTCGATTTATTACGGCTCGGAATTCGGTATCGAAGGAAAGAAGGAACGGTTCTCCGACGATTCCCTGCGTCCGGCACTGTCACTTTCCGATTTCGGAAAGGCTCTTACAGAAAATCCGTGTACCCGTCTGCTTGCAGCGTTGGGACACATTCGTCGGACTATGTCTGCCCTTTCCTACGGCGACTATAAAGAATTGCTACTGACCAATCGGCAATATGCCTTTTCCAGAACCCATAACGGCACCACCGTCGTTGTTACCGTTAACAACGATGACAATGACTATACGATGACGGTACCTTGCGGAGCTTGCTCTCAATACAAAGGGGCGCTGTCCGGCGAAATTGTTACAGTAACCGACGGCCGGATTACCGTCAATGTAAAGGCAAACAGCGGAGATATCTGGGTACCGGTTACAGAAGATGACGATGCTCTGCCTTACACGAACGAATCCCCGATGTCGTGCAACACAGAATCCGCACCGACGGAAGACGACTGGTTCTTTGACTCCGCCTTCATCACCAATCCGGAGCCGAAACCTGCCCCTGAAGCCTCTGCTTCATCACAAAGCATGGAAGAAGCTATTCCGGAAGAAGCATCGACCTTTGACAGCAATGCCTTCGAACAAGGGAAAATTGCCGGCCTTCAGGAAGCCATTCTTGCCATTATGGAGAAAAAGGGGCCTGTCACGGAACAGATGCGAAAAGATGTATTCAATAATACCCATCACGATTCGCTGGTAAATTGGGTGAAGAGTTTTAACTAAGCCAAACGAGGATATTGCACCATTTTAACATAGGTAATATCCTCGTTTTTCTCTCCTGTTTTCCATCTCAGTCACAGTATCGTTTGCAGAACTAACTCATTTCCTCCAGGAACCGGCTTGCATAACTCCCATAGATATCATCATACAGAGCAAAATACTCTTGAAAGCTTACCTCACACTCATATCCCAGCAGCTCAAACTCTACACCAAACAGTCGGGCGCAAACTCCCAGTTCTCTCATTCCGTTATTTAAATAAAACTGCTTTCTTCTGCGACGTTCTTCCTGATTGTCTGCCGGAACCGCAAGACTTTCCACTTCCAGAAAGAATCGCTTTCCTTTATACTTCTCAAACAACACTCTCAGGCTTGCACCACCCAAACTCTTGCCACGCTTTTCCGCACAAATCGCGAAATAATCCAGAAGTACCAAATCCCCGCTGTTCATGGTAATGGCAAGTCCCGAAAACTCTCCCGCTTCTTCGATTACCCATACATCTGTCTGTTTCTCCCGATGCTTTTCCCGTATCATGGAAAACGGCTTCCGTTCGTTATCCGGAAAAGCTTCTGTATAAAGCTGTTCTAACCTGCTCCACTCTTTATCGGAAGCAACCTCTCTTACTATCATCTTTCTTACCTCTTCTCTGATATTTCTATAGAGTCAAAAAACGGAGCAGCACCTTCTGCGCCGCCCCGTTCCTCATTTGTCTCATTATCTTATCGGACAAACAAATACATCATCCACAAAGAACTCCGCATTGCCGTCGGTCTCCACATAAACCTCCGCCGAATTCAAATCCTTCGGAAGCTCGGCACGGGCCGTCACCTTGGTCCACTCGCCGGAGGAAGTATCCACCGTTGCAAGCGGCTGCGGTACCGCTCCGTCCAATCCGACGGTAACCTTCTTATCCTTCGTCTTAATATACAAGGAAATATCCACTGTCATACCGATGTAAGAGGAAATATTTAACTTAATGGTCGCATCCTTCTCCTGACGGGTCACACAATAAGAATGGCTCTTGCCGTCCACGGACTCCTTGTCGGTTACATAACAGAACGGAAGATGTCCCGCACCGCGGATCGCCGCAATATTCGTCTTCTCTTCAAAACTCTCCTCAAGACCCACAAGCGTTACCTTTACATCATCCACATACATTGGGCTGCTCTTCTCCGGTTCTGCCTCTACCGTACCGAAATTCATCAGCATGGAATGTACATCGTTCGGAATTTTGAAAGTTCCTTCTAAGAATACCCAATCTCCGGAGGTGGTATCCACCGTAGCAGGCACATGCGGAACTCCGTCCGGACCGAGAGTCATCTTAAGCGCCGGGCTCTTTACCCATGCGCTGACTTTAACGGTCTGACCGATAAAATCGGATACATCAAAACTGATGCCGCACCAGTCACCGAATCTCTTTTCGTTAGCAAGGGCTGCTTTTCCGCTGTGTACTACTCTTTCCTGAATTTCAATCGCACCGAAGCCGCGCATCTTAAAGCCCATATCCTCCGGCTTAAGAGTTTCTGCTCCTTCCCCTGTCTCAAAATCATACAATCGGTCGGAAAGATTAATTTCGATCTTCTCCGGCTCTCCTAACGCCTCTCCGGTTACCGCATAAACGACACCCTCAAAGGAACGCTTCTCCGACAAATCTCCGTGGAACAAAAGCGGATTTGCTCCACGAATCCAGGAATTGTCATCCGTCAGTCCCCAGAATGTAACACCGGTCAGATTTGCCCCTTCACGCTTTGCCTTTAACAAAGCTTCAAAAAACTTTTTATAGAATACCGCCTGATAATATTCCTGATTTTTATTAAGACAGGTGCATTTGACATCAAGCTCCGTAATATGTACTTCATCCACAAGCGCCGCATACTCTTCTAACGCCGTGATATATTCACCGATATCGTTATTATCGCTTAAATGTCCCTGCATACCGATACCGTCTATCAAACCTTCTCCGAGGATACTGCCGTGCTCGTCCGTACTTCTCTGAAGCACACCGATAATCGCTTCCTTTTTATCCGGCATCCATTCATTATAATCGTTATATACAAGCTTCGGCTGAATCGACTTTAATCCTTCTTCATCTCCCGCAGAAACTCCGTACTTTTCGGCATACTTCTTGGAAGTCTCCGTCACCGCATCCTTTGCAAAGCGAAATGCCCAGTAAATAAAATCATCTCCGATAACCTGG
The DNA here is from genome assembly GCA_937895705.1 of uncultured Clostridia bacterium. Lineage (GTDB taxonomy): Bacteria > Bacillota > Clostridia > Lachnospirales > Lachnospiraceae > SIG307. Next base: position 136,672 of record CALBKM010000045.1, read on the forward strand.
AACCAATAACTGTTGCGAAGTCCGTACTCGGTCTTATCTGCCGTCTCGATGGCCTCGTTTACAACATCCCACGCGTAAATTGTTCTCGCATAATCGTTGCTGTACATATATTCCATTACCGAGAATATATAACTTCTGAGACGTTTTAACATAGTCTCACGATCCACAAAGCACACCGGATCCAGCTTTTCGAAAAACTTCAACATCGGTTTCTCTTTTAACAATTCCGGGTCCGTAGGAATGGTTACCGGCTCATACCCTTTACAGAACACTTCCTTCGGACACTGGCTGTGCCATACAAGGACATGACCTCTTACCGGCATGCCGTTTTCCTTCGCCCAGTCAAGCATTCCCTTCGCCTGCGGGTTAATCACAAACGGAAGATATTCTTCCGTGGCTTCCGGTGCGGAAAATCCCATATTATACGCCGGTTTTAACTCATTTCCGAAGGTCATACTGTTAAAGTGCTTCTTCATCAAAGCTTCTTTTTCCGGGTTACCTATCTCGTGGTTAGTAAATTTTTCGTTTATCTTTTCACACGCTACTCCGATGCGAAAACAATCCCGATACAACTCTTTTAACACTACATTCTTTCCCATTTCGTTCTTTCTCCAGACTTTACTGTTTTTCCTTAATTATTCTATGGTGATTATCTTTCATACGATACATCGCTTCGTCCGCCATCTGTAAATACTTTTCGATGTCGAATTCGTCTTCCGGTCGAATCGGAACACCTCCGACACTCACCGTCAGACGGAATTTAATTTTACGTTTTTGCACTTCCTTTGCCAAACGGTCTTCTACCGCTCTGCAAATTCCGTCAATATCAATTTCTCCGTCTATTACTCGTCCGCCTACCAAAAACTCATCTCCGCCGAATCTGGACACAACCCAGTCTCTCGGCATCTCCGCACGCAAGACGGAAGCTACGGTACGTAACGCCAAATCACCGTTTGCATGGCCGCTTTCGTCGTTAATGGTCTTCATTTTGTCGATATCTACAAGGAAAATAACACCCAGGCCGCCCTTTTCATTCCAGTCCTCCAACATCGGATATGCAATGCGCTCACAGCCTGCTCGATTATATACACCGGTCAGGGTGTCCATTACTGACAAATTCGTCAGTCGCTCGGTCAGGTCCATAATCATAATGTTGCGTCTCACCTGCTCCAAGTACTGGTTCATATGTCTGGTCCAAATATAAAGGCGATTATTATGGATAATCTCCAAATCTCCCGTTAAAACCGCAAATCCGTAGGATTTTTCATCGCTGTACATAGGCACATAAATATAAACTCCCGAAGCTTCTTTTCCTTTCGCCAGCGCAAAAATCGCATCCTTCCTCTTCATCGTTCTGTGAGATTGTTTCTTGCCGTCCTTAACGGTTCCAACCACGGCAAATTCTTCGCTGTAACCTACATTACGTAAATTGGCATCGCCTTCTTCGATATGAAAGAACTCCGGATCAAGACAAAGCATAAAATTCTCACCTTCGATATCATGCTCGCGTTCAAACAAAGTAGAAAGGCTGTCGGACAATTCCTCCATCGTTTCGTTTTTACGAACATACAAATAAATGCTCCTGAAGTGGGAATCCAGCACAATGCTGTCCTTTAATCTGAAAAATGCTTCTCCCTGATGCAGGGTATCCTTTATCTCACAGCAACCACAGCTCTCGTTCGGAACAAATTTCGTACTCAGCAAAATATTCTGCAATTTCTGTCCCTGCATTCCATCCAGCAACATACGAATCGCCTTATTGCCCATACTTCCCCATTCATGGCTTACCGACGCAAGAACCGGATGGAATTCTCTGGTCTGTGTCAGGCAATCATATCCCGTTACTATTACATCCTGCGGAACATGATATCCCAATTCCGCCATTCGGTTTGCAACCCCGAACGCCATGACATCATTTGCACATACAATTGCATCTGGCAATCTCTTATGTTCTTCCATCCATGCTTCTGCCAATTCCATCGCCGGTCTCATGGACCAGTCACCGTATCTGATATTAGCTTCCGGAACATCAATTTCCTTTTCCCTGGCAACATCAAGCAGCGCACGCAACCGTTCCGCACTGTCTCCATGGTCCTCCGGTCCGCCGATAAACAAAATTTCCTTGACGCCGTGTTCCGCTACAAGATGTTCCACCAATTCCCTCATTCCGGCATAGTTATCGGTAAAAACAGACGGAACTCCTTCAAACTCGTATTCGAGACTGACAACCGGACACTTAACATTTTTCAGTTTTTCCTTAAAATACTCCGTCTCCATAGTTAGATTAAGGGAATTACCCAATATGATAATTCCGTCAAAATCGTCCATGTCCGGAAGAGTAAATATATTATATTCCGCTTCACATTGGGCAGTACTTTCCCAGCGCAACGAATAATTAACAAAAGCAAATATATCGATATTTTCTTCCTTGGCCACCTCCGCAATCCCACTCATAACCTCTTTTACATATTCAAAACTCCATCCGCCGGCAAACACTGCTATCTTCTTTTTCATAACGTCCCCCTTCTGGCGAAAAGTCTGACATTTCCACAAAAATACGCCTTTTTCTCATATTATATCAATTTTCGCAAGAAAACGCAAGCCAAACCTGCTTTTTCTATAGACTTTTCCCCAGGTCATTTTTTTAGCAACCTATCTTTTTTCTTTTGCACAGAATAGCCAAACTTTCCAAGTTTTTCCCCTAAAAGAAAATACTCTCCGTGAGAATAGCTCACCAACCCCGTACTGTTCAGTTCAAACTTACCGGTTTCATTCAGATACTTATCTTCTACCGTCACATTTACCACTTCTCCCACGAACATGGTATGACTTCCCAGCGCCAATTCCTGTACCACCTTACATTCAATGTTTACCGGACTTTCCGCGATTCCCGGTGCCGTTACCTTTTGAGACGCAAGCGGAGTAAGCCCCATCTCTTTATACTTGTCCACGTCCTTGCCGGATTTTACGCCGCAATAGTCCGTTGCGAAGACCAAATCCTTTGTTACCAGATTTACCACAAACTCTCCGGTTTCTTTAATAATTTCATAGGAATACCGCTCCGGACGCACCGATATAGACAACATGGCAGGGTCGGAGCACACAGTCCCCGCCCATGCCACGGTGATAATGTTCGGTCTTTCATTTTCACGTCCGCAGCTTACCATTACCGCCGGTACCGGATAAAGCATATTCCCCGGCCTCCAATGCTGCTTTGCCATACATTCTCCTTTTTGGGAAGTTCACACATTCAAATCTTTTACAATTCCACGCCGTTTTTCTTTAACAGTTCTCTTGCACTTTCCACGGAATCTACACCGGTTGCGTTCTTAATCGGTGCAAACTCCTTCTCGCGTACCACTTCAAACACAAGGCAGCTGTCAAGCATATGAATCATATCAAGTACCAGGCTCTCGTACTTATACCCGTTTACAGCCTCCGGCTTCACGGTATCACCGGCTTCGTTCATATACGGAATCTTCTTTTCTACGATATGAAGCGGCATCTCCTTGCTGACGATTTCCTCCAAATCATTCACACGGAATAAGTAGTTTAAAATAACGCCGTAATTATAAGCCGGTTCCCCGGTTGCATCCTTTGCTTCCATCATCTCTGTAGTCAGCTCGTAATACTCTACGATAGACGGTCTTCCGTCCTCTAAGCACATTACGCCTACCTTCTCATCCGGTGCAGCCTTTTTAATCACCTTTGCACCTACGGCACAGTTGTTGATTGCGGTAGCACCCACAAAACACGGATCTGCGATACGTTGCAATACATTGTCCACCGCAAAAATATTTAACCACTCAATACCTGCCTTATGTACAATGTCCAGCACTCCGCCCCGCTTCATGGACGAGAACCAACCGCCGTTTCCGTTCGGAGATGCAGACATGAGCCCTTTTTCCTCCATATACACCTTTCCGTTATAATCGGATGCCGGAGCCATATCCTGCATAAAAAACGTCACATAGTTTTCATCATATCCGAAATAGTTCTTTTCCTTTAGGAAGGAGACCGTCATTTCGTGATTCTTTTCACTGGTCATAATAAACAAATGAATATAGTTACCGGCCTTCTCCGTCACATCCAGAAGATTGCGGATTAAGCGCTCGAAAATATACACTTCCTTCGTCAAACCGATGTTGTACATTCCCTTCGGATTGTCGGAACCGAGACGAGTTCCCATTCCTCCCGCCAGAAGAACTGCGCCAACCTTTCCTGCACGAATCATCTCAATACCTTTTTCGGTATACTCAACTTTCTTTTCCTCGATTTCCGAAAGCTTCATGGCCGGAATCGGTGTGATTACACCTCTCACCTGCTCCTTATCTGCCTGCGCCGCTTTTGCAAGGACGGAAAAATCCGTCTGCTCGATCTGCGCAAGAAGCGCTGCCTTCCCCTCGTCGGACAGTTCTTCAAAATACTGCAACACATGCTCCTGGCCGAACTCACTCACCTTTTTTAATGCTTCTTCATACTTCATCTTTCTTTCCTCCGATTCCTTCTCTTTCTTTTATATCATGATACGACCGGTTCAAATCAATTACCGTGGCCGGATGCCCGCCCCGGGCTTCCTCTTCCGGCGGCACCATATAGTCCGAACCATACAACGCCGTAAGATACGCCGATCCGTTTACCGGACCGAAAAAACGATACCCTTCAAACTCATACTCACAACTTCTCCCCTCCGGCTGCGCCTCGATCTTTTCCCCTCGTCGAAAATCAAAAGCAAGATACCTTCTCTGCCTGATTTCTCCGTCAAACACATCACGTGGAATCGATTCGTTCCGTCCCCAGTGTCCCAGGTAATTGGAATAACGGGCATCCCCCCACTGAGGAAGCTTCTCTTTTCTTACTCCGTAGGCCTTTGCTGCTTTATCCAGCTTTATTACCAGAGTTTCCGTATCGGTATGCTTTACAATTTCCCTCATCACAAATCGTTTGACCGGATTTTTTATCGTTCCTTTTTCTGCAATATGTGCATATAAAAGCTTCTTTTTAAACTTTATATACATTTCCTTTAAAATGCGCAAAGGCAATACATTTGTATCCGCATCCAAAGGAAAAATGTCAATATATACACCACCCACATAGCCGCTTCCGCTTCTTCGGGCCTCCACACATGTGGTGCGCTCATCCTCAAGCCGGAGAAATGCGTAAGGAACTCCCTCTTCCTTCGAGAAATGCCGCAACCGGTACCCTTGCGGAACACTTCCCGGCGGCAATTCCAAAAGCTTCTCATAATCCTTTCTCGGAAGCCCGAAATCCGCATCGTCATCCCACGGAATGAATCCTTTATGCCGGACCGCTCCCAACATGGTGCCTCCCAACATATAGTAATGCAACCGGTTTTCCCGGCACACCCGATCAAAGGCCTTCATAATCTCAAAAATCTTTTCCTGCAATCCCGTCATGGAATTATCCTTTCTTTCAGTCCCATACTACTTTGTGTGCAACATTTCTTACTCATTCGAAGTAAGATGCTTAATACAGGACTTGTAATGTATCTTTCGGTCTTTTTGCGGCGGAAGCTTCCGATAATCCCCGAACATATGGGTCAAATACTCGTCACAACGCTTCGGACCTCTGAGCAATATGCCTTCAAACTCCCATAAACTGTACTCGTCGTAAGATTCCCCAAAGTACTCCCTCGGCACAATCTCCCGCGTTTTATAAGCTCCGGTCAAGGTTCCTGCATATTCCGCACCTTCGGAATCCTGGCTCATAAATAATCGGTCCATTTTCTGATATACCTTCCGTACGTCGATAAAGCGATATAATTTCAAAGCCCTTACCACGCGTAATACCGTCTGTTCCCACGTGGAACGGCTGGTACGAATTCCGGTATTTACATTCGCCGTACCGCAAAGAAAGCGGAGTGCCATGGCCTTTGCATAATACAGCTTGCGGGTAAGTTCCTCATCAGGTGTCCCGTCAAGCGGAATAATATCGATCAAATACCCTTTACGTACCGTCGTGTCTTCCAAAAGTTGCTCTTCAATCTCTATTTTAACGGCACTCATCTTCGCAAAGTAGCTCTTAAATTCCTTGTCTGTCTGCCAGCTTTCGATGCGGTAATCCTCTCCCAGTATTTCTCCGGCCTCTCCGGACTTTACAAGTTCAATCAACCGGTCATAATCCTTGCGAGGCATAGCCACATCCACATCGTCGTCCCATGGAATAAATCCTTTGTGACGCACGGCACCGAGAAGAGTTCCACCGATAGCATAATACCGGAGTTCATAGGCATTACAAAGCTTCACAAAAGCCTTTAAAGCCTCCAATTCTATCTCGTGAAGTTCTGCCAATACATCTTCATCGTATCCGCTCCCGAAACTGTTCTCGGTCTCTCCCGGCTCCGTTCCCTCCCTGCTGTCTTTCGTTCCTTTTCCTAAAATCCCTTTCTTCTTTTCCCAGTAAGACGGTTGAAGCGTACAGGCGAGCACTGCTTTCTCCGGCAGACTCCTATAATGCTTACCAAGGAAAAATCCGGCATAACGGGCCGTCGCATCCATCAAAAACAGAAACATATCTCCGAACCGCTTCTGGGACACACAATATTCCACAGCCTTTTTCACATAGCCGAGCCCCTCCTTTTCGGAACTGACCTTTCGGAACACCTCCGGATAATCTCTCTGGGACACTGCCATATCAAAACTACGCTTAAACTGGTCCTTCAAACCGTAATTATGGGTGTGGTATACCCTTGCCTTCGCACAGTAGCAGATGGCGTCACCCTCTTCGATTAACGCTGCGCCGAATATCATATCTTCATTAAAAATCGTATCGGTTACAAAACCGCCCAATTCGTCATAACGGCTTCTGCGATACATGGCACATGCATTGGAAATCATATAGGTCTTGATGCCGAGACGTTCCTTATCCTCCTTCGTCTTCTTATAAGACTCCGCCGGATAATTGTGCAGACGCAGGAATCGCTCCGTAAAATTCGCATGCTCCGCTGCCATCTGTCTGGCATACGCAGCGCCCACTTCATCCTCTCTAAAACACTGAATCAACTTTTCGATCAAAAACACATCCGCCGGCACCACATCCTGAGTCATGCAAAGGAAAAACTTTGCATCGGAATACTTCGTTACCGCCAAATTTCTAGTACCGCCGTGGTCAAAGTCCTTCTTTTCCACACGAACAATCTTTATCTCTACGGGAACCCATACTTTATTATCGTTTTTTGCGGCAACCTTTTCCACCCGCTCCCGCAAATCGGATACAGTATGTCCTTCCGTTTCCGTGTTCATCAAAATAATCTTTGCCGGACGCACTGTTTGCTGCAATAACATGGCAAGTAAACGCTCCAGCTTTTTATCGGCTTTATATACCGGAATAATCACATCAGGTCGTTCCATAGGCCACCTCCTATTTTCTCTATTTTATCATACCTCACTCCGCATCGAATTACAAGAAAAAAACCAAAGGCTTCAAAAAAATTTAAGAAAACATTTTTCTTTCCTCCTACAGAAACACGGTCAAGCAAGTGCGCATACGATATGATGTAATCAAAATTTTGGAGGAAATCTTCATGGGAAATTTATCTAATTGCGGTATCGGTGGCGGCAACAACGGCGGTTGCAGCTGGATCATCATCCTTATTCTTCTTTTCTGCTGCGGCGGTTGCGGCAACAACAACGGCGTAGGCGGCGGCAACAGCGGATGCGGTTGCGGATGTGACTGTGAGTGCGGTTGCGGCAACAACGGTGTAGGCGGCGGTAACAGCGGTGACTGCTGCTGGATCATTATCCTCATCCTTCTCTTCTGCTGTGGCGGCTGCGGAAATCATTTCTGCTAAAAAAGTAACAGCCCGCACGGTCCGATACGCACCGGTTAAATAATTAACCGGATGCTTAAGGCATAACATGGCATCATAAAAGGTATCCCTAAGGCCACTGACCTTAGGGATACCTTTTCTATATTCTTTCTTATATTCTTCTTTTGTTTTTACTGTTCGGAATACTTTGCGGACAGTTCGTTGATGGTTCCGTCGTTCTTCATCTTGGTCAAGATTTCATTAATCTGCTCCAACAACTCGGTATTCTTTTTATTTACCGCAATACCGTACTCTTCGGAAGAAAATGCCTCCGCATCCTCCACAATCTTTAAGCCTTCGTTGTCGCCCACGTACTTCTGCGCGGTTGCGGAGTCGATTACCACAACGTCACACTTGCCGTTTACAAGCTCCATGATAGCCTCGGAACCCTTCTTAAATGCCTCGTAAGCATAGCCCATATCCTTTACGCAGGACTCACCGGTATATCCCTGGATAACAACAATCTTCTTATCCGCCATATCGGTAGCCTTCGCAATGGTAGAGTCTTCCTTTACAATCATAACCTGCTTTGCGGTATAGTACGGAACAGAAAAGTTTACTTCTTCCGCTCTCTCCGGGTCAATGGTCATACCTGCGATAACCGCATCCACCTGACCGTTCTGAAGTGCAAGAAGCAGGGAATCGAACTCCATGTTCTCGATCTGTGCGGTCTTGCCGAGTTCATCACCGATCTGTTTTGCGATTGCCATATCAATACCGTCATACTGGTCAATTACACCATTTGCCGCAACAAACTCAAACGGAGGAAATTCCGCATTGGTACCGAACTTAATCACATTCGCCTGTTCGTTATTTTTCGCCTCATCTTCCTTACCGCCGCATGCCGCAAACATTGCTACCGTTGTTACACAAGCTACTGCCAGTGCAAACTTCTTCATCATCTTTTTCATTTTCATGTCTCCTTGTTTTCTTTTACTCTCTATTTTAAAGCACTTTGCTTAAAAACAGCTTGGTTCGTTCGTTTTGCGGGCGGTCGAAAATCTCCTCCGGTGTACCGGTTTCCAGTACGACACCGTCGTCCATAAATACCACACGGCTTGCCACTTCTCTTGCAAAGCCCATCTCGTGAGTGACCACCACCATGGTCATACCGCTCTTTGCAAGATTCTTCATAACATCCAGCACCTCACCGACCATCTCCGGGTCAAGGGCGCTGGTCGGTTCGTCAAACAGCATAATCTCCGGCTCCATGGCAAGGGACCGTGCAATGGCAATACGCTGCTTCTGACCGCCGGACAACTGTACCGGATATGCATTTGCTTTATCGGAGAGCCCTACAATTCTAAGAAGTTCTTCTCCCTTGGCGAGAGCCTCATCCTTTGTCATTTTCTTAAGTTTTATAGGGGCAAGGGTAATATTTTCCATTACCGTCAGATGCGGAAACAAGTTAAAATGCTGAAACACCATTCCCATCTTCTGGCGCACCTTGTTTACATCCACCTTCGGAGCGTTAATCAGCTCATCATCCACGTAAATCTCACCCTTATTCGGCTTTTCCAAAAGATTCAGGCAACGAAGGAACGTACTCTTACCGGAACCGGAAGGTCCGATAACCACCACCACTTCTCCCGGCTTGATATGCTCATCGATGCCGTTTAATACATTTAATTTACCGAAGCTTTTATGTAAGTTATTTACCTTAATCATACGCTACCCCCTTCTACCGGATATCGGACTTTCTCAGTCGCTTCTCAACGATTCCGAGCACCGTGGTCAGTATCTTAATTAATACAAAGTAGATAATCGCAGTTGCGATAAGCGGCATAAATGCCAGATAGGTAGCACTCTTAATGAAATCTCCGGCCTTCTGAATGTCCATAAGACCCACATAACCTACAATCGCCGTCTCCTTAATGAGCGTAATAAACTCATTGCACATGGCAGGGAAAATGTTTTTCACCGCCTGCGGTACCACAATGTAAAACATGGTCTGGGCACCGTTCAGACCGAGGGAACGTCCCGCCTCCGTCTGTCCCTTATCGATGGAAAGAATACCCGCACGAATAATCTCCGATACGTACGCACCGGAATTGATGGAAAATGCGATCGCCGCAATAATCCACTTATCTAAGTTCACCGTTGCAAACACAACAAAATAAATAATCATGAGCTGAGTTACGGACGGTGTACCGCGAATTACGTCCGTATACACCTTTCCTAAAAAGCGTAACACCTTACTCTTGGACAAGCTGCAAATTGCGATTAAGAAACCGATAACCAGTCCCAATAATGCCGCCAGAAGAGAAATCTTTATGGTAACGCCGACACCTTCCAATAACAGCTTATATCGGTCTTCCCTGATAAAACACTTTTCAAAGGTTCTTGCAAACTCCGCGAACCAACCGGAAACGCCTCCGGTTGCCAGCCATGCCGTATACAGATTCATCTATGTTCTCCTTCCGTACTTTCTACAAATCAATTGAGAATAAATTATATCACAGAAACGCAAAAGAATCAAGCATTCCAACGGTTTTCATCAAAATGCCTGATTCAAAAATTCGCTTTTTCTTCAGTATTTGTTCATTATTTTAACTCTGTGATTTCCACGGTTGCTCCTTGTTCCGTAAAGGTAGCTGCAATCAGCTCCGCATCCTTCTTGTTCGTCACCTCGATTACGGTACACGGTACAGATTTCACTGCATGTATCGCCTCACTAAATTTACAGCCGGAAGCTTTACGATATGTATCAATTACAGTTGCCTTATTCGGACCCACTTCAAGCAGCGTTATCACGTAGTTCTTAGGATCATCCTGTATCTCCTCAAGCTCAATCATACCGATTTCCACCGTTATCGTCGAACCGGTTGCTTCAAAATCAGCCCTCACCTTTTCTGCCGCTACCTGATGTATGGTTTCGTACAATACACACGGCGGATTATATATGGCATCCTTCGCCCACCGCAAATCAGCCTTATCATTCAACTCCCAAAGAAGTCTGGTTGCCGTTACCTTTTCCGGTCCTAATTCCGTAAGAATCACCGTATAGGTTGCCGTGATAGGAACAAAGGGTACCTCCGTTACTTCCGGTGCCGGTGTTGCAGTCGGTTCCGTCGTCACTGTTGCTTCCGGTGCTTCGGTTGCTTCCGGTGCCGGCGTTGCCATAACCTCCCGGGTCGGCTCCGGTGTATTACCGTTCTCTTTCTCACTGTTGCCGCAGGCCGCAAAACAAAACAGCACTGCCAATAACAGAATTCCGAATTTCTTGTTCATTCTTTTCTCCTCCTTTGTCTCTACATACCACAGACAAATTCCCTTGTCAATTTGATTACTACTTCATAACAATCCACGACATACTTTATCACATATCAACGGTTCTGTCCATAGCAGAAAAAAGGCGGAGTACTCTTCTCAAAAAGAATACTCCGTTTTCATCTGCCCTTTAGTTCTGACCTTCTATCTCACTTATCAGGTTATACACGCCGTCTTCCGACAAAATACCTCGTTTTAAGTCTCGCGGCAACTCTCCCCGTTCGTCACACTCAAAGTCCTTTAACCATTGACCTCCCTCGTAATATTCCAGTAAAGCGTGCCACTTTTCCTGCAATACATCGTCCTTATAGACCGCCTTGGAATCCTGCTTTGTAGCTTCTCCGATTTCATCAAAGTACTGCTCCATCTGACATATTCTTTCAATAGTACGCCGTAACTCTTCGCCGACTTGCTTCAAAGTGTTTTTCTCTACGTTCTCAGTTCGCTCTCCCTTTTCTTCCACTCGGCACCGGAACATTCCCGTAGACTTATGAATATAAAAGGCGCCGTCCCGTTCAATGATTTCCTCTACCATAGAAAGGAACTCTTCCTTCCGGTCCTTTATCATTTCACCTGCATTTCCCGGAAAAGAATATACATACTCATACACCGGCTCTGCCTCATCCACCAAAAGGTCCGAATCGCAACTCACGCATTCAATGTGATCAAATACCGTTTGAAGCTGTTCTCTTCCGTTTTCCAGCCGGAACCCACAGGATACCCGATGGAAAGGTACTTCTATTTTGGCATCAAACCGTTCCACAAAGTCATGAAGCTCCCGCATATGGGTATCTCCTATGGTAGTCGCGCAAAACATACCGCCCGGTTTTAACAGCTTTTTCACCTTCTGAAACAAATCCTGTCGTTTCTCCACATGATACAACATATGATTTGCAGTAATACGGTCATAACTTCCCAATAAGGATAAACAGTTGGCATCTGCCACCTGATAAAAGATTCTGATGTTCCTTTCTTTAAAAACATCCTGTTTCGTCGCCAGATTTTCCTTTGCCTTCTCTAGCATTCCTTCGGAATAATCTGTCAAAAGAAAGGAAAGATTACGCGGCAATTTATCCGCTACTGCCACCAGATTGGCTGCATTTCCGCACCCGAGACAAAGAATCTCCATTCCTTCCGTAAGCTCCAGATTATTAAGTACCCAGTCCGCCCACGGTAATGTTCCTGTGCTGTAATTATGCAGACTGATGCGACGCTTCAAATTGTCATCACTCCGATACTGCTTAATAATCATATCCGAAACCTCCAGAATCTGGATTGCCTCCACCAGATTCTCCCAAGTCTGCCCTTCCTCTGCCGTCTGCACCTTGTCCACCGCATCAATGACACGGTCCAAATGGCGTTTTTTCTCGTTCAAAAGCTTCTTCTGCTCTTGCAGGGACTCCTCTAAACTTAAGGCGCTGTTGCACACCGTCTCCTTAATCTGCTCCAGAGACATGCCCAAATACCGCAACAATAAGATCCGTTGCAATTCCACAAAGGAAGTCTCATCATAATACCGGTACCCCGCCTCGGAATAGCCTACCGGCTTAAGCAGCCCCTTTTCATCATAAAACCGCAGTGTCTTTGCCGATATTCCGGAAATCTTCCCGAATTCACCGATAGTATACTTGCGTTTTTCCATAAAAACCTCCGTTTTCAAAGTAATATTCTGTTGTCCACGGATGTCCGGACCATCCTCACACCCTTAGTGTAAACCTTCCCGTAGGTGGAAGGTCAAGCACTTTTTTACTTTATAGGAAATCGTTAATTTCCTAATCAAGTAAAAAAAGCTCCGCTGGGATCGCACCGCGGCGGATTTGAAGACGTCGCTTGAAGCGCCCCGCCGCAGGCGGAGAATCTCGCTAGCGAGATTCATTATCTTTAATAACTTCCTTCACCAGCTGCCAGGCGATACTGCCTTCACGGATTTTTCCGAGGGCCTCCGCAAACGGCACCCACTCTGCGTCATCTACTTCTTTTGACAGCACAAGCGCATTCTTTTTCACTTTTGCATGGAATCCAAGCATCAACATTTCCTTTTGTTCATACGGATAGCTTCTCACAAAACGAAGTTCTTCCACCGTTTGGCCGATTTCTTCTTCAATTTCCCGAGTGGCAGACTCCTCCGCCGACTCTCCGATTTTCATAAAACCGGATACACACACATAGCGGGTGGCAGACAAATTCGTCTGTTTTAACAGAGCCACCTCTCCGCACTCATTCGTTACCGCACAAATCACGCAGGTGGAAAACATATCAAAAAGCGGTACCTTACACATTTCACAAAACGGAACCAGTCCTTCATCACCGATTTCCTTTTTCATTAATTTACTACCGCAATGGGGACAATAAGTAAATCGCATCTAAAACTTCTCCTTCTCTCTAATTTCACCGGGCTGACTACACACCGTTCACGCCCCCTATACCTTCCGTTTAGCGCAAATTCTCCCAGTCAATCCGCTCATTCTTATAAAAGAACTCCCGGTCTCGTTCTCCGATTTCACGTAACACGTGACACGGGTTACCTACTGCCACTACATTCGCCGGGATGTCTTTCGTTACAACGCTTCCCGCACCAATGACAGAATTGTCTCCGATGGTCACTCCGGGCAGAATAACGGCTCCGCTGCCGATCCATACATTTTTTCCGATATGTACCGGACGCACATACTGATACTGTTCTTTTCGCAATTCCGGCGTAATTGTGTGATTTGTGGTTGTAATCACCACATTCGGCGCAAACATGGTATGGTCTCCCACATAAATGGCCGCATCATCCACGCAGGTTAAATTAAAATTCGCATATACATGATTCCCGAAATGCAAATTTTTTCCGCCCCAGTTGGCACGGAACGGCGGCTCGATGTAACACCCTTCCCCCATACTGCCAAGCATTTCTTTCATCAACTTCTGACGCTTCGCCCCCTCCGACGGGCGGGTCATATTAAAATCATACAGCTTTTCCAGGCGCATCTGTTGCTCTGCCGTCAAATCCTCGTTTCTCGGGTCATATACCAGTCCCGCTTCCATTCGTTCTCTGTGTGTCATGGCACCCTCCTTATTGCATTATGTTTCCGTCTTTATACAAAAATCTCTGTTCCCTTTTATTATAGCAAAAACGCCGCAAAGTTCAACGAGAACTTTACGACGTTTTGCATGGAGAACACCCGACCGGACCCCCGGTCTGTCAATCTATCAAAATTCCTTTCTTTTTGCCTACTCGGCTTTCCCTCGACGCGCATCCAACTCTTCCTGCATCTGCGCCATAGTCTTTTTGTCCAGATTATAGATTACCGCAAGTCCGATAAATTGCATAACCGCACTGAACATATAGAGTGCCGCCACAAGCCAGCACATATTGTATGCGGTGGATGCGGACTGTGCTCCCACACCCAACTTGGAATTATACCCCAAAGCACCCATTAACAGCAGCACCACAGACGGTCCCACGCCCTGTGCCAGCTTACGGAAGAAGGAATGCAGGGAATATACCGTACCTTCTTCTCTCTTTCCGGTCTTCCACTCATTGTAGTCGATAGCGTCTGCCATCAGTGCCCAGGATACACAGGTGTAAATACCCATACCGAGACCAAACACGCTGAGTGCTACCATATATATCACGAGTGCAATCATTTTGTTCGGAATCAGCGGGAATATAAACATCAGCACACCGCCGAATAAAGATACTACGGTACCCGCTACAGAAGCTTCTTTTTTACCCCACTTACCGACAATCTTTTTAATAAACGGCATAAAGATAAGCATCGGTAAGAATCCGATTAACTGAACCACACCGGACAGTTTTGCCATACCGAAATAGATTGCAAACATAATGGACGTAGCAGTCATAGCAGACTGCATACCGAGGAACATACCCATCGCCGCCAAAGTAGCACCGACTGCCGGACGGTTCTTCATAAAGTTCCCGAACGCCTTCAGCACATTGAACTTTTCAGTCTCATTCGTCTTTACGGTATTCTCATCCACACGAATGGTAATCTTCTTAATCATAAACAGGAATGCGACAAAACCGAGTACACCCATCAAAAGTGCCGCAACAAACACTCTTTCACCAATTAGATTCTGTACCTGTTCCCCTGTTTCCGCGTTAATGACCGGCGCACCGTTCTCATCCACTTCTTTTTCCCAGATAATCATCGGAAGAATAATATTCGGAAGCAAATTACCGAACATAGAACCAATGCTTCGCCAGGTGGATAACTGTGCTCTTTCGCCCGGGTCCTCGGTTACTAACGAGAGCATGGATCCGTACGGCACATTCGCAATAGTATAGCAGGCATCCCAAACAATATAGCCGAGAATAAATACAATCGCTTTAATCAATACGGATGCATTCGGAACCGGAATAAATACCAACGCTCCCGCCACCAGCAAACCGATGGCACCGATTAAGATATACGTCTTAAACTTACCCAGTTTATACTTTCTTCTGTCCGCATCAATCATGGAACCGATTAACGGGTCATTGATTGCGTCCCATATCTGCACTGCCAGCAAAAGTGCGGAAAGCAGACCGGTCTCCATCATCATAAACACCAGCCAGAAGGTCTGAACCGTACCTTTCAGCGAGAAACTCATGTTACAACCAAAATCACCGGCAGCATATGCGACTTTGTCTCTCATCCCGAATTTTCTCTTCGTATCCATAGTATTGCCTCCTCTTTCATGGTTCCGGAGGACAAGCCCACCTCCGGTTACGTTTTCTGGTTTCTGCTGTACCTTTTCTTACTTTTTCTTAATCTTATTTAACTTCTTGTTAAACTTAAGCATCTCTTCTTTGGTCAGCGGCTTAGCGCCCATGGCTCCCATCATGGAAAGGAGACGTTTTACGGTAAAACCTCCGAGGAATCCCATCAAATCCTTGCTCTGCATCATAGAACCGGCATCTACCATGGTCTTCTTACCCTTCATGGCCTTTTTCATCAGACCGAGGAACAACAGCTTACCCTTTGTCGTTGCCAGTACGTCAGATGCCTTATCATTAATGGAATAATAGCCTTCCGGTGCGGTAATCTCAAACCAGTTGAGTACGTCTCCTGTCTCTGTCATACGATACGCATCGTTAAACTTGTCTACCTTTACAATCTTGGAGGAATCCTCGCAAGAACCGGCCTTTGCTACCAGTTCGGTAGTTCCTGCATTCGGAACATTAAAATAGAAGAAATGCTCCTTGGCGGTCTGCTTCCCGAGACTCTTACCGTTTGCAAAAAGTTCTACCTCAGGCTGGTTGGAATATACCGTAACTTTCGTCACATCCTCTACACGATCCACATAACGCTTACCGCAGATATGCACGAACGGTTCGTCGGAAAGCCATGCCTTATATGCATAGAAGGCATCCTTCTTATAGGTTCGGTCAAAGTTCATAAGTCCCTTGTGGTTCATGCCGTCTTCGCCGCCCTCTGCTCTGCTGTCTGCTGCAAAGTCAAACATGTTCCAAACGTGGGTGGCCCAAATATACTTTCTTGTAAATAACTGCTTAATGAGTTCCTCATGGTAGTACGCTTGATACTCCTCGGAATAGTCACCCTGTTCCGGGTTGGAGTTGTGCCAGTTCAGTGCCTCACAACCATACTCACTCATACCTACCGGAATTTCCGGATGCTCTGCATGGAACTTGTCCATCCACGGTCCGTTCATGGAAGTATCGCCGCCGTACCAGCCGAAGTAATGGTTCCAGGATACGGTATCCGGAATCTTCACATACTCGCTGTCGGTCGGACACATGGAGACAATCGCCATAGTCGTACGTCTGGTCTTATCCCAGTCGTGACACAAATTATTCAAAATACGATGATTTTCAATTAAATCCGGATCATCCGCTCCCTTCATGGAAATCTCATTGGAAAGTCCCCATACAAAAATGGACGGGTGATTATAATTCTGAGCTAAGAGCTCCTTCATCTGAGAAATCGTATTCTCCCTACCGTTCGGCATATGATTCGAAATGTACGGAATCTCCGCCCAAAGTACAAACCCCATCTCATCACACAAATCGTAGAAATACTGTGCGTGCTGGTAATGTGCCAGACGAATGGTAGTCGCTCCCACCTCGTAAATCAACTCCGCATCTTCCTTATGATGCTTCGGAAGAAGCGCATTACCGATATCTTTTCTGTCCTGATGACGGGACACCCCGCGGAGCGGATATTCCTCACCGTTTAAGATAAAACCTCTCTCCGGATCAATTTCAAAACTGCGGCAACCGAACCGCACGGTTCTGGCATCCAGCTTCATGTTTCCGTCGGAAAGAGTTGCCTCCAGAGTATAGAGAAAAGGATCTTTACGACCATGCCAAAGATGTGCATTCTCAATCACAAATTCTGCCTTGCCTTCCTTTGCGGAAACTTCCTTCTCGCAAACTACCGTATCCTTATCCTTAATCACATACTTTACGATTTCATTGCCGGCAAGACCGGTAAAATATCCGACAACAGACACATTGGCATTCGTACCGTTCATTACCGGGGTCACCTGAATACCCGGACCTCCGAAGAAGTCTAAGTCAAAGTGAGCTTTCGGCACACAGATAATATTTACATCGCGATAAATACCGCCATAGAAGGTAAAGTCTGCCATCTGCGGATACACTCTGTCGTTCGGTGCATTATCTACCGCCACTACAATCTCGTTTTCTTCCTTTATAAGCTCCGTAATATTCGCACGGAAGGTGGAATAACCACCGTCATGATGCACCGCAAGAGTGCCGTTCACATAAACATCCGCAGAAGAATTTGCACCTTCGAATTCGATATAAACCTGTTCTGCCTCTTTGCAATCCGCAAGAGCCAGCTTTTTTGTATAATAACAGGTGCCGCGATAATAGTCATTGCCGCCATCCTGTCCGTCTTTTGCATTCCATGTATGAGGCAAATCCACTGCTTCCCACTCGGAAATATTCAATGCACCGTGAGTACCGGAAATAAGTTTTGCATCCTTTGTAAACAACCATGCGTCGTTCCAATTAAATTTCATAAATCGTGTCCTCCTCATAAAATTCATTCCTACTAACAATAGTGTATCGTAAGTTTTGTCTTTGGACTTGTATGTTTTTTGTTTTAGTTGTATAATATTTGTGTAAAATTGTAAAACAAGGAGGTAATGTATGGAAACTCTCAACTCAACACTTGCATCGTGCCATGAACTGTTAGAAAACGTACTTCAATCCGCCTTCCGGATTCCGGTAATTTTGTTTACCCCTCCTTATACCGACATAAAAAAAATAGACCTGGGACTTCGTGCCATGGTCTGGACCGATTACGGCACCGAATCCCAGAACCTTTCCTTCGGAGAGAATACCGGAGATTATCGCCTGATTATTGTAAAAAGTAATCTGGGCTTTTATAATATACTTGCATTATTGGAACAAAAGGAACAACCGGACTTTCTTTCCATCGGTCCGTTTCGGGATGAAGAACTCTCTGCCAACTATTTTACCCGGATTTTAAAGGAATCCCACATCTCTCCCGCAGAAATACAACCTTTAAAATATATTTACGAACAAATGCCTTATGCGCATCCCGACTCCGTCACCGCAGTCGTCAAGCACGTACTTGCGGTTCATTATCCGGAATTTGCGGGGGTAACACCGGAACTTATGCAATATTCGGATCAAAAGCGGGATATCGACATTAACAAAGAACTTCTGGAGGCTTATACCGTGGAGCATGCCGGAGAATACAAAAACTCCTTGTTTGATTTTTTAAGAACCTTAAAAACCGGAGACAGTCCTCGGGCACAGCAATTTTTACATGTCTTTTTGGACAACGCCCGATTTGTTCATGACAACTCTATGCGCGAATACCGCTGGATGCTGCACAGTCTCAATAACTATTGCCATATGGAACTTCTGACCACCGATATCCATCCGTACCATGTCATCAAACAGATGATTTCCACCCGGACCAAAATCGATTCCTTAACTACCATGGCAAAACTGGAACAAATGCCGAAGGAAATCTGTCACAAATATTGTCTGCTGGTAAAAAACTTTGCCAACCAAGGGTATTCCAAACAAACAAAAGAGATTATCGATTATGTCCGGCTCCATTTGGAAGAAGAGCTTTCCTTAAACTATCTGGCGGAGTATTTTCACAAAAACGCTTCCTCATTGTCTCACTCCTTCAGCAAAGAAACCGGCATAAGTCTGACGAAATATATCCAACAGGAAAGAATCCGGGAAGCTCTCCGATTGTTTAACACCACCGAATATTCTGTTTCCGATGTTGCGGTCATGGTGGGCTACCAGGACTTTTCCTACTTTTCAAAGATTTTCTCCGGTCAGGTCGGTATGAGTCCGAGGGAATACAAAAAGCGCGGAAAAACGTAGAAGAACCCCGGAGTCCTGTAAACTCCGGGGTCCTTCGCAGGATTCATTTTCTGCTATACGTCAGCTTTTTAGTTCCGTTTATTTATGCAATATGCAACTCATCAAATACCTTGATAAGCCACTCTGTCATCTTCCTGTTTGTTTCGTAAACTTCGGCAAACTTCTCCTGTCCCGCAAACCAGGCAAGTGCCAGTAACTGATTGGAAAGCACCACATACGGAAGCGCCTGCTTTTCTTTCTCTGTCAGCTTTACTACATCATCGTATCCGCATACAATGTTTTTGTAAATCCGAATCCACTTTTCTAGCTTTTCTTCATTGCCTTCCTCAAAGCTTTCGGAAAGAATAGCGGTTGCGGCATAGCACGGATCAAATATGCGGACATTCTTTTCGCTGAGCTCGAAATCAATAAAGCCCCACTTATCCTCGGAAAAAATAATATTACCCGGGTTCGGATCTCTGTGAATGACCTGCTTCGGAAGTACATCATAAAGCGATCCGAATACCTTCTCATACTCCGCAAAAACTTTTTCTGCCCCGGTAAGCTTTCCTGCAAGTTGAGGAATCGCCCAACCGGTTACTCTCTCGTAGATGTTTACCTCTTCTACCAATGCCTCTACATTAGCCAGTGCCAGACTTAACTGACCGATAACCTCGCCAACAAAACGAGCCTTATCTGTAGATGCTTCTTCATACATTGCCTTCGGCTTCATCTGCTGTCCCGCCAGACGCTTTGTCAGGCAGAAATACAGTTCTCCGTCTGCCACATACGCTTCTCCATCTTCGGTTGCCACCGGTGTTGCCGCAGATAAACCGACTTTCTCCAATGCCTTAGAGATAGTAATATGACTTTTCAGCTTGCCTAAGTTTGCGGAAAACTTCAATACATACTCATTTCCTACATAATAGGCCGACTCGTTCCGATTGCCGGTACCCTCATAGTAAATATCGGAAACGGTTTCCTTCTCCATTCCCCAATTCTTTAAAATCTCTGTTGCTTTCTTATGTGAGACCATAACATGTTCCTCCTTAAAAATATTGATACGATAAGGCTTCTTTACCTTATACTGTGAAAGATACCGTGTAGGTGTACATCCGAATTCCCGGGCAAACGCCTTATAAAATCCTCCGTGGGTTTCAAATCCGTACAAAAGCGCAACGTCAATCATCTTTTCTCCAAGGCTGATTTCATAAATTGCATTTAAGAGTCTCCGCCGTAATACATACTGCATCACCGGCAGGCCAATCGCCGTCTGAAATACCCGATAGTAATGAAACAAGGAAAATCCTGCTCTGTCACTTAGCTCCTGCGCCGAGAGCTCCGTCTTTAAATTGTCCTCGATGTAATCGATACTGTCCTGTATGATTTGTCTGTACACACTAACACCTCCTTTTTAAGTTACATTTCGTAGCTACATCCTTATCATAGCAAATGTTTTTAAGAAAACCTTTCCGATTTTGTCATGATCTCTCACTTTCGTCATTATAGCAAAAGAAATCCCCAGAGACAATCAAGCTTGCCCTGGGGATTCTATTTCTCTGTAACCGTCTTATGAAAAATTGCGTATAACTAAAGATAAGATAGACCAAATTTCTCTTGAGTGTTCTTGAGGAATTCCTCGCACATGCTCACTCATTCCCACCGGTAAGAATACAAAACAGATGAACATTATAACCGGGATTAGCCTCTTGCCTTTTAAAACATTATCTTGCTGATTTGTCAGCATAACTGCAATCACAAAACATGCAAGCATAATGATGATATTATAAATCAGCATTATGTTTCTAATCTTTTCAGGAATAAAAGCACTACTGTAATCCAACTCTGAAACAGTAATACCAAAGGGTATTCCGTGGGTCAATCCCATTCCTCCCAAAATCAAAAACAGAATTATATAGGCAATAACATATTTCTTCATATAAGTATTCCCTTCTCTACTTCATCTTACTTCAACCATACGCAACTCGCTCCGCCCTCGAGAATGCTTCGCATTCCCTCGGTTGCGGCAGTCGCCGCACCTACGAAAGCACTCCTAACGCTACATGAATAGCGTTTTACGACGTATTTTCTATGCCTTGTATCGCTGAAATGCACTGTTTTACATTTTCAATACAAGCCATATTTTCATTATCGTCAATTCTTAGCACCGTTTTAGCGCTGGATATCAAACCAGATAATTTGTAATTCTCCCAAACCATCATATCACATGAATACAACACTATTCATTCCATACCTGAGTAGCATCCCATGTTTTCTGCTGACAGTTATCATACCACTCTTGATAGCTCTCATGTTGTAGTAAGAACTCCAGTGCCAAAAGCGCATTCTCATCCATCGTTTTTCCATTGGACCAATTCACTGGGAAATAGGTAGATGTAAGGTCTATGTCCCATTGATAACAAAAGTAGCTATACGCATTATCAATACCCTCAACTGCTGGTTTTTCTTGCGGTTCTTCTATCATGTTACGTATGTATTCACTGTCTAAATCGATAGACTGGGTATATTTGATTAAACTGGCCATCTCATCCTTACTCAAACAAGCCACTTCCTCTACACCTTCCAATACAGACCATACAGAAATATCACTCCCTCGTACTTTCCCTAAAAACTCCGAGTATACGCTGCCAACTTCCATTGGACAGGTTCCAATACAAACCCGGCCATCAGCATAGACAAGTAACACATCTGTCAATCCATAAATCTCATCAGAATACCCATACCTACACATTGCTCCCATCACAACATGGTCTGTACTCAACTCTACTTCGGTTAATTCCTTTTTCTCTTTATCTAAATTGCAACCGCACAAGACAACAAGTATCACTAATAACAAAGTCGATACTATGTGTTTCATTTAATTTCCCCCTGTAATCTTATTCACATCTTTATCTCACTGGTTTTTTGGGGCACCGTTTTGGCACCGTTTCAGTGCCTCTCACCTATTTCCCATCATAAATGTTGATGTAAAAAGGCTCCCAGGGAAAATCCTGGAAGCCTTGTATTTACTGGATTTGTAGAACTATCACCAAGAATTACTCGATGATGTTAGCTACACGGCCGGAACCTACGGTTCTACCACCCTCACGGATAGCGAAGGTAAGACCCTGCTCCATAGCGATCGGGTGAATGAGCTCGATGGTCATCTCGATGTTATCGCCCGGCATACACATCTCAACGCCGTCCGGAAGATTTACAACACCGGTAACGTCGGTGGTTCTGAAGTAGAACTGCGGTCTGTAGTTACCGAAGAACGGAGTATGACGTCCGCCTTCTTCCTTGGTCAATACGTATACCTGAGCGGTAAACTTCTTGTGGCAAGTAACAGTACCCGGCTTACAAAGAACCTGACCTCTAACGATATCAGTTCTCTGAACACCACGAAGAAGCGCACCGATGTTATCACCAGCCTGAGCCTCATCAAGGAGCTTACGGAACATCTCGATACCGGTTACAACGGTCTTTCTGTTCTCTTCCTTAACACCTACGATTTCAACTTCGTCGTTCAAGTGAAGAACACCACGCTCAACACGACCGGTTGCTACAGTACCACGACCGGTAATGGTGAATACGTCCTCGACCGGCATAAGGAACGGCTTATCGGTATCTCTTTCCGGATCCGGAATATACTCATCAATGGTATCGAAGAGCTCAAGAATCTTGTCGCCCCACTCACCGCTCGGATCTTCAAGAGCCTTTAATGCGGAACCCTTAACGATCGGACAATCATTGAACTCGTACTCTTCAAGTACTTCGGTGATTTCCATCTCAACGAGCTCAAGAAGCTCTTCGTCATCAACCATATCACACTTGTTCATGAATACAACGATATACGGTACACCTACCTGACGGGAAAGAAGGATGTGCTCCTTGGTCTGAGCCATTACACCGTCGGTAGCTGCTACTACGAGGATAGCACCATCCATCTGAGCAGCACCAGTGATCATGTTCTTAACGTAGTCAG
>CALBKM010000046.1 GCA_937895705.1 uncultured Clostridia bacterium
CCTCTGATGCGACGGTACTGACCGTACATATAACCGATCTCACGTCCGCCTACACCGATGTCACCTGCCGGAACGTCTACGTCCGGACCGATGTGACGATATAACTCAGTCATGAATGCCTGACAGAATCTCATAATTTCAGCATCGCTCTTACCGCGCGGGTCAAAGTCGGAACCACCCTTTGCACCACCCATCGGAAGGGTCGTTAAGCTGTTCTTGAAGGTCTGCTCGAAACCGAGGAACTTCATAATGGATAAGTTTACGGACGGATGGAAACGTAAGCCTCCCTTGTACGGTCCGATAGCGCCGTTAAACTGTACACGGTAACCGCGGTTTACCTGAGTCTGACCATTGTCATCAACCCATGCAACACGGAACTCAATTACTCTCTCCGGCTCACACATTCTCTCAAGAAGTGCTGCCTTTCTGTAAGTTGCCTCATTCTTGTCTACAACCGGCTTCAGGGAGGATAATACCTCTTCTACAGTCTGAAGGAACTCCGGCTCGGTAGCGTTTTTCTTAGATACTAACTCGATTACCTCATCAACGTAACCCATCTTAAAACTCTCCTTTCGTCCTGGGAAAAATAGTGCACACGACAGATGACTTCCCCGGAAAAACTTTCCAAAAAAAGGTATTCTCTCTGTGCTTCTTCGATATTATACACCAAGATTTTCTATTACGCAAGTGTTTTTCTAAAAAAATGTATAATTGTATACAATCCACATTTATTCGTACTTTCCGATAACAAAAAACGGGAGTCATATCCAATCATACAACCACCGTTTTTCCTTTTACAACCCTTTTTCCGGATGCTCTATGATACGATTTTTCTTGTACAAGAACCGATATCATACTTTTTGGAATATCCGTCATCCTCGTACAACTCATACACAGCCCCGGCATAACCGAGCAACGCGAGCGTTCCCGCATCCAGCTTCTCCGTATTCATGGCCGCTGCCCCTACCGGAATTGCCTTATCTTTCCGGATAAAAAATACCAGTTCAGAAAGTTCTGCCTTTACATAATGATGCCCCGCTGCCAACACCTCAGTTTCATAATCAAACAAGCTCCTCATCCGCACCAGCAACATCTCTTCCGGCAAGTATACATACCGTCCCGTAGCATTCTGGGTATACACCGGCGCAATCATCAGCTCATTGCCCAGAAGCAGCTGATCCTCTACGCCTCTTGCATCCGCATCTTTCGGAAAATCAAAACTAAGCGGCCGGAACATCATTTCATCCGACAGCACTGCCTTCATATATTCACTGTACAAATACGGAATCAGTCCGTAACGGATTTCTATCATCCTCTTGCAGGCATTGCAGTTATCAAACCGGTAAAGCTCCTGTTCTCTTGTTCCTCTGCTGGAATGATTTCTCATTAAAGGCGTAAAAACCGCCAGCTGCAACCACCGAAGCATCAAATCCTCTGTCGTATCACTGCCGAAGCCTCCCACATCCGCTCCCGTATAAAGGAAACCTGCCATATTAAGAGAAGGCATCATCTGCAGATTCATTAAAAGATGGGACCACCAGGACTTATTGTCACCCTGCCAGATACCACCGTACCGATGGGCACCGATATAGGACGACCGGGAAAACATCAATATCCGCTTGTCCGGAGAAAGTCTCTCAAAAGCTTCTCCCGCTGCCTTGGTCATGTTATAACCGTAGAGATTGTGGACCTTACTGTGCGGTATCATCTTTCCATCCATATTATGGAAAAACTTCTCATAGTCTCCTACATTGTTTCCGATCCCGGCCACCAATCCCATAAACTCAAAGTAACTGTTCACATCGAGATTTTCCTTACTGAGTTCACTGATGCGCTCCATCACACTTGCCAGACGCTCTTCCGTATAGAAAATCGCCGGCTCGTTCATATCGTTCCAGAACCCGTCGATGCCCTTCTCCAAAAGAAACGCATACTTTTCTCCGAACCACTTTCTCGCCTCAGGCTTCATAAAATCCGGAAAATGCACTCTGCCCGGCCAAACCGCGCCTACAAAGTCCTTGCCGCTTTCATCCTTGCAGAAGTAATCGTTCTTCACGCCCTCTTCATAGACATCATATCCCTCTTCTATCTTTACTCCCGCATCAATAATCGGCACCAGATGGATTCCCGCATCCTTCATCTCGGCACAAAACGATTCAAACTCCGGGAACGCGGCTTCGTCGATGGTAAAGTCCTTATATCGCTCCATATAGTCGATATCCATATAAATACTGTCTAACGGAATATTACGCTTGCGATACTCCGCTGCCACCTCACGAATATCCGCCTCATCCTTATAGCCCCAGCGGCTCTGTCCGTACCCAAAAGCCCACTTCGGCGCAATATAGCTACGTCCGATAAGCTTACGGAACTGCTTTACAATGTCTTTCTCGCTCTCTCCGGTAATCACATATACATCCAGATTCCAATCCTCCGGTGTGATGCGTAAAGTATCGCGATTGGTATAGCCCACATCAAAGGTAATGTTCCCTGCATAATCGAAAAACACGCCGACTAGTTCCTCTCCGGAAATCAGAAGGAAGTTATGGCTTCCGTATAATGATTTAGTATCCTCCTGGTGATGCGGATCGTCAGCATTACAGCTGGTATATATCCATCCACGCTTATTGATACCGCGGACCTGTTCTCCCAGGCCGTAGACGATGTCTTTGTCTGCTAGCGTATATCTAAACTCTGCACTTTCATTTTTATTGGTAATCTCAAAGAAAGGAAGCATTCCCTCCGTAACGGGAAGTTCCTCTACTACCGCACAAGTCTCTATCGGGATTCCGAATCTGAATCGTTGTATCATAGTCACATCTCCTTCTGTATCAGATTTTGGTCAGTTCCTGCCTCAACCATAGCCTTAATAACATCAAACTCCGGTTGCCTACTCTCATATTCTTTCCGAAATTCCTCGTCTTGTAATTGTGTCTCTAAAAAAACATCAAAGTTTTTCATTAGACTCACACCTTTCCAAACTCTTCCTTATACTCTTTATACCACGAAGGAATCACCTGTTTCATTCCATCATACCATTTTATCACATTTCTGTTCAATGTCAGAATACTATCCAGCCGCTCCGGTGCAAAATACTTCGCCCATACAATAGAAGTAATTGCACTCACCGCCAGATATAAGGCCAGTATTCGCCAAAACGCTTCCGGTACCTGATGATTAAAATACCCATCGATTTGTCCTGCCGCAAATGCAGGGTGTTCGATTCCGATATTTATAAAATCAACCCAAGGATCTCCCACGCCCTCAAAATCCACGGTCTGCCAATCGATGACAAACAGCTCCTCTTTGTCGTTAATAATCAAATTTCCAAGGTGATAATCTCCGTGAATACTACACTGTCTTCTGGAATGCAACAAATGCTTGTTTTCCTCTATAAAAGACAATATTTCGTCTGCTCCCTCAAACGGTATGCCTTCGTTTTTGTATGCCTCTATTCTTGGGTTAATTACTTCAAAATATCTGTCATACCAATCTTGTTCCATATCGTTTACAATTGAATTATCGTGGATTCCTTTTAATATCTGCCCAGATTTTACACCTATTTCGTACTGCTTTTCATTGACCATGCTCGGTACTACTTTTTCTGCTTCTTCGCCCTCCATCCACTCCAAAAGCATATAAACAGAGGCTCCGTCTTCACACATACCGAACTCTATTGCTTTCGGAACCGGCAAATCTGCTTTATTCACTGATAACAGAAAGTCGTAATCCTTCTTTTTGATTTCATAATTGGATATGTCCGTAATGCGTAACAAAAGCTTCTTTCCGTCTCTTGTTTCAATGTAATATTTTCTGTCACCGGACATTCCTTTTTCTATCTCTTTTACCTTAGAAAACGTCCCCAAACTAGATATCCCCTCAAACATGTTTCCATTTCCTCTCTTGATTTTAGCTGCGCTATTTCCGCTTGTCTACAACCTACTGACATACTCCACAACTTTATCATTCCACGCCTGTAAATTAAGCCCTCTTTGAGATAAATAATGCACTTTGGTAACCAACTCCTGCGGAACACACTTCTCAATTTGCTCCTTAAACTGTTCCGGTACAATACAGGCAAACAAATACTCCGCTAGTATTACTTCCTCTTTTACTTTCATCGGATGATATCCATCAAAGGTATGACCTTTATGTTTTATCAAATCGTGATATCTGATATAGAATCGTACGCCTGCATCAAAATTTCCTTTCAAAAAATCTTCCTCACACGGAAAGTCTTCCGAAAGAACAACATAATCGCCCACTAAATGAGTCCCCCAACCAAACATAACATACTCATAAAAATCTGCCGGGTCTTCCCATCCCTTTTCACGTCTTTCCCTGGCAAGTTCTTCTCCTGTCTTTCCATAAGCCCTTGTTGCAGAAAGCAGCTTCCCGCTTGTCAATATTTTCTGTGCCGCATTCACATTCGTGGCATGGTAAACAAATTCTTCAATCGCCTCTTCTATCGGCGGAATATATTCTGTTCCGTCAAGTTCGTTGACTGCTTTGTTCACCAAGGCCAGTAGTTCCCTGTCCTCACAAATAATTTCAAGCGGTTCACCTTGTGCTTTCTCATAACTGATAAATGCTAAAATGCCGTTCCATTCCCAGTCCCTAACCTTTGGGTAATCTGTCAATGCATAGTGGTATGTCCCATCTTTTATTTTCAATGGACCTTCACTTTCCCTCTTAATATGAAGTACCATTCGTTTCTCCTTTTCTGTATAAACTGCCCGTTTCCTGTTACTCCATCATTATAGCACAGATTATTGCTTTTTCTTTACCCAAAACATTATTTAACATTTTCGAGAAAAAGGCCGTTGTATCAAATGACCCAAATCATTTACACAACAGCCTTCTTATCACTACTTACTAAACTGCTTCACAATTCTATAAACAGAAGCCTTCGACAAATATCTTTCCTTAGAAATCACCGCAATACTTTTCCCGGATTGGTATTCTTCATATATTTGCGCGTTTCTTTTCCCTAATTCTTCCTTTTGTCCGGAAACGCTCCCCCATTCCTTACGACCGTTTTGAGGGGATATATATACATACCCTTCCGGCATATACTGTCGGATTTCCTGCAATAACTCTTTCGGAAATATATTATCTGCATTTTCATATTTCATTCTGAATCACTCCTTAATTCTAATTTGTATTAGAATGCGGATTCTGTATTATTCAGTCATGAAATGTGGCAACATCCTTACGCTCCACACGCATTGCCGATACAAAACCGCATGGAGCTAAAGTATCATTTTCAATTTCATAATCCAATCCTCTCTTTCCTCTGTTTTTCATCTGCTTTCATGTTGATTTTATGATACATCAAGTAGGATAAAAATGCAACTCACGCTTCGTGAAATCGGAAAACTATCACATTTCTACCCTGCCTCATAATACTGCGCCTGTGCCGTCCAAAGCTCATGATACAGTCCATTCTTCTCCTGCACCAACTCCTCATGACTGCCTCGCTGTACCACCATTCCCTCCTCAAACACCGCAATTTCATCACAAAACTTACAGGAGGATAGGCGATGACTGATATAGATTGCCGTTTTGTCTCCTACCAGTTCATCAATCTTTGTATAAATTTCCGCTTCCGCAATGGGGTCCAGTGCCGCCGTCGGTTCATCCAGAACAACAAGCGGCGCATCCTTATATAAGGCTCTTGCCAGTGCTACCTTCTGCGCCTCACCGCCGGAGATTTCCACGCCCTCCGATTCAAAGTCCTTGTATAATGCGGTATCAAGACCTTTCGGCATGGATTCTAATCTTTGGGAAAGTCCGGCTTTCGCAAGGCACTGCTCTGCCTTTTCTTTGTCATACTCCATGGCGGTTGCCACGTTTTGTCCCAAAGAGAAGGAAAACAGCTTAAAATCCTGAAACACCACGGAAAAGATACGTAAATATTCCTCATAATCATACTCTCGGATATCCACTCCGTTTAACCGGATTTCTCCCTCCGTCGGGTCGTACAGCCTGCAAAGAAGCTTGATAAAGGTAGACTTTCCGGAACCGTTTTTCCCTACAATTGCAAGTCGTTTTCCCAGCGGAAATTTCAAAGAAAGATTTTTCAACGAATACTCCTTCGCACCCGGATACCGGAAGCTGACATTGCAAAACTCGATTTCATAAGTACCATCTGTCTCACCATGTCCGTTACAGACAGCATCCCAATCTACATTCAGCTTTCCCATCTCCTTACGATTCGGAATATCCAGATACTCATACAATCCCTTCAAGTGTCTGCAATACACCTCGTTATCCGCCAGTACAAACATCATATCCTGTACTCCCGTACTAAGCTTTCCCAGGGCGCCGATATACTGCACAATACTTCCCACGCCAAAGGCACCCAAGAAAGCCTTTAATACCACAAATACCCAGCATACCACGGTTCCCACACTAACCACAACCTTTGCCAACGCCGGATACGTCGCCATGGCACACAGAAGACTGCCAACAGCCTCATCCCGCTTTTTCATCTCAGCAAATGCCCTCTTTGCCGCTTTCTGTTGCTTATAAATTCTTACATCCTTTGCCCGTTCCGGAGATTTCGCCAGTTCGTGCTCGTAAAACACAAACATCCGATTAAACCACACGGTTTCCTTACACCAGGTTTCAAATACAGAATTCTCCTTTTGGGTTGCTTTGGCATTTGCCATACCGCCAAGCAGTACACAACCGCCGATTCCCACAATCCAAAGAGGCGAATCCATCCATTTGGTTCCTGTATGGGATACAAACAAGGTAACCGTAAGAGACAGGGAAAGAACAATACTAGTCGTGGCATTCACCAGACTGTTCATGCCCCACACAAGCTGTCCCAGCCCGTTTCCGAACATAAACAGATTCTCCGAGGCCTCCTGCTTTTGTTGTAGTATCTTCGTATCTTCTAAATCCGCATAATCCATGGTCATGGCTTTATCCGAAAACACCATTCCGAAAAAATTCCACATTTGGGCTTCCTTTTCCTCCGTCACCCGGTCTACCAGACTCTTTACAAGAAGTAAAAGGAAATTGAAAAGAACTACCGCAGCCACGTAAAACAAAATCTGCTTCATTCGTCGCGCCCCTGCCAACTCATTGATCAGTTTTGCCGAAATCCACACAGAAAGCAACGGTTGTATCGCCGCCAGTACTGCTGATACCGCCTTTCCCCCGGCCAGGCCCGGACAATACTTTCTTAATATGCCAATTCCACGCTTGGTAATCCGAATACGTTCCTTTACCGTAAGTCTGTCTTTCATTCGGACACACCTCCTTCCCCCTGATGTTCCCTGTAATACTTCGCCTGGGTCTCATACAGTTCATAATATCTTCCCCTCTTTGCAAGAAGCTCGGTATGAGTTCCTTCCTCGATAATCTTCCCGTCTTCCATCAGTACAATCCGGTCACAAAATCTCGTAGATGCCAAGCGGTGGGAAATAAATACCGTGGAACAATCCTTCATTACCTCATGGTAGGTCTCGTACAAATTACTTTCTGCGATAGGGTCAAGAGCCGCCGTCGGCTCGTCCAGTATCATCACCGGAGCCCTCCGATATAACGCCCTAGCCAGTAACAGTTTTTGTACCTGTCCGCCGGAAAGCTCGGTTCCCTCATCATTCACCGCTCTGCTGTACTCACTGTCCATCCCCTTCGGCAAAGATACTATCTTTTCCCAAAGACCGGCTGTTTTCAGGCACTCTTCTACCTTTTCACGGTTAATCTGTGCCGGTGCTTCCTCCGCTACCGCTTCGGCAAAGGTTACCGGCAACAGGGAAAACTGCTGGAAAACCGCAGAAAACAATTCATAATAACCGCCTCTGTTATACTCTTTTACATCCACACCGTCATACCGCACACAGCCCTTTGTCGGGTCGGTCAATCCGCACAAAAGCTTTACAAGAGTGGTCTTTCCCGCACCGTTTAAACCTACAATCGCCAGATGCTCCTTCGGTGCAACGGTAAGAGATATGCCCGACAGAGTATCCTGCTCCGCTCCCTCGTAACGGTAGCTCACATTACAAAGAGACAGTTCCTTCGGCCCATCGGATGCCTTAGGGAGCTCTCTTCCTCCTTCCCGGATATACGTATCCGGATAAGCTAAAAAGGTACGCACGCAATTTACGGTACTGCTGATACGAGATAGCGCCGTCACCTGCCCGAACAGACCGGACAGCCATGTGGAAAATCCGGTAATCACACCGAAATACAACACAAAATCCGCCACACCCATATTTCCTTCCATTACCATGTACAGCAAATACGCATACGCCGCAATTTCTCTTACCAATGCTAAGCCGGAGTCCCCTACAGCCACACCAAACATTGTCTTTGTATAGCTGCGATACCAGCCGTTTAGGCCTTCTACATTTTTACGATACACATCCGAAAGCCACCCATTCATATGATACAACCGAATGTCCTTTGCGGACTTTATGTCTCCCGATACTCTTGCCAGATAATCCGTTCGCTGCTGATACCGCACCTTTTCGTTCCGATGCTTTTCCGTAAACCGGATTGCCTTATGATTTAAGATACAACTGCAAATTGTCACACCGATCAGAAACACAACCAGCACCACACTTAAGCGTGCCAGTATTCCGAAGTACAACGCAAACCCCAAAGCACTAGTACACAATCCGATTCCCACATCATACACCTGAATCATGGGAGAATAATTGCCGTTGCAAGCACCGGCACTCTCTGTATGTAGCTTCCGGAACCGTTCTGTCTCCTGATGATAATAATCCGCTGTCATTCCCTTTGTTGCTACCAACTCCGTATAGTGGGTATTCATCCGCAGTTTCTGAAAAAACAACACCTTTTTAAAAAATACCTTACCGCCTGCACACAAAGCCAGTACTCCGGTACCGATTATTGTCACAAGCAAGACATCCTTTAGTTCTACTCCTGTAGTAATCTGTTCTATCAAGATTTTCGGCAAAAACGTCGTAATGACCGGAATTACAATTCCTATTACTACGGAAAACGCACACAGCACCAAAAGAAACGGATAACATTTCAACGTCTCCTTCAACATATAACACACATTAGAACCGGTTCCGTACTGCGTCACCTGTAGCGCATTTTGTCCGTTCTCTTTTTTCATAAAATCACCTTACTTCCTCTTCTTCACATAAATCAGGATAAAATTCAAAATCTTATCCAATCCTTTGTCTAAAAACTCTTTATCCCGAATTCCGAATTCGTGCCCGGCGTCAAACCACTCCTGCCATGCCACATCAAAGCATTCCGCCTCTTTCACCGTGATATCGCACCGATCGCCGCACTCTTCCTTTAAAAGTGTTTCCCACCATTCGACAGTCTGAAACAGCTCCGCATCATCCCCTTCGGCCCAGGTCATGAACAGCTCTTTTAATTCGCCCTCCGGTTCTTTTTTGAGTCCCGGAATTGCAATCATCACATATCCGTCTTTTTTTACAAACGGTAAAATTTTTTCCGCAAACACACCTTTCTTACAGCCGAAATAGTGATAGGAATCCACGCTGATGATTGCATCAAAATATTCCTTGGCAAACGGCATATCCAAGGCGTCTCCGTGAATCGGAATGATTTTGTCCTCCAGATGATTTTCCTTGATTCTCGCATAGTTTTCCGATGCAGTCACCCATAAATCAAGGGCAACAACACGTTCGGCACTTGTTTCATTCGCGATAAACAAGGAGGTTAATGCAAATCCGCATCCCAGGTCCAATGTTCTTTTGTAATTCACATCCTCAGGACTTCTTCTGATTAATTCGTCCAGTAATCGGAAGGAATTCGGTCCCATCAAATACTCTTTCGTAAAATATTTTTTATACTTTTCAATATGATTCATTCTGATACCTCCATTTTTTCGTTTTTTTTCATCCATTTCCTGAATCAATTCTTCTAACGGATGATACTCACCGCCCCAATATTCAAACGTATGCAGTCCTTCCTCCTCTAAAACCGGTCCAATCATTTCGATAGTGACATTCATTTTACTTAATATTTCTTTGTAATCGGGAACGTCTTCTTCAAACGGTAGCAACTGCTGAAAGCTTTTATAGGATGCTCCGAAAACAATTGTCTTAATTCCCAACGATGCAATCGCCATAAGGCAACGGACACATGGTGCACAGCTTGTATAAAACACGGCATTCTCAAATATCTCGCCAGAAAACCGATTTGCACACTTATGGACAAGATTAAATTCCGCATGACCGAATATTCCGTTCTCATAATCCGATGTATTTTCTGCTTCTGCAATAATTCTGTCTCTGCTCACTAAGACTGCTCCAAATGTGTCATATCCTTTCTTACCGGCACTAACAGCCAATTCATAGCATCTTCTCATATATGTCTCATGATTCTTGTTCATCTGTCTATCCTCTCTTCTTTCCAAGCATCTCTGCCCGCTCCGCTTCGGCTCCCGTCAGCTCCAGCGTAACACCTTCCACATGCTTCCGCTCCATATCATGACGCAGCTTTCTGGTTTCCACGCTGTCAAAGATAATGGAAAAATCATAATCCTCCGGATATAATTCCTCCGCCGCCACATGGAGCTTTACCCGCTTATGATTGATCCAAATCTTCTTATTCGGCATCTGAATCTGCAGCACACCTTTCTCATTTTCCGGCTGACATACGATACCGATTTTCTTGTCCGGGTAGATCATGACACTGTCACCGACTTGGAACTCTCTTACTTTTGCTTTCTTTGCAGCCGGCTTCTTTTTCTTTACGATGCGTGGTGAGAACTCCTTTTCCACTCCTTCGCCTCCGGTACTCTCCGCACCTTCCGTCTCGTTGAAATTCAAATCAAAGCATTTTTCGCTCATCGCCGACATCTTCTGTTGTCCTCCGTACGCCGCCGCTTCCGCTCTCTTTAGCATCCCTACCGGCATACCGAGCCTCTTTGCAATATGAAACGCACAGCTTTCTCCCGCCTCTCCGATCACCATCTGATAGGTCGGTTTCAGATTTTCCTTATCAAAGGTCATACGGGCGTTTACAATGCCTTCCGTCTGCTCCGCGTATACCTTCACCTCCGGGTAATGGGTAGTTACAAGGAACAGCGCTCCGCTCTTTTTCAGTTCCTCCAAAATCGCCACCGCTATCCCCATTCCTTCTAACGGGTCTGTACCGGAACCCAGCTCATCCATCAGCACCAGACTCTGCTCGTTCACTCGTTTCAGAATATCCAGCACATTTGTAATATGCGCCGAAAAGGTAGACAGGTTCTCCGACAGATTCTGTCCGTCACCGATGTCACACAGGTAATTGCTGTTCATGCAAACCTTCGCTTCCTTACAGGACACATGAAGACCGCATTGCGCCAACATACAGTTTAACGCCACCGTCTTTAACGCCACCGTCTTACCGCCGGTATTTGGGCCCGTAATAACAATTCCGGTAACACCGTTCCCGATTTGAAACTGCAGCGGCACACAAATATCCTTTTTCATCAGCGGATGTCTGGCATCCGTGAGTTTAATCTCCCGTTCCGTTGTAATCACAGGCTCCGTACCGTCATAAAGAAGACTTAACTTTCCCTTTGAGAAAATGTAATCCAGCTTCTCAATATACTTAATATTTTCTTTCAGCTCCGTACCGTGACCATCCACTTCCGCCGTCAGCTCATACAAAATCCGCCGTACTTCGTTCTCTTCATCCATCCGCAGGCTTTGCAGCATGGCATAGTACTCCCCACAAGCGATCGGTTCGATAAATAATGTATTTCCCGTGGAAGACTTATCAATGACCGTTCCTGATATTTTAAATTTACAGTCCTTCTTTACCGGGACACAAATTCGACCGTTCCGCATGGTACTAAAGCTGTCGGACATACAATCCTTATGAGAACGCATCACCGCATCCGCCTTTTCCCTCATCCGGCTCTCGGTCAGAGCGATATCCATACGTAATGATTTTAATAGCTTCGACGCATTATCTGCCACCTGCTCGTTTACAATCCGGGTATAAATACTTTCTCTAAGTTCCTCCAATGGCTCTAAATTCTCTTCGTACCAAGCCAGCGAAATCTCGTACTGCTTTCCTCCACACAAATACTTTTTCAGACGTTGCACCATAGTAAGGGCCAATTGCACCGATAGTAACTGCTCCACAGAAAGACAGTCTCCCTTTCCGGACGCATCCACAATTTCCGAAAGTCCCTGTATGGAAGCCAGCGGCGGATTCCCCAAAAGCTCTATCATCCGTTTTCCCTGACTGGTCTCTCGTTGCATCACAAGAAACTCCGCTTCGGAAAGCACCGGCTGCGCCTCGCGAATCCTTTCCTTTGCCGCTTCTGTCAAAGCGTAGCCCGCCCAAAGTTCCTTTATTTTGTCAAATTCCAATAACTGTTCTTCTCGATTCATTTCTGATACTCCTTGTATTCTTTCTCTTCTACCGTTGTGTCTCACACGCTGCCTTTCACCGGAAAGAACACCGAAGTATCATCCATGCTCCGTTATCTACATTTTGCCTACGAAGATTTATGCAAAAGAAAAACCACGGAATTCGCCCTAAAAAAGTCGATAAATCCATGGTCTGATCGTCGTTATGAACGGGAATAAGCGTACCGCTTACGGAACCCCGCACCAAGCGCGGTTGCTTGCGATATAATAAGAAAGCAGAACCATACAGTTCTGCTCACCATCTCATCATAACGAATCCTATGAATAGATTTATGAAGCATTTGTAAGGCAGATACCTCAGGGCAGACTTCTAGCGTAAAAAGTCATCCCCGCAACTGTTTCGTTGTCGGTGTCCTATCTTGCTCTTCCTACAATGCTATACATAAAATCCTCTTTTCTTGAAATAAAAATGTTATTACTACGTTTTCATCTTACCACGCATAGAAAAAGATGTCAAGTTCTTAGTGACAATTCCCCTATTTTCGTGGTACACTATACTTTAGTAAACCAAGAAAGGACAGTACCATGGCATTTGACGGACTTATGACCGCAGCTTTAGTTAAGGAGCTTTCCGATACCTTAACCGGCGGACGCATCGTAAAGATTGCCCAGCCGGAAAAGGACGAGCTGCAACTTCAAATAAAAAACTATGACACCTACAAGCTTTTGATTTCCGCGGACGCTTCTCTTCCGCTTCTCTACTTGACGGAAGACAGCAAACAGAGCCCGCTGACGGCACCGAATTTTTGCATGTTGTTGCGTAAGCACTTTAACAGCGCCCGGATTCTTTCCGTAACTCAGCCGGGTCTGGAGCGTATTGTAGACTTTACGGTGGAACATTTAAACGAGTTGGGGGACGTTTGCCAAAAACACATTATGGTGGAGCTGATGGGTAAGCACAGCAACATTATCCTGGTGGATGAAAACGGCATAATTCTGGACTCTATCAAACGGGTGTCCGGTATGGTCAGTTCCGTCCGAGAGGTACTTCCGGGCCGCCCGTACTTCATTCCGCAGACACAGGAAAAACTGGACCCGATGACAGTTTCCTTTGAGGAGTTTTTAACCATACAGGAAAAACCGATGGGACTTAGCAAGGCTCTGTATACTACATTTACCGGACTTTCTCCGCAGACGGCCAACGAGCTTTGCCACCGCGCGGGGCTTTCTCCGGACATGCCGGCAGCGGAGTTTGACCAAGACTTTTTGCGTCATCTGTTCCGGGTGTTTACGGAACTTACGGAAGACATCAAAAACGGAGAATTTACTCCGAATCTGGTGCGCAAGAACGGCGAACCGGTGGCCTTTTCCGCTACTGCCCTTACCCTTTACGAGGAAGAAGCATATGAAGTAGAGGATTTTGTTTCGGTTTCCGCACTGCTTCAGGATTTCTATTCCGAAAAAAACACGGTCACCCGTATCCGCCAACGTTCCTCGGATTTGCGCCGTGTGCTGCAATCTGCATTGGAACGTGAAGTGAAAAAATACGACCTGCAGATCAAGCAATTAAAGGACACGGAATCCCGCGACAAATTCAAGGTATACGGCGAGTTACTCACCGCCTATGGCTACGGCGTGGAACCGGGTGCCAAAGAAACCACCGTCACCAACTACTACACGGACGAACCGATGACCATTCCGCTTGACGAAACTATGTCCGCACTGGATAATGCAAAGCGGTATTTCGAAAAGTATAATAAATTAAAACGTACCTACGAAGCTCTGACCGAGCAGGTTGCGGAAACAAAATCCGCCATTCTCCACCTGGAGTCCATCAAAAACTCTCTGGAAATCGCACGTCATGAAGAGGATTTGGTGCAGATTAAGGCGGAACTTACGGAATACGGCTACTTAAAGAAGCACATGGTAGCGCAAAAGGGCGGCAAAAATAAAAAGGAAAAAAAGGTACGCATTACCGCAAAACCGCTCCACTATCGTACCGAGGACGGCTTTGACTTATACGTCGGCAAAAACAACTACCAGAATGATTACCTGACCTTTGAATTCGCAAACGGCAACGACTGGTGGTTCCATGCCAAAGACTGCGCAGGTTCCCACGTCATCTTAAAAAACGACGGCAGAGAGATTCCGGATCATGTCTTTGAGGATGCAGGTGCTTTGGCTGCCTTTTACTCGAAAAACAAAGAAGCCGGCAAAGTAGAAATCGACTATATTGACAAAAAGCAGGTGAAGAAACCCAACGGCGCAAAACCCGGCTTTGTGGTATACTACACCAACTATTCACTGATAGCAACACCGGATATTTCGGGACTGACCGAGCTTTCCGACTAAAAACATAATACAAGGGAGGGTTATACAAATGACACGTTTTAGAGATTTATCCGGCACCCAAAAAGGAAGAATTCTCAGTTTTATCGCCATTGCTGCCGTTCTGCTCGGTATGATTCTATTGTTTGCCTCGAGCCTTTACGAACAGCCGGATGCGGTTTCTTCTCCGAATTCCTGCTACATTGACGGTTCTGATTTTACCCCTGTGGCGGACTTTTGTGTCGCCGGCTTCAACGGGTTCATCCTCTTTCTGACCATGCTGATTTCTGTGGGAATCGTCTGGCTTGTCTCGACAATCAGCCTGCTTGCCTGGAGATTCATCTCGATTCAAAAAGGTTCCGTGGTAACGGAATTGGAATGGAAAATCGCAAAATACACCTGGTTTGTTTTTATTGCACTGGCACTGATCGGATGCTTATTGATACTGCATTTTTCCCATCTCGGCTATTGCACGTTCCTTACCGCTCTTCCGATTCTGCTTTTATGGTTATTAGGCGTGTTACCGTTGCAAAAAAATTATTGGAAACATAAAGATACCGTTGTCGAAGAAAAACATTAGATTACAAAACATCAAACTACAGAGAGGTTTATATGATATTAGCCGATACTCACACCCATACGAAATTTTCCAGTGATTCCAAAGCCAATCCGCGAGAAATGCTGGCTGCCGCAAAGGCAGCGGGACTTTCTACCCTCTGCTTTACGGACCATATGGATTTAGACTTTCCGGGCGATGATACCCTGTTTGTCTTTGATACAAAAGAATACTTTAAAGAGCTGCTTCCGTTAAAGGAACAGACTTTATCCGACCGAGCCATGCCGGAACTTTTGCTCGGGATCGAACTGGGCTTACGCCCAAACCGTCCGGACCTCCGGGAACAGATGGATACTTTACTTACGGAACATCCCTATGACTTTGTTCTTGGTTCTACACATGTAGTAGATGAATTAGACCCTTATTACCAGGAATACTGGGAGTTACCGGGAGACCGTCTTTTACGTTACTTTGAAGACATCCGCACCAATGTAGCGGAACACACGAATTTTGACTCCCTAGGTCATTTGGACTACATTATCCGTTATTTACCGGACTCTGTATCTCTTGTCAAAGACTATGCCGTACGGGATTACATGGACCTTATTGAAGAAACCCTTCGCTCCCTCATCTCCCGCGGTCAGGCTTTGGAAGTCAATACCGCCGGATTACGAAAAGGCCTCTCCTTCCCGCATCCGAAGGAAGAGATCCTGCTCCGTTATAAAGAACTTGGCGGCGAACTGCTGACTCTTGGCTCCGATGCCCACTACCCGAGTGATGTTGGGACTGATATTAAACGGTGCGCAGAGCTTATAAAAGACCTGGGGTTCCGATACTATACGGTGTATAGGCAAAGAAAGCCGGGAATGATAAAACTGTAAAAATTTTCAATTAAAAAGTACCCATCCACTTTATGTAGTGTGATTGGGTACTTTCATTTTTCTTCAGAAGGCTATTTTATGTCAGTACGACAAATTGGATTTTGATTATTTATTATGTAAGGATTTTTTCAAAACATGCTAAAACTAAATTTGATTGTTCTTGTAATCTCTTACCTGTATCAATAAATCCCGCTTTTTCATAGCACCGTTTGTTCTTCATCAAATCTTCTGGAAAATCTACCAAAAAACATTTTGCGTTAGGAAATTCCTTCTCGCAAAGAAGTATTGCGGTTTGTGCAATTCTTTTACATTGCTGCTCAGGTTTAATATAAACTCGTTGTAAATAGTATTGCCCTTCTTCTAAATTTTCGATAAATGGGGTTCTTCCTTTACACTTGTAAAGAACACCTCCCACCATTTCTCCATCTAAAAAAATAGTAAAATAACGAAAGTAATCTGAATTTAGTCGATTAGCAACATCTTCCACGCCTCGTAAATAAGGGTTGCCCTCATCGCGATATTTCTCGTATAAAGGGAGAAAAGCAGCCTTTTGTATGTTGCATAATTCTAACGATTCGTTTTCTTGTGTTGCTCTTATTGATATATTCATAATATCCTCCTTTATAAAAATTTACCATACAGTAAATTCAAGTTTGTCTAACTGTTTTGCAGTTTTCTTCTATTTACAACATCACTTTTATCACACAATATCCTCGATCCGACACTGTAACCCATCAGAAAGCCGCAGTACAATATCCATCTGCGCCTTCCTAATATCCTTTGCTTTCCGTTCATAGGCACGTATGGTATTTAAGGATACACCTGACCGCAAAGAAAGTTCCTCCTGGGTCAATCCACAACACTTTCGGACCGTCTTTAACTTACTTTCCTTCTGCTCCAGATGTGCATCCAGTACCTCCAGTGCTTTCTGCACATCTGCCTCATGAAGGGTGTCGTACCGTCCCAGTAGTTCTTCATAAGAAATTGCCTCTAAAATATCACGAAAGCTTCTTCCGGAATACCACTGATAATATGCCAAAATCCACCCGGTCCAATACACATCGGAACGACCTTGTGTCTCGATTACAATCGGTTCTGCTTCCTGACCGCTGACCGCTTCTACCACATCCGCATACAGCTCCGCTCCGCTCTTCCCCACAATATACTTCGGGTTCCCGGCTTTGATTTGCTCCGCAATCCCCGACTGCAGAAACTTCTGCAAAAACCGCTCACCGTCTTCTCCGTATTCATAAACTGCATCATGAAGCATATTTCCCACATTTCTCGCGGCTTTATCCAAATAAATGGCATTGTAAGCGTTCGTCATCCGGTCTCATCTCCTCTCGCAAAATGTCCAATACAAACAGATCATCCTTTAACACAGACAATTCTTTCTTCTGCTTGCAATAACGATCTCTTGCCTGCGTATCACGTTCCATCCTCTTATAATAATATTCTCTGTAATCCGCAGTCTCGTAGCCGATAAAAGTAATCTGACGAAAGGCCTTTTCCGAAAGCAACACTACCTGTTCCCCAAGTGTACCAAGCTGCATTGCCTGATTCAAATCCCTCACCGAAATCGTATTATTAACAAAATCCTGTGCGAAAGAAAAATAAGAATCGTCCGCTCGATATCCGACGATAACATCCACATCACTGATATCCGGCAGAAAATGCGTAAGAATGTACTCTCTGGCATTACTTCCCACGCTGTTGTCAATGTCAAAACGACGGTTTTGGAGTAGCAACGCCAACCAATTTAAAATGTGAAACTCCCCTTTTGTCAAATGCAATACCTTCAATCCATCAAGAGACAACACATAACGATTTGCATAACCATCCTTCTTTGTAGGGCAGGCCCATTCCTTTGCAAGTTCAAGACTCTCGGTACAATAAAAGCCCAGCCCGTAGTCGTTATATTTCTTTCCGACGCCGTACTGCGGAACTTCCACAATCTGTTCAGAACCGTGATAAAGTGTAAGTCTGTTTTCCATAACGCCCTCTCAAAAAGTGATACCGTGGTATTAGTTTCTTCTCAATTTAATTATAATACCGTAGTATTACTTTTGTCAACAATCAAATAAAATTTATATTCTATATCCTATTCTCACCTGCTCTCCTTCCTCACAAAGTGCCTCGCCTCCCATTGCAAAATAAAACTTCTGTGCATCGTAATTCCTTCTGTTTACCGATAAAAAGAACTCCTTATATCCACGTTCTATGACCAGTTTCTTCGCGATACGAAAGAACTCTCTACCGATTCCCTGCCGCTGGTACTCTTTTAAAATATACAACAAACCGACTTCCTGTCCATACTCCCAAAACGGCCTGTACGGCTTTCCACAGGTCATAAATCCTACGATTTTTTCTCCAGTAATTGCCACATATAACGAAATCTCCGAATTCTCTACAATTGACTCAAATATCCTTTTATTCTTTTCCACATCATATCCCTTCAATTTCTCCTGTGGATAAATCCCCTGATAGGTTGTGTTCCAGACCTTTCCTTTTAATACCGCAAGGTTATAGCAGTCTGCAAGGCAAGCCTCACGATAGCTGATGTGTTTCTTATTCTCTGTCTGCATTTGCTTCATTCCTTTCTTTCACTTACTGCTTTTGATTCAAAACTCCCCCGGCTCCTTTACTTCTTCACCAAATACAGCATTACATGCTGCGGCAGTTCCACTTCTCCTCCGTTTGCATTGATATACGCTCTTACCTCCTCCAAATACTCCGCTCTTTTCTCCTCCTGCAATGCCTGCGTCCCTGAATACGTGTTAAGTAGCGTCACATATCGCTCCGCGTCGTAGGTATCAGTCCACCGATACTCAAAAACTTCCGGTTCTCCAAAACAACCGCCCGACTGTATCTGCGCAATCCTTCGCTCTTTTACCTTTAAAACACCCTCCGCATCAAATCCCAGAGACTCCTGCGGAAGATACTTTTTCTTTATTGCGTTCAGTCCGTCAAAAATTACTCCCTCATAATAGGTCACAGAGGACATATGCCAGAACACCGCCAAAGTTCCTCCGACGTTTAACATCTCCCATGCTTTCGGATAACCAATCCAACTATCCACCCAATGAAACGCCGTAGCGGAATAAATCAAGTCATACTTCTTTTCCGTTTCATACTGCTCAAAATAGTCTTTTACTACCGTCACCTTGGGATTGTTTCCGTACTTTTGCTTCAAAAAGAGCACTTGCTCCTCACTGACCTCCAGTAAATCAAACCGGAAGTCTCCCGATAAAAACAGGTCTGTTGCCTGTCCTGTACCGGCACCTACCTCCAATACATCTGCCCCTGCTCCCGGTTCCGCAAACTTCATCACCGTATCATACAATTCCTTCGGATATCCCGGTCTTGCGATGTCGTAATCCTTGATTACCTTTGAAAATGTGTTCTTCAAAAACTCTGTGTTCATTGTGTTATCCTCCTTTTCTTCCCTTGAAACTAAAAAGAACCGTACGCAAACTCAGCCTAAAGCTAAATCTGTTACGGTTCTTTCTGCATCTCTATGATTCTAAACAGTAACCGCACAGAAACAAGACGTACCTCTTGTAACCATGCGGGGTGCAATGATTACAAGAGCCTACGTTCTTCTTCTCTGCGTTCTAAACTGTTCACCATTACGTTCATCATAGAGTTTCCTTTCAAAGTTATTTTTCACATCATAGCACAAAATATAATAAATTGCAACTACTTTATTTCCACAACCTCACGATTGAATTCCCGCAAATTCAGCGGAAGCTCCCCGATTCGTATCACGGTTGCCAAATGTTCTGCCGTCTCTTCAGTTAATCCTCCGGAAATGATCGCCTTTCCGTCTGTTATCGCCTGTTGTATTATCGGAGCACATATCACCTCGTCGTCATACACAATCGTAATCGTTTCACCGATATTTGCTTCGGTTATCTGCGCAAACTTATCTGTTCCGTCTTCCGTAAAGCTAATCACAACAACATTTTCTGTCGTTCCGTTAAACTGAGCCCAACTATTCTCTGCGGTCCGGATATCCTTTCCTTCAAGAATAATCTCTTCTCCAAGTACAAAAAGCAACTCCCCTTTATTCCCTATATCGTCCGGTAAAACATCTTTCTCTGTCACGTT
Source organism: uncultured Clostridia bacterium (assembly GCA_937895705.1). Classification (GTDB taxonomy): domain Bacteria; phylum Bacillota; class Clostridia; order Lachnospirales; family Lachnospiraceae; genus SIG307. Next base: position 20,214 of record CALBKM010000046.1, read on the forward strand.
CGGAATATCAATGTTAATCATGCGAATCGCATTCCGATATACAATGGCATTCTCTACTCCCTCATTCTCAATACGCTTTCGAATTTTATAGATTGTTTCATTCAATTCCTCTTCCGTAAACTCTTCATCGATTACCGTAAAAACAATCCGCATCCCTACCGTTTTTTCCTCTTCCGCCTCCCGGACGGTTGCTTCCTGCTTTACTTCCTCTACAACTTCTTTCTTGTCCTTCATTTCTCCACATCCGCAAAAACCAAGCAATAATAACAAGATAACACTGACTGCTCTTTTCTTCATCACTTCTTCTGTCCCTTCCTCTATCCGCTATTTTTCCACCAATTCCTCCGGCTTCTCCGCTCCCGCATCATCCCGCGGCAGTGCATCGATTCTCGCCATATCGTCTGCACTTAAAGAAAAATCATACACATCCAAATTCTCCCGCATCCGTTCCGGATTTGCGGATTTTACAAGAGGAGCCAGCCCATGCTGTAACACCCAACACAGACAAATCTGTGCCGGTGTTTTCCTGTACTTGGCGGAAAGTTCTTTCATAAGTTCACCTGTCAATGCTGCACCTGCACCTAACGGTCGCCATGCTTCCGGCACAATGCCGTGCGCCAGACACCACTCCACACATTCCATCTGCGGATACCCCGGACGGAACTCAATCTGATTCACCATCGGCACGATTTCCGCCGTTGTAAGAAGTGGTTCCAGATGCTGTGGCAAGAAGTTGCTGACACCGATAGCCCGCGCCTTTCCTGCGCGGTAAATTGCCTCCATGGCACGCCAGGTCTCTGCGTTTACCTCTTCCCAGTTCTCATAGTTTCTTGCTACCGCCGGCCAATGAATCAGGTACAAATCCACATACTCCAACCCCAAGTCCTTTAATGTGGCATCACATGCCGTGAGCACTTTCTCGTAGCTTCTATGGGTAAACCATACCTTGCTTGTCACAAAAAGGTCTTCACGGGCAATTCCGGACATTCGGATGCCTTCTCCCACACTTACTTCGTTTTCATATCGGGCCGCGCCGTCAATATGCCGGTATCCTGCTTTTATCGCCTCTGCTACCGCCTCTGCACCTTCCGGGCTATTTCCCACTTGCCAGGTACCGTATCCGATAGTCGGCATCTCCACACCGTTTGCCAGTTGTATTGTTTTCTTCACCTCTGCCATATCCGAATCCCCCTCATCACTTATTCCTTCCGGCAAATCACCGCACCGCCGGCTACCACAAGCGCTGTTCTCGGAAACTTCTCCGTCGCTTGCGCAATCGTCACATCTAACTGCTCACCGCAGCTTTCTTCCTCATTCGTCACAATTTCCTCTTCTTTGTAAAACACCACTGCTTGTCCCGGTGTTGCGGCACGCTGCGGCTCATCAAACTCCAGACGTAACCGCTCTCCTTCACAATACACCGTACACATGGCGCCTCTATGACTGTAACGGATTTTTGCAAGCAAACGCATTCCGTCCTCTATCTGTTCCAGCGCCATTCCGTGATACTCCCTTGCATACACGTTTTTGTCCTGCAACGCATCGTTTCCGGACAGCACTACTTCATTGCTCTCCGGTCGCAATTCCTTTACATAGCGGGGTTCTCCAAATGCAATACCAAGACCTTTTCTCTGACCTACTGTATAATAAATGATGCCCTGATGAGTCCCGAGTACAGTTCCGTGTTCATCCACAAAATTTCCTTGTTCCGACTTAACGCTTTCTTTTTTCACCAGATAATCGGTATAAACTTCTCCCTCAGGCAAAAAGCAGATTTCCATACTGTCTGCTTTATCTGCCACAGAAAGGCCTATCTTTGTCGCAATCTCACGTATTTCCTCTTTTTCGTAAGAAGCCAGAGGCATCCTTGTCTTCGCCAGCTGCTCCTGGGATAACCCATACAATACATAGGCCTGATCCTTTGCGGAAGACGCTCCGCAGCGAACGGCATATCTGCCGTTTGCAAGGCACACCACCCCTGCGTAATGGCCGGTGGCTATGCCTTCTGCTCCTTCCTCTTCCGCCACAGAAAGAAGCGCCGTCCACTTCATCGTCGGATTACACACCATACACGGATTCGGAGTTTCTCCTTTTTTATAAGACTCCGTAAAATACCGGATAATTGTCTCTTGAAACTTTTCTTTTAACTCTACCACACGATGTCGGATACCGATACGCACCGCCACCTCTGCCGCATCCGCCACTTCCTTTTCTGCATTTCCGTGCATGCATAAAGTAACACCGATGACCTCGTATCCCTGTTCCTTTAACAAATATGCCGTCACAGCAGAATCCACTCCGCCGGACAAACCCACTACGATTTTCTTCATACGATTACCTTTCTATTGTTGTAGAATTGTTCTCTGCATTCTACTTGGTACTTCATTCTCTTCCGTCCCGTGCCGCAATCTTCGCATAATAAGGGGACATGGCCCTGATTTTCCCAATGACTTCCTTCATCCGGTCTATGGTAAAATCAATGTCCTGCTTTGTCGTATCCCGTCCCAGAGTAAAGCGAAGCGCCCCGTGAGCAACATCCTCGGGAAGCCCGATTGCCGTCAATACATGGGACGGCTCTGTCTGGCCCGTGGTACAAGCCGACCCGCTGGAACCGCAAATCCCATCGGAATCCAGCATAATCAGCACAGTCTCGCCTTCGATGAACTGAAAACAAAAGCTTACATGGCCGGCCAGCCGATGCTTTATAGAACCGGTCACTCTTGCATAAGGAATCTCCCTTAGTACTGTCTCTATAAAATAATCCCGAAGTGCACACTCTCGTTTTTCCGTCTCCTCTCGAGACGAAAATGTCAACTCCGCTGCTTTAGCAAAGCCTACAATTCCCGGTACATTCTCTGTCCCTGCGCGACGTCTCTTCTCCTGCGCTCCGCCGTGTAAAAACGATTGTAACCTCACATCTCTTCTTACATACAAAAAACCCACGCCCTTCGGTCCACCGATTTTATGAGCGCTGGCTGACAACATGGCAATTTTTCCGTCTTCCACGGAAAGAGGGAGCTTTCCGTATGCCTGTACCGCATCGGTATGAAACAAAATGCCTCGCTCCGTTACGATTTTTGCCAATTCTTCAATCGGTTCTATTGTTCCAATCTCGTTATTTGCCGTCATAATCGAGACCAGCACCGTATCCGGCGTCAATACTCGCAGTAAACTCTCGGTCGAGATAATGCCCTCTTCGTCCGGAGTCAGGTACGTCACCCGGTATCCTTCCCGTTCCAAAGCCTCACAAGTATGAAGCACCGCATGATGCTCGATTTTCGTCGTAATAATATGGTGACCCTTGTCCCGGTACGCCTGTACCGCCATTTTAATGGCCCAATTGTCCGCCTCGGTGCCGCTGCCGGTAAAATAAATCTCCTCCGGTCTTGCACCAATCGTCGACGCAATCTGCTTTCTGGCAGTCTCAACGGCTCTCTTCCCTATATTCGCAAGACCGTACTGGCTGGAGGGATTGCCGAAGTTTTCCGTAAAGTACGGAAGCATGGCTTCTACCGCTTCTTTCCACATCGGCATAGTTGCCGCATTGTCCAAATATATGATTCGTTTTTCCATACCTATTTCCTCAATACACTATATCCATATTCTATGCAGATACTTACTGTACGTTCAGTATATCACAACAAAGTAATAAAGTGATTTCATTTTGTACTTCTCCGTTTTCTTATTTCCACGTACTTTTCTTTAACTTCCCGATTTCCAGATGAAACAGCATCACCCATATAAGCGGCAAAATCGCCAAAATTCCCCATACAATGCTCTTTCCGACAAGTGCTAATACCGCAGCAACCAAAAATCCGATTAATCCCCACAACCTCAATCTGATATAAGCCTCGTATCTCTGCTCAAAAGTAGCGCACATTTCAAAGGGCCGCCCGTCATTCTCTTTCTCAACAATCAGCAGTTCCTTATGTAGTGTCGTCTTTTCGGTAGCGACACGTCCTCCTTCTTCCGCCCACGGGCGATACTCCACCTTGCCTGTGGAATAATTTAAATTCGCATTCTTAAACCATACCCGATATCCGCACGCCTCCAAAGTCCTGACATACTCCTCCGCACTTTCTTTCGAACGATTGGCAATATACGCTACCTTATACCGGTATTTTCTCTTCTCGCATTCCTCAAACTCATATCCGGAAGTAGTCGTACCTATTAACTTCCATCCCTCATCGCACATTTTATTTAACCACTGCTCCTGGGATGTAAAAAACAACCAGAAAAACTTTCTCATACTTTTTTTCATCAACACTCTCCACCTTTCTTTCAACATACTCCTCGTCATATCCGAGAACACCATATCATAAGCTTATAAAAACGCCCGGAGGCATCTCCTTGAAAAACGCCATTTTAAAAGGAACCATCCTCCTTACCGTTACCGGTCTGATTACCCGTGTCCTCGGGTTTTATTACCGCATTTGTCTTGCAGACGCACTTGGTGCGGAATATTTAGGCATCTATCAGCTTGTGTTTCCGGTTTACGGAATCTGCTACACCCTCTACGCCTCCGGCATTCAAACCGCGGTGTCCAAGCTGGTAGCGGAAGAAAACAGCCGCGGAAACATCACTTTAACCTCATGTCTCATGCGTCGTTCCATGCTCCTTGCCTTCGGAGTTGCTCTGACGCTGTCTGCACTCGTATATTTCGGTGCCGAACCTTGCGCACGCTACTTTCTTATGGAAGTCCGTGCTACCGACTCTCTCCGTATTCTCTCTCTGGTGTTCCCGTTTTGCGCTATTACCGCCTGCATTAACGGGTATTATATCGGATGTAAACGCACTGCGGTTCCTGCCTTTACCCAACTTCTGGAACAAGTGGTACGCATCGGTCTTGTGCTGTATCTCGTTACCCTGCCGGCCTTTTCCAACGAAGAAAGCAGATGCCTTGCTGCTGTTATCGGCCTTGTTCTCGGAGAGGTAGCCTCCAATCTCTTTAACAGTATTGCCTACCGGATGCACCGGAAAAAGCTTCTCCGTCATGCCTCTCCATGCGAAACTACCGGGCTGACCAAACGTCTTCTTGCCCTTTCCATGCCCTTGTCCTTAAACCGCCTCATCATCAACATCCTACATAGCATAGAATCCGTATTCATTCCGGGAATGCTTCGATTAAGCGGACTGACAAACTCCGATGCCTTAAGTCTTTACGGAATCCTAAACGGAATGGCCATTCCTTTTATTTTGTTTCCTTCCGCCATCCCAGGTGCTTTGTCTGTTCTTTTGCTTCCGGCCGTTTCGGAAAATCTGGACGAAAAAAACCGTCCCCGCCTGCAACAATGCGTAGGAAATGCCGTAAAATACAGCGTTGTTATCGGTTTATTTTCTACCGCCGTATTTTTTTATTTCGGACGGGACATCGGAACCGCAGTCTACCACAATTCCCTTGCGGGAGATTACATCCGCATCCTTTCCCCGCTTTGTCCGCTGTTATACCTGTCTACCACTTTAGGGAGCGTCATTAACGGCCTCGGAAAGCCTCATTTGTCCTTTTTTACCACTGTAGCAGGACTTCTGGTGCGTCTTGCCATCGTAGTTTTCGTTGTGCCGAAAACAGGCATTTACGGTGTTTTAATCGGTTTGTTGGTAAGTCAGTTGGTCAGTACGTTATTCGATGCTCTTCTTGTACTGAAATACTGCAAGGCCTTTCCGCCGGTTTCAAAATGGCTGGTCATCCCTGCCCTCCTGGCGTTTCTTCCTGCCGGGCTGTTTGTACCGCTCTATCGCTTCTTACAAAAAGAAACACAGTTCTCTTCCATTCTACTCTTGCTTTTTGTCTGCGGAATTTACTGTGTTTCCTATGTGATACTTTTAGTTCTCGGAAAAATCATTCGAAAAGAAGATTGGAAAGAATAACCTCACCTCTTTTTCGGCTCATAGATTGCAAAATTACCCTTCTTTGTTGCCTTTACCTCATACAGTGCATTATCGGCATTGTAAAGAAGTTCTTCGTAAGAAGCGCCTCCTTCCGGATACATGGCAACTCCTACGGAAGCACTCACCGGTACGATCTGCTCGCCCCTTTGATACGGCTGATGCAGCAACTCCTTCAACTCCTGTGCCTTTTCAATCAGTTGCTCTTTATCCTTTACTTCTCCGATAAAGACAACAAACTCATCTCCGCCCACGCGACCGATGACTTCTCCCGATACATAGGTTTTCCGAAGATTTCCGATGACATAGGTAAGCACCTCGTCTCCGCATTGGTGCCCGTAGGTATCATTCACTTTTTTGAAGTCATCTACATCAATAAGCAGCAACATATGTGCGCCGTTTTTATGGGCTTCGATATACGAATCAATCTTTTTCTTCGTCGCCATTTTATTGTAGGCTCCCGTCAGGGAATCGGTTTTAGATTCGTGCTCCAGTTGTTCGATTTCTTTTTTGAATAAATCAATATTGGCAATTTTACCGATTGCCATAAACGGACCTCCGGCTTCATCGCAAATCGCACGGTAGATTACGCGACACCACCGATATTCTCCCTTGGCATCCGCCAAACGAAACTGCATATCATTGGCACCCACTCTTCTTGTGTGGAGAAACTGCTCCAACGTCCCCTTTCTGTCATCCGGATGAATGACCTGCAGATGTGTATTCAAATCTTTTCTGAAACAATCAATTACATGGTCCAGACCGTAAAGCTCCGTAAATCGCTCCGATAAGGAGAGCACATCCTTTTTAAAATCATACTCGAAAAGAACGTCCTCACTGAGTTCCGTAACAATGCGATAACGTTCCTGCTCCTTTAGCAGCTTATCCTCCGTCGCTTTTAGCTCCGACACATCCACAAACACCGCAGAAACCGTATCTTTCCCGCCGTGCACACCCTTTGACAAAGTTACCTGCATCCAATACTTCTTCCCGTTACAGTCATGCATCTGTACCGTTTCTTCCGCATGTCCCTCTGCGTCCAATGCAGCCACATCCAGAAAAAACGAATGATACTCCGGAGGAATAAAACCGAGCAAACTGTTTTGATAAACTTCGTACAATCCTGTGCGGTCTACACCGATAATCTCATAATACCCGCGGCTGGCATATACAATTTTGCAGACACCTTCCGGGATATAATTTACAACACCCGCATGAATATTATTGGTAACTTTACGTACCTCCATGGCCGCCTCTGTCAGAAGCTGCTCCCGGTCGAAAATCATCTTTGCCAGCCAAATCAACAAACCGATAACAAACAGTCCCGCCAGCACAATCAAAGTCAAAAGTGCCACCGGATTAAAGTTAAAATACGAAACCGAAGACATTCCCCTGATTGCCTGCCGGTATTCTTTCGTCATAAATAAAAGCAATACAAAAAAGACAATTACGACACCGATGATCGATGCGGATTTCACCCAAAACGAATTCTTTTTCATATCCGGTCCTCCTCTGTAATTTCCTTATCTTTATTTTATCCGACTGTCCGTAAAAAAGCAATAGAAAGAAAAAAGCGACTGCATTCACAATCGCTCTCTTTCTAAAAATACTTTTTGCTGCCCCAGAGATTACTCTTTTTCAGGTCCACATATTCGTTATATGCCTGCTCCAAAATCTGCTTTTCGTTTGCAAATTTCAGCATATGATATGCTTCGTGAAACTTGTAATATCCGGAGTCCATGAAATACTCTTCACGCTGCGGTTTGCTATAATAGCTGTCAGACATCATCAAATACCAATGCACATCTTTTAAGACCGTATTCTGCGGAGTGTTAAAGGTATACTGGCTCTTGCCCACATACTTAATAATCTGAGCATCCACACCGGTCTCTTCCTTGACCTCACGGATTGCCGTATCCTTAAACTCTTCGCCTTCCTCTACGGTGCCTTTCGGCAATACCCATCCTTCATACTTGTTCTTGTAATTTTTGTACAGTAGTAATATCTTCCCTCTGAATATAACTACACCGCCGCAGCTGGTCGCTTCTACCATTGCAATACCTCCTGCTGGTGTGCCATCAATAACTATATACTAGTATACATCATTTCCGGCAACTTTGCAACCGTTGTCTCAGAGGTTTCTGAAATTTCCTTTTTCTCCTGTGTTTTCCACCTGTTCTACTGCAGAACAGACTGCACAATACCCTCTATTGCAGCCTGCAGCGCACCGTCTTCCGTACCGGTTCTGAACTCCAATACAACACTGATTGCCACCTCCGGGCTGTCTGCAGGAACAAGTGCCGTCGCAAGACAATGTTTTCTGCCTAAGGTGCCGGACGGTACCGCCGTCTCCGTATAACGATAGGAAACGCCCTCCGGTGTTACCCTCTCTGACATTTTTTCATAATAAGCTTCCGCCTCCTGCTTTGTCAGCAAGCGAAGTTCTTCGATATCCGTATGATAAATCGTCTTTCCGGAGGCGTCCGTTAGTTTACGTACCGCATGAGGGGTCCGATACATGCCCCCCTTACCGCACGCGCCCGCAAAAAGCGCAGCTCCGTACGGCGTAAGTTTTGTTCCGTCCGTAAGCACTGTTTCCCCAAAAGGCGTCGGAATCCCTGCTTTATACACATGCGCTGCAATCTGAAACCACTCGGTGGCCTCTGTCACAGGATACTCTCCGTAAAAGGCTCTGTTGAAAAAAGGACCGTTTTCTTCCGTGGAAAGCTCCGGCTGTTCCGGCTCAAAATCCGGCAATGACACGGAAGCAAGTAATGCTCCCGTGGAAAGCTCCGTAACACAAGCCGCACCGGTATAGCCTGTCATTTCCTCGTACACCCTCTCCTGTACCCCGGTACGAAGAGTCGTAAACAAATTATTTCCCGGAATCTGCGCCTCCTTTATCCGGTACAAAAGCTTGCTGAGTTCTCCGGTAGAGGCAGACAATAAATCAATTTCTTTTACCGCTTCCAATCCGCTGGACCCGTTCTTTACCTGTCCCACCACATGGGCATACAACCTGCCGTACGGATACTTTCGCAATTCTTCTTCGTCGGAAAGCATGGTAAACGCTATCGGATTTCCCTCCGCATCATAAATGGTACCTCTGGCATTTTGTTCCTCCAGCTTAGCCTGTCGTCTGTTATAGGAATTAAAAATCACGGTTCGGGCCTCCGTACAGATAAATACGGTAAAACAAAGCGCCACGGTCAGCAGTATTACCGGGAAAGCCACAGAACAATATCGCAACGCCCGTCTGGCCCGTTCTGTAATAACTCCCGGAACAAACCCGTCTTTATATCCTTTCGAATTTGCCGAAACTCCGCAGCTCTCCTGCATCCCCTGGATTAACATAAACATAAGCACCATGCTGGCCGCGGAACTGCCTCCCGCACTGACAAAAGGAAGAGGTACCCCCGTGGACGGGAGCATTCTCGTCACGCCTCCCACATTCAGCAATATCTGTGCCGTAAACATTGCCGCAAAGCCCGTAAATACCAAGCGATAGTAATCTTCGGAAAATTTTGCGGCCATGCGGATAATCAACAACATACAATGAATGTAAACGGCCAACAACCCCAAAGCGAACAATGCTCCCAACTCTTCGCATACCGCAGAAAAAATGTAGTCGGTGGTTACCACCGGTATCTGCTCCGGTGCCCCTTTTAATAAACCGGTTCCGAAAAAACCACCGTTTCCTATGGCGAATAAAGACTGGGCCAATTGATACCCCTCATTATCCACTACCGCAAACGGATCTTTCCAGGCAAGAACACGCACCTGCACATGGGAAAACAAATGATAGGCCGCCACGCACGCTACTCCGGCCGCCGCCAATCCGCCGAAGAACCATCGTTTCTTTCCGTCGGTACAATACAATAAAATCCAGAACACCACCGCAAACAACAACGCTCCGCCCAAGTCCTTGGATGCCGCCATCAATAAAATGTGTACAGCAGCCAACAACATCCCCGCCAGCGTTCCCTTGAACGTTTTTGCTCTGAGAAGTACCGCTGCACATCCGAAAATAAACAGTATCTTTACAAATTCGAAGGGCTGCATTGCCACTCCGAACAGTTTCACCCATATTCTGGCGCCCAACCGTTCTCCCGCGAAAAAAAACACCGCAAGAAGAACCGCAATTCCGGCTGCCAGATAAACATAGCCGTAACGTTCGATACGGTGCATCGCCCGGATAAACGCCGGAATAAAGATTGCGATTACCAATGCCGCCGCGACGATTACAAACTGTCGCACAGCGCCGTTAAAATCCAGTCTGGCCAACATTACGGAGCCGACGCAGAGCAACAGCATCATATGGTCGAATAGCAATCCCGACATTTTCGGATACAATTTCTTATATACATAATCAATCACACCGTAGGCTACTAATTGAATTCCGAAAAACCAGAGATATCTTCCCTCACCGCTTCGCAAATATAAGGTAAAAAAGCAGAGGGCAAACATCAAGGCAATCTCCGCTTTCATGGCCACAGCAGCCGCCTTTTTACGCCCCTGTTCTTTTTTTCGCATGCAAAGAAAGGCCTGCACATTGTAAGCAAGCAACAATCCCGCCGTACCATAATTTACCAACGCCAAAAATGCCGTTTTCATTATTCCACCCCTCTTTTAAAGTGCCCCCTTGTATAGCCGGTACCCGTTACCGGTGCTCCTCTTCCGGTTGCACTTTTTAATATACGCTCCGTTTCTTCCTTTGTTTCAAAGGTAAAATCCAACCGGACTGCCTGCGGATGCAGTCGCTCCGCTCCGTCGCCGCCGTCAAGCAACGACAGACACTCCGGATTATAAATCACATTATAACACTCCGCACAATTCTGTTTAATAAACAGCTTCTTTCCCACGCGGTCCGTCAGCACAAACGGTTCTTCTTCGGCACACTGCAGACCTGCTCCTTTTTTGCAAAATCCCATGGTCTTCTTTACGCAATGGGCCGAAACCATAAGAGGAATTCTTCCGTAAACAACCAGCGTCATATCTTCCGGACCAAGCTCTCTCAATTCTTTTTCGGAAAGTTCGAAAGGGGCCGTCAAAAACACTTCCTCCGGTTCGAACAACTCACGGTAAAACTCTTTTGCCTCCCGATTCATTACATACAAAGAGGTATCCGGCATACACCGGGACTTCCACCGCATATCCGATTCCCGTACCAATGTTAAAGATTCGAAATTCCGGACCAGATATCCGTCAAAGCTTTGTTTCAGTTCCTCGAAAGAAGCCCGCAGTCGTTCCAATGTCTCTTTTCGGCAAATCCGAGGAAAACAAAACCAAACTTCCTTTCCAGACTTTCGCAACTCCTTTGCATACGCACACACAGCAGAAATATTCTGTCCGCAAAAATCCACATAAATCCGGCGTACCGATGTTTCCTTGGCAATCGCCTCTGCCTGCGCCTTTGTGCCGGCCACACAATCAAGAAACGGTGTGCCGATACCGTTGCATTCTTTCCTCAGCCGGACAGACGCATCTTCCTGCGTTGTGTTTTCCTTACGCACAAAACGATTCTGTATCGCTTCGGAAAGCTTCGAAAGAGCAGTCCTCCGCAATTCGTTTAACAGTCCGTTAGGCAAAAACACATCATCCGCTAAGGTTACCGTCAGCTCTTCAAAATAGAACGATTCATTCCCGGTCTTTGACAACTGCTTTTTCACAGACGCCTCAGTGGCCGGAAGCTTTCCTGCCTTTTCGCAGACAAAACCTTCGCACGTTACGGAAACAAGAGTCTTCTTCTGCTCCGGGAAGGCTACCGGAAGAAGCAAACTCTCTCCGAGCGCAGCCACCCTAAAGCTACACGTTTCTCCTGCCTTGGCATAAAAAGCACCCGTTACCGGCACTTTCAGTTCTTGCTTCACATAATCACTCTCAATTGCCTCCAACAGTCCGCTGTTCCGCATCCGGTACACCGTATCCCCCTGCTTTGCGACAAGCTTCGGTAAGAGTCTTGCCTTTATTTTGTCTCCGGCTTTCGCTCCGGTTCCTAACGTATATTCATAATATCCCGGCTCTCCGGAACGTTTCTCCGACTCTCTTCGAAACTCCAATACATCCTGGGGCTGTACCTCCTTTGTCAAACGAATCAGAGCTTCTCCCTTTCCTCCTGATACCACCTCTCCCACCGGTACACCAAAATGCCCCGGACGATTCACCGACATCAGCTCTTTGCCGTTATGTTTCGTAAAGCAACCACTCGTAAACCCGCCTCGGTTATAAACGTCCGCCAAACGCTCGGTTTCTTCCTCAAGAAGTGTCGGATTCTCCCTCAAATAGTTGCAGTACCCGTCTTCCCCCATTAAAAAATACAGATCCGTAAACTTCCGGTATGCTGCAGTCACTGCCGCTGCATACTCCGGCCGCTTCATTCTTCCCTCAATCTTAAAGGATGCCGCTCCGGTATCTATCAGTTCCGGAAGCAGTGTCAGACCGCACAAATCCTTCGGACTGAGCCAGTACTTCTTTCCCCTCTCGTCACTTTCATATTCCATACGGCAAGGCTGGGCACAACGACCTCGATTGCCGCTCCGCCCGCCGATCATACTGCTCATAAGGCACTGTCCGGAATAACAATAGCAAAGGGCACCGTGAACAAATATCTCCACTTCTTTTCCGCTCGTTTTGCAAATCGACTTAATCTCCGCCAAAGACAATTCTCTTGCCAGAACCAGTCTTGTTACCGGATATCCGTCAAACAAACGAATCCCTTCCGCCGCTGTAAACGTCATCTGGGTACTGGCATGCAAAGCAAGGTCAGGAAACTCTTTTGTCAAAAAGCGCAGGACACCCACGTCCTGTACAATAGCCGCATCCAGACCGGCAGAATAATAAGGAGCCAGAAACTCGTACAATGCACTGAATTCCTGCTCCTTTACAAGCGTATTTACCGTCAGGTACAAGCGCTTTCCCCGCAGATGCACATACCGGATGGCCTCTAACATCTCGTCTCTATCCGGATTATCCGCGTAAGCTCTTGCACCGAAACTGCTTCCTCCCATGTATACCGCATCGGCTCCTGCCGACAGGGCGGCCCGCAAGGCCTCCATACTCCCTGCCGGAGCCAGAATTTCAGGCTTTTCCATGATATCCCTCTAACTCGGTTTCCAACCGTATAATTCGTTTCTGCGCTTCCAGATTCTCTTTCTTTAAGGCTTCGATTTCTCTCTGGGCAGCCTCAAGCTTTGTCTGAGCCGTAATAACTTCGTGCTTTAAATCGAAAATCTCACCGCTTTTGGCAACGGAATCTCCGCTGGTCTCCTCCATCTGCTTCTTCAGCTTGAAATAATCATCCGCCAGATTCAGCTGGAGTACCATATTCTTCATTTCCATATCCAGCATACGATAGGAATCCGTATTTTTCAATTCGTTATACTTTGCATTCAGGTACGTTGCCACACGCTGCAAATATTCTTCACTTTCATAACCGCTTAAATTAACACGTTTTCCGTTGATAATAACTTCAACTCCGTTTTTCTTGTTCATGTTGCACCCTCTTTCTTATTCCTTCGTATCCGGCTCCGGAAGTCCGATGTGCCGATACGCCTTCGGCAATACCACGCGACCTCTCGGCGTCCGCGCCACAAACCCGTTCTGCACCAAAAACGGCTCATAAACCTCTTCTATGGTTCCTGCATCTTCTCCGATGCTGACGGCCACCGCTTCCAATCCCACCGGGCCGCCTTGAAACTTTTCAATCATGGCAAGAAGCACTCTCCGGTCGATGTGATCCAGTCCCTCTTTGTCCACTTCCAGCAAATCAAGCGCCTTATCCGCCAGTTCTTTCGTAATCACACCGTCTCCCACCACTTGGGCATAGTCTCTTACCCTCTTTAAGAAACGGTTGGCAAGCCGGGGCGTTCCTCTGGAACGACGAGCAATCTCAAGAGCTCCGTCTTCTTCAATCTCCACCTGAAGCACCCCCGCGGAACGCTTTACAATCTGCGTCAGCTCCGCATCCGTATAAAACTCCAGGCGACTCACCACACCGAAGCGATCGCGAAGCGGCGCCGTCAGCATACCCGCACGGGTCGTCGCTCCTACCAAAGTAAAATGCGGCAAAGAAAAATGCTTGGATACCGCACTAGCTCCCTGTCCAATTAAAACATCCATGGAAAAATCCTCCATGGCGGAATACAGAAACTCCTCCACCTGACGGGGAATCCGGTGTATTTCATCGATAAAAAGTACATCGCCCTCGTTTAACTTATACAAAATGGAGGCCATATCCCCCGGCTTTTCGATGGCCGGCCCCGCTGTGGTGCGGATATTCACGCCCATCTCATTGGCAATAATCCCAGCCAAGGTGGTTTTACCCAGACCCGGCGGGCCGAAAAACAACACATGGTCCAGTGTCTCCTTTCGTTCCTTTGCCGCCTCGATATAAATCTTTAACATCTCTCTTACTTTTGCCTGACCGATATAATCCTTAAGTAACTGGGGACGAAGACCGACTTCAGTCTTTTTCTCATCCCCCAGTGCCTCCGTTGTAATCAATCGCTTCGCCATCGTTTCCTCTACCTTCCGAACCTTTTCGTAATCTTTCTACCCGACATTCTAACTCTGTCGCTTCCTGCAAGCGCTTTTCCTAATCTGTCGGCCCTCGGCCTTATCCCAGCTGACGAAGACTCAAACGTACCATTTCGTCGTCGCTCATACCGTCGGTAATCTCTACCGCCTTTACCGCCTTTGCCGCTTCCTTTTCCGCATAACCTAACGCCACCAATACCTGAAGAGCGTTTTCACGAAGCTTTTTCGCTTCCTCCGTCTCGGTTCCCTTTGCCGCCGTCGTCGACTGTTCTACAAAGTCCTCCGCAAACTCTGCGGCTAACGCTAAAATCTTGTCCTTTAACTCAATGACCAGACGTCCCGCAGTCTTCTTACCGATTCCCGGTGCGGCCGCCAACCGATCCGCATCTTCGGCAATCACCGCTCTGCGAAGCACATCCGCGCCGATGGAGGACAAAATCCCCAAACCCAGCTTCGGTCCGATGCCGCTCACCGTAATCAGCAGCTTAAATATGGTCAAATCCTGCTTGGAAAGGAACCCGTACAGCGCCACACCGTCTTCCTTTACCTGCAGATAGGTATACAGTTTTAGCTCCTCTCCCTGTGCCGGAAGTTTATCCAAATCGGAAGGCATTACCGCAACCTCATAGGCAATCCCTCCTGCTGTCTCTATCATTACCGCGTTACCGTCCGCCTCCGCGAACACGCCCTTAACATATGCAATCACAATCGTCACCTCAACCGTTCAAACTTTCCTCTGGAAAACTGCAGTCTCCCCTCGTCGATAAACCGCACGACTTCGAAGGTCGGAATCTCCAACCCTTCCGCTATCTGAATGGCATTGCTGTTGGGAAACTTTTTCAAATACTCTTCAATCCGGCCGAACAAAATATCGTCCAATTCCTTACAATGGCTACAAACCACGGAAGTATAGGAACTCTTAAACATTGCCCCGCAATATTTGCACTGATTCAGCTTCATGCGATCACCTCCTTACGGATAGACTTTCACATTTATAGTATAGCACAACAAACCTTTATATGGAATAGTATTTTTTCTTTTTCCGGCAAAGAAAAAGGGACTATACACTCTTTTTTCCACTACCCAATTATCCTGTTTTATGATAAACTGTAACTACCATTACAAGCAATCAACAGATTGCACTCCGAGGAAGTGTCACTATGATTACATTAACCACACCGTTTACACCGGAATTTACACCTTATCTGCCCCCTGAGCATAGAGCGAAACGGGCAATTTATTTTGATATCGAAACGACCGGTCTTTCCGCCCAGAGTTCTTATGTCTATCTCATCGGCTGCGCTTATGAGGAAGACGGCACCTTCTGTTTGACCCAATGGATGTGCACGGAGCCTGCGGAGGAAAAGGAACTTTTGCGCCTGTTTTTTGAAAAAGTTAAAGATTATGACCTACTGCTCCACTACAACGGTACCGGCTTTGACTTGCCGTTTTTAGAGAAAAAGGCAAAACGCCACTGCCTCATCTCCCCACTTTCCTCTTTGGAAAGTCTGGACCTTTATGCCGTCGCCCGAAAACTGAAGTCCTATATAACCACAGAAGACCTGAAGTTAAAATCCATGGAACGGTTCTTTGGCTTCACCCGGACCGATACTTTTTCCGGTGGGGATTTAATCGAAGTCTACGCACAATTTCTCGGCTTGTACCGCTTAAACGAATTGACTGATCACAGCAAGGAGCAGGAAGTTACCGCCCTCGGTCATGTACTGCTGTTACATAACGCAGAAGATATCAAAAATCTTCCGTCTCTTACGGTATTGCTGTTTCTGCAGAATTTATCAAATGAGCTGACAGTGGAGCGATTGCAGCCTGCTTTTTCGAATGCTCTGCCTGATGCTCCGGCGGTTCGGGAGGCCTTAAAAGATTCTTCCCTGACTCCCGTTGCTTTTTCGGTGGAATATCATCTGCCCTTCACGCTGCCCCGGGATATTTCCTTTACACTGCCCTTTGATACCATAGAAATCTCTCTGGCTTTGTATACCAACGGCACCGTAATGCTGCTCCTTCCGACGGTAGAAGCTGAACTAAAATACTTCTATCCGAATCCGTCAGACTACTACTATTTACCGTTAGAAGATTGCGCCATGCACAAAAGTGTGGCCTCCTTTGTAGAAAAGGAATACCGAAAAAAAGCCACAGCTGCCACCTGCTACACAAAGAAAACCGGTACATTTCTGCCTTTCACCCTGCGTAACGCAAAAAAAGCGCAAGGCGATACGACAGAAATAGAGTCATCGGCTGCACAAACAAGAAAAGAAGCGCAGAAGGAAACCTCTCTTCCATGCTTCTTTTCCGATTACAAAAGTATTTTCTGTTACACACCGTTTGCTGACGAATTCAGCGCAGAGCACCTGACTCTGTTGGCACAATCCATCCTGAATGCTTATTTCTAAGAAAACATAAATTCACGCAGTGCTTCCCCCAAAGCCTCCGATTAAGCTTCTGCCTTTACACCGGTAATGAACTCCGCATACGGCAAAGTCTCTACCCATGCACAGAACTCACGCCACTCCGGCAATCTGTGGTTCTTTCTCTGAGCGTAGATGGTCTTTAACTGACGGTAATTGGTGGTCATTGCCGCCGTCAGCTTAAATCCGCAAGGGTTAGAGTACAGAAGGCGTAAATAATCCTCCGGATCATTGGTCTCGTTGTACTTATCTTTCAATTCATTCATAATGGCAATCATACGCTTGTCCGTGTACTCACTGTACTGGTTGTCCAAATCAAACTTCGCAATACGGTGCATGGTGGACTGGCTGGAGATAAAATCAAGAAAATGATACCGCTCCGCCTCGGTCCATGCCTTTACCGTAAAGGTCAAATCAAACTGCACGATAATACCGGTCATAAACTGGTCGTGTCCGCTTCCCCGTTCACAAGTAGCGAGTTTATAGGTGGTCGGTACGATATCACCGTTTAATTCCTCTGTCTTCGTTGCCATCGGAAACTTGCTTCCCCGCACGGCACTTTCCAAACCGTATACTTTCACATTACTGACTACCATCTTTTACCCCTCCGTATTCTGTATTTTATTTCGTCGTTTCTTCTGCCGCAGCGCTCTTCTTTTCCTTCCGAAGTCCGAAGAACAGCACCATTCCCACACCTGCCGCAAAAATAAACAGGGAAATAAATTGGGACGTGGACAATACTCCTACACCGCCTCTCGGGTCGTCCCGTAAAAACTCGATAAGGAACCGCCCAATGCTGTAAAACAGCAAATAACATCCGGCAACCACGCCGTCTTTTCCGGCCTTAAAAGCCTTATTCGCAATCCAAACAAGCAGAAAGAAGTGTATAAAATTCGCCGCACTCATAATAAGCTGGGTCGGAATCACTTTTACCCCTGCCATATTTGAATACACAGAATGATTAAACTCCATCCCGTACCAGGCATCCGTCCTCTTGCCGTAACAGCAACCGGCTAAAAAGCACCCGATACGACCGAACCCCTGGGCCAGCGCAATGGACGGCATAACAATATCAAAATATTTCAAAAAATTCAGTTTCTTAACTTTGCAGTACAAAAATCCTGCCAAAATGCCGCCGATAATACCGCCGTACACAACAAATCCGTACAGCACATCACGGAAGGTCATTCGTCCGGCGAACAACTCTTTATACTCCGTAATCACATACAACAGTTTTGCTCCCAAAAAACCACCGACCGCACACCAAATGCCCAAAGACCAAATCCGGTCTGCATCCAGCTTCTTCTTCGGCGCTCTCATCTCCGCTATCATAAAGGCCAATACCACACCGATGGCAATCATCAGTCCGTATCCGTGCACCTTAATCGGTCCAAGTTCAAATAAAATCGATCTCATAGCTGTTTCCTTTCTGTTGCTTCCCACATATTACTTATTTTAACAGAGGTATGAATCCTTGACAAGGGGGCACCGGAAAAATCTGCTTTTGATTCTTCCGCCTTCCTCGGCAACTCTTATCGTTTATCCCTCTTTTGTCCCATCTAAAAATCGCAGAACATCTTCATATACTTTCTCGTTTCCGACTTCGTTTAAAACCTCATGTTTCATATTCGGATACACTATGGTATTAACCTTCTCATATCCCACACGTCTCAGATTTTTTACCGAATCTTTCAAACCTTTCTCAAATCCTGCAACTTCATCATCCACACCGGTCACACTAAGAATCGGTAATTTCGGATTTCTGCATTCATATGCTTTATAGTTTTTCAATTCTCTGTCTGCTTCCCATACCGTAAGCACTGCACGATTGGTATATTTATAACCGGAGCAAAGCGGATCTTTCCGATACACTTCCTGCACCTTCGGATTGTATACCAGCCAGGCATCATCATCCTTATCTCCCAGACTCATCATAAACGGGTGGTGACCTCGTTCTCTGTCAAACTTCATCATCAGCTTTCCGTATGCCATCCCCGGCTTAACAACCTTTACATAATTTGCCGTACCCGACATCGTCACGGAAGCCAGCTGGGCATCATACTTCTGCATATACTTCCGGGCAATCAACGAGCCGAACGAATGCCCGAACAGATGCAAAGGTACTCCCGGATAAGTTTCCTGCAGATACATTGTCAAAATCCTTTGATCTTGTATCAGAAGAGCCAATCCGTCCATATATCCCAACGTATACTTCTCGTTTAACGAGGCTCCGTGCCCTCTGATATCGGAAATCAATACCGCATAACCGTTCCTTTGCAAAAACTCACAAAAGTCGTAATATCGCTCCTTGTGCTCCTTAGCTCCGTGAATCATCTGAATCACACCTTTGGGGTTCTCACACGGAAATAACGCACAGGCCAACGGTAACTTATCCGTCGCAGGTATTGTAAACTCTTTCCTTTGTTCCGTTTTGTTTTCACCTATAATACACTCGTCTTTTTCTTCTGTGTTATTCATCTTCTTCCGATTCCTTTTCCCTAAATCCATTCCAGTTTATCCTCCGGTTTTACTTACATAGCACTATGTCCCGTCCGTAACCCGGCTGCTTTGTACGACAGTTCCTACTCATCCCTCTGTCCGTACTTCTTCGCCAACGCCACCAGAAGCTCCACCGTCTTCTCCATAGCGTCCACACTGACATACTCAAATCGGCTGTGATAATTTGCACCGCCGGTACAAAGATTCGGACACGGGAGTCCCTCATAAGTCAGACGGGCTCCGTCGGTACCGCCTCGAATCGGCATCACTTTCGGCTCGATACCAAGCTCCTTCATGGCCTCACAGGCAGAAGTTACCAGATGCATGTGGTCCGCCAGCTTCTCTTTCATGTTGTAATAAGAGTCTTCCAGTTCTGCAACAACCGTACCCTCACCGTATTTCTCGTTTAAGAACCGTACCGCATTCAAAAAAAGCGTTTTCTTTTCTTCAAACAATCCTCTGTCATGGTCACGGATAATGTACTCCGCTTCCGCTTCCTCCACCACACCGCTTAACCGGTCCAAATGGAAAAATCCTTCATACCCTTCGGTATACATAGGATTTTGCTGCACCGGGAGGAGACTTTGCAATTCCTGCGCAATAAGAAGTGCATTCTTCATCTTTCCCTTTGCAGACCCCGGATGCACATTTCTGCCGTAAATGTGTACCGTCACTCCCGCCGCATTGAAATTCTCGTACTCAAGCTCACCAAGTGCACCACCGTCCACCGTATAAGCATACTTTGCCCCGAACTTCGGAATATCAAAGAAATCCGTACCGCATCCGATTTCCTCATCCGGCGTAAAACCGATACAAATCTTGCCGTGTGCAACCTCCGGATGGGTCAACAAATACTCCGCCATAGCCATAATCTCTGCCACACCGGCCTTATCATCTGCACCGAGAAGCGTTGTTCCATCGGTTACAATTAAATCCTGTCCCACAAGTTCCAAAAGCTCCGGAAAATCCTCCGTAGACAGCCAGATATCCTTTTCTTCGTTTAACAGCACATTCTTGCCGTCATAGTTTACCACACGACGCGGCTTCACATTTTCTCCCGTCACTGCCGGCGAAGTATCCATATGGGCAATAAATCCAAGGGCCGGAGCCGCCTCACAGCCCGCACTTGCCGGAATACTTGCATACACATAACAATGCTCGGTATCGTAAGTCACATCCGTAATCCCAAGGGCCTTCAATTCCTCCACCAGCACCTTTGCGAGATTGTGCTGTTTTGCGGTACTCGGAGAAGTCCCCGTCCGGTCATCGGATTTTGTATCAATCTGTACATAACGTAAAAATAAGTCTACTACACTGATCATGGTTTGTTCCTCGCTTAACATTTCATTTTTGAATTTTCATTCTAATTATAACATGAAGCATTCTCTATGTCTATCTTGTAGAGGTCCTTTTGAAAGCAAAAAGGCGTTGTCACCTTTCGATAACAACGCCTTGCTCATTTACCTCTTACTTGAATGCTTCGTCTATCTCTTTCTTACAATCCTTACATACATCAATCTCTCCCAACAGAGTATGATCATATGTCTTACAGGACTTTTCTTTACCGCAGAAGAAACACTCGGACTTACCGCACGCAGCCAAACCCATCAGCATCATGGATACAATTGCGATAAGGCTTACTGCCTTTGCTAATTTTCTCTTCATAGTATACTCCTCTTCTTTTTCATATCCCCTGACTTTGTAATTCCTTACAGTACACGTACCTTTAATACACCGTCAATTGCGTTGAGCTTCTCAACAAAACTGTCAGCAACCTCGGATACAACGTCAAGTACGGTATATGCGAACTCTCCTCTGGACTTGTTCACCATGTTCTCGATGTTGATGTTCTCGGAAGCGAACACACCGGTAAACTGAGTGAGCATGTTCGGGATGTTCTTGTGGCAGATGGTTACGCGGGCAGCGGTCTTGCAAACGCCTGCGTCACATGCCGGATAGTTAACGGAATTGATGATGTTACCGTTCTCAAGGTACTCTCTGATCTCGTTAACAGCCATTACCGCACAGTTGTCCTCGGACTCCTCGGTGGAAGCGCCAAGATGCGGGATAGCAATAACGCCTGCCATGCCTGCGGTCTTTGCGTTCGGGAAATCGGTTACATACTTCTTCACCTTGCCGGAAGCAAGAGCTTCTTCCATAGCCTCGTCGTCAACCAAAAGGTCTCTTGCGAAGTTAAGGATGATAACACCGTCCTTCATCATAGCAATGGTTTCCTTGTTAATCATCTTCTTGGTATTTACATTCGGATCCTCATTTTCAACAAGCGGAGTATGTACGGAAATGTAATCACAAGTAGAGAAAATCTCCTCACGGGTCTTTACGTGATGTACGGAACGGGAAATGTTCCAAGCTGCATCTACGGAAAGATACGGGTCACATCCGTATACGTCCATGCCAAGGCTAACTGCTGCGTTAGCAAGCGGTCCGCCGATTGCGCCGAGACCGATGATTCCGAGCTTCTTGCCCTTAATCTCCTGGCCTGCAAACTTTGCCTTACCCTTCTCTACGAGCTTTGCAACGCCCTCATCGTCCTTTACGGTCTGAACCCAGTTCACACCGCCGATGATGTCTCTGGAAGCAAGTAACATACCTGCAACCGCAAGCTCCTTAACACCGTTTGCGTTAGCACCCGGGGTATTGAATACAACGATACCTTCCTCTGCGCACTTTGCAAGCGGAATGTTGTTAACACCAGCGCCTGCTCTTGCTACGCAAAGAAGCTTATCGGAAAACTCCATCTCATGCATAACTGCGGAACGAACTAAGAATGCCTCTGCTGCTGCCGCATCCTCGGTCTTTGCGTAGTCTGCGGTAAAATTGTTAAGACCGATTGCTGCAATCGGATTTAAGCAATGATACTGATACATAGTAATATCCTCCTGTTTTTATTTACTTATGCCACCGAAATCGCTTCCGGTGGCATAGTGATTAGCTATTAAATAAACTTTCGCTTGCGATATTCTCCGCCTGCGACGGGTCGCGTCAAGCGACAACTTCAAATCCGTCGCAGTGCGATCCTCGCGGAGCGCATCTTTAAAGGAAGTTCTTCCTTTAAAGATTTTCAGCCTCGAACTTCTTCATGAACTCTACAAGAGCCTCAACGCCTGCCTTCGGCATAGCATTGTAGATACTTGCACGCATACCGCCAACGCTTCTGTGACCCTTAAGGTTCTCGAATCCTGCAGCCTTTGCTTCCTTAACGAACTTAGCGTCAAGCTCGTCATCGCCGGTAATGAACGGAACGTTCATGAGAGAACGGTCTTCCTTACGAACAGTACCCTTGAACATCTTGCTCTGATCAAGGAAATCGTAAAGGATCTTAGCCTTCTCCTCGTTGTGCTTCTTCATAGCCTCTAAGCCGCCCTGCTTCTTGAGCCACTTAAATACCTTACCGCAGATATAGATACCGTAAGCCGGCGGGGTATTGTATAAGGACTCGTTGTCAGCATGGATCTTATACTTTAACATGGTCGGGGTGCCCGGAAGGGTATCCTCGGTGATTAAATCCTCACGGATAATAACAACTACCACACCTGCCGGTCCAACGTTCTTTTGAACGCCGCCGTAGATGATGCCGTACTTGGTTACGTCTACCGGCTCGGAAAGGAAACAGGAGGACTGGTCAGCTACCAAAGTCTTACCCTTGGTGTTCGGAAGAGTCCAGAACTTCGTACCGTAGATGGTGTTGTTCTCACAAATATAAACATAGTCAGCGTCCTCGCTGATCGGAAGATCGGAACAATCCGGAATATAAGAGAAAGTCTCGTCTGCGGAAGAAGCAATTGCATTTGCCTTACCGTACATCTGAGCTTCCTGATAAGCCTTCTTTGCCCACTGACCGGTAACGATGTAGTCAGCAACCTTGTTCTTCATCAGGTTCATCGGAATCATAGCAAACTGCTGGGAAGCACCGCCCTGTAAGAACAATACCTTGTAGTTATCCGGAATGTTCATCAGGTCTCTTAAATCCTGCTCAGCGGTCTTGATGATTTCGTCATAAGCCTTGGAACGATGGCTCATCTCCATAACGGACATGCCGGTTCCCTTGTAATCCAGCATTTCTTCAGCTGCTTCTCTTAATACTTCCTCCGGTAACACTGCCGGACCTGCGGAAAAATTATACACTCTTCCCATTTCTAAATCCTCCATTCATATATTTTGTCACTTTAGCACGACAAACAATCGCTTTTATTATAATGCAAATCACTTGTCGCGTCAATCGTTTTTCAAAGAAATTTGTTATATTTTTGACATTTATTACTTCTGTGCCAAATCTTCGTCGGTAAATGCTTCCTGAATCGGCGCTCCCGGAGCTACCATCGGCCATACCTTTTCGTCGGAATCGATGCGACAGTCGATGACAAACGGACCGTCTGCCTTAAATGCCTTTTCAATGGCAATGTCAAGTTCTTCTCTAGTGGTAACCGTCATTCCTGCGGCGCCCATGCCCTCTGCTACCTTAACAAAATCCACACCGTCAATCAGGGTAGTGTTGGAATAGCGCTGTCCGTAGAACAGGTTCTGCCACTGACGTACCATACCCAGAACATGGTTATTGATAACTACCTGAATCATCGGAATCTTATTTCTTGCAGCGGACGCCAGTTCGTTGATATTCATACGGAAGCAACCGTCACCTGCAATGTTGATTACACGCTTCTTCGGAAGTCCGGTCTTTGCCCCCATAGCCGCACCGAAACCGTAGCCCATGGTTCCCAAACCGCCGGAAGTAAGAAGTGTACGCGGCTTCTGATAAGAGAAGAACTGTGCTGCCCACATCTGATGCTGACCAACCTCGGTCACGATCACCGCATCCCCCTTGGTCGCCTCGTACAGGCGATTTACCACATACGGACCGGACAAGCCTTCCGGAATCCGAAGCGGAAACTTCTCTTTATACTCTACGATATGCTGTACCCAGTCGGAATTATCCTTCTTTTCGATACGCTTATTCAGTGCCTTCAATACTTCCTTAATGTCACCGATGACGGAAGCATCGGTCAACACATTCTTGTTGATTTCTGCCGGATCAATATCAATATGTAAAATCTTTGCATCCTTGGCAAACTTCTTTGCATTACCGGTCACACGGTCGGAAAATCTTGCACCGACGGCAACGAGCAGGTCACACTCCGTTACCGCATAATTGGACGCCTTGGTTCCGTGCATACCCACCATACCGGTGTAGTTTTCCTTCGTGCCGTCGTACGCACCCTTACCCATTAAGGTATCGCATACCGGAGCATCCAGAAGTTCTACAAACTCTGCCAATTCCTTGCTGGCGCCGGAGGTTACTGCACCGCCGCCCACAAGAACCATCGGACGCTCGGACTTCTTAATAAGTTTTACCGCCTTTACCAAATCTTCTTCGGTAATGGTATCCTTTACCCTCTTAATCGGCTCCGGCTTTACCGACTCGTACTCGTACATCGCGCCGGTGACGTCCTTGGTAATATCTACCAGTACCGGCCCCGGTCTGCCGCTCTGTGCAATCTTAAATGCACGTCGAATAGTTGCCGCCAACTTCGTAATATCCTTTACGATAAAACTGTGCTTTGTAATCGGCATAACCACGCCCGCAATGTCAATTTCCTGGAAACTGTCCTTGCCGAGAAGCGGCATACCTACATTACAGGTAATGGCTACCACCGGAATGGAATCCATGTACGCCGTTGCGATACCGGTAACGAGATTCGTTGCTCCCGGACCGCTGGTTGCCATACAAACACCCACCTTGCCGGTGGCTCTGGCATAACCGTCTGCCGCATGTGCCGCACCCTGCTCATGGGAAGTGAGCACATGATGAATCTTATCCTGATAATGATACAGAGCATCATAAATATTTAAAATCGCGCCGCCCGGGTAACCGAATACGGTGTCAACACCCTGTTCCAGCAGACACTCTAAAACAATCTGAGAACCGTTTAATTCCATACTAATAACTCCTTTATCTTACTCTACCTTACTTCATCTCTAACACGGCGCCCTTGCATGCTGCGGAAACCAAGGAAGCGTATCTTGCAAGATAACCGGTTGTCACCTTCGGCTCTCTCGGCTGCCACTTTGCGCGTCTTGCCTGCATTTCTTCGTCACTGATTTTTACGTTAATGGT
Source organism: uncultured Clostridia bacterium (assembly GCA_937895705.1). Classification (GTDB taxonomy): domain Bacteria; phylum Bacillota; class Clostridia; order Lachnospirales; family Lachnospiraceae; genus SIG307. Next base: position 45,693 of record CALBKM010000046.1, read on the forward strand.
ATTTGCGTTGATATCGATGGCAATAATGTCACCCTCTTCCACCAATGCAATCGGTCCGCCCACTGCCGCTTCCGGACAAACATGACCGATGGAAGCACCTCGGCTCGCACCGGAGAAACGTCCGTCAGTAATGAGGGCTACGGTGGAACCGAGACCCATACCTGCAATTGCGGAGGTCGGGTTTAACATCTCTCTCATACCCGGGCCTCCCTTTGGTCCTTCGTAACGGATGACCACTACGTCTCCCGCTACAATCTTACCACCGTGGATGGCAGCGATGGCATCCTCTTCACAATCAAATACTCTTGCCGGACCTTCGTGCTGAAGCATTTCCGGAACTACTGCGGAACGCTTTACCACACAGGAATCCGGAGCCAGGTTACCCTTTAATACAGCGATACCGCCGGTCTCACTGTACGGATTCTCAATCGGACGGATAATATTGGTATTTCTGTTCTTTACCGGGGCAATATTCTCACCTACGGTCTTACCGGTAACGGTCATACAGTCAAGATTCAACAAATCCTTCTTACTGAGCTCGTTCATCACGGCATATACGCCGCCTGCCTCGTCAAGCTCCTCGATGTACGCATGACCTGCCGGTGCCAGATGACACAGGTTCGGTGTCTTTGCGCTGATGGAGTTTGCGATGTCTACATTTAAATCCACGCCTGCCTCGTGAGCAATAGCCGGAAGGTGAAGCATACTGTTGGTAGAACAGCCGAGAGCCATATCTACGGTAAGAGCATTCATAAACGCCTTCTCGGTCATAATGTCACGCGGGCGGATATTCTTTTCTAATAATTCCATAATCTTCATACCGGCATGCTTTGCAAGACGGATACGCTCGGAATATACCGCCGGAATCGTACCGTTGCCCTGTAAACCCATACCCAGAACTTCGGTCAAACAGTTCATGGAGTTTGCGGTATACATACCGGAACAGGAACCGCAGGTCGGACAAGCCTTCTCTACGAAATAATCCAGCTCCTCTTCGCTCATCTTGCCTGCCGCATGAGCACCGACTGCCTCAAACATGCTGGAAAGACTGGTCTTATCGCCGTGTACGTGACCCGCAAGCATCGGACCGCCGGACACGAAAATCGTCGGGATATTCAGTCTCGCCGCTGCCATAAGTAAGCCCGGTACATTTTTATCACAATTCGGAACCATAACCAGCGCATCAAACTGATGCGCCAAAGCCATAGCCTCCGTAGAATCCGCAATCAAATCTCTCGTAACAAGGGAATACTTCATGCCGATGTGACCCATGGCAATACCGTCGCAGACCGCAATTGCCGGGAAGACTCGAGGAACACCGCCTGCCATTGCCACGCCAATCTTTACTGCCTCCACAATCTTATCCAGGTTCATATGACCCGGTACAATCTCATTGTAGGAGCTGACAATACCGATTAACGGCTTATCCATTTCTTCCTTCGTCAAACCCAGTGCGTTAAACAGAGACCGATGCGGTGCCTGTGTTGCGCCCTTCTTCACTGCGTCACTCTTCATAAGTGATTCCACCTTTCTTTCTGATAGTTCTTCGGCATCCACCTCCAGAACGAACCGATGCCGTTGCCACTTTTGCCCAAATCAGTACAGTATTGCGCTAAAGTTACAATTAACCCTAAGTATAGCAGAACCGCCTACAAAAGTCAACAATTTGTAGGCGGTTTCAACGCTTCGATTTATTTCCTTCCCATGTTTTTTTCTGTCCTCTTATTCATCCACAATGCCACCAGGAGCAATATCGGCAGTACAATCGCCACCAGAATACCTTTTTTTATGTCATCTCCCACCGCAGCGGACACTCTGCCGACCAAGGTAGGTCCCATAGAACACCCAAAATCTCCTGCCAGCGCAAGGAGCGCAAACATAACGGTGCCGCCTCGCGGAAGTCCCACCGCTGCCAGGCTGAAGGTTCCCGGCCACAAAAGACCTACGGAGAATCCGCAAATCCCGCAACCGATTAAACTAAGTAGCGGAAGCGGCGATAACGAAATCATCAGGTAGCTTCCCAGACAAAGCAGTCCACAAAACACCATTGCTTTACGCAACTGCAGCTTCTCCCCGATTTTGCTGTACAATGCACGGGAAGTTCCCATACAAATTGCAAACAGCATCGGCCCCGCCAAATCCCCCAAAGTTTTACTGATATTCAGTCCTTTTTCCGCAAATGCAGAGGCCCACTGGCTCACCGCCTGCTCACAGCTTCCTGCACAGAACATCAGTATAATAAAAATCCAGAACATCTTACCGGACACCAATTCCTTGATGGACATACCCTTCTCTCCGTCGGGCAATAACGTTGCCATAGGCACTTTTAAGAAAACAAATCCGTTTATCAAAGGTACCACAGCCCATAGAATTGACAGAAGTTTCCAGTGCTCAATCCCCACCGTTACAAAGAACAACGTAGACAAAAGTACCACTCCCACGTGCCCCCAACAATAAAAGGAATGAAGGAGACTCATGGCCGCTTCCTTATTGTCTGTAGGGCAGGCTTCCACAATCGGACTGATTAATACCTCTAAAAACCCCCCGCCCAAAGCGTAAATCACCACAGATATCATAAGGCCCGTAAACGGATCGGTCGTCAGCTCCGGCAAAATTGCCATGGATACCAAACCTATCGTTGCAAACAAATGCGCCGCTACCGCCGCAACGCGGTATCCGATTTTATCGATGACTACCGCCGAAATCAAATCCACCGCCAGCTGAAACAAAAAATTAAATGTAATTAAAAACGTAATCTTTGACAATGGAATTCCGTAGAAATCCTGAAACGTCAAAAACAACAACGGTGCGAAATTATTGATAATTGCCTGTACAATATAGCCTACAAAACAGGCATAAATCGTACCTTTATACTTACTGTTCATAACCTAAACCTCGTTACAGTTTGTTCTTTTTATGAGAACTCTGCCATCCCATTACGTTCTTTATTTCCTCCGTGAGCTTCTGCGCTGCCTTTGTATGGGTTGTCTCCGTCGGATGCCAGTCAGCCGCATATCCGTCCTCCGGAAGCTGGTCCTTAAAGCCCATATAGGAAATCTTGATATCTTTCGTTTCGTTTTGGTAGCGTTCCACTGCCGCTTCTACCGCAGAGCATAACGCCTCCCCCATCATACCTAAAACACAAAGAATTCTTGCTGCCGGATTGTGTTTTCTGACCGTTTTAAGAAACCCTACATATCCGGCAATATATTCTTCCCTTCGGTCTTGCTTATCCAGCACATAACTCATATCATTGGTTCCCAGATTAATCACAACCAAATCCGACTGACGCCCTTGAAATGCCCAAGGAACATTTTGAGGTTTGTGCGTTCCTTTATATGTCCCGTAAGAAAATCCGAGCTTCTCATAATACTCCGGTACCAGCTGATTTCCTACTTTCTCCCCGACGGCGGTATAGCCCGAAACAATACCGTATCCGCTAAAGGATACCATACTGTAATCTACATCCAGTGCCTGTGCCGCCTTGTATGCATACGCCTTTGTCACATCCTCCGTACCGGTGGCAAAATGGTGATCTCTGTCCTCATCATCCACACCGTAACCGCATGTAATGGAATCACCGATAAACTCTATCAACTTATCCTTCAGAACCGTCGGCACAATCGTACCATCCGTTTCAATCTTCGAAATTCCACAGGTCGACATTGCTGCCTCGGAAAGTTTAATCACCCGAATGACATGAGTTTCCTCCGTATCGCAGGCAAACCCGGTCACCGTCTTTTCCGGCGCATCAAGCATCACATCCGCGACTCTCAATCCGTCCACATACACTGCAACACGCACCTGATTCTCCGGCACACCGTTCCATGTATCATCCGCCAGAAACGTAATCTTTGCAAATGTTCCTCTCACCGAAAACTCTATTCCGGTCCCCGAAAGCGCCATCCAAAGTGTATTTTCCAAAGGCATTACACGCCCGATCAGCCTAACCTTTTCCGCATTCATAAACTCCACCTCCGATACCTCTTATTCTACCATACTCTCCTGTCTTTTGGAAGAAGCAAAAACGGGTCGCCGCACCGTACGTGCTACAACCCGTTTTCACGCTATCCACTACGCGATGTCATCCATCTGCGCCGTATACAACTTGTAATAATACCCTTTCTTCGCAATCAGTTCCGCGTGACTGCCGCATTCCACGATACCGCCCTGATCGATGTACATAATCTTGTCACAGTTCTTAATCGTAGAAAGTCTATGGGCAATGATAAAGGAAGTTCTTCCTTCGCACATTGCATCAATTCCCTGCTGCAACGCCCGTTCCGTCTGTACGTCGATACTGGAGGTAGCTTCATCCAGTACTAAAATCGCCGGATCGGAAAGAAGGGTCCTCGCGAAAGAAATCAGCTGCTTCTGACCCTGAGAAAGAAGAGAGCCTCGTTCCTTTACCTCCGTCTGATAACCGTCCTGGAATCTCGTAATAAAGTCATCCGCGCATACTGTCTTACTGGACTTAATGATTTCTTCCGTAGTCGCATCCAACTTACCGTAGCGGATGTTGTCCTCAATGGTACCGGAGAAAATGAAACTATCCTGCAACATAATACCCATTTGGGAACGAAGGGAATGTAAGGTTACTTTCGCAATATCCTGTCCGTCGATTAACACGCGCCCCTGGTTTACGTTGTAGAACCGTGAAATCAAATTCACTATGGTACTCTTTCCGGCACCGGTCGGGCCGACCAATGCTACGCTCTCGCCCGCTTTTACAGTAAAGGATACATTCTTTAAGACATCCTTACCCTCTTCGTATGCAAAAGTTACGTTTTCAAAGGTTACATCTCCCTTAATCGGAGCCATCTCTACCGCATCTTCCGCATCATCTACGGTCACCGGCTCATCTAAGGTTTCAAAAATACGCTCCAAATAAGCGATGTTATTAATAAAGTTATTAAAAATATTACCAAGGTTCATAATCGGCTGCCAGAACCGGGAAGCATAGGAAGTAATCGCTACGATTACACCGAGACTCACTTCACCGATTCCCAAAAAGTAAAGTCCCACAATAAATACCGCCGCTCTTACCCAAACGGAAATGTTATCGATACCCGGCCATACCAGGTTACTGTACATAACAGCCTTGAACCAGGTGGTACGACACCGGTCGGAAAGTTCGGAAAATGTCTCTGCATTCTCCTCCTCACGGGCAAACATCTGGGTGATTCTTGCACCTACGATATTCTCCTGCAAATATGCGTTCAGGTTGGAATTCTTATTGGAAACCTGCTGCCATGCTCTTCTCTGCTTATTCTTGATCCAGAACATAAAAATTGCCAAAATCGGCACACCGGCCAATACAACCAGCGACAGCTTTACATCCACGAAGAACATAAACATTACGATAAATATAAGGTTCATAATTTCCAACACTACGTTAATCAATCCGTTAGACAACATATCCGATACGGAGTTTACGTAGTTCACGACACGAATCAAAATCTTTCCGTGCGGTCTGTCATCATAATACTGGAACGGCAACTTCTGCAAATGCTCAAATACATCCTTACGAATATCGTAAATGATATTCTGGCTGACATTGATCATGATTCTGGAGCGAATCGTCGTAAAAATAATACTGAGGATAAAACAACCGCAAAGTAAGGCTACCAACATAAACAACTGTCTTACATTTCCGTCCGGAATCGCCTCATCTAACGCTATCTGGGTAATCTTCGGTCCGAATAATGCGGTAATGCCTCCGATAGCACTTAAGACAAACGCAAAAATCATTTTGCCTAAGTACTTCTTAATATATACAAAAGCTCGTAACAGGTGGTGGTAATCAAATGGGGTTTCTAAGACTTCATCTTCTCTGTAAGTATTTCTTCTGGCCATAATTATACCTCCTCCCCGGTCTGTAACTGCACAAGATTGTAGTAGTATCCCTTCTTGGCAATCAATTCGTCATGAGTCCCCTCTTCGGTAATCCGTCCTCCCTGGATAATAAGTATCTTATCCGCAAACTTTGTGGTGGACACTCGCTGTGCAATAATAAGCTTCGTACACGGGAAATCAAGCTCGTTTAAACTGTGCTGAATCTGCTTTTCCGTCTCCATATCCACCGCAGATGTGGTATCGTCCAGAATCAGGATTGCCGGCTTCACCGCAAGCGCTCTTGCCAGAGAAATACGCTGTTTCTGACCTCCGGAAAGACCTACGCCACGCTCACCGACAATCGTATCGTATCCTTCCGGCATCTTTGTAATAAACTTCGCCGCAGCGGAATACTTAGCGAACTTTTCTACCTCTTCCTTCGTCAGACTGCTGTCACCATATGCAATGTTACCGTCAATGGTATCGGAGTACAACAACACGTCCTGTGTCGCCAAACCGATATTTTTACGAAGCTGGGTCAGCTTCATATCGTTCACATTAATGCCGTCTATCAGCACTTCTCCCTCCGTCGGCTCATAAAAACGCGGAATCAACTGTATCATGGAGGTCTTACCGCAGCCGGTTTCTCCCATAATTGCTACCGTCTCCCCCGGATTTGCCACAAAGGAAATGTTATGTAGTACCGGAAGATTCCCATCTTCGTACTTAAAGCTGACATTTTTAAACTCCACCTTACCCTTAAAACGGTTCGGTAAATCGATTGCGTTTTCTTTGTCCACAATCTGCGGTTCGGAATAATAAATCTCCATAACCTTATCGGAGGCAGCCGCAAATCTCTGGAACTCGTTCATAATGTTACCCAGCATACGCATCGGATTCTGTACCGCCCAGATAAGGCCGGAGAACGCTACATACTCACCCATGGTAAGGCTTCCGTTAATAATAAACAGTCCGCCAACGACCAAAAGCGAAATAGACATTAAGTTTGCAAAAGTTTCGATATACGGGAAATAGGTAACCCAGGTCAGTGCGGTCTTCTTATTGGTCTTTGAGAAATCCACGCTGCATTCGTCAAACTTCTTAATTTCGTAATCTTCTCTTGCAAAAGCCTTCACGACACGGTTACCGGAAATATTCTCCTGTGCCGCCGTATTTAAGTGAGACAGCTTCTCACGAAGTTCCTTATGTCTCGGAGCCACCTTGTTTCGGAACAGCACGATTACAACTAAAATAAACGGCGCGATTGCCATAATTGCTACAGCAAGCCTCCAATCCATATAAATGAAATACGCCATCGTCGCAATCAATAATGCAAAAGACTCCACGATACACCGGATAACCCATGCAATCATATGACGAACCGCATCCAGATCACCGGTCACACGGGTCATCAAGTCACCGGTACGATACGTATTGTAAAAGCTCATGTCCTGACGTTCGATTTTATCAAACAAGTGGGTTCTCACACGATACAAAACCTTCTGGGACACATGCTCCACATCCATACACACCAAATACACAATCAAAGTTCTGACAAGAGTCAAAACAATCATGGCAATAATCAACTGAAAAAAGAAACTCGTCTGTGTTTTCATATTTTCAGCCGCATTCTTATCTGTTATGAAGGTATCGATAATCTGCTGGGTAATATACGGAACCGTCAACTGCATTGCATTATAAACAATGGTTCCCAAAATGCCCACAAGATAAATCAGCCTGTAACCCTTCATATTTTCCCATAACCAGGCCATCTTTGAGTGTTTTTTCACTTCCATCTGTATCCTCCTTTACGTCCTTCTGCAGAATTGTATAAACACTTTTATCGTTGGTTTTTCTGCATTTTCTCCGTTTACGGATTCATTGTTACCTTCATTATACAAGCTTATCAAAAAATTGCAATACTATTTTCATATATCATAATATTTTGAAATATTAGTCAATAATGTTAGGTGAAAATATTAACAAGGCGATATCTCGCAAGATATCGCCTTAGTCGTTTTTACAGTTATTCCGATATTACAATCGTCAAATCGCACCGTTCCTTCACTTTATGCGCCTTAAAGTACCCACGCTCCATCGGTATCCATTCCGCCAAAAAGCGTTCTGCCGTTTCCAGCGAATTACGTTTTCCGATTCGTTTTTTCTGAAGCTCGGGGGTTATGTCCAAAAACACGGAAAGATTGTAGTACCCTGCCAATTCGGGATGCATGCTGTAAACACCTTCCGTCACATTCAATTGCGAAAGCCTCTTCTCTATGGGCGGATTCAATGTAAAGGTACCGCAATCAAATCTCCGGTACATCACCCTTTCATTCTTTTCCAGAGGAGCAAGCACTTCTTTCAGAAACCGTTCCCTGTCCACATTACCGCCCGGCTCCGCTAGGCGTTCCGGTGTCCGTTGCCCCGGTCTCAAAAAGAAATCATCCATATGAAACATGGTGCAACCATACACTTTTTCCAGCAACTCACCCAGTGTGGATTTGCCGCTTGCACTTCCGCCTTCTATCGCCAGAGTCACCCTTCCCCGCTTTAACATGCAATCAATTCGTATAAATAACGGCAGGAACGGTACATACGTTTTTTTTATTAGACGATACGCCGGCGCATAACACGCCCGAAACGCTTCCGAATGATGACAAGCCGGATACCCCGCCCGCTTCCAGGTTTCTATTGCTTCTTCGGTTTCCGCTTCATCAAAGGGAAGACTTCCTTTCTTTACCAGTTCCCGTAAAACAGATAGCTTCTCCTCTAAAAGAACCTCTCCGTCTTTCGCTTGTTCGGCAGAGAAAAAAAACAGTCTTGCAAAAGTATCCGCAGAAAGACCATCTTCCAAACATTTCAAACTTACCCTGCACCAGTCCCCATCTAAAGGCTCTACAAGGTCTCCTTCCATCGGACATCGCTCTGCGAACTCTTTTTCGATATACTCCTTTACCGCTCCGGTCTCTTTCACCAGATGCTCGCAACCGAATGCGCTCTGATACAAAAATTTAAACAGATCCGCAAGCTGCAATTTCGGATACCTGCTGTACTGCGCCAACAATGCTGCCTTTGTCGCTTCTCTTTTCTCCATTCACATATCCTTCTTAAACCGACGTTTTCTTAACGCATTATTCCCGGCTGAACCACCTGTACAATCTTTGCCTCCTGCATGTTTCTTAACAACTGCAGGCGCACCTGACCCTGATATTCCGGTTTGATCATATAATGGCAGTATGCTTCCAATACAACGAAAAAGTCGTCGGTACGACCTTCTATTTTAAAATTATGAAATCCCATCGGAACATATTTCTCCCAAATATCCTCCGGAGATACATAGGTTCTATACTCCTTAATGGTATGAATATTCTGCTGTGCCCCGCAGGCATACTTACACTCCCACGGCTTTAACTCTGCTTGTTGTTCTCTCGGAAGATTCATGTTTTTCACAATATTCTTCTGATTTTCGGAGATGTGTCTGTAGTGCGCACCTCTTCTCGGACAATTCGGTTCACAGGCAGCGTTAATCAAAATCTCACAACGATCCTTATCCTTAATCTTTTCCAGTTCATCAAAACGATTATTCATGTTGTAGTCCAACACTACCATGTCATAATCCTTTTCCAGCTCCGCATTCACACCCTCCACGCCTTTGATCTGCTTACAGGTGGAACTGGTAATCTTCATCTTCGGGTAATTCTTACGGACATACTTTTCCAAAAGCGGAGAAACAAGAATCACACCGTTCATCCCGTTATGTGCGGTCTTCAGACAATAATTACAATACGGGTCCTGTAAATCCGTTTCGTCCAGCAACATATTGGTATATGTAAATCTGACCGGAATCCCCCAATCATTCAAAGTCTTTATAACAAGATTAATGTAATCCGGTCCGCACTGGTCTCCTCTGGAATTTCTTCCTCCGTTCCACAGAGAAGTCGGAAACTCTCCGAAAAAGGAACCGATTTTCACACCTTCCCTAAAAAACTCCGGATGTCCCTTCAGCAACCCCGCAAACATTACGTTCAGCGGGTAATTTCTGCGTAATCCCGGTAAATGAAACTTTACTTCCATCAAAAATCCTCCTTCATACAGGAACCGCCGCTTACGGCATATTCACCTGTATAATCTTCAATTGTTCCATTCTGTCATACAGCATGAAACGAACTTTGCCCTGATACTCCGGTTTGATCATGTAATGACAATAGATTTCTATTACATTAAAAATACTGTCGGTACGTCCCTCTAACTTAAAGTGCTTGAAGCCCATCGGAACATATTTCTCCCAAATATCCTCCGGAGACACATAATTGCAGGAACCTGTGATGGCATACATATTACGACCGCCCTTACATCCTTTGAAGTCCCACGGCTTTAACGGAACCGGTTCTTTACTTCCGCTTCTCATGCTCTTGGCAATAATCTTCTGGTTTTCGGAAATCAGCTTATAATGCGCAGCTCTCGCCGGACAATTCGGTGCACACAGAGCATTTACCAGTATCTCACATCTGTCTTTATCGGTAATCTTTTCCAACTCCTCAAACTTGTTATTCATGTTGTAATCAAGCACAACCATCGCGTAATCCTTTTCCAGCTCGGCGTTGACACCTTCAACACCCTTAATGCACTTACAGGTAGAACTGATAATATGCATCTTCGGGAAATTCTTCCGTACATACGCTTCCAAGAGCGGAGAAACAACGATAACTCCGTTCATTCCGTTGTGAGCCGCCTGCAAGCAATAATTGCAGAACGGATCCGACAAATCTTCCTCTTCAATGCACACATTGGTATAGGTGTATCTGACCTGAACACCCATATCGTTCATCGTCTTTATGCATGTATTAATGAACTTCTCATCACACATATCCGGTCTTGAATTTCTGCCACCGTTCCACAAAGACGGCGGAAACTCTCCGAAACATGCACCGATTTTAACTCCTTCTCTGAAAAACTCCGGGTGTTCCTGAAGCAAACGGATAAACGTTACATTTATCGGGTAATTTCTGCGTAAACCCGGCAGGAAAAAATTAACTTCCATCATAAACCTCCTCATATCTTTTCATAAGTACGAATCGTAAATTTCGCATACACTACTATCATACATCGAATCATCCCTGTTGTCAAACAACAGTTTTTCCCGGATAATTCCCTCTGCTTTGCTCACAAAAGGAACTGTCAGCGTAACAAAGACAATACCTGCTCCGGCCGTCTGGAAATCTGTGACAACATTGCCCGCTGCACCTCTGCAAGAATATTATACTTTGCCTGATTTACTGTTTCCTCAGCCATATCCGCATCACGAATTCGCGAATAAGAAGCTGTGACCTGCTCCTCGGCATTTGCGGCGTATTGAAACGCATGTTCTAACCGATTTTGATCCGCTCCGATTTTGCTTCTGGCCATACCGATTACCGATGCGGCCGTCTTTGACCGGCGCATCACCTTGGCCACCCCTTCGTAGGTTTGAAACGAATCCCCCGGATAATCCAGCTTTAGATGTTCCAATGATAAGTAAGGCAGATGTACCGGTATGTACGGTTTTTCTTCCGTATCTCCCGCATAAATCATAACAAAGGCGTAGTACGCATCCGTCTCCGCACGACCGTCACCTACCAGCTCCGACTTATCCACAATACGTTCCGCATCAACCTGATAGGTGCAATTCGTGTATACTCCGGCCAGAATTTTTGCCTGTAACACTGCGCCGGTATCCTTGTCCAAAATATCTCCGTAGCGCTTATCCATCACAATCAGGGACGCTCCGGAAGGCTCTACGGTTATGGTATGCTCCAGGGAACCCTGCAACTGCCTGGCGATACTGTCCACAATCTCATTGCCCGAGGTAATATTTTTCAGTTCCACCACATGATTTTTGATTTGATTCTTATTGCCGTCTTCATCCGTATATTCAAATTCCGACGGAAAATTTGCACTTTCCTTGTCATGACAAAAAATAATATTAACAAACTCCCCCGGACAGGTGGCGCAAGTGATTCGAAATCCTTTGCCGTATAATTCCGAAATATTATCCAAATTCACTCCGGAAAAATTGATGGAGGTTTGAGGCCTCGACATGTCCGCTCCGCCGGAGGTCTTTATCGATACGATTCCGACCTCGTCATTCAGCAATCCGTCCGCCCCTGTCTTTCCGTCGGAAAACGCCGGAAAATACCTGTATATATCCGAGGAGTAAACATTACTATTTGTCGTCTTTGTTCCGGATATGGTCAATACTCCGGAAGAAATCGTAACATCCTCTATCAGACGGTCCTTTGATTGCACCGTCGTCTTCAGTTTTTGCGCAATTGCCTCATAATCATTGCAGCCCGCTATATTAATGCGCACGGTGTCCGCATTGGTTAGTTCTGATGAAGCATCCGAAAACTCATAGGACACACCGTTTAAATAAAATCCGCTCCCGTACAAAGCGGTCGCATCAAAGCCGGCAGTCATTCGTTCCATCAAATTCAAAGATGCCGAATACTTCTGCTCAAAGTAACTTGTGTTAATCAGGTCGTTATACTGAATTTTTTCCGTATACTCCACCGAAGTTCCGGTTAATTTTTGATTCAAATCCAAATCGGTATTCGCTGTTTTACTCTTAATAGTAAGCGTATTCCCGTTCTTTGTAACCACCGCATCCGTAATATAACTCGGAATATAGGACCTTAAATAATTCAACACCGTATTCTTGTCCGGATTATCGGAAACAAGTACAATTCCGCCGTCTTTCATTCCGACACTGTTGCTCCCCGGACTCAATTCGGCTTTGTCAAAAACAGTCAAAGTTCTTGTTCCGATTTTGCATGTTACCGGAAAATCCAACTTTGTTGTATCGTCAATTGTTAAAGACCATACATCCACAGATTCCGGTGTTGACGCCGACTCATGTACCAAACGAAACGGCAAACTGTTTGTCGTTCCCGAAACACTGCTATCCTGACTCTTCACCGTATCTCCGATATACACATTTGTCATCTCAGACGCACTTCCCGAGGAAACGTTCACCGTCACTTCAGAGCCGAAAACAGAGGCCGTAATTCCGTTCCCCAACCCATTTAATGCGTCAACAAAAGCTGACCGTACCTGTTCTTTCGTCATACCGTCAGTAATCAAGGTTCCTACCGGAATATTATGTCGTATAGAACCTGTTTGGATATAAAATGTGTTATTTTGAAAGCTTAAAATCTCCTCCGCGGTAATCGGCTTCGTTCCTTCCAGCAGAGAAAATGTCACCGTCGCCGTAGGTTCAAAAGAGAGAGCATTTATCGCTGTATCCACCTCCGCCAAAGATGCCTCTTCCTTGCTTGAAACCACAATATTATTTCCGGAGCTGCCGTTGCCGCCGGAAATGGCAGGATACTGTATCGTAGTCCCGTCTATCGTACAACTTGGGGTCAAATTGGTTTTCTGCATTACTACTTTCAACGCATTTTTCCCGCCGGATGATTTCATCACACTTACAGTGTCTATTTTACTCCCGCTATTGCGCGAATTGTAATTACTCGCCAACTGGTCAAACACTTTTTGCACGGTTCTTCCGTTTGTATCTATATTAATAAAATACTCCCCGTTTACGGATTTAATCAAACCGGTCTTATCTCCGTTTGCAGAATTTACAAACTGAAAATAACAATTCCCTATCCGCAAATTTTTTCCGACAAGCGTAGAGGAATCCGAAATATTTATTGTGTCATCCAACGGAATTGTCACCGATGCCGCCACTGCTCCCTTTGATGTATCAAAATTCTTGTCCGTAATTCCGAGCAAGTCATCCCCCCATGACTCATATTGCCCCTCCGGAAGCCTGGTAACCGTTTCCGTATAATTATATCTTGGTCTTCCGGCATAAAAATTAGCGCCGTCATGACGAAAAATCGGAATTGTATTAAATTCCGTATCGGTAAACACCGCTTCCATGGCATCGTAAAGCTGATTGATTTCATCCGCCAGCATCATACGGTCCTCTTCCGTATTGGTACCGTTTGCCGCCTGGACACACAACTCTTGCACACGATTTAACATATCATTGATCTCGGCCAATGCACCGTCAGCCGTTTGTGTCAAACTGATTCCGTCTTCTATATTATTTTGCACCTGAAAAAGAGCCCTCATTCGGGACCTCATCTTTTCCGAAATTGCCAGACCCGCCGCATCGTCAGCGGCCCGGTTAATACGATATCCTGAAGACAGGCGCTCGGTGGCTTTAAACTTCGCCTTCTGCACTCTGTTTCCCACATTTAAGTTGTTTAATGCAGCCAAATTATGTTGAATAACCACATGCGCCGCTCCCTTTGGACCTTTTTACGACATCCTGTCCGGTCCGACTCCTAAGATATTTATCGGCAAAATATGGGGAAAAGATTAGAACAAACATCTTCTTCTCTGCTTTCCAAAAATCAATAACGAGACATCCGGGAACATATGTCATTATTCAAATTCCTGCAGCATTTTTTCCGGATCCTCTGATGCTTTCACCTTGTCATTTGCTTTCGCAATGATTCCTTGCTCATCAATCAGATATGTTGTTCTTACAACCCCCATAGAAACTTTACCGTAATTTTTCTTCTCTTTCCATACGTCATATGCCTCGATCACTTTACGCTCCGGATCTGCTAAAAGAGTGAATACCAATCCGTATTTTTCCGCAAATCTCTTATGTGAATTCACGGAATCCTTGCTAATTCCGAGGACAACTGCACCCTTTTCAGTAAACAAAGGATATCTCTCGGAAAATCCGCATGCTTGCTTTGTGCATCCCGGTGTACTATCCTTCGGATAAAAATACAAAATAACCTTCTTCCCAATATAATCACTTAATTTATGCAACTTTCCATCCTGATCAGGCAACTCAAAATCAGGTGCCTTTGTTCCTACTTCTAACATACAATACCTCTTCTTTCTTAACAATGCGTAATCTTCAAATACTATGTATTAATTATACCATACAGACTTTACTTCTAACAAGTAAAATTCGCGAGGGGCCGGGGTTCGCTTTGCTGCATTTGGCCATAAACGTCCCTGATGAAAACCTGATCTTTCGTCCATTACAAGTAACAACAGCTTTCAGCGTAAAAAAAACAGTACCATAGAGCAAAACCCTACCGTGCTGTTTTTTATGGACCTGAGGGGAGTCGATACTTTGGGCAAACACTCAGAAGCCTTGTATTATGCGGTTTGTAGGGATATTGTTTTTGGTGTACCCCGGTTTTACCCCAGTTTTTTTCAAACTTTACATTTTCTCGTTCATTTCCCCGGCTTTAATTTTGATGTTCCAATACCCAGTGCAGCAGTTCTTCATATCCCTGCTTTCCTTCAGCGACATCCAGAATCATCTCATAAAGTTCCTTCTGGGTATATACGAGTTCTATCCCATTCAGTGCCAGCAGGACCAACATCGCATGAGTTCCGATTCTTTTATTTCCGTCAATCATCGGATGGTTCTTTATCAAGCCGTATCCGAGTCGCACTGCTTTTGCCTGTATTGAAGGATATAACTCAATTCCTCCGAAAGACTGAAACGGCGTCTCCACTGCCGATTCCAATAAATTATAATCTCTTACGCCGTTACTCCCACCGGTTTGTTCTATCAGCTGAGTATGAAGCATAAAAATTTGCTTTATACTCAGTTTTATCATCTGGCAAGTACCTCGTAAGCTTCCTTATTTTTTGCAAGTAATCTCTGTGACACACTAAGCACATCCGCATCCGACGCAAGCATCTCCTGCTCTGCTTTTCCGAAATCAATCACGAGATATCTCGGAACATTATTCTTTAAAATAACCGCAGAACCCTTTTCGTCCACCATACGGGTCACCTTTGAGAAATTCTGATTTGCCTCCGTAATGGAAACCATCGTATTTGTATCAATCGTCATAGAAACACCTCCTTTGTGTCGTCTAATTATATTATATACGAATTCTAGGATGTTTTCAACCTATTTCTTAGAAATGCTATTTATATTATAAGCAAAAATCTGCAGGCACATTGCGCACCCGCAGATTTCCTGTTCATACATCTTACATCTACTCTAAAAATTTCTCTAGCTTCGCGCGAGAATTGTTTCTCTTACTCATCCTGTTTAAGTTCATCAAACATAGCTTTCACCGACGGTGCGTTCTTCGTAAGTTTCTTAATACTCAGCTCATCCGCTTTATTATTTGCAAGACGAAGATTATTTTCAGAAGAAAGAAGTGCCGCTTTTGTCTTTTGAAGATGGTCTATCGTCTTGTCAATCTCGTCTATCGCCGTTGCAAATTTCTCACTTGCCAAACGATAGTTACGCGCAAATCCCTCTTTAAAGGCATTCATATTTTCTTCGAAATGAATAATATCCACTTGCTGATTTTTTACTATTTGCAGTTCTTGTCGATACTGCAAAGAATTTAGTGCTGCATTCCGTAACAAAGTAATCATTGGAATAAAGAACTGTGGACGAATCACATACATCTTCGGATATCTATAGGAAACATCTACAATACCATTGTTGTATAATTCATTGTCAATTTCAAGCAATGAAACAAGAATTGCGTACTCACACCCCTTTTCATTACGGTCCTTGTCCAGCTCTTTAAAAAAGTCCTCGTTTTTATGTTTTGTAGCAGTAGTATCGGCTTCGTTCTTCATCTCAAACATAATAGAAATAAACTCTGTGCCTTCCTCTCCAAACTCTTTATAGATGAAGTCACCCTTACTGCCAGTTCTTGCATCATTATCCTTCTCAAAGTAAGCATTTGGGAACGCTGTCATGCGTATAGAGTTGAATTGCGTAAGGCAATGTTGTTCCAAACTCTCGCCAATCATTTTTGTAGACTGGCGTGCCTTAAAATCCTTGTAATACTCTATTTGTTCATCCTTAAGCTTTAGTTTGTCTTCATATTGCTCTTTCAAAGATTTCTCACTCAGGCGATTTTCAGCTTCCTTGTTTTTTAATTCTCCCTTGAGATCCGCAAGTTCCATATTTTTCTGAGATAATTCTACATTTTTCTTTTCTACAGCTTCCGCAACCGCAAGCCTTTTCACAGTTTCACTATTCTCTAATTTTGCTTGTAGTTCTGCAATTATTTTGTCTCGTGCCGAAATTTCTGCATCTTTTTGTAAAAGATTCTCTGAATGCTCTTTTACTTCTTTGGAGATTTCCTCATTTTTCTTTTCTAGTGCTTCAGATATAGCAAGACTTTTCACTGTTTCACTGGCATCTAATTTTGCCTGTAATTCTGCAATCCTACGATCTTTTTCTGTGATTTCTGCATTTTTCTTTGTGATATTTGCTGTGTATTCTTTTTCCTCTTCCAAACGAATCAACTGGAGCTCTTGCTCTCGCTTAGCATCAATTTCTTGTTTGCGTCGCTCTAGTTCTTTTGCAAATTCCTTATCACGTACCTGAGTTGCAATCTGGTTGTAATCCTTTTCGTCAACCTG
Source organism: uncultured Clostridia bacterium (assembly GCA_937895705.1). GTDB lineage: Bacteria > Bacillota > Clostridia > Lachnospirales > Lachnospiraceae > SIG307. The sequence continues at coordinate 62,952 of CALBKM010000046.1, forward strand.
AAAAACTTCTCCACACTTAGGACATTTAATTTCCTGCATAATATCCCTCCTTTGTAAATAAATCATCTCTTAATATATTAAGCAATCAAACTTTGCTTAACTTCTCTTTTATGTATCTAACCAATTCCATATCCGTAAAATTTCTTTTAATCACACCTCTTCCGGCAGTTGTTCTATAATGTTTCTTAGCTTCTTCATACTCTTTTTCGTTCAAAAACTCCCGCTTAAAGTATAAATCAAAAACTCCGTCCTCTTTTGTTTCCCACACTTCTAAAATCACGTTTCCCCGACGATTTAATATATTATCCTTATGAATAAAATACACTGCTCTTTTCTGTTCTTCCCCCTTAATATTAATATTGGTCATGTAAATATTTTTAAGTTCCTTCTACAAAATAGCAATTCTGTTCATTAACATATATTCTACCTTCTTCTCTATGTCTTTTTTATTTCCTTATCCTTGATAACCCTTTATTTTCCGTATCCTTCCGTTTACATGCATCTCGGACACTTTCTAATGGCAACATCACATCCGTTAGCCTCATACTCAAATCCGCATTCATTACAATGTAGCAAATATGCTAATTGGTTTGCATGATTCCCCGATTTATTTAAACATCCACGGTTTTCTTGATTATTTCGGTTAATATATCCTTCTATCAAAGTTTTTCCAACTTTTCTCTTCGTTTGTCCTTGTTCCACTATTTCCTTTTTACTCCCTACATAACCTTTCACACATTTTTTCACCGGAATAACTGACGGAATGCGATCTTCATCAGTAACAATCGCGTCTAACTCAAATAATTTATTGACTCGAATCGTGTAAGAATTCATACTCGGAACATAACTTCTATATTGCCAAGCTAACGAACCTGGACCATTATAAATTTCTTGTATTGTTCCAGTTTCTTTATCCAAATATTCCACAAGTAAATATTCCGGTTCCTCTCGGATCACAATGGACTCTTTCCCCTGAGTTCCTTTTATCTGAACTCTTTTACCATTCACTGCTCCATCATGAGTTTTCTCCGATTGCTTATACAAAGTAATTCCATAGGCTTGTGCTGTTAACACTTCAACAATATTTCCTATCAATATCCCATCCAATTTAAAAGATTTCTCCGGAAATACTTCTTCTATTTCCAAAGTGATTTTATTCAGCTCTTTGATTTTCTCTGATAAAAAAGCTACTTTTTCTTCTTCCGTCATCTTACTCCTCATTTCCAATCCAATATATTCTTTCCTTGAAACCGCCTCATTTTTCCCTCTTAGACTCTTTGACTTGCATTAGTTCTTCCACAGAATTTCTCAACAAACTTCAAGTGTACACTTTTATTATATCATACAAACATAACTAACAACAAGTAAAATCCTGAGGGGAGTCGGTCTCCGCTCCGCTACGGTCGGCCCAGAACCGACGTCCACTGGACGTCGTGGGCCCCTGTCCGAAAGCAAAGCTTTCGGACTATACAAGCACCAACACTCTTCAGATAAACAAAAGAAAGGCCCAACAGAGCTAACGCTCTGTCAGACCTTTCTTTTATGGACCTGAGGGGAGTCGAACCCCTGTCCGAAAGCCCATCCACCACGGCATCTTCCATCATAGTTTGTCATTTGACATTCCCTCTACTCACCGCCGGCAAACAGGCTGAGAGTTTCAGTAGCTTCATGATACGCCTATACGCGCAAAGCTTTGCGTATATCGTTTCCTACATAGTCGATGCCAGGGTCCTAATGTGTAGGTGCACTAGGTCTGACAGCTGCCATTAGGCAGCGTATGCTAAATTATCTTCAGCGTTTAATTTTAATTTCCGAGTTTTAACGTGGTCCCGGACCACGGATGGCTTCCATAGCTTCAAAACCCCCGTCGAAACCGGTACAAGCCCCGGTAACGATTTGTAACATACGACAAATCGGTGTTTTAACGCTGTGTGTATCATATCATATTCTTTTTTTCTTGTCAATGTGTATTTCCCGGTACTTTTTTCCTTCCGGTCGACGTTGTTTTTTCTTTTTCCTTTTGTTTCTTTTCTTCCTTTCTTTCCGATTTTTTCGAAGTGTCCTTTTTGATATTTGCGGACACCATCGCTTTTATCAAATTGTACAACATGTCTTTTGTCTTTTTGTCCACGGTTCCGAAGGAATGAATAATGCTTCGGATACTGTTCCACCGGTCTTTGTTTAAGTCGGCCAGTGTTTTTGCATTCGTAGCGGCAAACACCTCAAAGATCCTCTCAACGAATTTTTCCAGCTCTTCAGGGCTCAGACCTTCCATCCATTCCTTTACTCCCGCTGCCATCCGCAGGCTCTGTTTCTTCACCGAAGGGAGTTCTATTAAGCTTGCTCCCATCACTTCCCACGAAGTCGGATCATGCTGCAAAAATCCGGTTTGCGAACTTTTTACCACCCGATAGTTTTCTCCGTGCTCTAAAAGCATTCCCACAATCGACAATTCAGGCACCCAGCTTTCGATTCGTTCCTTCATCTCTTGATATCGCTCGCTTTCGATAAATTCCTTTCTGAAGCCCGGTCCGTCAAAATTGTACACCCGTAATACATTTCTTCGATAGATTCGTTTACATTTCACGGAAGCATACACCGCAAGGTTTCCGCCCTTGGAATGGCCGCCCACATATACTTTTCTTCCACCCTGCGCAAGCAACTGTTCCAAATATTCCTTCGCATCCGTCTGGGCCGGAATCGGTGACAAGTAGCACATGTTAAAGCTTTCTTTCCAACCCACCAGCGTATCGTCCGTTCCCGCAAAGGAAATATAGCTCTCCTTTTTCCCAAGCACAATTTCCAACGCCGCAAACTGTTCTTCCACCACAGTATCGTTCCGGCTCACATAATTTTGCAAAATCAAGTCTCCGAAGCGTTTCGTCTTTGCCATTTCCTTTATCAAAACACCGGTGGTTCGCACCGCCAGGGAAAGACAGTCTTTAAACTCTTCTTCCGTATGCAGCTCCCAGTAACGTTTTGCCGCGTATGCAAGGGTACATTCCTTCTTTCGTTCTTTTTTCCCGATAACCCCGCGCAAATCCAAATAGGACAACTGTGATAGAAGCAACGAATCCACCACATTTAACGACACTTCGTCAAATGTGATATCTCCCCTCCAACTCAGATATTCCGACCAGCTTGCCATCCCGTTCCTCCTCATCACATGTTTTCTCTCTTACTTTATTCTCTCACCCATTCTGTCGTTCCTATCCTTAAAATTCCGCCACAAGATAATGAATCATTCTGGAAGGCATCCTTACACCTCCCTTTGACAGCGATACAAATAAGTATCCCGCACGAACTCGTATCCGCCCAACCGCATTTGCAGCCGGCGCAAATACTCCAAAAAATCCGGACGACGTTGTTCCAATTCCGCCTCCGCCGGCTTACAAATCTGCAGTAAATACTCCATAAACTCCTCTGCCGTAGCGAATCGAAGCGTTGTCATATACACATGCCGTTCTACGCTTCCGAACACCTCGGAAAGCTCCTTTTCATACCCCCGGATTGTAGCAATATGCTTTTTCTCCCGCGTTTTTAACGGCGCCGAATCTTCCAGAAAACCGTCCAAAATCTTTGCCGCATTTTCATTAATCAACAGACCGCCCCAAGTGCAAATAAAGGCTCCTCCGTCCTGCAGACTGTCCGCAAATTTTTCGTATAGTTTTTTACGTTCCTGAATAAAGGATGCCACATGATTGAAGAAAATGCAATGGTATTTTTCTGAATATTTTCTTAATTCCAAATCCTCCCATACAAAAGAAAAACGTCCGTTTTCCAATTCTCCCGCATCTTCTTTTTCTCTTACAAATCCACAAAAATCGTCGCCGTGGGTATTATGTTTATCCACGCAAGTCACCTGCACCCCCTTAGGAAGCCGATGCAGATTATAGCGCCACAAATTGCCGTATCCGGCTCCCGCATCCAGAACCTTCATCCCTTCCGTCAAACCCGCACGTTCGAAGACAAACTCCGACCATCCTCTCGGTTCGTCCGAATGCTTTCCCAGCCGCACCACCAGTTCATCCGATTTCTGATTTTTAATAATACTTCCCAATGCATGCAAAAAGGCTTCTTTCTCCGCCACTCCGTTTCGACATTCCGCAACGGCCTTATCCACACAGGCAATGACCGAATTTAACTGTTCTCTCTTTTTCTCCAACAACCGTTTTTGCGTTTGCAGCATCTCTTCTCTGTCACAGTTCTCATGCACGGACAAAAACGCCTCTATTCGCTCCAGGGAAAAACCGAGATATTTCATCAACTGGATTTGTTCCAGCTTCCGTACCGCCGCTTCCGTGTATACACGGTATCCGTTGCCGGTGTTCCTTCCCGGCAGAAGCAAGCCTTTCCGTTCGTACACCCGCAACGTCTTTGTGGACACACCGGCCAACTCCGCCAACTCTCCGATGGTATAAGTTGTTTTCATAAAAATTCCTCTTTTCGTTCTATTTCCGGATTGTTTCGATATATCGTAACCTCATTATAAACCTTGCCCCAAGGGCAAGGTCAAGTGTAAAAGAAAAGGTTGTACCGGCACCTATTACGGTCCGTACAACCTTTCTCTTTATGTCCTTCCTGCTAGAACATAACGTCAGCCTTTCTCTTTAACAATCTGGCACTGTTTGTAATCAAAGCCGCTCCGGTCAGAGCTCCCACTAAAATTGCCACAATACCCAGCACCATACTCCAAATTCCTACGGAAGACATGGTCTTATAAATCTTTTCATCCTGCATAAAAAAACCTCCTTACATTTCATTCAATGTTTCAAACCCTATGTTCTCTACTTCTCTTACTTTGCGCCGTACTGCTCGTAATAAGCATCGATGGAAGCCTTTAAGGTATCGTCGATGATAACCTCTCCCTTATACGGCTTGTTGTATAAGTGCTCCGTTACCTCTGCCATATTAACGATTGCCGCAGTCGGGAAGCCATACAATTCAGCTACCTCATCCAGTGCGCACTTCTCGCCCTGGCCGCGCTCCATACGGTTAAGAGAAACGATTAAGCCCTTAATCTCCACATTTGCCTGTGCACGAACAATCGGCACGGTCTCTTCCATGGACTTCCCGGAGGTGGTTACATCTTCGATCATAATCACGCGGTCGCCGTCCTGAAGCTTATATCCGAGGAGGATGCCCACATCACCGTGATCCTTTACTTCCTTACGGTTACAACAATACTTCACATCCTTACCGTAAAGCTCGCTGTATGCCATTGCGGTAGCAACCGCAAGCGGAATACCCTTATAGGCCGGTCCGAACAGCACATCAAAATCATCGCCGTAGGTATCGTGAATCGCCTTTGCGTAATACTCACCGAGCTTACGAAGCTGGCTGCCGGTCACATATGCACCCGCGTTCATAAAAAACGGAGACTTTCTGCCGCTCTTTAAGGTGAAATCACCGAACTTCAACACTTTACTGTCTACCATAAACTCGATAAATTCCTGCTTGTACTGTTCCATGTCATGTCCTCCTGTGTCTTACAATCATTTGCTTGCTTCATTTTACCACAAGCGGGAGGGAAATTCAAGGAGGAGTTGTCTAAAAGTCTCCCCTACGGTTCCAACCGTCCCGTGTCTCTCGGAAACAGCGTTGCCCGACGTACGTTTTCCTGGCCTAAAAGTTTACTTGTAAAACGTTCCAGTCCAAGACCGAGACCACCGTGAGGCGGCATGCCGTATTTATGCATCATCAGATAACTTTCAAACAGCGAGAGGTTCATTCCAAGACGCTCCATCTTTGTCACTTGTTCCTTGTAGGAATGGATGCGCTGCCCCCCGGTGGTGATCTCAAGACCCCGGAACAGAAGGTCGAAGCTCTCCGTCACCTCACGGTTTTCCGCACTTTCCATGGCGTAAAACGGACGCTTTTTACTCGGATAGTGTGTCACAAATACAAACTCACTTCCGGTTTTCTTCTGTATCAACTCACAAAGAAGCTTCTCCTCCTCCGGTTCAAAGTCTTCGTAGTCCTTGATTTCCCTGCGATATTCCTTTGCCACCAATTCCTTCGCCTCATGAAACCGGATGGCCGGTATCTCATTCACTGTCGGAAGCGTTACGGAAAGCAGGGTAAGCTCCGGCTCATAATTCTCCCCCAGGTACTTCATTACGCTCCTTAGCATAGCGGTCTCCGTCTGCATAATTTCCTCAAAGCTTTCGATATACCCCATTTCAAAGTCCACGCTGGTGTACTCATTCAGATGTCGCGACGTGTCGTGCTTTTCCGCCCGGAACACCGGCGCAATCTCAAATACCCTCTCATATACGCCCACCATCATCTGCTTATAAAACTGCGGGCTTTGGGCCAGATAAGCTTCCCTTCCGAAATAGCCCACACGGAAAATATTGGCGCCGCCCTCCGCACCGGAGTACACAATCTTCGGAGAATGGATTTCCGTAAAACCGTTCTCCTGCAAAAACCTCCGGATACCGAAGGTAATGCCCTCCTGAATTTTAAAGATTGCTCTCTCCTTTTCATTCCGCAAGGTAATCGGCCGGTAATTCAACAAATTCTCCAAGGATGTGTCCACCAGCTTGTTATTGATTACAATCGGACTGGCTTCCTCCGGCTTTGACAACACTTCTACTGAAAGTAAATGCAACTCATATCCGATACGGGAACGTTCCTCCGCCACCACTTCCGCCGTAAAGATGACGCAACTTTCTTCCACCAGTTCCTCCAAAGAGAAGGTCGCTTTTTCTTCGGAATAGACACACTGTATCACCTGTCTGGCCGTTCGAAGGAGCACAAAGGCAAAGCCCCGCATCTTCCGGATTTTATAAATACTTCCGTGAATCTGTATCTGCTCTCCGATATGCGCCTGTAAGCTCTCCGGTGCTACCGTTCTCTTTGTTATTTCTCCGTTCATTTTTATCATAATTCTATCCTCTTTTCTGCGCTATTTTCCTCAGCCCCAGCCATGTCATTGCGCAGACACAGCCGGTCATCGCAACAAATTTCGTCCCAGCTTTCCTAAATCATCCGTAAGGACATCGTCTGTACGTCCCATCATATCGCCCCCTTTCAAGGATAAAGGAAAGAGCCACACAAAGCAGAAAAATATCTACCTTATGTGGCTCCTTACATATAATCCGATTCCACATAGGCACAACACGTAAAGCGCTTGCACCTATGATATTTCACAGATACAAGCGCTATCGATCGTCGTCCCTATTCAACTTTGCAAGTTGACTGTTCCGATTCATACCGTAGCACCTCTCGTTTCATTTTTTCAGAGTATACCACTGCTGAATCGGAATGTCAAGTACACATTTTCTAAAAACATACGTACTTTTCAAAATTGTCGCGCTTACCTCTTCCCGACAACAATCAACGTTCTCTACTCCACCGGCCAGAACAGTTCATCCAAAGTCCGGTTTAGTGCCTTACAAATCTCAATACAAAGACTGATACTTGGGTTATAATTCCCCGCCTCAATCAGACCGATGGTCTGTCTTGCCACGCCGATCTTTTCCGCCAACTGCTCCTGGGTCAGGTCACATTCCACCCGGGCGATTTTCATACGCTTATTCTTCATGGGCCGCTCCCTCCTGTTCCAAGCACTTTTCTTCCGCCGCCTTCACACCGGCATCTGCCTGTTTTTCGGAACATTTAATAAACAGACTCATCATAAAATAAAACAGAACACCAAATCCGACTCCCATTCCGAGAATCCACAAAATTCCGGATGCATGAAACGCTCCGTCATAATACAGGTGCTCTCCTCCCGTTGTAATCCCGAAAAAAGCCGCACCAAGAGTTGTTGCAAACGCCAAACGTTTCTTACCATTCTCTTCCTTCTTCTTTCCTCCCCATACCATCCAGCCGTTCTTTAATGTAGCCACAGTAATGATAAGCGCCGGAATCATGTAAATCACAATATAGGAATACACCCAGAAAAAATATTCTCCCATATCAAGAAATAGCAACGCACCCAAAATCAATATCCAAAAATCAACCATAAATGCATCCCGCAAATTCTTACTATGAACCTCCGACAGCACCTCATCTTTCTTCCGAACAAACAAAATCCCCTTGCGGATTTCCTGTACCAACAAAAACAAGCTGCCGGCTGCCAGTGCCACAAGCTCAAGTCCATATACAAACCACGGCACCTTGCAAACCACCTTCACAATCACGGAAAGTACCATAAGCAATGAGATTACATAAAACATCTTCCCATACAATACATTACTCTCCTTCTCAATACGTTCATCCGGTTTTAAATCCTTTAACATAATTCATCCTCCCAAGAAAAAAGTAACATGTTCTCTCATGTTCTGGATACATCATATCACATATCTTTACAAAATGCAATATATAAATTGCATTTTGTATTATTTTATTTTCTTATCGTAATTATACGTTACTTTATGCGTCTTTTGTGATTCATCTTAGGATGAATTGCAAAGTGTAAAGATTTGTAAAACGAGATGCAACCTCCGGATACACATACGAAAGGCCCCGCATCTTCCGATACGGAGCCTCCTCATTTTTCGGGTATAAAACTACTTTAACAGCTTCTTCAACTTCTCTACCAATTCCTTTGCCTCAGCCTTATCTACCTTTGCAACCTGGCAAACCTTATCAACGGCTGCATCTACCTTGCCGTTCTGTAACAGCTTTAACACATCATCTCTCTTGTCAGCCGGAATCTTTGCCACAACATCGTCTAAATTATCGTCGATTGCGTCCAATACCTTATCTGCTACGCCGTCATCCAGCACATCCTTTGCCTTACCTGCCAATTTGTCTAAAAATCCCATACATAATCCTTTCCTGCAGTATGCTGCATATGCTCTTTTGTTACTCCTTTATTATAAATCCATTCGCTTCTAAAGTCAACGAAAGTCCTCCTTTGGACACAGAAAAATCATACTCTGCAAGCAAGCCAAGCAAGCTTATTTTGCCTTTAAACACCCTACTATCGGCTGAATATACTTCCTATCGGATATGTCATAGGACTTCCCGATCATCTCTGCCATCACCTTCTCGTCCTCTGTTTTATCCTTCTTATTTTCCATCATCTTCGCAAACATCTTCATCATCACCTTGGAAACCGGCTTCATGGCATCATAACGAAGACCTCCCGGGCAGTAAAATACTGAAATCTGCGCCCATTCCTCATCGGTAAAATTCCTGCGCAGACCATCTTCCAACTCCGGGTTTTCCAACGGACTTGCCCCTACCGCAAACACAACTTTCTTCTTATCCTGCCACTGTGACAATCTTTCCTTAAACCATCCAAGCTTTCTTATCATCCCCGCATGACACCAGCTACCGAACACAATGGCATCATACTCGGAAAAATCCTTCTTTTCCGCTTCCGCAAACGGCATACAACCCCCGCCGACTTCTTCCGCCAACCACTCTGCATACTGCTTCGTAAAACCGGTCTGTGATACATAAATAATTGCTGTTTTCATCATTAACATCCTCCTGCTTATTCTGATCTTTTCCCTCGGAATTATCTTCCTTCATCCGTAGCCTCTGCACGCTTCTCACATATCTCCGGCGTTGCTTTCATCCTCATCAAATTCACTTCCAGCTTCGACAAAATATAAAACACCGTTTTTGCCTCTTCCTCTGTTACGCCCTCAAACAACCCGGTCATAAACTCTTCTTCCTTTGCCCGGTACTTTTCTCCCGTCACCGCCGCATACTCTGTCAGAGAAAGCCGAAGTTTCCGCCGGTCTTCTTCATCCTGCTCCACCTTAACGAAACCCTTCTGCTCCAACTTATTAATAATCTGCTTCACATTCTGGTGAGAACTCCCCATCACCTGTGCCAAATCCTGCACCGTAGGCGCCTCTCCCTGAAACAGATTCATACACGCCATCAGAAAGAACTGCTTACTGGTAATCTCCTCGTAAAAGGTATCTCCTACCGTCTGCAACCGGTTTTGTAACGCAAACAAAAGCCCAAACAGCGCATAACGCCCATCCATCTCTGCCACCACATCTCGCGGCGATATACCTTGCTTTAACTCCTCCATTGTCCCTCCTATCCAAAATATGTAATATATTACCTATTACATTATTATATCTTACTGCGCATATGCTGTCAAGTGCTTCTTTCGAAGAAGTAAGCGCGCTCACATTTCTCCGCCTCTTACAAGCACGCTTGCATCTTCGGCTCAATGCTCACTTGGCCTGCACGGAACAAAGAGTTTCGCCTGCGAAACTCTCGCGCCGCTTTGCGTCGCATCTATGCGACATTTTCCTATAGAACAAGAAACGACCGCGCATACGCGCGGTCTAAACGACTACTGTTCAAACGGGGTATAAGAAAACCACTCATACTCCGCGGTTAACGGCATGTTGCTTGGGTCAAAAGCCTTTAACCAGGCATCTACACCCTTTCCGCACCATGCGTTCATCATAATCTTTCCTCTGGTCTTCGGAATGTTATTGGTCGCAGAATATACCTCCACACCGTCTACAAACCATACAATCTTATCCTCATACCACTCAAAGGCATAAGTATGGAAATCCTCCGATGCATCAAACCCAAGGTCGTGCATATATTCGTGATTTCCTCTGCCGTTGGTGTAATAGTTAAACTGCACCTTGGTGGTATCCTTACCTAAAATCTCGATGTCTATTTCATCCCATGGATTCTTATCCGACGGACCGGTATAGGTAAAGAACGAAGACACTACTCCGTCGTTCTTAATCGGTTTCATGGACACCTCGTATCTGCCGTAACCGTAGAACTTCCTCGAACGGTATTCAGCCCCTGCATACGGAATACTTCCTCCTGCCGGATCCTCACTGATGACCAACTGCATCCTATTATCGATAAACGTACAGTTGGACTTACGCCAGGTTACATTAAACGGATTTCCGTTGTCCCATCCGTCGGCAATCTCCGTAATTGCGGAGTTGGAATTTCCGTCCTTAAAATCCACATACAGCGGTTCACACGGTGGCAACGGAGTCGGTGTCGGTGCTGTGGTCGGCGTCGGTTTCGGAGTAGCCGTTGGCTTCGGTGTGGCCGTAGCCTCCGGAGTAGCCGTAGCTTCCGGAACAACCGTTGCAGTCGGTTCCGGTGTTATATTCGCCGGATTCTCCTTACCACAGGCAGTAAATAGCAATCCGCAGGCTAATATTATAACAAAACATTTCATCGTTCTCATAGGGAAAACCTCCTTCTGTAGCACTTCCTATACAGTTTCCTAATTATAACATTTCCGGTTTGTTATAACTATCATCCATCGGTCTTTTCTATCAGATTCTTGTTTTTTCTTTCGCTTACTTTACGCAACCGATTAATTCGTTGATATCCTGAATTCCGTGACGCTCCATGTAAGCAGCAATACCGTCGATTACTTCGATGGTAGTGTACGGATTGACAAAGTTCGCAGTACCTACCGCCACTGCGGAAGCTCCTACCATCAGAAACTCCAGTGCGTCTTCCGCCGTACGAATTCCGCCCATACCGATAATCGGCAAGCTGATGGCATTTGCCACCTGGTATACCATACGTACTGCCACCGGCTTAATGGCCGGGCCGGACAATCCGCCGGTCTTATTGGCTACCGCAAAAGTTCTGCGCTCCACGTCAATCTTCATGCCGGTTAACGTATTAATCAAAGATACCGCATCCGCACCGCCGGCTTCCACCGCACGGGCCATCTCCGTAATGTCCGTTACATTCGGAGAAAGTTTCATAATGACCGGTTGCTTTGCCGCTTTCTTTACCGCAGCCGTAATTTCCTCTGCCATTTTCGGATTCTGTCCGAAAGCAATGCCGCCTTCCTTTACATTCGGACACGAAATATTAATTTCAAGAAGATCGGCGTTGGTGTCCGCCAACTGCTCTACTGCATCGATATAATCCTCTTTGGAACGACCGCATACATTCACTATAATCTTCGTGTCATAATCCGCAAGAAACTTTAAATCTCTTTCCTTAAACACAGCCAGCCCCGGATTCTGCAAACCGATGGCATTCATCATACCGCCGCAAGTCTCCGCAATACGCGGGGTGGCATTGCCCGGCCACGGTACATTGGCAACACCCTTTGTGGTGACCGCACCGAGACGGTTCAAATCAACAAACTCACCGTATTCCATACCGGACCCGAAGGTGCCGGACGCCACGGTTACCGGATTCTTTAATGTAACTCCTGCAATATTAACCGAAAGATTCATCTTCTGTCATCCTTTCATTTTCTAAATTCCGCTACGGATTTTCCCGCAGCCTTCATACTTGACTCAGCAAACCATTACAGCTCTATCTCTTCTGCGTAAAATACCGGGCCTTCTTTACAAATTCTCGTGTTATTTACCTGAGAATGCTCATCCACCTTCGTGGTTTTGCAAACACAAGCCAGACACGCACCGATACCGCAAGCCATACGCTCTTCTAAAGAAAGCTGCGCTCTCGCTCCCTGCTCCGCTGCATACTCCTTGATTCCGCGAAGCATCGGCTTCGGTCCGCAGGCAAAGAACAAATCTCCCTTTATACCTTCTGCCTTCATAGCATCGATAACATTTCCCTTCGTTCCCACAGCACCGTTATCGGAGGCAATGAGTACCTTTCCGTAAGCTTCAAACTCCTTCGCAAGGAACGTATCCGCATCTCTGTACCCCAGAACGATGGTCTTTTCTCCGGTCAGCGTCTTTGCAAGTTCCAACATCGGCGGAATACCGATACCGCCGCCCAGAAGCACCGCATGCATTCCTTCCCTCAAATCCTCGGTCATAAAACCGTTACCAAGCGGTCCCGTAACCGTAATCTCGTCGCCGGCCTTCATCTTGGAAAACTCTCTCGTTCCTTCGCCCGCAATACGGTACACCAACCGAAGTTCTCCGGCCTCTTTATCGATTCCGCAAATACTGATAGGACGCGGCAGTAGTCTTCCGCCTTCCTTGCAATACAACGATACAAACTGCCCTGCCTTTGCTTCCGCAGCAATACCCTCTGCTTTGATTCTCATCTCGAAAATCTCACCGGTCATGCGCTCCTGCTTTGTAATCAAAGCCTTTACCTGTTCCTTCTTACTCATATAACCGTCCTCCTTGGTTCGTTCTATTATTCATAATTCTCACATTGTCTTTTCAAATGCGCTCTATATGCTTCCGCCACGTGCTTCGGTTCCGCAATTGTTACTCCGGACACACCGCAAACCCAGCCGAAAAACTGTTGACTTACTTGAACATCCACCGCCGCTTCGTACCGTTCCTCCTCTTTTTCGAGAAGAATCACATCCGTTCCGAAACGATCCAGAACAACGCCTAAAAGAGGTTCCTCAAAGGAAAGTCTTACACGCTCTTCCTTACCGTCGTACATACCGAAGGTTTTCTTGGACAAAAGCGCCGCATTCTCCGAAAACTCCTCTCCGTGTGTCCGAAAGGCATCCTCTATTTTTATATCCGCCATCTTATCTACGCGGTAATATCTGCGCCCATTCGCTTCCTCATCATAGGCCACCAGATAATAGTTTTCCTCTTCCCACATGAGTATATAAGGGCTGACCAGATACCGCTTTCCTTCATGACGCGGTACCAACTTCTTCTTTCCGTCCCATTTCATATATCGAAAAGAAATCATGCGGTTTTCCGCAATGGCCTCATGGAGGGTATCCACCAAATACAATACACTTTCGTTCATGGTTTTTACCCGGTCAAGCACCTGTACTGTACGTTGTAACTTTCCTGCCTCATGGCGACTGCAAAACCGTTCCAGTTTCTTAATCAACTCACGGGACTTTTTTTCTGTCAAAAACTTCGAAGACTGCACCGCGTCTACCAAAAGCTTCAGTTCCGCAAGCTCAAACTCTCTGGCCCCGAGATAGTACCCTTTTCTCCCACAGGAAACCACATCATAGCCCAAGTCCTGCAACACCTGCATATCATCGTAAATGCTCTTTCGCTCCGCACTGATGGCATTGGCCGCCAGGAACTCGATGATGCGCTCCGTAGACACCGGATGCAATTCATCGGACTCGTGCTCCAAAAGCTCCAAAATACAAAACAATTTCTTCTTTTGATTTGCTCCCTTTGCCATGGATGACCTCCTTTACCATCTTCTTTCGGAAAACTTGAACAATGCTCGCTTTGCCGATACGAACATTATGCCACAAGAACCCATGCAAGTCAATCGTACAGGAATGATATACTTCTCGTGCAAACTTGCTTGCATCGTCATCTCAATGTTCACTTTGCCTGCCCAGATTGCTGCACGAAAAAAAGCCTGATCCCTTTTCCTCCGAAAGGACATCAGACTTCGAGTAGAGCTGGAAATCAGACTTGAACTGACGACCCCTTCATTACGAGTGAAGTGCTCTACCGACTGAGCTATTCCAGCATTCAACCAAAAACAGGCTAAAAATAAAATCGAGGCGACAAGATTCGAACTTGCGACCTCTGCGTCCCGAACGCAGCGCTCTACCAAACTGAGCCACGCCTCGATGATTTTATTATTTGATTTTTTTTGCTGTCGTTCAAACCCGACTGTGATATCTTACAACATTTTTTTAAAAATGTCAACACTTATTTTGAACTTTTTTAAATTTATTTTCCTTCCCTTAATTATTTTAAGGAGCCCTCCCAAACGAAAGGCTCCCTCTTTCTTTAATACGCCACAATAATTCCGCCTTCGTTCGCATACATGGTGCTGACTCCGCCGGTGTTCACAATCATACACTCCTTAAACGGTACCCTGCTCATAATCATCTGCTTTACCGCCTCGGCTCTGGCCGGATGATTGCAGTGGGCAATGGCAAGGGTCCTGGTAGTGGCTTCTTTTACATCCGCCACCACGGCATCCACTAATTTCTTTAAGGTTCGCTCCACACCTCTCGCCTGATCTAACTTCACAATCTGCCCTTCCTTACCGGCCAGCAACGGCTTAATATTCAGGGCGTTGCACAAAATTGCCTGTACCTGGGTAAGTCGTCCGTTTTTAATAAACACGTCCAAATCCTCCAGCACAAACTTTGTCTGGGCACTGTTCCGGAAAGCTGTGATTCTTTTCGTAATCTCCTCAAAATTAAACTTGTCAAATAAGGCCCGGAGTTTCAACACAATGATGGACTCACCCACAGAAGCCGACCAGGAATCCACCACCTCGATTTTTACCTCCGGATGTTCCTCCTGATACATCTGCTTTGCAAGCATAGCGCTCTGATAAGAACCGCTCAAATGCTTGGACAAGGTCACCACAAATATTTCATCCGCACCTTCGAACTCCCTCATATAACGCTCCGGAGACGGGCATGCGGAACGCGGACATTCAAGACTCCTTCTCATCTTTTCCAAAAACTTCTTCTGACAAAAGGTCTCATCATCTACCACATCTTCCTTATCTACCGTTAACGTAAGCGGCACCAGACGAATATCGGTCCATGCCTTCTTCTCCGGTGTAAAATCAGCACAACTGTCCGCAATCAATCTTCTAACCATAAGTCAACCTCTTCTTCCCATTCTTTTATGTCGTTTCATGTCACAACATGTAGTTTTCATCTCTACATCTCATAATATCACACCAATAAAAGTTTGTCCATAAAAAACATGTTAAAACAAAAAAGTTCACATAAAAACATATTGACAACTATATCGAAGTGCGATATACTCATATCAAAGCCCGATATATCGAGTCTCGATGCATCTAGCTTTGATATATCAAAACACAATAAACATTTACATCAATTTCCGGTCCCGCTCTCGCGGGACGGCAAGAAAGGACGCCCTATGGAAGACAAACTGAAACGCATCTACATCCCCATGACAGAGACCGGGTTTTATATCCTCTACTGTCTGCAGAATGAGAACCACGGCTATAACATCGGCCTTCAGGTAAAACAAATGACCGGAGGCGAAATAAGTATCAGCCCGGGCACCATGTACGGTACTCTCTCAAAAATGGAGAAAGACGGGCTCATTACTTTTGTCAAAGAGGAAGAAAAGCGAAAGTTTTACCGCATTACCGAACTCGGAAACGAAGTTCTTCAACTGGAGCTGGCCCGCATCGAACGGCTCTATAAAAACAGCAAAGGCGAAATTATAGGAGGAAGAAACGTATGAGAAAGAACAAGAAGATAAATGACCCGAATATTTTAGTAGAGAAACAAAAGTTTTATATCAGTGAATTTGATCAGGAGGCTGCCTGGCTTTCCTTTATGCACCGGGAAGGTTGGAAATTTGTTTCCACCGATGGATTTCATTACAAGTTTGAAAAAGCAGAGAAAGAAGATTGGATATATGAATTGGACTATAAAGAGAACGGCGTCGCAGAGGACGACTATATCCAGATGTTCCTGGACTTCGGTTGGGAGTATGCGGGGCAATATGATCACTGGTTCTATTTCCGCAAACTGCGCGTAGAAGGAGAAACTGTGGATATTACACTTTTCGGCGACCGTGAATCCAAGCTGGAACTCTGTAAGCGCGTTGTAAACGGCCAATTCTTACGAATGTTGCCTTTTCTTTTATTTATGCCAATCATGATTACGATGACAAATTTCTTCAAACCGGTAAATTACTTCGGTCCGATCTTCGGTACTGTCTTCGCCATCATCCTTATCCTATCCCTCTGTTTATTTATTGTTCCGCTGGTTGTCTACTTCAATCAGATGAATCGGTTGAACAAACTGATAAAAGAACTGGGCGGAACCAAGTAAGAAACAACTCCCGGGTTTGGTACAAAAGACATCTCATCAAACCCGGGAGAACTAAAATCATTGATTCACTTCACTTGCACCATTCTCCGACATTCCTTCTCCGTTACTCGCATCAATCAACTTCTGCCAGAAATCCCAAACCTCCTCCACACACTCCTCCGGTGTTTTCTCCGCAAACGGATAGTGCTTCGTCAGGTCACGGATATCCAGCCCGTCCACCAGATAACGGGTTAAAAAGTTTACCGTATCCTTTCTCTTATCATTATAATACGGAAGGGTTTCATCACAGGCACGCTCGTCATCAAAATGTGCATAATATGGCTCCTGATAAAGAGCCGGTTCATCATTATACCCCGGTGTTTCATTGGTATAAAGGTCATAGGCAAAGGCAATATCCGCTGCCGTTTCCTCATCGTAACAGGACGGAATTACCCACACATTTCCGTAGACATAGGTATAATACTTCTCTTGCCCGTCCGGCTTCGGCGGAACCACAAAACCGATTTCATCGGTCATACAATTCTCTCCGTAAGGTGCATCCGGCTTACAAAGAGCTTCTTCCGCAAACTGCATTGCCGCCTTTCCTTCCCGAAACGCCGTAACGTACCAATCCGCTGTCGCATGTTCCGGCCGAGGCATTTCATAGCCTTTCTCATAAAGTTCTGCCGCATATTCCATGGCACCCAGCACCGTCTCATCCTTACAGTTGTTATAATACAATCCTGCTTTATCCACTGCAATAAAATCTTTGCCCGTAGAAGACACCAGACACTGCAGGGTATCCGTACCGTCCGAGCAGGTGGCATACACATCCGTCTGTCCGTCACCATCCATATCACGGGTTAAGATTTCACAGATTTCCTCAAACTTCGACCAAGTCCATTCTCCCCTTGCCTGCAAATCATAGGGCAGATTCGGATCAAGTCCCGCGTCCTCAAGCAATCTCTTATTAAAAAAGACTCCGCCGCCCGGCTCCATCCACTCGGAACGCATGCCATAGATACTCTTCCCTTTAGTCATAACCTTAGTTACCGCGTCACTCCATTTATCCTTGCGGTCTCTGTCATTGAGACTTATTCCTAACTCATCCAGCGTGGCAAGGTCATAGAACAGCCCCTGTGAAAGCGGTTTTGCAATATAACGGTAGTCCAGTTCAAACACTTGGGCAACCGGCTCTCCTGCTTCCACTGAGCTTATGAAAACCTCCTGCATATCTTCCCAATCAGCCACCTTCTTTGCAGCAATCGTACAATTATGTACCTGCATAATTTCCTCTCGGTACAACATTCTTGCCTCTTCCCATGCATTGGTGGGAGCCGGTGTAATTTCCGGAGAATAGGTATCTCCGATGATAATTTGAAGACCGTTTAAATTCCTGGCTTCTGTCGGTCCTGCCGTAGGCGTCGGAATCAAAGATTGTTCAAGTTCAAATTCCACAAAACTCTGCCGTTTTTCCCCCAAACCGGTTACCAGACGATACTTTCCATCCGGCAAACTATCATATATCCTCAAAGAATACCGCATTGTTGTTTTCACTCCCGGCGGAATCACCGGCACCTCGCCCCGTTCATAGCGTACCCATACAGCAAGCGGTATCTCATACCAGCCTCCATCCAAATATACTTCAATCACATACTCATACTTCTCACCCGTATATGCCTGTTCGCTCTGATTTTCAACAGTAACCGTAAGTGTATTTCCGTACTTTGCTGCACTCGTCACCACTCCCGGAACAGTTTCTGCAGGCTGCGCAACCGTCAAAAGCTCCTTGTTCCAGCCTTCCGCATCCGACACAAGGGGGCCGGCCTTCCTTATATCCGTAACAGAGGAGAAGGCATTTTCACTCTCCCACGCATAGTCCTTTTTCATTTTCTCCACCGGAAGCTTCACCTTGTATGCCAGACCGTCCGGCGTTATCCAGTATCCGTTGCTCCAATACCCGTATGTAATATACGGTTCCAGGGCTTCATCGTCTGCCTCTTGCACCACCGCAACTCCGTAAATCGGCAGGTTAACCAACTCATTGGACCAGTCCTCGGCCGGCTTGGCAGACAACTGACCAATATGCTCCAGAAGTCTGGCAACTTCCGCTTCGTCCGTCATTCCGTAGCTTACGGAATCTTCCTTTTGATACTCCGTAAATACGACGGTCTTCTCCTTCTCCGGAATCACATCCCCCAATAGATTATTGGGTTCTTTTTTACAAGACGCAAACAGAGTCAATATCCCCATACAAATCCAGCCGAACAAGATTCTTTTCTTACCCATATCATTACTCCCTTCTTCGTACTTAGTGTACCGGCTCCGGCACCTCGCCGCCTACTTCCGTTCCACGCTTTCCGTTCGTTCAATTACTGCACTGTACCCCGCTTCGGTCTCCTCCACCAAAAGATAGTAAAAATGTACCAGATTCGCCTCCATATCTGTATACGTCATCATAAAGCGGTACGGAACACCCTTGTCTTGCTCCGGAATAAAAAACACATAGTTTTTATCCGTTCCCAACTTTAATCCCACAATTTCCTCAAGCACATCGGAAAACTCGCCCTCCGACACCGCTGACACAGCACTTATCTCTTCCGGGCTGGTCTTATTATAGGCAAAAACGAAACCTTTCAATCCGTCCGCCGTTTCAAAGAAACTAATCGGAACCCTTACACCTTCCTGCACCTTATTCTCTACCGCCGTGCCATTCTGGGAGGCATATGCTATCAAAGCAAAATCCGAAGGAACTTCCTTATCTTTATTAAACAACGGAAGTATACCAATTGTCAACACTATCAACGCAACACAGGCTGCCGCAAGCTTCCATATTTGCTGTGCGGGCTTTCTTTTTTTCTTAAACTCCATCACTTCTTCTACATAACTGACATCGATTTTCCCAAGAGCATTCGAAAACTTTTCCGAATTCATACCAACACCTCCCTTTCCACCAGATACTCTCTCATCTTCTTGCGAATACGGGCTAATCTTACGGATACACTCTTCTCGGAAATCCCGACTTTTTTTGCTATATCGGAGTAAGAATCAGAGAACCAGTACCGTTGCAAAAATATAACCCGGTTTTCCGTCGACAAGGTATCCAGAAAGCCTTCGATGATTCGCGCCAATTCTTTTGTCTCCACCTCATCTTCCACCGTATCGGCAGAGGATACGCAGTCTTCTATTTCCTCCATGGCCAAATCATAGATGCTGTTTCGTTTCCTTGCCGTCTTTCTGTCATAACATTTCACAGAAATATTCCGCACAATCTGACACACAAAGGCCGACAAAGAGTTCGGTTTCGTAGGCGGAATCGTATTCCATGTGCCAAGATAAGCATCATTTACACATTCCGCGGCATCCGACTCGTTTTTTAAAATGTTATAAGAAAGTTTATGAAACACTTTTCCGTATTTCAAATCCAATTCACGGATTGCCTGTTCCGACCTTGCAAAAAACAGCTCGATAATCTCCTCATCCTCCATCAACAGCACCTTCCTCCTTTCTGCCCTTTACCTATTAAGTACGGTTTTAGAATCAATTACTAACACGGAACTTAATATTTCTCCATCTTTCACAAAACCGCCTATCCTTCCGGATACGCGGTCTTGTTTTATATCTTAT
The DNA here is from genome assembly GCA_937895705.1 of uncultured Clostridia bacterium. Classification (GTDB taxonomy): domain Bacteria; phylum Bacillota; class Clostridia; order Lachnospirales; family Lachnospiraceae; genus SIG307. The sequence goes on from CALBKM010000046.1 coordinate 83,197, forward strand.
TCTATTGTTTACTTTGTCAGGAGTAACATAATCTCATTACTTCTCTCAATAAACTTCGTCATCTCTTCCGGTGCCAGCGGCTTGTGGGAAAGCATAGCCAAATCGTAGAGCTGTTCGCAGATAACGGAAGCATTCTTGCTCTTCTTGTGCTCGAAAATAAACTTCACCAGCGGATGGTTAGCATTTAACACAAGAGTCTCACCCTCACCGCCGAACATGGACGGATCCATCCCGTACATGTTGTACATCTTCATCATATCCTGCATTCTGCGACTGTCCTCGGATAAAGTAATCATGGAGGCTACCTTTTCGTTCTTAAGCTTCTCCACTTTAACGGTCAGCTTCTCTTTATTCAGAGCCTTCTTTACCATATCGGTAACGGTATCGGTAAGCTTCTTCCAATCCTCCGCGTCTTCCGTTACCTCTTCTTTAAAGGTCTCGGTCAGATCTGCGTCGATTCGCTGGAAACGAATCTCCTTATTATCGTACTCAAGCTTCGAAATATACGGTTGATCAATGTTGTGGGTTAAGAAAATGGCATCCAAGCCGGCATCTTTAAACATGTTGATGTACTGGCTCTGCTGACGCTCATCGGTCACATAATACACCACCTGCTTCTTTTCTTCCTCTTCTCCGTTCTCGACCGTAGCAGAGGTGCCGTCCGCATTTTCCACAATCGGGGTATCCTCGGTCTCGCCGGAAGCTTCCTTTGCGGCCTTTACATAATCCTCTAAGGTCAGATACTTGCCCTCTAAGTTCTTAAAGAGCATGTAATCCTTCATCTTCTCACAGAACTTATCATCCTTTAAGCAACCGAACTTAATAAACGGGCTGATATCATCCCAATACTTTTCATACTCCTCACGCTCTACCTTACACATACCGGACAGCTTGTCGGCCACCTTCTTGGTAATGTAGTCGGAAATCTTCTTTACAAAACCGTCGTTCTGCAGCGCACTTCTGGATACGTTCAGCGGCAGATCCGGACAGTCGATAACACCCTTTAATAAAAGTAAGAACTCCGGAATAACCTCCTTAATGTTGTCCGCAATAAATACCTGGTTGCTGTACAACTTAATGGTTCCCTCTAAATTCTCATACTCCGTATTAATCTTCGGGAAGTATAAAATACCCTTTAAGTTAAACGGGTAGTCCATATTTAAATGAATCCAGAACAGAGGCTCCTTATAATCGTGGAATACATCGCGGAAAAACTTCTTATATTCTTCCTCGGTGCACTCGTTCGGATGCTTTGTCCAAAGCGGGGTCGGGTCGTTTAACGGCTGCGGCTTCTTCTCCTCAGCTTCTTCTCCTTCCTTCCCCTCTGCCTTCGGTGCTTCCTTTGCCGGAGCATCTACATTTTCAAAGAAAATCGGAGTCGGCATAAAGGAACAATACTTCTCAATGACTTCCTTTGCCCGATACTCGTTGGAAAATTCGTAGCTGTCCTCGTTTAAGTACAGAGTAATCTCCGTTCCGCGTTCAAGCCGGGTACCTTCGCCCATCTCAAACTCTACGCCCTCCTCGGACTCCCAGTGAACCGCCGGCTCGTCCTTGTAAGACTTGGTATCAATCGTAACCTTATGGGCTACCATAAAGGCGGAATAAAAACCGAGACCGAAATGACCGATAATACAGTCCTCGTTGGTCTTGTCCTTATACTGCTCCACAAAGGCCTGGGCACCGGAAAACGCAATCTGATTAATGTACTGCTTTACCTCATCTGCCGTCATACCGATACCGTTATCGATAATACTGATGGTCTTCTCTTCCGGGCTCACCTTTACGGTCACCTTCCACTCATTATCCTCCGGAAGACTTACCTCGCCCATCATCTCTAACTTCTTCATCTTCGTAATGGCATCGCACCCGTTAGAAATCAATTCACGGAAAAAGATGTCATGGTCCGAATATAACCACTTCTTAATAATCGGGAAAATATTCTCCGAATTAATGGACAAACTACCCTGCTCGTTTACAACATTACTCATACTAAAATCTCCTTTCCTGCTATCCGATGTTACAATTTGCATGCCGTATCTTCGCCCTATGTACGGCCTCTCCTCTCATACATTCCATGCTCTCTTCTAAAAAAGAAGCATGACATCGGTTCGTCATGCTTCTACTATAATACTGCCCGTTCAAAATGTCAAGAAAAATTTAGCACTCGACATCATCGAGTGCTGACAATAACTCCATTCTTCTTTAAGAATTCCTGCAAAGCCGCATCCCAAGCGGAATCCAGCGTCTTATCCAAAGTAAATCCCACATGAGACACCCCGCTTATCACCTGACAACCGCTTGCGGAATACCTGATATTTAAGTATAAGGACGCTCCCGCTTCTTCCTGTGCCTTGCCGCATTCCTTCAAAATCCGGTCTGTCCAAGCTTTCTCCGCCGCCAGCACAATTCGGAGCATTCCCGGAAGTCTCTTGCCCTTAATTGCGTGGAAGAAAATCTCCTTTACCTCGCCCCATTTTGCAAAGTCATGCTGCACCATATCCGGCTCTTCAAAAAAATCTTTTTTCAAACGTCCGTTTACGGTCAATTCAAAAAAAGTTTCTACCTTTGCTTCCGTCACTTCCCATGCATCAAACAGCTCACCCCGAAGTAACAACGCCATAAATGGTTTTAATTCTTCCACCGTTCCAGAAAACATACTATAATCCTTTCTGCTCCGAATTTCCTCTCATAATTCCGAACAACATCGTGCAAACTATCCTCGTAACATTAATAATCCCGGATTTCTTTTATAAATCAAAAAGGAAATCCTCCCCGAAAGGAGACTGACCATGCGTGCAAGTTTTGAAACTTATCGTAAGGTAGCAAAGGCATGTAGCGCTTATGAGCCGATGAACGAAACAAAAATTTCCAACAGCTGTTGCGATACCAGTGATATTTCCTGTACCAACTGCAAGCACTTCGATGACGACAAATACTGTGTTCTTGACTTATACGACAAAATCGTAGAGAACCATAACATCCAGTAGGCAAAGTGAGCATCGAGACGTCGTTGCAAGCTTGCTTGCACAAAGACGTCGAGATGCGAACGGGCCCGTGACAGAGTGACGTAGTCACTCTGGCCTACGGGCGCTTACATATTATTTCCCTTTCCGTGCCAATACCACAACCGTCCTTGCCGGTACTTTGCAATAATACTCCGTCATGGACTCGTCCGCTGTTACTGCAATTTCTTTTCCTTCATTTATCTCAAGAAATTCACTCTCACCCGATGTATCAAGTACCGTTTCCCAGATGCAGGAAACTTTTCCGGCACTAAATTCCGTCGGCAGTGCGAAGCACAATTCTTCCCAGTGCATATTAAAGAGGAGGTACAAATCTTCCTGTTTCGTTTCTCCGTAACCCCCGCTTAACAATACCGATACGGTACGACTGTACGGCGCATAATCCGGTTGCCACAACTGTACTCCGTGATATGACACGTCCGGCATTCCGATATTCTTCCAGTCGCTTCCCCGCAAAGTCCGGCCGCCGGATAAAATTCCGTGCGTTTTGCGGAACCCGATTAACTTTTTTACAAAGGAAAGTTGTTCTTTTTTCTCTTTATTCAATCGCCAGTTTAACCAGGATATTTCGTTATCCTGGCAGTAAGCATTGTTATTTCCCTGCTTGGAGTGACCAAACTCGTCTCCCATAAAAAGCATCGGTACAGACTGGGAGAAAACCACCGTACCGAGAGCATTTCTACGAAGTCGCGCTCGAAGCGCATTCACCTTTTTCTTTGAGGTTTCTCCTTCAATACCGCAATTCCAACTATGGTTGTAATCCTCGCCGTCTTTGTTATCTTCCCCGTTTGCTTCATTATGCTTCCGGTCATAGGCATACACATCGTACAAAGAGAATCCGTTCTGATCCGCAATGTAACGAAGCTGCGCGTATTCTTTCCTGTCGTCACAGAATTGTTCCGTGAACGCACCGACCATATTCTCGTCTCCCTTTACAAACCGGCGCATTACATTCCGGAATCCGTCATTGTAAACGGCAACTCTGCGATCCTCAAAGCGATCCGAATGCATACCGCACTCCGGACAATCCGTAACCAGAAATTTAACACCGGCCAAATACGGATCTTCTGCCAAAAAGGTCAAAGCCCCGTTCTCTCCGATTAACCGAAACCCGTCTGCACCGTACGCATAGGTCCAATACCGCAGACAGTCCGTAATCAGACTTTTTTTTACATCCGCACCGAAAAAGAATTCATAAAATACCGCAATTCCGGCCTCGTGAAGCGCATTCACAAGATCGTGTAATTCTTCATCTGCATGCTGCTTCTCAGCCGCATAAGCTGCTTTCGGTGCAAAATAGAAATTTTTCGGAGTATAGCCCCAATAATTTACCCGATCTACCGATTTTTCTTCTTTTCCGTTTTCATAGGCCTGCTGTACCTTTACAAACTCCTCTCCGTACAAAGCCTCATACTGGGCCAGTTGCTTTGCGGATAAGCAACCGCAGTTTTTTGACACCTCCATGCACTCGTCAAACTCATACACCGGCATCAAAAGTACCGCATTAATTCCCAATTCCTTTAAGTACGGAATCTTTTCGGCAAGTCCAGCAAAAGTTCCTTTTTTCTTTACACCGGAACTTGCATGTTTCGTAAAGCCTCTGACATGCAATTTGTAAAAAATCAACTCAGAAAAAGCCGGACACGTAAATCCGTCCCCACACTCCGACAGCGATAACTCTTTTTCCTGCTCTGTCGGAAGTACCGGTCGTACTTCTCCGGCCAACTGTCCGAAAACATCCTTCCCGCTGACACTTCTTGCATAAACATCGGTAAACGTACCGTTTTCACTCTTAAAAAGATAAGTCTCGCACCCCTTTACATCCTTTTGCGGAACTATCCTATAGAACACCGCACTGTTCCCGATGCGGCACATCTCAATTTCTTTTTCCGGCTCATCTTTTCCCTTACCAAACAGCAAAAGAGTGCAAGACTTTGCACCCTCCGCTACTGTTTTAAAGCATATTTTATCCGCCCGGCACCAAGCGCCGGACATACCGCCGATGATTTCCTGCCACAGTCCGTCTGTGTATCCCAAAATACCCTCCGTTCTCTGTTCGCAACAGAAAAAAACTACTCTTCCTCGGTCACAACCTCTTCTTCTACCTTTACGGAAAGCGCCTGACGCTTACGAGCCATCTCGTCACTGTCTAAGTACTCGTCATAGGTAGATACCTTATCAATCATGCCTCCGTTCGGAAGAATCTCAATAATACGATTTGCAATGGTCTGAATAAACTGATGGTCCTGAGATGTAAACAGAATCACACCCGGATACTTAATCAAACCGTTATTTAATGCGGTAATGGACTCCATATCCAAGTGATTGGTCGGCTCATCCATTAACAGTACATTCGTTGCCATAAGCATCATCTTTGACAGCATAACTCGCACGCGCTCACCACCGGAAAGCACGTTAACCTTCTTTACACCCTCTTCCCCGGCAAACAACATACGTCCCATGAAACCGCGGACATAGGTCACATCCTTCTCCGGAGAATACGGCATCAACCAGTCCACAATGGACAGGTCGGATGCGAAATCCTTCGTATTATCCTTTGGGAAATATGCCTGGCTGGTGGTAATACCCCACTTATAACTACCGGAATCCGGCTCCATCTCACCGGTTAAAATTTTATACAGCGTAGTAATTGCAAGAGTATTTGCTCCCACAAGTGCAATCTTATCCTCACGACCCACAATAAAGGAAATGTTATCCAAAACTTTCACACCGTCGATGGTCTTGGTTAAATTCGTAACCGTCAGAACCTCATTACCGATTTCACGGCTCGGTCTGAAATCGATATACGGATATTTTCTGGAAGACGGGCGGATTTCATCCAACTCAATCTTTTCCAGTGCACGCTTACGGGACGTAGCCTGCTTAGACTTGGATGCGTTTGCGGAGAATCTCTGGATGAACTCCTGCAACTCTTTAATCTTTTCTTCCTTCTTCTTATTTGCTTCCTTCATCTGCTTAATCATAAGCTGGGAAGACTCATACCAGAAGTCATAGTTACCTGCATAGAGCTGAATCTTTGCATAATCGATATCCGCAATATGGGTACAAACCTTATTTAAGAAGTAACGGTCATGGGAAACCACGATAACCGTATTGTCAAAGTTAATTAAGAATTCCTCCAGCCAACGGATTGCTTCCAAATCTAAATGGTTGGTCGGCTCGTCCAGAAGTAAAATGTCCGGGTTTCCGAACAACGCCTGTGCAAGAAGCACCTTCACCTTTTCACTTCCTTTAAGCTCGCTCATCATCTTATAATGAAGGTCGGTTTCGATACCGAGACCGTTTAAAAGAGTCGCCGCATCGGACTCCGCTTCCCAACCGTTTAAGGTGGCAAACTCCGCTTCTAACTCACTGGCCTTAATACCGTCTTCCTCGGTAAAATCTTCCTTTGCGTAGATAGCATCCTTTTCCTTCATAATATCGTACAAACGCTGGTTCCCCATAATAACAGTGTCCAGTACCGGATATGCATCGTATTTAAAGTGGTCCTGCTGTAAGAAAGAAAGACGCTGACCCGGAGTGATGATAACTTCACCCTTGGACGGCTCCAACTGTCCGGTCAAAATCTTTAAAAAGGTAGACTTTCCGGCACCGTTGGCACCGATCAAACCATAGCAGTTACCTTCGGTAAACTTAATATTTACGTCCTCGAATAACGCTCTTTTTCCTAATCTTAATGTTACATTACTTGCCTGAATCATGATTTACGAATCCTTTCTAATTACCTGTTCACATAATTACTCTATCCTATATTGTACCGTATCTGTAAAAAAAAGCAAGCACATTTTCCCGAAACTTTGGATTTTTCCCAAAATCTGTCTTTTTTCCTTGTGTACCTTTTACTTTTATGGTATACTGATTTACAAAGGCAAAGCGGAACTTTGCTGATTCATTATCCTGTGACAGCAGGAACTACAAAGGAGGAACTATATAATGACAACAGAACAAATCTGTATTATGATTTCCATTATCGCTTATTTGGGAATCGTTATCGCCGTCGGTCTTCGTTTTTCCAAGAAAAACAAGTCTGCCGACGACTTCTATTTGGGGGGACGTAAATTAGGACCGTTAGTCACCGCCATGAGTGCGGAAGCTTCGGATATGAGTAGCTGGCTGCTTATGGGTCTGCCGGGTGTTGCTTACTTTTTCGGTATTGCGGAGGCTTTCTGGACCGCGCTCGGTCTTGCCATCGGCACCTGGGTCAACTGGCTCATCGTAGCAAAGAAAATTCGCCGCTATACACAGAGAACCGGCTCCATTACTTTGCCGGATTTCTTTGCAAACCGCTATCGTGATAAGAACAAGCTTTTACTGTTCATTTCTGCGATTATTATTGTTATTTTCTTCATTCCGTATACCGCATCCGGCTTCGTTGCCTGTGGTAAGTTATTCTCCACCCTGTTCGGCGTAGAGTATCTGCCGGCGATGATTATCAGTTCTTTGGTTATCGTAGCGTATACAGCCCTGGGCGGATTTCTGGCGGCATCTACGACCGACTTTATCCAGAGCATTGTTATGTCCATCGCTCTTGTAGTCGTTCTGGGCTTCGGTATTTCCGTAGCCGGCGGATTTAACGCAGTTGTAGAAAACGCAAAAGAACTGACAGGTTATCTTTCCCTCACGGCTACTCACAATGTTGCCACCGGCGAGGTAGGATCTTACGGTGCACTGACCATTGCTTCCACTCTGGCATGGGGCTTAGGATACTTCGGTATGCCGCATATTCTGCTCCGCTTCATGGCAATCAATGACGACAAGAAGTTAAAGCTTTCTCGTCGCGTTGCTACCGTTTGGGTATTTATTTCCCTGGGCGTTGCCGTACTTATCGGTATTATCGGTTACAGCATGAGTCTTAAGGGAACCATCCCGATGTTTGAAAGCAAGTCTGCAGCGGAAAACATCATCGTAACCATTTCCGATGCAATCAGCAAATACGGTGTTATTTTTGCTTTTATTGCCGGTATCATCCTTGCGGGTATTCTAGCCTCCACCATGTCCACCGCCGACTCCCAGCTCCTGGCTGCATCCTCTTCGGTGTCCCATAATATCGTGACCGGTGTATTCGGCAAAAAGAGTTCTCCGAAGACTTCGGTACTCATTGCACGTATTACTGTACTGGCAATCGCTGTCATCGGTATGTTCCTTGCAACCAACCCGAACAGTTCCGTATTCGACATCGTATCCTTTGCATGGGCAGGCTTCGGTGCTACCTTCGGCCCGGTTGTACTGTTCGCTCTCTTCTGGAAGCGTTCCAACCGTTACGGCGCTCTTGCAGGTATGATTGCAGGTGGCGTGATGGTATTTGTGTGGAAGTATGTAATCGCAAAGTTAGGTGGCATATTTGCAATCTACGAGTTGCTTCCGGCGTTCATTATCGCCTGTATCGCAATCGTAGTGGTAAGTCTTCTTACGCCTGCTCCGGAGAAAGAAATTCAGGATGAATTCGATGAAGTTACGGCGATGAAGTAATTCTTATACGCATGATGAAAGGGCCGTGCGGTTACCGCACGACCCTTTTTTAGTTTACACGATACCTAATTTTCCTGTTCTTTCAACCACTCAAACACCGCTCTTGCCATTCCCTGGGCATATGCCTTTCCGTGTGTGTCATACGCCGCATTGTCGGAAGCGCTTGAGACAAATCCCATTTCTATAATCATACTGGCCATATTTGCTCTGCTGTTAATTACATAATTGTATTTTGGACTTTCAATTGTGCCGAATTTTACACCACGGTTCGTAAGTCCACCGACCGCCATAATCTCATTCAACATCCTCTGCGCCAACTCCTGGGCATCCTTCGGCTTGCTGTTATGAATCCAGAATTCGATTCCGTTCACATCTTCGGTTCCCGCATAAGAGTTTCTGTGTAATGAAATAAAAGCATCCGCATTGGCGGTATTGGCAATCCGTGCACGTTCCCCCAATTCAAGAAACACATCCGTCTCTCTTGTCATAACCACTTCGATACCGTATGCCTCCAACGCATCACGGAACAGCTTTGCCATCCGAAGATTATCGTCCTTTTCTATTCGTACTTCCACACCGTTCACATTCCACACCGCACCGCCGTCCCAGTCTCCGTGGCCGGCATCAATACAAACAACATACTTTTTCGGTGTCGGCGTAACAGTCGGTATCGGTGTCTTCGTAAATACCGGCGCAACCGTAAACGACTGTTTATCCGGTTCCCGTGTCACGACTTCGGTCTTATCATCCTTTATCCCGGCTTTCACCTGGTCCAGTTCCTTCTGTAAACTTGTGGAAAGCGTCTGCACGGATTTCAGTTCTTTCTGTACACTTCCGAGCCTGACCGCCAGCAAAAGCACGACAGCCAACAGTAAACTCCCCGTAACAACAAAAACCTTCCATACTTTTCTTGTCTCCTTTTGGAGCGCGTTCCATTTATTTATGACGAAAGAGAGCACTCCTGCGACTGCTCTCTTTACAGAATTAACAAACCTTTTCATCGGATTCGATTTCTTTTTCTTGTTCACATCCATTGCTTCGCCTCTGTAACCGATACCGGTACCTTTCTCAAGACTACCCCTTATCAGTTTACCTCTTTTTTAAGCAATTTGCAACCCAATTCGACACTTTACCTACTTCGTTTCTTCATTTTCCTCCTTCGGAAGTGCTACCTTATTTTCCACTACAACCTTCTTGTCATAACATACAAAACACTCTTCTACAAACTCCTTTTTCATCTTCGGCGTAATCAGACTGACTACCGGTACAATGATTAAGCCCGCTACCATTGCAATGGCACCTGCATTAATCGGAGATGCGATAAACTTAAAGAACATATTCGCAACGGTAATACCGACACCTGCCGCAAAACTTGCCCAAACGGAAGCCTTTGTAACTCCCTTCCAATACAAGCCGTATAAGAACGGTGCCAGAAAAGCACCTGCCAAAGCACCCCAGGAAATACCCATAAGCTGTGCGATAAACGCCGGCGGATCCAGTGCGATCACAACAGAAACTACAATAAAGAAAACAATCAGTACTCTCATCCAAAGAAGCTGCTTTTTCTCATCCATCTTCTTTGCGATACTTCCCTTAATAACGTCTAGCGTAAGGGTAGAACTGGAGGTCATAACCAAAGAAGAAAGTGTGGACATGGATGCGGAAAGCACAAGCACGATTACAATACCGATTAAGATATCCGGAAGCTTCGACAACATGGTCGGAACAATAGCATCGTATACAATGGCACCGCTTCCGTTATAAATCTCCGGGCCGTCAAACAAACGACCGAAACCACCAAGGAAATAACATCCACAGGAAATCACTACCGCAAACAAGGTGGAAATAATGGTGCCGGTACGAACAGACTTCTCATCCTTAATTGCGTAAAACTTATGTACCATCTGCGGCAAGCCCCAGGTTCCGAGGGAGGTAAGTACCACAACTCCGAACAAATTCCACGGATCCGGTCCGAGGAAAGAAGTAAATGCGCCCTTCTGTCCTGCCGTAATTGCCACATCACTCTCAAACTCGGCCAGACTCTTTACAGCCTCGTAAAACCCGCCCTGACCGTTTAACACAGCTACGATAACCGCCACGATACCGAACAACATAATAATACCCTGAATAAAATCATTAATTGCCGTAGCCATGTATCCGCCGAGGATAACATACACACCGGTCAACACCGCCATACCGATAACACAAGCCGCATACGGAATGTCAAAAGCCATTCCGAAGAGTCGGGACAAACCGTTATATACGGACGCCGTATACGGAATCAAAAAGATAAACGAAATTACGGAAGCCGCAATACGAAGCTTGTCACTGTCATATCTCTTACCGAAGAAATCCGGCATGGTTTTAGAAGAAAAATGCTTACTCATAATACGGGTACGACGACCGAGAATCACCCACGCAAGCAAAGAGCCTATCAGTGCGTTACCGATACCGATCCAGGTAGCGGACATACCGTATTTCCATCCGAACTGACCCGCATAGCCCACAAAAACCACCGCAGAAAAATAAGAGGTACCGTAAGCAAACGCCGTAAGCCAAGGCCCTACGCCTCTGCCGCCTAATACAAATCCGTTTACATCGGTAGCATGACGTCTGGAGTAAACACCTACTCCGATCATGGTGCCGAAAAAGATAACCAACAGAATAATCTTTACTAACATAATTGCGCTCCTTCTTTAAGTCTCTTTATCGTTTTGCTTGCATTGCACTTTAAAGCGTTGCGCTTTAATCCGTTGCGCTTTAAAGCAATAAAGTATCATGACATAATTATATCCGTCTTCCGGTAATTTGTCAACCCCTTCGGACGGATATTTTTTACTTTTTATCTCGTTCTCTTCTCATAACCGCTTGCACTATATCCGAACGGCGCTTCTCTTTACAATCCCAGCAACCTCTCTGCGTTACAATGCAGCATCAGTTCCTGCTCTTCTTTCGTCAGAGGCATTGAAAAGAAAGTCTCCAGGTCCCTCTTCGGATCCCCCCACGGACAGTCCGTCGCAAACAAAATCCGGTCCGCGCCGTGAGCCCGACAAAGACTCATAAAATGCTCCTCGGAAATGTGTCCCATGGAATAGGCCGTATCCAGATACACCGGCTCGTCCGCTAAACTATCAAGCACTTCATCCCAAAGATTCCAGCCCCCCATATGCGCCAATACAAGCTTCTCCGGCTTTATTTCGCGGATTACCTTTCGCGCCCGTTCCGGCGTGCAGCGTACCGTATCCGGAAATCCGATATCCACACCGGCATGAGTAATCACTATTAATCCCAGTTCGGATGCATATTCGACAATCCTCATGTAACGAATATCGTCAAAATACACTCCCTGATAATCCGGATGAAGCTTAATTCCCCGAAAGCCACGTTCGGAAAGTGTCTTCAACTCCTTCTTATAATCCGGGGTATCCGGGTGAATTCCGCCGAATGACAGTAACTTAGCGGTTGGATCGCTCTTCCTTTCACCGGCCGCTTCTGCCTCCCAATGAAATTTTTCCTCGTTTATTTGTGCCGCAAAACGAGTAACTGATTCAAATTGCTCCGGTCGCGTTACCACCGGTAATACGATTCCGAGCGAAATGCCGGCTTCGGTCAACACATTGCAAAGTCCGCCTGTAGTGCCATCCGTATACGCCGGAATTCCGCCTTTTTTTGATAGCATTTCAATTGTTTTTCCGGCGATTTTGTCCGGAAATGCGTGCGTATGAAAATCAATGATTTTACGCTCCAATTTTACCTACTTCCTCTGCTTTTACAAACTCAATGCCTGCATCTGCCAAAACCTTTGCGGCCTCTTCCGGATTCCCGGTCTTAATAATCATACCGGAAAATTCCTTTGCATTGGCAAGCACATACATATACTCCACGTTCATACCTGCATTACCTAGAAGTTCCAAAACTCCCTGCAACGTACCTACTTCGTTCGGAAGCTTAATTGCAAGCACTTTCGTAAGTCTTGCGGAAAAACCGTTTTCCTTTAACACCTTGCGTCCTTCTTCCGGATTATCCACGATAAGACGAAGCACGCCAAATTCGCTGGTATCCGCGAGGCTTAACGACAACACATTTACTTTGCTCATTTTTAACTGAAGTAATACCTCATTTAAACGGCTGACTTTATTTTCCATAAAAACCGATAATTGCTCTAAATACATATGCTTCTCCTTTCCCTGCCGCAAGGGCAACCCTCACTTAAACCAGCTTTCTCTTATCCAGTACACGAACCGCCTTACCCATACTTCTCTCTAAGGTCTTCGGCTCAACTAAAGTTACCTTAACTGCCAGACCGATGGCCTGCTGGATGGTATGTACAATCTGCTTGTTCAGACGCTCCAGCTCCTTAATCTCATCGGAGAAGAAACGCTCCTCAACCTCTACCTGTACCTCTAAGGTATCCAGATTGTTGACACGATCCACAATCATGAAATAGTTCGGCGTGGTACCGGACATTTCCAGAAGTGCCGCCTCAATCTGGGACGGGAATACGTTGACACCGCGGATAATTAACATATCGTCGGAACGCCCCTTGAAACGGCTGATACGTGCCAAGGTTCTGCCGCATTCACACTTATCGTAGGAGATGCTGGTCAGGTCCTTGGTACGGTAACGGATTAACGGAATACCTTCCTTGGTAAGGGTGGTAAATACCAGCTCACCGGTCTCACCCTCCGGTACCGGAAGTAACGTCTCGGAGCTTACAATCTCCGGAAGGAAATGATCCTCGTATACATGAAGTCCCTTATGGTAAATACAGTCACAGGCAACACCCGGTCCCATAACCTCGGACAAGCCGTAAATATCATGAGCATGGATATGAAGCTTTTCTTCAATCTGCTTCCGCATGTTTTCGGTCCACGGCTCCGCACCGCAGATGGCTGCCTTTAACTTTATGTTCGGAATGTCTCCCTGCTCTTCCAGAGTTTCCGCAATATGCATGAGGTAGGACGGTGTACATGCAAGCGCCGTGGCACCGAAATCCTTCATCATGGTAATTAACTTCTTTGTATTACCGGTAGACATCGGAACTACCGTTGCACCTAAGTTCTCCGCACCGTAATGGGCACCTAGACCTCCGGTAAACAAGCCGTAGCCGTATGCCACCTGAATAATATCATCCTTGGTCAAACCTGCCATAGTAAATGCTCTGGCAACACACTCGGACCAAACATCGATATCACGTCTGGTATAACCTACTACCGTAGCTTTACCGGTGGTGCCGCTGGAAGCATGTACACGTACAATTTCAGACATCGGAACAGCAAATAAACCGAACGGATAGGTATCACGTAAATCGTCTTTCGTTGTGTACGGAAGCTTCGTGATATCGTCCGCAGACTGGATATCTCCCGGTTCCAAACCTACCGCCTGCATCTTCTTACGGTAAAATTCTACGTTATGATACACGTGATTTACCGTCTTTACAAGACGCTTACCCTGCAGATGATGAATTTCATCTCTGCTCATACATTCTTTTGCTTCGTTCCAAATCATTGGCTTCTCCTTCCGCAGTACTCTGCGATTTAAAAAATAAATTTAATTACATCTCGTATCCTACGAGGAATGCTTTTTTATTTAACTCTACGGTCTTCGGCGGCACGGTAGCTTCAATTGCGGAAAGCCACTGCTCCTTCGTAAAGTCCATGTGCTTTGCGGCAACACCGAGAACGATTACATTAAACACCTTGGAATTTCCCAGCTTTAATGCCTCTTCCTGTGCATCTACGGAATAGACCTGATGCTCCTTCGCCAGATCCTCGATAATATTCTCCGGATACTGCGCTGCGCCGGTCACTACGGTAATCGGCTCAATTCTACGGTCGTTGATAACCATTGCTCCGTCCTTCTTTAAGAAGTGAGCGTAACGAAGTGCCTCCAAACGCTCAAATGCGATAAGAACGTCTGCCTGTCCCTCTTCTACAATCGGCTCCGCAACCTTCTCGCCGTAACGAACGAAGGTAACTACGCTTCCGCCTCTCTGTGCCATACCGTGAACCTCGGAAAGCTTTACATCAAAGCCTGCCTCTACGGTAATATTTCCTAAAATACGGCTGGTAAGCAGGGTACCCTGACCGCCCACACCGACAATCATAATATTTCTAGTGGTCATAGTCTTCTCCTCCTTATCTTGCCTTCTTTTCGATTGCATCAAACTTACAAAGCTGCATGCAAAGTCCGCAGCCGTTACACATGGTTGCATCGATTGCGATGGTGCCGTCCGCATTCTTGGTCAGTGCCGGACATCCCGGTCTTAAGCACATACCACACTTCTTACACTTATCGCTGTCCGGAACGCAAACATCCGGGAATACATTGCCCTTTAACAGAACGCACGGAGACTTGGTAATGATGACAGATACATCGTCTCTTGCGGTCTCTTCCTTAATGATACGCTCAAGCTCTGCGGTATCGAAAGCATTCACTTCTACCACATGCTCAATGCCGATGGCCTTACAGAACTGAACTAAGTTCACAGCCTTGGTGGTCTCACCCATCAAAGTCTTACCGGTAGCTGCGTGGTCCTGATGACCGGTCATACCGGTGGTGGAGTTATCAAGAATCATCACCGTACCGGTACCTTTGTTGTATACCATGTTAATCAAAGAGTTTACACCGGTATGCATGAAAGTGGAATCGCCGATTACAGCAACCCAGTTCTTGATGTAATCCTTACCCTTTGCCTTTTCCATACCGTGCAGGGTGGAAATACTTGCACCCATACATACGGTAGTATCTACTACATTAAGCGGAGCCACTGCACCAAGCGTATAACATCCGATGTCACCAGCCGCATGAATCTTAAGCTTGTTTAATACAGAATAAACGCTTCTGTGCGGACATCCCGGACACAAAATCGGCGGTCTTGCCGGTACCTGTGCCGGAGCCTTAAGCTCAGCGGTCTCGCCGAGAACTGCCTTACGAAGCATATTTGCGCTGTACTCGCCCTGTACGGTAAAGATTTCCTTACCGATGCACTTGATGCCCCAGGACTTTACCTGCTCTTCGATTACCGGTTCAAGCTCCTCGAAAATGTAGAGCTTATCTACCTTGGAAGCAAACTCCTCAATAAGCTTACGCGGAAGCGGATGTACCATACCAAGCTTTAATACGGAAGCGTTCGGACAAGCCTCCTTTACATACTGGTACGGAATACCGCTGGTAATGAAACCGATGGAGGTATCGTTGTACTCTGCCTTATTGATGGAAAGGCTGCATGCATCCTCTGCCATTTTCTTCAAACGCTCTTCTACATATAAATGACGTAACTTTGCCATACCCGGCATCATAACGAACTTCGCCACGTTTCTCTCGTACGGCTTATCCGCAACCTCTTCCCGGTCACAAAGCTCCACAAGGCCCTGGGAATGGGCGAGACGGGTGGTGGTACGTACAATCATCGGGGTGTCGTACTGCTCACTGAGCTCGAATGCAAGCTTTACGAAATCCTTTGCTTCCTGGCTGTCGGACGGCTCCAAAACCGGCACCTGTGCCGCTCTGCCCACCATACGGGTATCCTGCTCGTTCTGAGAGCTGTAAAGTCCCGGATCGTCTGCTGCCACCAATACCAAACCGCCGTTTACACCGCTGTAGGAAATAGTATAGAGCGGGTCACTTGCTACATTTACACCAACGTGCTTCATGGAGAACATGGCACGCACGCCGGAAATAGCCGCACCGATAGCAACCTCTGCCGCTACCTTCTCATTCGGCGACCACTCGGAGTAAATTTCCTTATACTGTACAATATTTTCGCTGATCTCCGTACTCGGAGTTCCCGGATACGCAGCCGACACCTTCACGCCTGCTTCATAAGCACCGCGGGCAATGGCCTCGTTACCGAGCATAATCTTCTTTGCCATAATTATGTATCCTTTCTGTTTTTCGACCTTTGTAAAGCCTTTCTTTGCATCGTTTTCTATTGTCTGAAACGAATCCAATGTATATTCTATCACACTTTTCCGCAATAGAAAAGACCCAAATTGTGTCTTTTCTTTAATAATCTAACGCTTTAATACGCAAATCTGTCAAAGAAATAAATTTATGTATAAGTTCCCATTGACTTTTTCCCTTCTTTCCCTTATACTTTATTGGTGGAAAGCGAAAAAGTGCCCTTGTTTCGTCAGCGTTTTTTGCTTTTTTATACTATTTTAGATTCGAGGAACAAAAATATGCCGATTACAAACATTTTGGAAAAGAACTGTGAAATGTACGGAAACGAAATCTGCCTGGTAGAGATTAATCCGCAGCTTCCGGAGACCCGTCGTATCACCTGGAAAGAATATGAACTGATGGAGCCGACGAAAAGTAACTACTACCGTCGCGAAATCACTTGGAACGTATTTAACGAAAAAGCAAACCGTTTCGCGAACTTCTTGCTCTCCCGCGGTGTAAAAAAGGGAGACAAGGTTGCGATTTTACTTATGAACTGTCTGGAATGGTTACCGATTTACTTCGGTATCTTAAAGACCGGTGCTTTGGCGGTACCGCTTAATTTCCGCTACTCCTCCGATGAAATCGATTACTGTGTCGGTCTTGCGGATGTGGATATTTTAGTGTTCGGTCCGGAATTCATCGGCCGGGTGGAAGAAATCGCAGATACCTTGAGTAAGAATCGCCTGCTGATTTATGTGGGTGACAACTGCCCTACCTTTGCGGAAGACTATACCAGCCTTACCGCAGACTGTTCCAGTATGACCCCGAATATCACCCTGACGGACGACGATGATGCCGCAATTTATTTTTCCTCCGGCACCACCGGCTTCCCGAAGGCAATCTTACATAAGCACCGCAGCCTCATGCACTCCTGTCTCGTAGAGCAAAATCACCATGAGACCAAGCATGAGGATGTATTTTTATGTATTCCGCCGCTGTACCACACCGGTGCCAAGATGCATTGGTTCGGCAGCTTTTTAGTGGGCGGTAAGGCAGTTCTTTTAAAGGGAACGAAGCCGGAGTTCGTATTGGATGCGGCTTCCAAGGAGCATTGCACTATCGTATGGCTTCTGGTACCGTGGGCACAGGACATCTTAGATGCCATCGACAGAGGCGATGTGAAACTCTCCGATTACGAACTGGATCAGTGGCGTCTGATGCACATCGGTGCTCAGCCGGTTCCGCCGAGTCTCATTACCCGTTGGAAGAATATCTTCCCGAACCACAAGTACGACACCAACTACGGTCTTTCCGAGTCCATCGGACCGGGTTGTGTACACCTTGGCATGGACAACATCCACAAGGTAGGTGCCATCGGTGTTCCGGGCTACGGTTGGGAAACAAAGATTGTAGACGAGCATCGTAACACCGTCCCTCAGGGTGAGGTAGGTGAACTTGCGGTAAAGGGACCGGGTGTTATGACCTGCTATTATAAAGACGAAAAGGCAACCAATGAAGTACTGGCAGACGGCTGGCTTTTTACCGGTGACATGGCAATGCAGGATGAAGATGGTTTCATCTTCCTGGTTGACCGTAAAAAGGACGTTATCATCAGCGGCGGTGAAAATATTTACCCGGTACAGATTGAGGATTTTCTTCGTAAACACGACTCCATTAAGGACGTGGCTGTTATCGGTCTGCCGGATAAGCGTCTCGGCGAAGTTACCGGCGCCATCATCGAGGTAAAGCCTGGTTGCACCTTAACTGAGGACGAAGTAAATACCTTCTGTCACGCACTTCCGCGTTACAAGCGCCCGCATACGATCATTTTTGCGGATGTACCGCGTAACCCTACCGGCAAAATCGAGAAACCGAAACTTCGGGAAATGTACGGCGGAAAGGGGCTCGTTGCTGCGCAGAATCAAGGTTAAAGAATAGGACCTCTCCCCGAACCTTTCGGGCGATGAGGTTTCAAAAGCAGAAGTAACATCAACCATCCGTTGCTTCTGCTTTTTCTGCATAAAGAACATAATATGTATTTGTATTATAGTAAAGGAGTGTCTCAACATGGTAAAAGACGGAAAAATCTGGATTGCAAAGAACGACAACTTACAGTTTTTATACCCTAAGATGGGCAACCGCCACGGTCTTATCGCAGGTGCTACCGGTACCGGTAAAACCATTACCTTAAAAGTATTGGCGGAATCCTTCTCCTCTCTCGGTGTTCCGGTATTTCTTGCCGACATTAAAGGAGACCTTTCCGGCATGTGCGCACCGGGTAAAGAAAGCGAAGACATGTCCCGGCGCATCGCAAAGTTCGGTATCGAAGACTGGTGCTACACCTCATTCCCTACCCGCTTTTTTGATATCTTCGGAAAAAACGGCCATCCGATACGTACCACCGTTTCCGAAATGGGCCCGATTCTTCTCTCCCGCTTGTTAGGTCTTACCGCCGTACAGGAGGGTGTATTAAATATTGTGTTCCGCGTAGCCGACGATAACGGTCTGTTACTCATTGATTTAAAAGATTTAAAGGCAATGTTGGCCTATGTTACCGAACATCGCGAAGAATATACCCTGACCTACGGTAATGTCAGCCCGCAGAGTGCCGGTGCCATCCAGCGCTCTCTGCTTGTTTTGGAAAGTCAGGGCGGTAATATTTTCTTCGGTGAGCCGGCCCTTGATTTCACAGACTGGATTACCACCGATGAAGCCGGTCGCGGTATGATTAATATTTTAGACAGTACGGAGCTGGTGCAGTCTCCACTTCTCTATGCCACATTTCTTCTCTGGATGTTGACGGAACTTTTTGAAAAACTTCCGGAGGTAGGCGATGCGGACAAACCGAAGCTGGTGTTCTTCTTTGACGAAGCCCATCTTCTCTTCCGTGATATGCCGAAAACCTTAAATCAGAAAATCGAACAGGTCGTAAAACTTATCCGTTCCAAAGGCGTAGGCGTCTACTTTATCTCCCAAAGTCCCAGCGATATTCCGGATGAAGTACTGGCTCAGTTAGGTAACCGCGTGCAGCACGCCCTTCGTGCTTATACACCGGCTGAGCAAAAGGCTGTCCGTACTGCGGCTCAAACCTTCCGTCAAAATCCGGCCTTTGACACTTCGGAAGCCATCATGGAACTGGGCGTGGGCGAAGCACTGGTGTCCTTCCTTGACGAAGAAGGTATCCCGACCATGGTGGAACGAACCTTTATTCTTCCACCGCAAAGTCTCATGGGTCCGGTAGATTCTTTTACCCGTAATGCGGTCATTACAAGAAGCCCGTTAGACGAAAAGTACGGCTTCCCGGTAGATAACCGCTCCGCATATGAAGTGCTGACGGCGCAAACTGCGGAAGAAGAAGCCGCCGAACAACGAGCCAAGGAAGAAGCCGCAGCCGCAAAACAAAAAGCTAAGGAAGAGGCCTTTGCCAAGAAGCAAAAAGAAAAAGAAGAAGCCGCAAAACAAAAAAAGAAGGAAAAGGCAGCCGAGAAGCTTTTCAACAAAACCATCGGACGTGCCACCTCCAGTGCTTTCAGCTCCATCGGAAGACAAATCGGAAACTCGATTATCAGAGGCTTATTCGGCAATTCGAAATAACAAGACACTTTCTATTCAAATACATACAAAGGAAGGTATTTCTATGAGAAAACGAAACTTATCCGGTCTCCGCTTCCTCTGCTGTACGGTTGCGGCATCTGCCCTTATTTTATCCATGGCTGCCTGTGATTCCTCCGGGAAACAACCGGTTAACGAAGACCTCCCGGAGATTACCCACGAGGCCGATAAACCGACTTTGGCACCGGAAGATTCCGAGACTCCGGATACTCCGGAAAAAGAAGAAAAGAAGAGCTCCGCTCCGCAATTTTCGGCAGAAGGCGGTTTTTACGATGCACTATTCAGTTTAACACTTTCCGCCGAACCGGGGTACACCGTCTATTACACAATCGACGGCAGTGATCCTCGTACTTCCTCTTCCGCCATCGAATATACAAAAGGCATTATGATTTTTGATAACACAAATAATCCGAATGTATACAGCGCAGTTGAAGATATTACCCTTTCCGACTATCAGCCGCCGCAATTTAACGTGGATAAAGGAATTACCGTTCGTGCTGTGGCAAAATCCCCTTCCGGCGAATTCGGTGATGTGGCTACCAACAGCTATTTTGTAGGGAAACGTGCTTCCTACTACTCCGACATGAAGGTTATTTCCATGGTGACCGACGGCGATTACCTGTTTGACCATGACAACGGCATTTATATGGTCGGTTCCAAGTATTACGAATGGCTTAACAGCGACGACTATGTTCCCTACGATGCCGGTGATGTTCTGAATGTTACAAACTATAACTCCGACGGCCGTGAAAACGAAATTCCTGTTTCCATTCAGGTGTTTGAAAACGGCAAGCCGGTCTACTCTGCCAATGTAGGAGCGCGAATTTCCGGTAACTGGTCCCGTGCCCATGCGCAAAAGAGCTTTCGTTTTTACGCCAGAAAAGAATACGGAGACGGCAAGATGCGATATGCCTTCTTTGACGGTCTTACGGACTCCAACAGCAAGCTGATTGAAAAATTCGACAAAGTCACGCTTCGTAACGGCGGTAACGACTATCAGGAATTGCATTTCCGTGATGCCCTGATTCATGACCTTGCAAGCGATTTAGCCTGTGATGTTATGGCCTCCGAACCGTGTATTCTTTTCATAAACGGCGAGTTCTGGGGATTTTATATGATTCGCGAAAAAACCGACGGCGACTATATTGAAGCGCGTTACGGAATTCCGAAGGAGAATGTTGCGGTTATAAAAAACGGCGGAATCGAAGAAGGTACCGATGAAGACTGGACTGAACTCAGCGACCTGTGTAAATGGGCTGCTTCCGCAGATTTGACCACTGCAGAAAACTATAAAAAATTCTGCGATTCCTTCGATATCCAAAGCTTTATGGACTATATGACCGTAGAAACATATATTAATAACAGCGACTGGGCCAACGGCGGCAGTAACAACTGGGAGGCATGGCATTCCAAAACCCTTGACCCGGCAAATCCGAAGGCTGACGGAAGATGGCGCTTCATTCTCTACGATACAGAGTTTTCCACCGGACTTTACGGCAGCGAAAGCACCCAGTACAAATACGACTTACTGAATCGAATGTCTATGGGTGATACGGACTTTAACCTGCCGGCTATTCTGCGAAACGCATGTAAAAACGATGAGTTCCGTCAGATGTTCTATGACAATTACATTCGCATTACGGAAACCTGTTTTGATCCTGATGCGGTCTGCAAAAAAATAGATACCTATGCTGCTGCCTACGGAGAAGTCACCAAAAACACCTTTTTCAGATTCAGCCTGGACTGGGCTGCATGGAATTACGACGACGAAGTGAAACAATTCAAGGACTATTTCACCCGTCGTCCGAAATACGCAAAACGTTACCTTGATGCGTTCTGCGGAATCGAAACAGAGTCCGACCCGGTAACAACCTCCGAGAACATGGCTTCCCATGTAGACGAATGGGACTACTACGGCTCCGCAACCATTTACACCGATTCCGAAGCGAATTCCTTTCACGTAGATAATCCTGCACCATGTTGGAATGTCTGGGATATCCAGTCTCAGGTCAGTAATTTGAAACTGGAGGACGGTTGCACATACCGGCTCACCTTTGATGCTTCCTGCACCGTTACCTCCCCCTTTGATATCGGGTTCAACCGCTATGACGGTTTCGGTTATCCCACCTGTTGGTGGACCGGCTCCACTCTAACTCCGGAGCTTACCTCCTACGAATACGAATTTGTCATGGAGGGTGAGACCAATTCCGACTGGCGGCTCTGCTTTAACTACGGCCACGGAAAGGGCAACTTTGTAGTAAAAAATGTAGTCCTGAAAAAAATCTCCGACTAACCCAAAATAGAAACTCCTCTGCAATCGTTTGAATTGCGGAGGAGTTTTCTGTTACGTTCCTATAAACTTACTTTTCATAAATCCATGCCTTGGCGCTGAAATCAAGAGAAAGGTCCCCGTAAGTGGCAAGCACGATTGCACCCTCTAAAAAGTCAGTTACTACTTCCTTAGACTCTCCAAACCGGTGCGCTACGGCCAAATACTGATTTCCGAGTTTTCGAATAACCAACTGCTCTCCTACCGGCTCCAAGTAACTTTCCGTATCACAGGAAATCAAAATCGTCTTACCGTCCTTAATAATCGGTGCCGCCTTCCGGTAAAAGTCCATTCCCTCATCAATACAGTCCCACTGCTCCTTAGACAACTCGTAAATATCACCGCTGATACACATACGTCCCAAAAGCGTATTTATCAAAGAATACTGCAGTCTCTGTATACTGTCTTCCTTACGAAGCACCGCCCAAATCTGACTTTGTTCCGGACGAATGACGCGATGCAGGTTTGCCGCAATAATCGGGATACAGGATATCTCATGAGCATCGGAAAAGCTGGCCTGAGAAGACACTTCCATCATAGACGGCTCCAGGCGATGTCCGCCGCTGGAACAGTTCTCAATCACAATATCCGGAATCTCCTCTTTAATCTTACGGAAAAAGGCCTGGGATGCCAACGCATACTTTCGGACGCCCTCACCGAAACCGTCCGGGTCATCACACCCCATACCGATGGTGTCGTTGTAATCCACTTTAATATAACCGAATCCACAGTCCTTTAGCAGCTTGATTACCTTCTCACTTAAATAATCGATCACCCACGGGTCCGCCATATCAAAGAACCGGTGCTCTCCCACCGTAATCGGCACACCGTCCCGCTTTAACAGATGCTCCGGAACATTGTAGTGTTTAGAACCGGTACCTACGGACTCAAACTCAAACCAGATGCCCGGAATCATTCCGCACTGTCTGACATAGTCTGCCATCGGCTTTAATCCTCCCGGAAACTTGGTTTCATTAATGTCCCAATCTCCCACACAGGTCCACCAGTATTTCGCATTTCCGTACCAGCCGGAATCCATAACAAAATACTGCAAGCCCTTATCCTTTAACTTATCGCACATGTTCTTGATACTCTCAAGGCTCGGATTTCCCCAGGTGGTACAATACTCGTTAAACATAATCCCCATCTGACAATCTATCGGAGAAATATCCGGCTTTTGAGCTTTCACAAGAATATCACATACATCATAAATCGAGTTACCGAACGCCACTGCCGCCTTCGGTGTCGTAAAGCTTTCTCCCGGTGCTACGGTTTTCGTCCAGTTGCCGAAGTCTCTGTCGGCAATACCGCCTGCCACCGTCACTGTATTGTCCCTTCCGGTCACAATCAGTTCCATCTGCCAGGAAGACGGGGAATAGAGCTGGATGCCGATAAATTCACCCTTTTCACTGTTCTCCAGTACAAGGAACGGAAAATACTTGCGCACCGGCATGGAACCTACCGTTCCGAACTTTTCTACACGATAGCCGTTTCCACTCCAGGAATGCTCCAAATGCAAATCATAAATGCTTTCCTTGCGGAGCTTGCCTTCCGCACTCCAAAAGGACTGCATCCGATAAAAAGAATCTACCTCCAGTCCCTTTAATGCAAAGCTGGACAACATCTCCAGAACAGCCGGTTCATTGCTTTCATTGGCAAACGTAGTCCGTAAAAATACCACATCCCCCGACTTCTCCCGGTGCAGGGTTAGTCTATGCTTTCTGTTATCTTCATAAACCACACATGCGGCATCCTCGGACACCTTCTTCAGTTCTCTTGTGGACTGACCGTCACACATGGTAAGCCCTGCGGAATATCCCCCTGCAAAGGCGTCCTTTTGTAATCTCAGTTCTACGTATTGTTCCATGTTGCTACCTCCTCGTTATACCAAACGCCAACCTCTTGTCGACCCCGTTTTCGCATTTCTCCCAACTCCATCTTATCATACTTTTTCTGCTTTAGCATGTCATTTTGCGCAAAGTTTTTATCTAAAATGTCATTTCTTCGAAGTTTTTGTTTCTCTTGACAAATCTTGCGTTTTTTCCAAGCACTTCATCCCGCTTCCCACAAAACAAAAAGGCCGCAACATTCCTGTCACAGCCTTACGCTCTTAATATTCACAAATATCCGCCCGGTGCATCTGGCGACATCTTGTAATGATTAACGGTACCAGAATAATCACGTTACAAATTACCAGTCCCGCAAACGCTACATTGTTAAAATAATCCAAATACTTGCCCATCGGATACAGCACCAGATGATTGAACAGGTAAAGTCCCAGAAAGAACAACACGCCACCGCCTATCAAGGCAATTCCTTCCATCCAGAGAAGCTCTCCCACAATCTTTCCGGTAATCTTTCTCTTTCCCATACCAATGGCACGGTACACCGCAAACTCAAAGGTTCTGCTCTGATACACTCCTACAAACACCGCGTTCACCGTCACCGCCATAATAATCGCAATCAGTACAAGCACCGCGATGTAGATTTTAGGCAGGAAGGAAAACGTACGATCCGTCTCTGCCTTATCTTCCTCATACCCGTGCATCTGTACCGGATACTGCTCTTCCAACCGGTCCAGATAGGATTCAAATTCTTCTTTTCCCATTCCGGTGTTTAAAATCAAATAATTCCCCACCTCGCTCCCTTCTTCAAAAAAGTAAGACGCATAGGTCTTTTGGTCGGTTATTACATCTAATGTAAATTCTTCCGATATCCCGTTAAACTCTTCCGGAGTGAGAACATCCCCCAATTTCACCCCCAGACTGTTTGCCATCCGTTCACTCATAATCACACTTCTGCTTCCAAGTTTTGAGACGTCACATGTAATGTCATTGATATCACAAAACAATTTTACATCCTCTCTGTTTAGGAAGGTTAACGACTGATATCCCACCGTAAAACTCATGACACTTTCTATGTTAAAATAATTTCCCCACCCCAGTTCCAATAACCGTACATTTTCTTCGTTTCTTACATCCTCTGCCGCATCCTCGTACCCTTGCATAGAAACTTCGTCTCGTGCTCTCAAACCAATAAATGCCGAAGCTTCGTACAACTCCGCTCCAAACTCTTCAAAACTGGTTACCACATTCATCACATATAAGCCTGCCAGATATATACCAAAGCTCAAAAAAATCATAAGGATCAACACAACACAACGGGCTTTATTTTCTTTGATAAAATATAACGGTGAAAACGGTTTCATCGCACACCGCCTTCCTTTACGGAGCTGACCATGCCGTCCCACATTTCCACCGTCATATCCGCATCCTTTAAAATAGAGTGATCATGGGTAATCACCAGCACCAGGTTGTCTTTTGCATACTCCTTTAAAATATCCATCACCGCAAAGGCGTTTTCATGGTCTAGGGCTGCCGTCGGCTCATCCGCAAACAATACCTTCGGTCCGTTCATCATGGCTCTGGCAATTGCCACACGCTGGCGCTGTCCGCCGGAAAGCTTACCCGGACGCTTTTTCAGTTCCTTTTCCCCAAGCCCCAAGCTCTTAAGAAGGCTTTCTGCGCGGCCATTTACCTCCGCTCCCTTGCCGTTTGCCGCCACCGTCACATTAGCAAGAGAAGTCATATACGGCACTAAGAAATGTCGCTGAAACACAAATCCGAACTCATTTCTGCGAAGCTTTTCTCTTTCCTGCTCTTTGAGGTCGGTAAGACTTTTTCCGTTGTAAAGAATCTCGCCTGCCGTCGGCGTCTTTAAAGTTGAAAGACAATACATCAGCGTAGACTTTCCGGAACCTGACGGCCCGATAATTCCGACTAAGCCCTTATCCGGCAACTTCAAATCAAAGCCACCCAGCGCATATACCTTTTCTTCCTTCTCCATATCATAAATCATCGTAATATTTTTTATTTCAAACATGTACATCCTCCTTATGTTCTACTCTCACCCGGTTTATTTCACAATTTCTCATCTTTAATATAAGTCCTCTTCCATGGCATCCACGGTCCTGATTTTGTAAAGCGCCAGCCGAATCGGAAGCTGAAGTAACGCAAATACAATCGCATAGCCGCATACAATTTCACCCATAACAGAGAAATCCAGATACCTACAAGCCAGTCCCATAGGTGCAATCAGTAACGTATCCACAGCCACCATACCGATGACCGTCAATGCCGTACCGAAAATCACCGCCACCGTAAAGTAAAATAACATTTCCCGTAAGATGGATAGGTAAATTGCCTTTCTGCTGTATCCGATGGAACAATACAAACACCACTCTCCGTGCCGGTCGCGTAACATCGTCGTATACACCAGAAACAACATAATCGCCATCACGATCATCACGCCACGGAATACCAGATTCGCCGGTGTTTCCGTTTCGGCAAACACCTCCTCATACTCCGCATTGCCGACTTTGTAATCAAATATGGACGCTTCGTTGTCGGAAAACTCATATCCCATATTCCGGAGCAAAGCACTCATATCCTCAATACTTCCGTCGGACAAGACACATAATCCCAGACTGTAGTCCTTCCCCGAAACCATAATCCCGCCTCCGAAATAAGATTCACTTTCCGCAATTCCCACGATTTGATAGTCTTTATCCGAGAGCTTCTGCCCTAAGGTCAGTCCCGCATTTTGCATAATCCCATCCGCCAAAATAATTTCTCCCGGTGCATCCGGCAACTCGCCTTCCTTTAAGGTAGCTCCCATATGCTCCATGTAATTTTTCAAAAATTCTTCATCCCCCAACGGAAACGAAAAGCTGTACTGTCCGATTAGTGCATAGATGGTAACTCCCATCTGTTGAGTTTTCTGTACCGTCTTCACGCCCGGCTGTTCCCGTAAACGTTTCACCAGAAGTTCAACCGCCTCTGCGTAAGCTGCCCTCACCGCTTCCTCCGATGTAAGTGTCTCTTCGTCAATCCCGAATGCACTATCCGGTAGCCCCACCAACTGCATCTTCTTTGTATCCTCCGACAGAATCTTCTTAAAGCTCTCCGTACCGGAAGAAAGAATAAACTGAGTCAGGTACACAATCACCAAATATAATGCCAGACTGACAATCAGCACTGCCGCATGCCGCTTGTTGTTTCGTATGTAATTCATTGCGGACAATTTCTGTCTCATGTTCACAACCTCCTTTGTTGCCTTCATTATAGCAACTGAAGTTCCCGCTAAAAAGTAACCACAGTCACAACTTCGGTATGACTGTGGTCATATTCCGTTACCCCTTCATGGCTACAATCAGCTTCGCCCTGTCGTGAATGCCGGTTTTATCGTAAATGGAAGAAATATAATTTTTCACCGTACCCTCCGATATGTAAAGCTGTTCCGCAATCTGACGGTTTGTGAGTCCAGCTGCCAGCAACGTGCAAATCTCCTTTTCCCGCTCCGTCATATCCGGTGCCAACACCTCACTTTGCGATTCCTTTTGCGGCTCCTTTGCCCCCATGAGTGCCGCCAATCGTACCATCACCTTATGGTCAATCACGTTCCGTCCGTTAAGAATCTGTCCGATGGCACCTAAAATAGCCTCTTTTCCGCTATCTTTCAGCAAGTACCCGTCTGCGCCGTTGGCAACGGCCTTTGTAATATTCTCATCATCATAAAAGGTGGTCAGCACAAGAATCTTTACCGCCGGATACAAGCCTCTTAACCTTTCGATAAGTTCGATTCCACCCATGCCCTTCATGTTCAAATCCACCAATGCCAAATCACAGGTGACCGTCTCCAAACACCGTAACGCCTCGTTTCCGTCCTTAGCCTTTTCCACAATCTCCATGCCGTTCATGGACAAAATTATTTCCAGACTGTCAAGCAACAACGGCTCATCATCCACTAAAAGAATCCTAGTCTTCTCCATCTGTTTCCTCCTGTATAAGCGGCACCGTCAGCACCGCACAAAATCCGTTTTCATTGGTAAACCTTGCGTCTCCGCCGCACTTTTTTACATAAGACAACATCTTTTTCAGACCGAAGCCTTCTCTGATTTTCATCTCCATATTTTCTTCCGAAAAGTCTCCGGTTCCGTTATCCTTTACACGAACTTGCAGATGGGCACTGTCCGCCGTTACGGAAATCAGGAAACGTGTTGCGTTTCCGTGTTTCACTCCGTTTGTCAGAAGTTCCTGTACCGCACCGGTCAAAAACTCCGTGTGCTCCTTCGGAATCGATTGCAGCTCCGGTATTACATCCACATCCGTCACTACCGTAAGTTCCGTATCCATCATAAAGCTCTCCGTCACAGCAGACAACTCTCGCAGGAAGTCCTCCGGCTGTACGCTTTGACTTTCCTTATCCAGTACACGTACCGCAAGGCGAACGGCACTCAGCCCCTCCTTCATCCGCTCCTTTGCCGTAATCATGCGCTCCTTTGCTTTTCCCGCATCCACATCTACAAGCATTTCTGCAGCGTCTAATGTCATCACTGCCGCCGTAATGGTATGCCCCACACTGTTATGAATGTTACGGCTGATTGTCTCTCGTTCTTCCATGCGGGCATTCCGCTCCGCAAGGTAATTCTTCATTCTTAATTCCTGATTTAACTTCTTCTCATATAGTTCATTCACAGCTGTGCCACGCACCGCTACCGCACTTTCCCACTGCATTCGCAGATAATGGGATACGGCAGACTCTACCATAAGGAACATAGCTGCGCAGACAGCTAAGAGCAGCACGTGCCAGAGTAATTCCGGCAGTTCTTCTGTTGATTCTCCTGTTATCCGCCAACCGAAAAACGTACCAAGGAAACAACACACTCCCGGCAAGGCTACACGAAGCAAAGGAGCTCTTTCTCTTCTTTCTCGACACTGCCCCATCGACGTTTCACCCACCTGCTGCATTCTTCCGTTCCTTGTGCCAATCCGCATCTCATAAAAAATCAGATACGCCGCAAAATGTCCCGCAAACAATGAAAAGAGCAAAGAAAGAAGCCCTTGTACTACCCAAGAACTCCACCTTTGCACCTCCGTTAAACTTTGTAATTGAAATACAACAATAAGGGCTGCCCCGCAAAAGAGACATCCCGTCACATGCTCCGAATGAAATACGGCAATCAAAAGCAAACCTGCTTCCAACAGCATCGCCCATAGAAAACGTATCATTTTGTTATCCGACATATACATCACCGTATTTATCATACCACAATACAAATCGATTTACAATGTGACTCCGGTCATGTTTTGGAAAGAAGAAAATCACTACTAAATTTGCGTAATCACCAAATGCGCTGAAACCGGTCTTGTTCCGCCTGCCACCGGTGTAATCGTCAGTGCCGCCGCATTCCCCGCAGGGTTACGCACGATCAGAATCGAATTTACAGCCGTTGTCTCCACAAGGGTCATTCCTACAATTTGAGATGCCCCCGGCGTAATTATAATTTTTAAAACGACTATGCCTACTCATTATAACCTCCTATAAAAGGTGTTACAATGTAGCATATGCTCTCTCTTTTATAAGTGATACCACCGGCCACAGTTTAGTATTTCATAAACCTCTTCACCACAAACTTTGCCAGTTTATACACCGGCCCTTCCATCTCCTTTTTTACATTCTGCAATTCCTTCCGGATTTCAATCTGCTGCGGGCAATGGGTCTCGCACTTGCCGCATCCGATACAATTTGACGCCGAGGTGGAATCCTTCCGAAGCAAGGTACACCAAATATATTCCTTTAAAGCCTTTCTCTTTCCGTCGGTGAAGCGTTTGTTATACACCGAAAACACTCCGGGAATATCCACCTTACGAGGGCACGGCATACAATATCCGCAGCCGGTACAACCCACCTTCATCTTCTCCTGAATCGCCTCTACCACACCCGCAATCAAAGCCTCATCCTCTGTCGTAAACTCGTTCGGTCGCGAAGCGTCCGCATTGGCCGCATTCTCTCGTACCATTTCCAAAGAGTTCATACCGGACAAGACACACGTCACTTCTGGTTGGTTCCAAAGCCAGCGAAATCCCCACTCTGCCGGGGTACGCTTACTCGGATGCGTCGCAAACAGCTTCTTTGCCTTCTCCGGAAGTCCGTTTACCAAACGTCCGCCCCGGAGCGGTTCCATAATCCACACCGGGATTCCTTTCGATGCGGCATACCGTAACCCCTTTTTCCCGGCCTGAGAATTCTCATCCAGATAGTTGTACTGAATCATACAAAAATCCCAATCGTAGGCATCAATGAGCTGACAAAACATATCCGAATTACCGTGATACGAAAAACCGATTTGACCGATGGCCCCGCTCTCCTTTTTCTCCCGGATCCATTCCACGATACCGAGCGATTTTAAACGTTCCCAGGTTTTCACATCAGTCAGCATATGCATCAAATAATACTCTACATGGTCGGTTCTTAAACGGCGCAGTTCCTCCGCAAAGGTCTTCTCCACACCCTCTTTGCTCTTCATCAGATAGTGTGGAAGCTTTGTGGCAATGTTCACCTTATCCCGTATTCCGTGCTTTTCAAACACCTCTCCGAGAAACTCCTCACTGCCGCCGTAAATATAGGCGGTATCATAATAATTTACCCCCGCCTCATAAGCAGCCAGAATCTCCTGTTCTGCCTTCTCAAACTCAATCTTACCGGACTTTTTCGTAAATCGCAGACATCCGTAGCCCAGCACGGATATGGGATTTCCGTATTTATCGTTGCGATACTGCATATTTTCCTCCAAATTATTCTGTCACATTACTCACACTATAACACAACCGAAAGTCTTGTGCAATGAGTTGCCTTCAAATTATATAACAATAAACGTAAAAAACCGGTCCCGACAATTCCTTCCAATCATCGGTCCGGCTTTTCTATCTCCTGCTTTCTCTCCCATTCCCTATTTCTTTTTTCCGCCCATCACTACTATTTCGTGCGCTTCACTCTCGTCTCCCGCTCCTCACTTTCCACTCCCTTTCCTACTTTAACAAACACGCCTATCCCATCCGCATACGCCATGTTACGCTCCACTTTCTCCGCAAGACGGATTGCAGCAATCCTTCCCTTCACAGACATAACACCACCTCCGTCAGTTTCTTCCCATCTTCTTATTTAAATCTACTCCCGCCCGCTTGCCTGCCATCCCTATCACATGCAGTAACGTATGATAATACTCCGCCAGCGCCTCATATTCTTTGAACTCCTTTAAAATCGCGATGAGCAATCGCCCCGTTTCATAGCAGCCCCGGGTATACTCCTCACCGGTTGTCCCTAAAACATCCTCTTCCGCAGAAGATACATATCCTAAGCACAACGCCCACAACAGGTTGGCGATTGCCTCCGGAGTTCCTGCCTCCTCATAGGACCTTTGGTACTCCTCCAATGCCTGCTCCAAATAGTGTTTCATGGAAGCCCACTCATCCTGCTTTTCTATCGCATAGATTCGGCAGGAATATGCGTACCCTTTTGCAAAATGCTTTTCCTTCATCGCCGCTTTCGTACTTATAAACGGAAACATGTTCCGAACCACTGTAAGCTGCTCTTCAAAGTCCAGTTCTCCTGCCTTTAAACGAAGCAACGGATTCCTGCCTGTTTTGTCATCAT
The DNA here is from genome assembly GCA_937895705.1 of uncultured Clostridia bacterium. Taxonomy (GTDB): domain Bacteria; phylum Bacillota; class Clostridia; order Lachnospirales; family Lachnospiraceae; genus SIG307. The sequence continues at coordinate 115,036 of CALBKM010000046.1, forward strand.
CCATTCTGTCCTTCTCCTTACAACTGTGTCCTCTTTACCGCAACGCCCCATCGTTCTTTGTATGTACACATTATATCGCCACACTCCCACAAAAAAAATGTCTGTTACAGCAAAATAACCCTCTCTATTTCGGTCTTTTCAGCAAAATATAATTTATTAGCCAAACGCTCCCCGTCACAGGGTCATACTCCATTCCTTCCGACATAAAAAACACCCTGACGTTTCCGCCGGGGTGTCACCTTGATGCTTCCGCTATCTCTCTTTATTTTTATACGCGTTATAGGCTTCAATATCAATCACATTATCCGCTAACATCTGCTCGGACCAAAGCTGCAGTGTCTCTACCGTAATGGATATTTTCTCCAGTTCCTCCTGAATATGGATAAAGTCTTTAATTTCTTCCCCCTCAATTCTACCGTCGGCGGTAATCTCTATGAGACGCTCCTGCTTCTTGTGCATGGAATTTAAGGAAGCAAGCATTTCCAGTATAATCTGGGAAAGATCCTTGATTTTAATTTCCGGTACGTATTGCTTCCCGATGGGGCATTCGTTGGCACAATAATGATTGCACAGATTCGGCATCTTGTACGCCTCCGACATGAGCAATACCTCATCCGGATGCGGCAGAGACTTTTCGCTTTCAATTTTCTCGATACGCTCCGCCGGCATTGTCTCCAAAAGCTCGCTTGCCTTTTCTCTGGATAATCCCAGCTCCTCTCGCCGAAGCTGATAGATGTTTTTATTTTCTTTTATCGAAACTCGTCCCATAATTTATCCCTCCAATGCTTTCCCGAACTGTGTCTCATAAAGTTCGGTATATGTACCGCCTGCCTTTACCAAATCGGAATGTACGCCTCGTTCTGCGATGACACCGTCTTTAACAACCAGAATCTCATCTGCGGCAAGAATCGTAGACAAACGGTGGGCAATCAGAATACTGGTTCTGGAATGAATAATCGGATCAATGGCTTCCTGAATCTTGCTCTCGGAGATGGAGTCCAGCGCCGAGGTTGCTTCGTCAAAAATAAACAACGCCGGATTCTTTAACAACACACGGGCAATGGAAATACGTTGTTTTTCACCGCCGGACAGCTTTAAACCACGGTTTCCTACCACTGCATCCAGACCCTTTTCCTGGTTCTGTATAAACTCATAAATGTTCGCTTTTTTACAAGCATCGATTAACTCTTCCTCCGTTGCATCCGGCTTCGCATACAAAAGGTTTTCACGAATCGTTCCGTTAAACAGGTAGGTCTCCTGGCTAACGATACCGATGTTTTCCCGCAGAAAATCCAGATCCAGCTTTCGCACATCCACACCGTCAAAGGTCACCTGGCCGTCGCACACATCATACAAACGAGGAATCAGATTGATAATGGTACTCTTACCGGAACCGGACGGTCCCACAATGGCAATACTGTGTCCGCTCTTTAATTCAAAATTAATATCCTTTAATATCTTTCGCTCCGGCGTATAAGAAAACTCTACCCCACGGAACTCCACATTGCCTTCCGCACTTTTCGGAACAATGGCGTCTTCGGCATTTTGAATCTCCACAGGCATATCAAAATACTCAAAAATCCTGGTAAACAATGCCATAGAGCGAATCCATTCCACTTGGATATTAAGCAATGAATTTACCGGGCCGTACATTCTTCCAAGAAGGGCTACCAGCACGGTAATGTCACCTACGGAAAGGTTCGCATCATATTTCATCATAAGAATACCGCCCACCAGATATAAAAGCATCGGTCCCACACTGGAAAACGTACTGATTACCACACGGAACCAACGCCCCGCCATGCTCTCCTTTATGTGTAGCTGAATCATCCGTTTATTTGCCTTCTCATAACGGTCATACTCGTACTCTTCCTTACCGAACAACTTTACCAGAAGCTGGCCGCTGACGGATAAGGTCTCGTTTAAAATTCCGTTAATTTTATCGTTACATTCCTGAGCTTCCCGGGTCAATGTCCATCGGGTCTTGCCCGCCCATCTGGTAGGAATCGTAAACAACGGAATCACAAGCACACCCACCGTTGCCAAAATCCAGTTCTCACGGTACATAATCACAACCGCACAAATTAATGTGATGGAGTTGGACAAAATTGAGGTAAATGTACTGGTAATGACACGTTCCACTCCGGAAATATCACTGGTCATACGGGTAATGATGTCTCCCTGATTGTTGGACGTAAAAAAGTTCTGGGACATTTTCTGCAGATGTTTAAACATCTTGTTACGAATGTCAAACGTAATATGCTGGGCAATCCAGTTGTTCAAGTAACTCTCTGCCACCTGAATCAGGTTGGAACCCAGACTCACACCAAGCGACGCCACTATCAGGATAATCAGCATCTTCATATTTTTTCCGATTAAACCTTCATCAATAATGCGTCCCGTCAAAACAGACGGCAAAAGCCCCAGCACGGAAGACAGCACAATACAGCCCAATACGATCAGCAACTGTTTCCAATACGGTACCAAATAAGAAAAAATACGCTTTAATAAAGACAACGTAACCTTCGGCTTATTCGCCTTTTCCTCTTCCGTTAAATATCCGCGCCCCATCGGGCCTCCCATTGGTGGCATACAAATACACTCCTCTCTTCTTACGCCCAATCATCTCTTGTTATATTATTGAGCCACTTCCCGCTCTTATAATGCTTAATTACCCACGGCCACTTCACAAACTCATCGGTACATAGCAGGAAATATACTGCCATCACCGGCAATTTAAAAACAAACGCCGCCAGAAGTCCCATCGGTATAGCGTAACACCACATATCAATGGTATCACAGATAAATCCAAACTTGCTGTCGCCTCCCGCACGGAAAATTCCAGCAATAAGAGACGTATTCACTGCCGTTCCCGAAATATAATACGAATTAATGATTAACATCCATTTCAAATACCCCAGTGCTGTCGGCGTCAATTCCGAAAACGTAGCGGAATACCACAACACCGCCGGAGAAGCCAAAAGTACAATAATGCCACCGATGATACCGCTGATCACCGTCAACTTCATCATCTTTTTCGCACCGGACCTTGCACCCTCCAAATCATTTTCACCGATAATCTTACCAATCAGAACACCGCCCGCACTGGCAATGCCGTAGCAGAAAATCGTACCGAAATTACGTACCACAACGGCAACGGCATTCGCCGCAACCGCATCGTCACTGATATTTCCGATGATAGCAGCATACATGGAAAACGCCACTCCCCAGACGATATCATTCCCCAGCGCCGGCAAAGACAGACGCACAAAGTCCTTAAACAGCACCTTGTTCTTAATAAACATATAGGAAAGCTTCAGCTTCACGTCCTTACTTCGGGCCGACACAATAAAGCATCCGATAAGTTCAATCACGCGCGACGCAGAAGTCGCAATTGCCACACCCAATACTCCCAATTTCGGTGCACCGAACAATCCATAGATAAATACTGCGTTCAAACACACATTTAACACAAATGTCATTATATTTAACACACTACAAATTGCCACCCGTTCGATACTTCGAAGTACCGCCAGATACACCTCGATGATGCCCCAGCAAAAATAACTGATACTGATGACACGCAAATAATCCGCTCCCAACTCCGTAAGCCGCTCATTCTTTGTAAATATCCACATCATCTGTTTTGGAAAAACTGCTGCACAGAATGCAAAGGCGGTACAGAACACCATGGAAAACCGCATGGCGATTCCCTGCACCACATTGATTGCTTTCATATCCTTCTTACCGTAATACTGGGCGCACAACATGGTAATGCCGGTTCCCAGCCCGTAAAACACGGAAAAAAGAATCGTCGCATACTGGGACGCCAATGACACTGCGGAGATGGAGTCCTGATCTACCGCACTAAGCATAATAACATCCGCAGAGCTCACCATGGAGCTTAACAAATTCTGTATTAAAATCGGAAGCACCAGCTTCCAAATCTGGCTGTAAAAAGCATCTTTTGTTTTAGTCATAACTTCTTCCTCTGCGATTTCGTACTAAATAAACACGCCTGCATCGTCTTCTCACTGTTCACTTTGTCTGCACACAACATCAGGGGCGGTACAAGTCCGCCCCTGTCCTTACTCCTTATTTTACCATAGCTGTGTCCTTCAAACAAGCCCCGAAGAATTTTATTCTCTATGGTTGTATCGGACAATTTCTTAATAACTTATGCATTTTCCTCCACTACTTTTGCCTGTACATCGGACGGTGCTGCCTCATAGCGGGTAAACTCGTAAGAATAATCACCGATACCCATGGTCATGGAACGCAGGTCTGCCGAATATCCGCAAAGCTCTGCCATCGGTATCTCCGCCACAATTTCCTGCTTGTTATTGTGCAGGGCATTCATGCCGTACACGCGCCCCCGTCTGCGGTTTAAGTCACCCATAATCTCTCCGGTATACTTCTCCGGCACCACAATCTTCATCGTTGCAATCGGCTCTAAAAGAATCGGTGTCGCACTTAAAATACCGTCCTTAAAGGCCTGACAAGTAGCGGTCTTAAAGGCCATTTCCGAAGAGTCTACGTCGTGGTAAGAACCGCCGGTCAGTGTTGCCTTGATGCCTACCACCGGATACCCCGCAAGCGGTCCTTCCTTTACACTGTCCGCAATTCCCTTTTCCACTGCCGGGAAGAAGTTCTTCGGCACAGCGCCGCCAAAAACATTTTCATGGAACTCGAAGGACTCCTCCAAATTTCCGGACGGTTCGAAATCAATAATCACGTGACCGTACTGGCCGTGTCCGCCGGACTGCTTTTTATACTTATGCTCTGCCGTTACCTTCTTACGAATGGTCTCACGGTAAGCCACGCGCGGCTTTGCAAGTTCCATTTCCACCTTATACCGTGCGGCAATCTTACTTGCTGTCACTTCAAGGTGTTGCTCTCCGAGACCGTACAAGAGCGTCTGTCGGTTCTCCGGGTCGTTCACCGCCTTGATGGTCAAATCCTCCTCCATCATACGTGCTACTGCCTGGGACAATTTATCCTCATCCCCCTTATTCTTCGCACGGTATGCCCGATACTCATACGGCACGGAGGTCTTCGGCGGGTCGTAAATGACCGGAGTATCTTTCTCGGTCAAAGAGTCGCCGGTCAAAGTCTCGGTCAGCTTTGCCACCGCACCGATATCTCCCGCATAGAGCTCCTTCACCTCATACTGGGTCTTGCCCCTGAGTACATAAAGCTTTGCAATCTTTTCTTCACACTCTCTGTTCGGATTGTATACCGTATCGCCGGCCTTTAAGATACCGGAACAAACCTTAACCAAAGAGAATCTGCCGAGGAACGGGTCCGCAATGGTCTTAAACACCTTTGCCGTCATCGACTTATTGGCATCGTAATCCGCAGCAAAGGTATTGTCGGTCTTTGTATTGATGCCCACAAGGACACACTTATTCGGCGACGGAAAATACTTCTCCACCGCCTGCAACAGCATGGTAGTTCCCTGAGCATGAAGTCCGGAACCGCACAGCACCGGCACCACCGTACAGTCGATAACACTGCTTCGAAGCGCTGCGGAAATCTCCGTCACGGTAAACTCCTCGCCGTTAAAATACTTCTCCATTAGGGCTTCGCTTGTCTCTGCCACTGCTTCCATAAGCAACTCTCTGTATTTATCTACGTACTCCTTGGAATAGTCCGGAATCGGACATTCGTTGTATTCACTGTTCTTTGTAAAACGACGTCCCGCCATCTTTACCACATTGACAAAGCCCACAAACTTCTCGTTTTCACGAATCGGGGAATGGAACGGTGCAATCCGCTTTCCGTACCGCTCGGTCAAATCTTCTACCACCTGACGGAAGCTGGCATTGTCCACATCCATATCGGTTACGAAGAAAATACGCGGAATTTTATTACGTTCACAAAGCTCCCATGCCTTCTCCGTTCCCACTTCGATACCCTTTCGTGCGGACACCACAATCACCGCCGCATCACAGGCACTGACTGCTTCCTCCACTTCTCCCACAAAATCAAAATATCCCGGTGTATCCAGAAAATTAATCTTAATATCCTCCCAAATCACCGGCACCACCGAGGTACTGACCGAACACAGACGCTTCGTTTCCTCCCGATCGTAATCACTGATGGTGTTTCCTTCCTCTACCTTGCCCTGGCGGGTGGTCAGCCCCGTGGTAAACGCAATCGCCTCCACAAGTGTCGTCTTACCCGCACCGCCGTGTCCCAGCACAGCCACGTTTCTAAGCTTCTCGTATTTGTAAGTATCCATAGCAACCTCCAATCCGTTATAACGGTTCCCTTCTTAAACCTACTACAACCGCAACATGATGTTTTGCCATTTCTTAACACCTACCTATATTTTACTAAATACTCGGATGTTTTACAAGAGTTTTCTTTGTATTTTGTATTTGTTTCTTTTTTGTCAAACAACAGTTTGTCCATTTTTCAGATGATAATCTTTATATGTTACTTTTAATTTGTGTTTTTCCTGCACTTTATTTTTCCTACCATACTTCCGCTTCAATTTTTTCGAAAGCTCACTTTTCTTCGTCTCCTTGTATCTTTGCTTCTTCCGTTTCTCCGCAACAAACACATAATACCCGTCCTGTTCAAACACCTTTACTCCTCCGAATACCGAGGTAATCTTATTCCGATACCAGACAAGCCGTTTTGTCACCATAACGAGCTTCCCTCCCGGTACTAACTGCTTATAGCCATCCTCAATAAAGGCCTTCGCCACCGAGAAATCCGCATGATAGGGCGGATTCGAAAGAATCAGGGTAAATTCCTTGTCAGAGATTTCTTTAAAACCGTTGCTTTTCAGAACCCTGACTCCATTCAATCCATTCATCTCCAGATTCACCTTCGTCAATGCCAATGCCTCCTCCGAAATATCACTCATTACAACATGTTCTCCACCGATTTCTTTCGCAATAGAAATCCCTACCACGCCGTACCCACAGCCCAAATCCAGTACTTTATCGTGTTCCGTGACCTGCACCTTGGATAACATGAATAATGTTCCCTTATCTATGCTACTTGGTGAAAAATAATAATCACCGGTTTCAAGGACGATTTCCTGCCCGAAAATCATTTCTTTGATTAACATAAATCCACACCTTCTTCCTCAATTATTGCAAACACACATCTGCAAATACACCTGCTCTGAATCACCGTCCAACGCCATCACTTACGAAAGAACAAAGAGTTTCGCCTGCGAAACTCTCGCGCCGCTTTTGCGCCGCATCTATGCGACATCTTCCTATGCAAAAGCGTGCGCAGTCTACACTCCGTTTCGGTCCGTCCAGTACCAACGTTCACCGGACGTTGTGGACCATAGCGGAGCGTTTTTTGCTCTATAGGAAATGCGCAATTTCCTATAGAGCAAGAAAACCGGCCGTAGGAGCAAGCTCCCCGACCGGTTGTAACTTCTCTCGGTAAATAAACCGACTCTTATTTGTGAATATAGATCCTAGACGGTTCATCCTCACCGTCTCCCTGCGCCATGCACAGGAATTCCCAGCCGTACCGCTCATAAAAGGAAGTATGGTCTGTCAAAAGGTAAATCGGCGTAACGCCCTTTGCCTTCATATCTTCTACTACCATATCAAGAAGCTTTCCTGCAATGCCCTGACAACGGTACGCCTCTTCCGTATACACCGCGCACACATTCGGTGCAAGGTCCTTACGATCATGAAAATCGTTGTCAATGACACCGAGACCGGCTACAATATTCTCACCATCCATGCATAGGTACCAACCGTTCTTCGTTGCTCCGGAAAGATAATCCTCCATGCATGCAAGGTACGCCTCCTCCGGAATCCCCCACTTCTCGTGGAACCACTTTGCTGCCGTCTCTTTCAACTCCGGTTGAAGTTTTAAATCAATATACTCATATTCACTCATGTCATTCCTCCGCGTATTCTCTGCAATATTCTGTGTACGTTGTTCTCTGATAATCCTTTGGATACTTTTCTCCGAAAGGGCATATTCGGTCGCCAACTCCTGCACCGGCGCACCCGCAAGATACTTTACAAAAATCTCCCGGTTTCTGAGATCCAGTATCTGTTTTGTATCCGTTCCGCTGCCCCAATCCGACTTCTCTTTCGCCGGTATGTAGACACTTTGTCCGTTCACATATTGCTGAACCGCTTCCAATAACTCCTTTGGCAGAATCTCTTCCGCACGTAAATAGCTCATTTCAAATCCTCCTAAAAGTAATCTTCCGGGATTCATCTGAGCTCACATATTCGTTTTATAAGCTCAGACTACTGAGCAATAACATATTTTCTCATACGCAAACTCCTCCTTTTGAGTTTATTATACAAGCTGACACTTCGGAACGCAACCTCACGTTTTCTTCGAAACATGTTTGCGCCTTCTCTTAGTAATACATATTAAACCCTGTCTCAAGCACTTTTGCATAGGTTTCTCCGGCCGTCTCCAGCGCCGGAAGAATATAATCCTTATTGTAGCGCACCACCGGAATCCGGTCGTAGGCGCGCATTCCCATGTGATTCAGCCCTCGTTCCAGTTGTGTCAGACACTCCAGAGTTCCGCGGCCGGTTCCTCCTGCACATGCCATAAGAATACACCGCTTCTCTGCCAAAGAATGATTCACCGTGGCATCACATCTGCGTAACCGGTCAAAGAATGCCTTCATGCATTCCGTCATATCCGACCAATATACTGCGCTGATCCAAACGATTCCGTCCGCCTCCGAAAGGGATTTGTAAATGTCCGCGAAATCATCTCGGATTATACAGGTACCGTTCTTATTACAGGTTCCCCATCCGTTTCCGCAGGCTCTGCAATGCTCCAGATTTCTTTTGTTTAAATGAATTTCCTCGACTTCAGCCCCTGCGTTTGTCAAACCTTTTATAAACTGCTCCTTGGCAGAAGCGGTCAAACCGTCTACATTTGGGCTTGACCAGATGACTGCGACTTTACTCATTTTCTTCGTCTCCTTTCATTCTTTATATGATTAAAACGAAACGGTAAACAACGCCGCCAGAATCATGAACGCTATTAAAACAAATAATCGTTTCGCAGCGTTCACGGTCTTTTCCTGTACCTTCTTTGCCGTTTTCGAAGAAAACAGATAGATTGCCCAACCGACGCAATCCGAAATGAGCATCCCGACAAAACACAAACACACGAGAAACAATACAATTGCGCCCCAACCATCTGTAAAAAATGAAGCAATCACAGGTCCGCAGCATAATACCAGCAATACAATCGCCGGTACAAACTTTGTGATTTCTTTCTTTGCTTTTATGCACACGACATATTGAACCGGTGCCAGAGCCAAAACAATCCCTAATATGAAAACAATAATCATCGGCACAACTATCCCTTTCGTTTATTTAAAAGCACAATACACTCACAATGCTTCGTTCCCGGAAACATATCCACCGGCTGTATTACTTCCACTTTGTAGCCCTTTGCCACCAGTTTCTTTAAATCTCGTGCCTGCGTTTCCGGGTTACAGGAAATATACACTACCCGCTCCGGTGCCATGGTCACAAGAGAAGATAAGAAAGCATCGTCGCTGCCGGCCCGGGGCGGGTCCATAATCACTACCTGCGGTGCCGTTCCCTTCTTTGCCTGCTCTCGCATAAAGGCACCGGCATCCTGACAGATAAACTCCACGTTGGTGCAGTTGTTGCGCTTTGCGTTATCCTTTGCGTCCTTTACCGCCTGAGCGTTTACTTCTACGCCGATCACTTTTCCGGCATAGTCCGCTGCCATAAGAGAAATGGTACCGATGCCGCAGTAAGCATCAATGACCGTGTCCTCCTTTGTAAGCTTTGCCAGCTCTACTGCCGTCTTATAAAGCACTTCCGTCTGCTCGGAATTCACCTGGTAAAATGAATTTGCCGAAATACGGAAGGTATGTCCGCATAACGTATCCGTAATATACCCGGTTCCGTACAGCACTGTTTCCTTTTTCCCCAGCACCATGCTGTTTTTCTGAGGATTGATATTGTGAATGAGGGTAACAATTTCCGGATGCTTTTTCTTAATCTCTGCGACAAATTTCGCCTTTGCCGGGAATTCCGGTGTGCCGGTCACCAGTGCCATCAGCACTTCACCGCTTTTCCGTCCGGTACGAAGAAAGACATACCGCAGGGTTCCTTTGCCTGTATCTTCGTTATAAGGCTCCGTATGAGTGTCTTGCATGAGCTTTCGCACGGTGCGAAGGTACTCCGCCGACCGCTTATCCTGAATCAGGCAATCGTTGGTTTCAATGACGCGATGGCTCTCTTCCTCGAAGATACCGGATATAATTTTACTTCTTCCTGCCGGGCCGCCCTTGCCGGACCTGTTCCGATTCTCAGAGCCCTTTCCTTTGCCGACGGGCGCATCGGCGCCACCGCCTACCCTTTTCCGTGCAAAGGCCGCATGAACCTTATTCCGGTAATTTTTCGGGTTCTCAGCCGTCAAAACCTCTCGCACCTTACCAAAGCCGCCGAGCAACTCCTCGCACAAACCCTGTTTAAAGGCCTTCTGCGCCTTTTCCGACATATGAAGCAACTGACACCCGCCACACTTGTCAAAGACCGGACATGCCGGTTCTACGCGGTCAGAGGACGGTTCTAACACCTGACAGAGCCTTGCACCGGTGTCCTTTGCCCGGTACACAAGCTCCATGGTGGCCAATTCTCCCGGCAAAAGCCCTTTGATTGAGAACTTCCGCCCGTTAAATTCTACGATTCCCCGGCCTTCTGCGTCCAATCCTTTACAACGTACCCGATATTCCTTACCCATACAAACCTCACTGTTTCTTACTCTGAAATATTTAGGATGATTCCCACATCTTTTACACTGCCGCCCGCAACAATGGTTTTGTTATAGTCTGCCGGAGTCACGGTAATCACATTTCCTTTTACACTCACCGTACAATTCCAGAACTGTTCCACAGACACCTTGGCGCCGCTTTTTACGGTCAGCTTCCGTTCCCATCCGGACACACTCTTGTCCGTGTCATTTTCTATGTTCAGGGACAACTGCACACCCACACCGCCGTCCTTGTACCAGCTGTTGGTGACAAAGTATACCAGCCCATCCCCTGCCGTTACAATCTTTTCCACATCCTCTGTGGTCATCGCCTGGGGATTGCCTCCCCCGGAAGAATCTCCGGACATTCCGGTATCATCTCCCTGCCCCGCTTCCGTAGTGCCGGATAGTGCAGAGCCGATACCGACACCGGCATCCTTAAGCATATTCACAAACCACTTACCACTCTTGGACAGGTCCTTTTCCGTAAAACCGTTCACCTTTGTATTACCTGCCGCAATCATGGAGGAGCTTTCGTTTTTGTTGGCCAAATTCCACATGACATGACTGATGCCGTAGCCGTCCAGCATATCGATCCAAAGCTTCGCCTGCTTCTCGTTAATCACACCGTCACCGGAGGCTTCACAAATGCCGTACTCCGTTACAAAAATCGGCAATCCCTTTTTCACTGCGGTCTTACACTTATTTCGTAACGAATCCGTGTGGGTAGAAGCATAGAAATGCAGCGCATACATCACGTTATCATACTCCGTAATCGGGTCCTTTGCCGCAATATCCACGTCCTGGGACCAGGTCGGAGTTCCCACGATAATAATCGCATTCGGCGCATGCTTTCGAATCACCGGAATCACTTCCAAGGCATACTTTTTAATCATACTCCAAGACGTTCCGCCGTTGGGCTCGTTACAAATCTCGTAAATCACATGCGGGTCGTCCTTGTAGGTCTTTGCCATTTCCTCAAAGAACTTCTTTGCCTCGTCCTTGTATTTGTTCGGGTCCTGGTCCTGCAACACATGCCAGTCGATAATCACATACATATCCTCGGCAATGGCCGCCTCAACACCCTTATGCACCAGCTTTTTCAGCTTCTCCTTCTGGTCATCGCCGTTGGTACAATAGCCTGCTCCCTCTGCCGTATACATGGCCAGACGGAACACATTACAGCCCCACTCCTCGTTAAACTGGCGGATGGCCGCATCGTTTACATACTGCGGGAACCAGCCGAGACCATGGGTACTGACACCCCGAAGCTGTACCAGCTTGTTATCCTTATCCGCAAGATAGGTACCCTCTACATGAAGTCTGCCGTAGTAGCCGTTCTCGCCCTTTGCCGTCGGGATATTCGTCGGCTTTGCTCCTGCGGTCGGTTTCGGAGTTGCGGTCGGCTTCGGTGTAGCGGTTGCCTCCGGGACAATCGTTGCTTTCGGTCCTTCCGTAGGGCTCGGAGCATCGGTCAGATTCGGCGCATCCGTCGGTACCGGGGTTGTCCCTTCCTCAGGCACCTCAGTTGGTGCCGCCCCTTCTGTCGGTGTCAATTCCGGTACAAGCGTAGGTTTTACGCTCCCTGTCGGAACAGCAGTGGGCGTTATCCCATCGTCAGGTGTTTTCGTCGACAAATCCTCTTTCGGAGCATTCGAAGGCTGTACACCCTCTGTCACTCCCGGCACTTCCTGCTCCTGGCGCTCAAAAGCTTCTTCTGCTGCTTTTCTTCCCTTTGTCTCTCCGATGGGCATGCCGATTAAGATACCGATTAACACACCGATACCAAGAATTGCCAATCCTGCCGTCAGGTATTTCCAAATCTTTTTCAATTTCATTTTTTACCCTTCCTTTTTACGAACTTGCCGCGGACGCCGCTGCCGCCGAGCTGGCCGCCATGATTGAAATCATTGCTGCCTGCTGAGCCACCACGGTTGCAATGGAGCTCTGGATTAACGCCGTCTCGGACACAGCATTCTGTCCCTCCTGCTCCTGCAACAGCATTCCTGCAAACATCAATCTCTGTTTTACGGAAACATAGCCCCATAATCCGAAGCCTTTCTGCTTCGATAACCAGGTGCTTACTTCTTCCATTTCTTCCGCCAGAGCTTCGTAATTTTCATTTGTCATTGCCAAAATGCCCAGCATCGGCAATTCATAACCGGTTCCGTACTTTAAGCCGCAAGCCTTCAGCGTATCATACAACGCCATGACCTTTTCACATTTTTCTTCCGCTGTCCCATCATATAATGCCAGCACATGACTTAAAGACTGTACGGAATTCTTCGGGTAACGGGTATTCTCCGTCAAAAAGCGATAACACGCTTCCGCCTCCGTCACCAGCTCCTCCACGCTCTTTTCCGACAACGCCAGAAGTGCGCAAAAGGAACTGTCTTCCGAAGAAGTCAAAAACGGATGCTCCTTCTTGATCCGATCATAAATCTCTTTTGTTTTATCAACAATCTCTTCCTGTCTCTCTAAGGACACCAGACGCACAACAGACATGGCCGCCATCGGAAGATATGCGGAATCTCTAAGCTTTGCCTTCATCATCTCATGTATCCGTATTCCGTCCGCAAGCAACAGTTCCGCATTCGGACTCACCGCCAACATTGCCGTTACCGCACAATTGGCATTGCCTTTGAAATTGGAAAATGTACTTGTTTTTTCTTTGATCAAGGCCTTACATTGCTTCAATGTTACTACATCCGCACGCTTCTCTTTCGACGTAATCATATACGCGGCAGACAAATTAAGCAAATTGCTCCCCCACTTAAACGCCTCATTCATCGTATCCCGATTTTGAATCAATAATTCACAACGTCTTCTTACTTCATCCCTCATACCGGATCTCCCTTCGTATCTTTTGTTATACTTTGAAACATACTTCCATTATATTTCTTGTAGCAAGGAAAAGCAAGGGAATTTGTATATACCGCAAAGCATTTTCCTTTTCAAAAGATCGGAATTTCCGCAATAAAAAAGGAGCCTTAACATCTCTGTCACGGCTCCTTCCCTTTTACTTCTCGCCCAATAATTTCTCCAACTGCGCTATCTCATCCTTTGCCCATGTAATGTCATTATCCTCTTCCGTCACACCGTAATCCTTTATAAGCCCTTCCATAATAAGTTCCCATTCCTTCTTTGCTTCCGCAAAACGTCCCAGCTTCTTATACAGAAACGCCAGGGAGTACATCATATCCATCTTACGCGGGGCTTGTTGTGCTTCATAAGCATTGTTGAAACAAGCAATTGCTCTTTCGTACTCATTGAGGCGGTTAAAACGCTCGCCAACCTCATACTGACCAAGCCAGTCTGTCTTCGGAACGATACTCCAGATTTCTTTTGCCTTCTCCTCCTCGCCTTTTGCAAGCACAATATCTCCCAGGAACACTTCCTTCATAGACTTGGTTTCACCGGAAAACTTTACCGCAGTAAGCAATTCTTCCGCTCTGTCAAAATACTTCTTAGAAATCATTGCTTCAATTAACATACGGTACAGACCGATATTCTGCGGATACTTTCTCGCATACGGCTCGCACACCCGGATGAACCAGTCATTGTCGCTGTGCTGTTTGTACTCGCTACCGCCCCGGACACCGCGATATAAAGAATATACTTCCTCGTCCATCGGAGCAAGCTCCATTGCCTGTTCCAACATCTTTCCGGCTGTAATTAAATCCGTATTTGTCTTTGCCAAATACACCTTTGCATACCGCTTCATTGCGCCCACATCCTTGGGATTCTCCCGTAAGATTCCGTCCAGGATGCGCTTTGCGTACGCATAATTCTGATCGGTCATGGTCTCACGCTGTAACATGGCATCAATCCGCTCCAGCTCATCCTCATGATCCACGGAAAACAGTTCATCGATTCTGACACCGAAAAACACTGCCAGCTTCGGCAACAACGTAATATCCGGTAACGTTGTCCCTGTCTCCCATTTACTTACCGCCTGATAAGAAATTCCCAAATACTCCGCCAACGCATCCTGGGTGACCCCCTGCTCCGTACGCAATCTTTTGATCACACTTCCTAAATTAAAATCCATATCTTTAATCCTCCGTAATTGTTATATCAGCTGATGGTTGTATCATACCGCATTTTTTACAAACTTTCAATAACTGCGCACGTTAGAGGACTCAACCGGAAGGTGAGTAGTAAGTTTTCTTATATCTTTTGCACCATCGCAACTCCATCATTCTGCCCTAGACACCTTCGACATTCTCCTTTATCCCTGAAGATAAATCGCCACCTTCTAAGGAAACAGTTTGTCTCTTCCTTTGTTTATAGAAAACTGAAATTGCGAAAAGACCTTCCTGCAAGAACCTTTGAACTTTACGCAGGATATTAGACTTTCTTATTACTTCGATAGTCTGTCAGCAATGCTCAAACAGGATGTTTGAGCAAGCCCGCCATAAGGCATGGATGCCGCATCAGGGCGGTTGCGTCACTTTAACCATACTCTCCCGAAGTAATTAGAAAGACTTATATCCGTAGTAGGAGAAAAGGTTCTTACAGGAAGGTCTTTTCGCATTATTTTTATTGTAAAACAAAAGGAGAGACAAACGTCCCTCCTTTTGCATAGCGATTTATCTTACTTATAATTTACAATCTTACCGAAGTCCGGCTTTAAGCTTGCGCCGCCAACCAAACCACCGTCGATGTTTGCCTGTGCAAACAGCTCCGGAGCGCTTGCTGCGGATACGCTGCCGCCGTACTGGATGCGGATTGCATCAGCGGTAGCTGCATCGTAAATCTCAGCGATGCAAGCACGAATTGCTGCACATACTTCCTCCGCCTGCTCGGTGGTAGCAACCTTACCGGTACCGATTGCCCAAATCGGCTCGTAAGCAATCACAGCGGTCTTAGCCTGCTCTGCGGTTACATTTAAGAACGCAATCTTAATCTGCATACGAATCCAATCGATGGTGATGCCCTGCTCTCTCTGAGTTAAGGACTCACCACAGCAGATAATCGGGGTGATGCCGTGCTCGAATGCCTTAAGAACCTTCTTGTTAACGGTCTCATCGGTCTCAGCGAAGTACTCACGTCTCTCGGAATGTCCGATGATTACGTACTTTACGCCGATGTCAGTTAACATGTTCGGAGCGATTTCGCCGGTGTAAGCGCCGGACTCTTCGTAGAACATGTTCTCTGCACCGATTTCGATGTTGGTTCCCTTTGCAGCCTCAAGAGCCGGGATCAGGGAAATAGCCGGTACGCAGAATACAACGTCAACTTCGTCATTCTTTACTAACGGCTTTAACTCCTCGATTAACTTTACGGTCTCGCTCGGAGTCTTATTCATTTTCCAGTTTCCTGCAATAATCTTCTTACGCATAATTGTACCCTTTCTTATATAACAAACTTACCGGATGCGAATGAGCACATCCGCACCCGGCATAATTTCTTTCTAAAGAGAATCTTACTTATCGTTTGCTGCTGCAACGCCCGGAAGCTCCTTACCTTCAAGGAACTCTAAGGAAGCGCCGCCACCGGTGGAGATGTGGGACATCTTATCACCGTAACCAAGCTGGTTAACAGCTGCTGCGGAATCACCGCCACCGATAATGGTGGTAGCATCGATGTTTGCAAGAGCCTCAGCTACAGCGATGGTACCCTTTGCAAAGTTGGACATTTCGAATACGCCCATCGGTCCGTTCCAAACAACGGTCTTTGCATCCTTGATAGCATTTGCATAAAGCTCACGGGTCTTCTCACCGATATCAAGACCTTCCTCGTCTGCTGCGATCTCGCCGCGGCCTACGGTACGGAACGGAACATCGTTAGAGAATTCCTTTGCAACAACGGTATCAACCGGGATTAACAACTTAACGCCGTTCTTCTCAGCCTTTGCCATCATTTCCTTTGCGTAGTCAAGGTAATCAGCCTCAAGTAAGGAATTACCAACCTCTTCGCCCATAGCCTTCATGAAGGTGTAAGCCATACCACCGCCGATGATTAAGGTATCAACCTTATCAAGGAGGTTGTTGATAACGGAAATCTTAGAGGAAACCTTAGAACCGCCAAGGATTGCAACGAACGGACGAACCGGGTTGTTTACTGCATTGCCGAGGAAATCGATTTCCTTCTGCATTAAGTAACCAACTACTGCGGTGTCAACATACTCGGTTACACCAACGTTGGAGCAGTGTGCTCTGTGAGCGGTACCGAATGCATCGTTTACGAAAACGTCACAAAGGGAAGCAAGTTCCTTGGAGAAAGCCTCTCCGTTCTTGGTCTCTTCTGCTCTGTAACGGGTATTCTCTAAAAGAACTACGTCGCCGTCGTTCATAGCTGCTACAGCTGCCTTTGCGTTGTCGCCAACAACAGTTGCATCTGCTGCGAACTTTACTTCCTGACCGAGGAGCTTAGTTAAAGCTACTGCTACCGGTGCTAAAGATAACTCCGGCTTCGGCTCTCCCTTCGGCTTACCGAGGTGGGAGCAAAGGATTAACTTGCCGCCGTCATTGATTAACTTCTTAAGAGTCGGAAGAGCTGCTACCAGACGGGTATCGTCGGTAATCTGGCCATCCTTTAACGGTACGTTGAAATCACAACGAACCAGTACTCTTTTGCCCTTTACATTGATATCATCAACAGACTTCTTGTTTAACATGATGAATCTCCTTTCAAAGTAAGTTTTTAATGAAAAAGGGTCCGGTCCATACCAGACCGGACCCTCTTGGATCAAAGTTATTGAACTCTTATGCTAACTCAGCGAAGTACTTAATGGTTCTAACCATCTGGCTGGTGTAGGAGTTCTCGTTGTCGTACCAGGAAACAACCTGTACCTGATAGGTGTCCTCGCCTACCTTGCTAACCATGGTCTGGGTAGCATCGAAGAGGGAACCGTAGGTGATACCAACGATATCGGAGGAAACAAGCTCTTCCTCGGTGTAACCAAAGGATGCGGAAGAAGCTGCCTTCATAGCTGCGTTAATGCCTTCCTTGGTAACGTCCTTGCCCTTAACAACTGCAACAAGGATCGTGGTGGAACCGGTCGGAACCGGAACTCTCTGAGCAGAGCCGATAAGCTTGCCGTTTAACTCCGGAATTACAAGGCCGATTGCCTTTGCAGCACCGGTGCTGTTCGGAACGATGTTCACAGCGCCTGCACGAGCTCTTCTTAAGTCACCCTTTCTGTGCGGACCGTCAAGGATCATCTGGTCACCGGTGTAAGCGTGAATGGTGCTCATGATACCGCTCTGAATCGGAGCGTAGTCATTTAAAGCCTTTGCCATCGGAGCTAAGCAGTTGGTGGTACAAGAAGCAGCAGAGATGATGGTATCCTCAGCCTTTAAGGTCTTCTCGTTTACGCTGAATACAACGGTCGGGAGATCGTTACCAGCCGGAGCGGAAATAACAACCTTCTTTGCGCCTGCGTTGATATGAGCCATGGACTTCTCCTTGGAGC
The DNA here is from genome assembly GCA_937895705.1 of uncultured Clostridia bacterium. Classification (GTDB taxonomy): domain Bacteria; phylum Bacillota; class Clostridia; order Lachnospirales; family Lachnospiraceae; genus SIG307. The sequence goes on from CALBKM010000046.1 coordinate 133,211, forward strand.
AGTAGAAACCGGTACACTCAAGAACTACGTCTACACCGATCTCACCCCACGGAAGGTTTGCAGCGTCCTTCTCTGCATAAATCTTGATGGTCTTGCCATCAACGGTGATGGAATCCTCACCTGCTACTACGGTATCGCCGAGAGCGTATCTGCCCTGTGCGGAATCGTACTTTAACAAGTGTGCCAACATCTTCGGGCTGGTTAAGTCGTTGATTGCAACGATCTCGTAACCCTCTGCTCCGAACATCTGTCTGAATGCAAGACGTCCGATACGACCAAAGCCGTTAATTGCTACTTTTACTGCCATTTTAAATGTCCTCCTGTAAAATGTTTTTCATTATTAAAAGGCTTGTCATTTTTTTGTCAATCAAGTTGACACCCAAAATGACCTACCCTAACGAACCATTTCATATTTTACCTAATATGTCAAAAAATATCAAGTACTATTTTAAAAAAATTATGATTAGTTTGCGGTTCCGAATTTACTGAACGGAAAAATCCGTAAAATCATCTTTCCTCCGATACGTGAAAGGGGCACGATTCCCACGGACTCCGACCGGCTGTCCTTGCTGATGGAGCGGTTGTCGCCGAGGACAAAATACTCGTCCTCACCCAATGTCACTCCTTCCTTTGCAATTCCCGGGGAACCCATCTGCGTAGAACCGAAGTTCTCCGTAAGAGGTTCCTCGTTTATATAAATTGTATTTCCGTCGATACGGACGGTTTCCCCCGGCAAACCGATAATACGCTTCACATAATACCGGCCGTTTCTCTTCTTTGCGGTTTCGTCCGGATAGAACACAATCGTATCAAACCGGTCCAATGCTCCGAAATAGCGGGAAACCTTTTCCACCAGTATATTGTCGCCGTCCTGTAACGTGCTCTCCATCGAAGGGCCGTCCACAATGACGCGTTCCATCAAAAATCTGGGAACACCGAACAGCAACAATGCAGAAACAGCAACTAATACTACCGTCTCTACAATCATCTTTTTCTTCATAGTGATATTATTCTTCCTCTTCGTCTCCCACAATTTTTACTTTACCCTGGTATACTTCTTCTACCGCAACGGAAAGCGGCTTGTTACACTTAGCTTCCGCATAAGGCTGCGCACCGGAAATAATCTGACGTGCTCTCTTTGCCGTAGCCAGCACTACGGAATAACGGCTGTTAACTACCGGAGCTTCTCCCGGCTCAACCTCACTGTTTAAAACCTGCATTAAATCTGCATAAGACGGATGTAACATACTTAGTTCTCCTTCCATAAACTCTATTTTCCGGCTTTCGCCTAATCTACTGCTCCATTCTCTCGTTGACACGACCGGCTATGGTTTCCGGCAACAACGCCGACAACACGACCATTCCGTTCTCCGTCACGATGACGGACTTACATTTTCGTCCGCAGGTAGCGTCCAGACACCGCTCCGTATCCTTTGCGTTCTGCACCATACGACGCACCGGAGAAGCTTCCGGCTTTACCACACCGACAATTTTAGCGGCATTTACCATATTGCCGAACCCAATGGGGATCATACGCTCCATATCTTCACGCTCCGTTACTCGATATTCTGAATCTGTTCACGAATCTTCTCGATCTCGGTCTTTAAATCGATGGCAATATTGGATACCGTAATATCGTTTGCCTTGGACAAAATCGTATTGGCCTCACGGTTCATCTCCTGTGCCACGAAATCCAGCTTACGACCGATATTTTCGCCCTGCTTAAAAGTATCTAACATATTTGCCACGTGACTGCGAAGACGCACCGTCTCCTCATCCGTACAAATCTTATCCGCATAAATCGTAATCTCTGTAGCCAGAACACGTTCGTCAATTTTTGTATCTCCCAGTACCTCGGCAACCTTGTCCGTCAGCTTCTTACGATACTCCGCCATAATCTGCGGAGAACGCTCCTCCACCGCCGCAACAAGCTCTGCTACTTTCTCGCACTTTGCGGTCAAATCCTCACGAAGACGCTCGCCTTCAGCGATACGGGTCTCCACAAACTGCTCACAGGCGCCCTTTACGGCACGCTCCAGCAAACTGTACAATGCTTCTTCGTCCTGCTGTTCGCTTTCGATGGTCAATACCTCCGGGTAGCGGGAAAGTCCGGAAATCCGAATGTCGTTCTCAATCGGGAACTCCTCTGCCATACGCATCAGAATATCGTAATATTCTTTTGCCAGCTCTGCGTTATACTTTACACAGCCCTTTCCTTCGGTCTCATCCTCGTAGGAAACGAAAACATCCACTTTACCGCGACTGATGTACTGTTTCAAAACATTACGCACCATCACATCGCACACATTCAGGCGCTTCGGCAATTTCACGGAAAACTCACTGTAACGGTGATTTACCGCCTTCATCTCAACGGTAACCTTCCGTCCTTCTTCCGCTAATTCGCATCTGCCGAAACCGGTCATACTCTTAATCATGGCGGCTCCTTTCTCTGGGGTAACCCCACCATATGCGCATAGAAACGCATTATCCAACTAATTATATAGTGGTTTTTCAAAAAAGTCAAGCACTATTGCAAGCCTTCCGAAGCAAAAAAGCCTCCAAACCATCAGATGATTTGGAGACTTCGATGCATTTCCCAATCTTTCTCACTCAACACTTTAAAATCTATAATACATTCTACACCATCGGTACTTTCCACATATCCCCATGAAAAGCCGGCCAAGAACGTCAATTGATTATCATTCATTCTGGAAGGCGGGTCTACAAGATATGTATAGGCTGTCCAAATCAGCTTTTTGTTATCGCCTAAATTGTTACACGGAGCATCAAACAATTCTGCGGGATATCCCACACAAAAATACGGTCGTATTGTGCTGGGGCAATCCAATTCATATCTGACATTTACGCGTTCTTCCTGAGCGACGGTATTGTACTCTTCCCGACGCATAATCTGAATAAAGCCGCAATATCTCTCATAACCCTTCAAATTAATATCATCAAGATAGGCATGCACCATAGGGTAACCGATACACTTATTTACATCAAACGGTACATTTAAAGCTCTGAACCCGGATTCCTCCGGACTTTGCATCTCTTTGTACTCAACAATCACATTATTCTCTTTATTTCTCAACCGAAACGGAATCGAATATTTCATTTTACAGCATACCTCCTTGAACCTGACAAAGGGCCGGCACACTCCGCCGGCCCCGATTACCAGACCTCTCTTTTACTCCCTGCTGTTTTACTTTTCCACACTCATCCAACAGCCTTCCGCACCGATCCCGTCCTCCGGAGGCGTTAATACGCCTTTTTCAATGAGGCATTCCACCACCGCATCCAGAACCGGCAAATTTGCAAGAACATTCGCCAGTCTCCATTCCCCGTAAAGATACTCAGGAATTGACTTTTTGATAAGCTGTGCTATCTTTTCCGCAACAACCTCTGCCTCTGCATCAAAATATCCGTTCCGCAACCCGCTACTGATACCAAAAAGTCGCTCTCTGTCCGTAAGCGTGCACACGAGAATTTTTGTATAAAGCATATCACCGTCACGATACAGGTATCCACTCTCAATCGCTTTTGCCGCATGCTCTTTGTCCTGTTCGGACAAAGAAGTAATATTAAGACCGTTAATGGCGCGAAGTGCAAGTTGTATCTGCGAATCTTTAGACACATTGTGACCGCAACCGAAGTGCTTTTTGATACGGGTGATGTAGATGTTATCCAAATGAACATTGGAAAAACCGCAAACATTTTGCGCATCAATACCGTCCCAGCCGCCCCCATAATACTTTCCGTTATCCACATATCCGAAGACACTGAACGGACGGTCCGGTTTTGCAACACCCGGGAAATACTTTTCTTCCAAAACGCTCTTAACATTCTCGTAAAATGCATCCGCGATTACAGAAATCTGCTGCCACAAAATGAGATTCATATCAACTTTCTTATTGAGATACGGGAAAGCAAGATATTCCGCTTTATGTTCCTCAATATACTTCGATATGATATCACAGATTTTCGGCAGTTGCCCGGTATAAAGCGCATTTGCTTTTTCCATCACATCCTTGTCAAGCAGAATGAAGTTAATCGCATATTTCCCGTTATCCAAACGCCGAAGGAGTCCGTACTCACCGTTTTCCCCTTTACAGAGAATTTCCAACTCTTCTTCCACATAAACGGTCGGAACGTTCAGTTCTTCCGCGATTTCGGATGCACTCATAGGCTTTTTGTGACAAAGCCATACAATATGTTTGGAAAACATTCTTGTACACACATCACGGGGATCGCCCCAGGCCGGGTTTCCGGTTCCCCAAATTTCATATTCGATTTTATCCAGTGCCACAGGTTTATTATAAGTTTCCGTCATCTCTTCTACCTCGCTTTTGATTTTTTGTCTTGCCGAAAAAAGTCTTTGACGAACCGCACCTTCGCTCGTTCCCTGTCTTTTTGCTATTTCCGTTGTAGAAAGTCCCTCCAAATAAAACAGTATCATTACCTCTCTGTAAGCTCTCGTCAAAAAAGCGATGCGTCTGTAAACAGAGACCAGTAATTCCTCCGAATCATCGAAAGTTTCCTCTTTCGCGATTCCCGCCATAACTTCCTCTGCGTCCCCTTCATAGAAAGTCTCCGAATGCTTTCTTCTGTTTTCCGAAAAGTCGGCATATACATTCCGGGCCACTCTCCAGATAAAGGGATACACGCTCTCGATTTCTCCTTCGGTATGGGCAGTCTTTATCAGGGCAAATATAATGTCGGAGCATAATTCCTCCGCCTCACGGCTGTCGTTTGTTCTTGCATAACAAAAGCCAAACAGCTTGTCAAGCAAATCGTCGTCAATAATTTTCAGCAAATCTTGTTTTTTCATAAGTTTTCTCCAAGGGATTGATCAATGCCTTCACTTATATAGTCTGTGGCATGTTCCGATTGTTAGGTCGAAACCAAAAATAATTATAACATATTTTTTTCACGCATCAAAGCCTTGGAAAACGATGTGTTCCAAGGCCCGTCACGCATATATCTCACATATTAAAACTGCTCACACCACTGAACCAAAAGGTCCTCTGCCCGCTCTAAATCCTCCGGATAGTACATAAGGCTTAATTCATAATATACTGCTCCGTCTACCACGGCTCCTACCAGCCAGCGATTTCCTCCGGCGCCCTCTTCATATTCTTCATATACAAACACCGCGGTCTTTCCGCTTGCAGTAGTGTACTCCTCACTCCGATAATCCGGCGCCAATTGTACTACATCTAAAAAATCCTTTGAATGCCGAATTCCTGTACCATGTATTAGAATCGGACTTTCTTCGGTAAATACCGCCGATGTCTCATTTATGGAAATATTACCTTCTTCAGCACGGACAAACAGGGACACCTCACCCAGATTCCCTTCCGTATCTCCGATGACACGGACATTCACCTCTTCTACCATGCCCGGAACCTTCGTTTCCTTCATGCCCGCATAACCGATATAGGCTCGTGCTTCCTCTGTGTTTTCAAATCGTTTTAACCAACTTGGGTATGTCTGGCTGTAATCTTCCTGTGCCATATAATCCCGCAAAAAGCCTTCCACCTCCTGAATCTCACCGGTCAGTTCTTCCGACGAAATCCGTTCCGTCTCTGTTGTCAGAGAAAAGCCCGGACTTGCTTTATCCTCACTCTTTGAAAACTGTAAGATTCCCAGCTTTGCCGCATAAGCCACTCCGCCGCCGCACAACAGAAGCGCTACCGTTGCCGCCACTGCCCATTTCACTGCGGTCTTGCCGAAGTTTTCGAAGCTCACCGTTTTTGCATCCGTTCCACTCTTTTCCTTCTCTTTTTCTGTTACCGATGCAAGTCTCGTCTGATAACAATTCTCAATCCACTCCTCCGGCAAATCATTTATTACCTTTAATAAATTGCTTCCGGTTAATGCAGTTTCTTGCAACTTTTCCGTTTCCTTCATCTTCTTTGTCATATCGCATCCTCCTTTTTTAATTCGTTCCACAACTGCTTCCGAAGTCGGAACAACATGCTTTTCACTTTGCTTTCCCGGTATCCGAAGGCTTCTGCCAATTCCTTTACGGATTCGCCGTACCAATACCTTCGAAGAAACAGCTTTCGTTTTTCCTCCGGAAGTCCTCCTAAAAATGTTACAAGCAGTTCCCGAAGTCCCGTCTCATCCGCGGCCAAGGCATTGTCCGGGATGCACTCCATCAGCTCCGCCGAAAGCTCCACCACCGTAGCACTTCGCTTTGCCGCCTTGCTCTGCTCCACTTTGTTTAATGCCAAATTCCGGCAAATCTTTGCAGCGTAGGAGAACAAGTACTCCGGCCGGTTCGGCGGCACGCTGTTCCATACCGCCAGATAAGTATCATTGACACATTCCTCGGCATCTTCTTCCGAAACCATACGGCTCGCCAGCATCATTAAGCGGGTGCCGTACCTTCGTTCCAACTCCGAAAGTGCTTGCTCCTTTCGCTCTAAAAAGAGCGTCAGGATTTCACTGTCTTCCATCCCGTTTCCTCCTTTCACCTTAATAAACAGAAAAACATGCGGGTAGGTTGCGCGTGATTCAAAAAAACATCTTCTTTTTCACAATCCGTGATAGATATATAATAAGCCCTCCAGCATTTACCATGAAGACATGCGATTTAATATATTTCATGGTACACAAATATAGTCATCTTGATAAATTGCCATGATATACACCATAAAATCCAAATATCATGGTACAAAAAAGGAACTCTCCGGTTCAATTGCCATGAAAAAAACGGATTACTCAAAATGTCATGGTAAAAATTCGGTTCTTCCCGACTCTAAAACATCATTTCTGCTCAAAAAAACACAAAAGAACACTGTTTTATACCATGATAACCCATAAATAACAATTATATCATGGTAAATAACAGAAACAATTATTTTTCCTTACCATGATACAAAAAGAAAATTTTTTCATCATGGTAAAATCAAGAATTGTCTTCCACCACTAAAAAAACCAAAAAAGAGGCCGTCTTTCGACGACCTCTGCGTACACATCTTATAAATCCCGTTCCATATCCTTGTCACCCTCAAACTCAGCCCCTGTATGCACAAAACCTACACTTTCATACAGTTTCAAAGCCACATCGTTTCCTTCGTGATACGTAACGGATACTCGTTTGTACCGTCCTTCTTCACGCATCCTCTCAAGGACAAGTAGCAATGCGGCTTTTCCGTACCCTCTGCCCTGGTACCTTTTATCGATAAAGAACTGACAAAGATTGTATACATTTAACTCCGGAAGGTCGGCATAATATACCAACCCAACAGGGAACTCATCCGATAAAATTTCGAACAAGGTACAATGAAGCACAGAACCTGCTTTCACATCCTCAAGGACATCCTCTATAATCTGTTCCGCCGAATGTACAAACGGTTCCTGTTCCGGCAAAACCGCCAGGTCTGTCACATATCCTTCCGGATTAATCTTACGGATTGTAACCATGATACTCCCCCTTATTGATTTACACCTTAGCTTCTCAGCTCCACGCCGTAGCTCTTACCCAGCTGCTTCAAAATCTTCTTTACGAAGCCATCCACGGACTCTGCGGTGAACGCTTCTTCCTTCGGAGTGAAGACAACAGAGAATGCCATGCTCTTCTTGTCTGCCGCAATCTGCTCGCCCTCGTAAATATCGAAGAGATTGATACTGGTGATATACTTACAGGACTCCTTCATTACCTTCTCGATTTCGCCGCAGGTGATGTTTCTGTCCACAACAAATGCCAGGTCTCTCTTTTCCTCCGGGAACTTGGAAAGCGGAGTGAATACTGCTTTCTTACCGTACCACTGGGACACGGTCTTTAAATCCATCTCTAAGATGTAGGCCGGGGTACGCATATCGCATGCCTCCATTACATCGTACGCCAGTTTACCGAAGTAACCGATTTCGATACCGTCGCACAAAATCTTTGCGGTCTGGTACGGATGTAAGAAGGTGTTCTGCATCGGCTCGTAAGTGAAGCTAAGCTGCAAGGTGTCAGCCACCTTTTCTGCCATGCCCTTCATGGTATAGAAGTTTTCCTTCTCACCGAATACACCGATACAAAGTCTAGGCTTCTCATCCGGATACCGGGTAAGCGGTAACTCATACGGAAGGAATACGTTACCGATTTCATAGAGTCTGCCTTCTAAATTACCCTTCTTCTGGTTGTTCGCAATGGCATTAATCATGGAAGCCGCCAGGGTGGTTCTCATAAGAGAAAGCTCCTCACTGATTGGATTCATGATACGGATTGCCTTACGCTCCACCGCATCCTCCGGAAGCTTTAACATATCCAAATCAGACGGAGAGAAGAAGGAGTAATGGATGCACTCGTAAGCGCCGGTAGCGCAAAGTGCCTTCTTTAAGCGAAGCTCGCTCTTCTGGGTCTGGTTAAGGCCGCCTAAGGTGACCTGTGCGGACGGCATGAAGGCAGGTACCACATGCTCGTAACCGTACAGACGAATCACTTCCTCCGCTACGTCCTGATAAGTCTCCATATCCTCACGGAATGCCGGCACCTGAAGGGTTAAGGTATCGCCCTCAATCTTCGGTGCGAAGGTCAGGTTATTCATAATTCTTAAAATATCATCATTCGGAACCGTAATACCCAGCACCTTGTTTACCTTATCAATGCTGACGGTAAGAGTCTTCGGCTCTACGCTGTTGCCGGTATTCACATCCACATGAGTGCGTCCTACCTTACCGCAACCAAGCTCCTCGATTAAGTGCAGGGCTCTCTTCATCGCCATAACAGTAGCGTACTCATCTACACCCTTTTCGTAACGTGCACTGGAATCGGAACGCTTACCGAGAGCTCTGGAAGTTCTTCTGATGTTGTCTCTTGCAAACTTTGCGGACTCAAAGAGTACTGCGCTTGTGGTCTCGCGGATTTCGGAGTTCAGACCGCCCATCACACCGGCCAAAGCCACCGGCTTAACGCCGTCACAAATTAACATATTGGCATCGTTGAGGGTAAGTTCCTGCTCGTCTAAGGTCACAATCTTCTCGCCGTTAGTCGCACGTCTTACATTGATTGCATTGCCCTCTAAGGTACTAAGGTCAAATGCATGCATCGGCTGACCCAGCTCTTTTAAAATATAGTTGGTAATATCTACCACATTGGAAATGGCATCGATACCCACAAGAGCCAATCTTCTCTTCATCCAGGCCGGAGACTCCCCAATCTTTACATCGGTCACATAGTGTGCGCTGTAACGCGGACACAAATCCGGGCAATCTACCTTTACGGAGAATCCTGCAAGCTCTGCATCGGTCTCGGTATAATCAAGTGCCGGCATCTTTAATTCCTTTTCAAGAACCGCCGCAACCTCTCTTGCAATACCGAAAATGCTCTGGCAATCCGGTCTGTTTGCGGTAATTGCAATATCGAAAATCCAGTCGTCAAGACCAAGCATCGGCTTCACATCTGCACCGATTTCCGCATCTTCCGGCAGAACCAGCAGTCCGTTGTAGCCTGCGCCCGGATACATATTTTCGCTGACACCCAACTCTACGCCGGAGCAAAGCATACCGAAGGACTCGTAGCCGCGAAGCTTGCCCTTACCGATGGTCATAACGCCCTCTACAGTCTTGTGGTCCTTTGCGGTAGCGTAAACCGTTGCGCCAACCAAAGCTACCGGGAACTTGCCGCCTGCTGCCACGTTGTCGGCACCACAGCAAATCTGGAAGGTACCGTGCGGTCCGCAATCTACCTGACATACATGGAGGTGAGTATCCGGAATTGCCTCACAGGTCAACACCTTACCTACCACAACTTTACTGATATCCTTACCTACTTCATATAATTCTTCTACTTCGAAACCACAGGAAAATAACTTATCCTGTAACTCCTGCGGGGTAACATCTACATCAACATAATCTTTAATCCAACTTAATGGTGCTATCATCTTATTTCCCTACCTTTCTGCTTTTAAGCTTCTTCCGGATTAGTCGTTCAACTGCTTAAGTACTCGTAAATCGGACTCGAACAACAGCTTAATGTTGTTGATACCGTACTTTAACATTGCGGTACGCTCGATACCGATACCGAACGCAAGACCGCTGTACTCATTCGGGTCAATGCCGCAGTTTTCCAATACCTTGTTGTTTACGATACCTGCACCGAGGATTTCAATCCAACCGGTACCCTTACAAAGCTTACAGCCCTTACCGCCGCACTCGAAGCAGCTACAGTCAACTTCAACCGACGGCTCGGTGAACGGGAAGTAAGACGGACGAAGACGGGTCTTCGTACCCTCACCGTAAATCTTCTTAACAAACACATCCAACATACCCTGCAAATCGCAAAGGGTGATGCCCTTATCTACTACCAAGCCCTCCATCTGGGTGAACATCGGAGAATGGGTAGCATCATCATCGGAACGGAATACCTTACCCGGAGATAAAATCTTAATCGGCGGCTTCTTATTCTCCATAACATGAATCTGGCCCGCACTGGTCTGGGTTCTGAGTAAGAACTCCGGAGACAAGTAGAAGGTATCCTGCATATCTCTTGCCGGGTGATCCTGCGGCGTATTTAATGCTGTGAAGTTGTAGTAATCGGTCTCAATCTCGGTACCTTCGAAAATCTCGAAGCCCATGCCTGCGAATACGTCGATAAGCTGGTTACGAATTAAGGTAATCGGGTGAAGATTTCCCTCTTCTACCTTCTCTGCCGGAAGGGTGATATCAAGCTTCTCTGCCTCGTATCTTGCTTCCAGCTCCTTTGCTCTCATCTCTAAATCCAGCTCGCCAAGGAACGTAAGCGCCCATTCCTTTAACTCGTTCACGCCCTTACCGTAGGCTGCACGCTCCTCCGGCGCAATGTTCTTCATCTCCTTCATTAAGAGACCGATTTTACCGGTCTTACCGTCCAAGTAAGACTTCTTGAACTCATACACTTCTTTGGAGGAGGTCAACGCCTCGCTGCCTGTAATGATTTCCTGCTTGATTTGTTCTAAATTTACATTCATCTTTTTTCGTCCTTTCTTGAATAAACTCTACAAGACTTTCTTTTTTGAATTCGGTTTCTAAGTCCATGTGTACTACGGCGTAAAACACGGAAAATCAATACAAACATTTCAACGAGAACCCGCTCTCGCTCATGCACAAACGTAGCAGTACTAGGCTCGACAATACCTCGCCAAGTGCTGACGTTTGCTTATGGTTCTCTTTTGAAATTTTGTATTGCTTTTCCATATCATACATGCAAAAGTACACATAGACTTGTGAAACCGAATTAGAACAAAGAGTCCGCTTTGCGGACTCTCGCGCCGAGCGCGGTCGCTTGCGACATCTTCCAATCGCGCGAGTGCGCATCCCAGCGGAGCTTTTTTTACTCTATAAGAGTAAAAAAAGTCCCCTGCATGTTTCCATGCAAGGGACGAATTAACTCCGCGGTACCACCCAACTTCCCGAATCAATCGACTCGGACTCTCATTTGCTTAACGCGCACAACGTTTCGAACTACTCTTTGTCTCGTTTCGGAATCCAAAGCGTCCTTTGAAAACCTGACACCACACAAATTTGGCACGAACAGCTCCGGTGGGAAATTCGACATTTTGTTTGAACTTAAGGAAGCTTTCAGCCGGTGACTTCCTCTCTCTGACAGAAAACAAAACGCTACTGTACACCTTCATTGCCTTTCAAATATGCACTCATCATACCGAATTTCCGAGAAAAAGTCAAGAAAAATTTCACATTTTATTAAGATTTGCGCTAAGGGGCACCTATTGACACTTCCGACAAAGCATGTTATGATGAAAACACTATACATATAAAGGAGGAGATCTTTTTGGACCCCACAGCACAGATAATCGTGCTCATTATTCTTTTAGTGCTTTCCGCACTATTCTCTTCTGCGGAAACTGCCCTGACCACCGTGAACAAGATTCGTATCCGAAGTCTTGCGGAGGAAGGCAAACGCAGTGCTAAGACCGTTGCAAAGCTTATCGAGGACCCTTCCAAGATGATAAGTGCCATTTTGATTGGTAACAATATCGTCAACCTTTCAGCGTCCTCCCTTACGACTGCCCTGGTAATTGAACAATTCAAATCAATTCCTGCAGGTGTTGCAACCGGTATTCTTACCGTTCTTATCTTAATTTTCGGCGAAATCACCCCGAAAACACTGGCAACCGTTTACAACGAAAAGCTTTCCCTTATTTATGCCCCGGCGATTCTTCTTTTAACAAGAATTATGACTCCGGTTATTTTTCTGTTGAATTTTATATCCCGAGGCCTGTTATGGTTGTTCCGCATCGACCCGAACAAAAAGATGGCGGCTATAACGGAAAACGAGCTTCTCACCATTGTTGATGTGAGCCATGAAGAAGGTGTCATCGAAAGTGAAGAACGGGAAATGATTAACAACGTAGTAGATTTCGGTGATTCTCTTGCGAGAGACATTATGGTGCCGCGTATCGACATGGACTTTGTGGAAGATACCGTCAACTTCGACGAACTGGTAGCCGCTTTTGAAGAAAACATGTACACTCGTCTCCCGGTATATCATGAAACCAGAGATAATATAGTAGGTATCGTAAACCTAAAGGATATTTTCTTCTACAAAGGCTCTAAAGAAGACTTCCGTATCGAAGACTTTTTACGGGAACCGTATTTCACCTATGAATATAAAAAGACCTCGGAGCTTCTCCGGGAAATGCGAAAGGAATCCATCGCACTGGCTATCGTTCTGGACGAGTACGGAGCTACCGCCGGCCTTGTAACCGTAGAAGACTTAATCGAAGAAATCGTCGGAGAAATCCGTGACGAATACGACGAAGACGAAGAAGACGCTGTTACCTCCGTCGGCGAAAACGAATACCTGGCAGACGGCGCCGCAAAGCTTGAAGAAATCAACGAAGCATTGGGCCTTTCCCTTACTTCCGACGATTACGACTCCATTGCGGGACACGTCATCTTCTTACTGGATCACCTACCGACCGAGGGCGAGACGCTCACCGACAAGGGCGTTACCTACACAGTAGCCCAGGTGGATAAAAACCGAATTGATAAAGTGCATATCAAAGTGGACCCGGACTATGAGCCGGAGGAAACCACCGACGAAGAGTAATGAAAGGGGCCGTGGCAGTTGGTACTGCGCGGCCCCTGTTCTTGCGGGCAGGCAAAGTGAATATGCACGCAAGCGGTTGGAATAACATTTTGTTATTTCCTATCGTATAGCTGTATCTTCTATTCATTTGTATAGTTATCAAAATAACCCTGTATATAAACAATCGGCGTCCCCTTATCTCCCGAACCGGAAGTCAAATCACAAAGAGAACCAATCAAATCAGTTAGGCGGCGTGGTGTGGTTCCCTGAGAAACCATATTTCCCACAAGTGAAGAACCGTCCTTCTGCATAATCTTACTCTTAATTGCTTCTTGTAATTCTTTTCCGGAAAGTGTTGAAAAATCGTTGTCTGCAAGATATTTTAATTTCAGTTCATTTGTTGTTCCCTCTAATCCCGATGTATACGCCGGAGAAACCACAGGGTCAGCTAATTCCCAAATCTTTCCGACCGGATCTTTAAAGGCTCCGTCACCATATACCATAACCTCGACATGTTTCCCGGTAATCTCAAACAGTTTTGCCTGAATATCTTCCACCAACTGCTGACATTCTTCTCTTGGAAACAATTTTACAATATCTTCTGTTGCTTTATTGGAACCAAGTAAACCATAACGGCTGTTCCAGCCGCTTCCGTCAACGGATTCTGTCATAATTTCATCTAATCCGTACACTCTTTCAGCACCCGCAGCCTTTAACAGTCGTTTTGTACGCACACGGGTATGGATATCACAGTACAGTACATTTTTTGTATAATTTAAAATAGCACGGCAATCATTTGCAAAAATCACTTCTGGCTCAGCACCACACTCACGAATTAGATTTGAGTAGTATTCCACATAATCCACACCGGTAAACCTGTGCTTAGTGACACCAAATAACTCTCTCCACTGTACTTCTGACAATATATCTGTATAAGGATTGATGCCTTTTTCATCCAACAGATCCCAATCTACAAGATGGTTTCCAACCTCGTCAGAGGGATAACTAAGCATCAGCACAACTTTCTTGCATCCTTTTGCAATCCCACGTAAACAAACAGCAAAGCGGTTTCGGCTAAGAATCGGGAAAAGAACACCGACGGTGTCACCGCCGAATTTATTGCGTACATCTGTCGCAATATTTTCCACGCTTGCATAATTACCCTGTGCACGGGCTACGATTGCTTCTGTCATACATACCACATCACGGTCTCTCGGTACAAGACCTTCTGCCTTCATAGCTTCAACTACAGACCCTGTTACTATTTCAGTCAAGTCATCTCCCTGACGGATAATCGGAGCACGAAGTCCCATTGAAACAGTTCCATATACTCTACTCATAATATTACCTCCTTTTGTTGACTTTTCTTTCTGATACCACTATAATACAAATATAGTCATTAGTAAAATAGATAGTTCTTAGAACCGTAATAAGGAGCGCTTATATGAGAACAAAACTTGATAATTATCGTATGTTTTATGAAACTGCCCGTTTCCATTCATTTTCAACCGCAGCCCAGCACATGTATATTTCTCAGTCTGCTGTTTCCCAATGCATGCACCAGTTGGAAAGTGACCTTGGTGTTCAGCTCTTCATAAGAACTCGCCAAGGAGTATCTCTTACAAATGAGGGAAAGCTTCTTTTTCTGAAGGTGGAAACTGCAATTAATTCTTTAGAACAGGGAGAGAATCAGTTGGAAAGACTTCGTCATCTTGAATCCGGGGAAATAACAATTGCTGCGGGTGATACAATAACTACACATTTCCTTCTGAAATACCTTGAAGAATATCATGCGCTGTATCCTGATATAAGGATAAAAATGGCAAATTCCTATTCTTCTCAGATGTTATCTCTTGTAAAAGAAGGAAAAGCCGACCTCGCTTTTGTAAATATGCCTATTGCGGATGATGAGCTTGTGATAGAACCGTGCTTTGAAATAAGTGATGTCTTTGTATGCGGTCCGAATTATGAGAAAAAAGAATCCTATTCGTGGGAAGACTTAGCAGATTTGCCTCTTATTCTTCTTGAAAAGAACGCTTCATCCAGACTTTTTCTCGAAGATAACTTCAACCGAAAAAATATATTCTTAAACCCTCTGATTGAAGTTGCTGTGCATGATTTACTCATTCACCTTGCATCCATTCATCTTGGAATCTCATGTGTTATAGAAGAATTTTCAAAAGAAGAAATAGAACAAGGGAAAATTAAAAAACTAAATCTTTACCCACCACTCCCTAAAAGAAATATCGGCTATGCATATATAAAAAATGCACCTCTCTCATATGCCACCAAAGCATTTATAGATTTGATTGGTCGATAATCATATAACAATTAATAATTAATAAAAACGGCCGATGTAGATTACTCTTGCGTAGCTACATCGGCCCTATTCTTGCGTGCAGGCAAAGTAAGTATGCATACAAGCTGTTGGAACTTGAAAAAATTATAATCTTTTTAAACAAGAATGTTTTTTGTCAATTTCAAAACCGTTATTTCTGTAAAAGTTCAATGTACTTTCCTTGTTTGAGCCTGTTTCCAGAAACACTTTATAACAACCACATTCTTTCGCTATTTCTGACGCTTTATCCAGTAATGCGGACGCATAGCCTTTGTTCCTATAATCTATATGTGTTACCACATTTTCAATCACGGCAAAAGGTCTTATATTGTGTGTCAGACTCTCTATTATTGCCATTTGTACCGTGGATACAACGCTTTCGTTTTCCTCAACTACTAATAGATACATATTTTCATCTTTCTCGAATTTATCAAGCAACTTGGCCCATGCATACATATCTTGTTCCTCTTTTGGCGGATATGCCGTCAGATACTCAAAGTACTATTTTTTTAAATCTTCCGCGTCTTTGCCCTTCGCTTTTCTGATAATCATAACAGACCTCCAAACCTAAGTATTCAGTACATAATCACAATTCTTAAACACATCCTCCTTATGCGAAACAATAAGGATTGTTTTGTCCCTCGGAATTTGTTTGATGCAGTCCCATATTTCTTCTTCCACCTGTCCGTCCAATGCACAGGTTGCTTCATCAAAGACATACAACTCCGCATCACGAAGAAAGGCTTTGGCAAGCAATATCCGCTGCCGCTGTCCCCCTGACAGCATGGAACCGTTTTCTCCGATATCCGTTTCCAGTCCCTCCGGAAGCTCGGAAATAAAGTCATAGATTCTTGCCTTTTTACAAGCTTCCTTCATTTCATCTTCAGTAGCATCCGTTTTTCCCTGTCGCAGGTTTTCCGCAACCGACTCCCGGAACAGTTTTGCATCCTGACTGATATAGGCGATTTTCTTATAAAAGGCCTCCTTACAAATCTCGTCAAAAGGAATCCCCTCGTACAAAACCTGTCCCTCCGTAGGCTCCAATTGCCCCAAAAGGAGCTTTACCAGTGTACTCTTTCCGGTACCGCTGGCACCGGAAATACCGACTCTCTCGCCCTTTCTGACACAAAAACTTTTCCTGTCAAATACCTTTTTCTCCTTTTCTCCGTAAGCAAAGGTTACAGCGTCAAACTGTACCGTAAGCGTATCCGGAAGTCTGGTTCCGTCCTTCTCCATCAAAGTTTCCTCACTTAAATGGCGGCGAATTCTTTCATAGTGTACTTGCTCTGCTTGCAAATTCGCATCGGACTCCGACACCGCCTTTACACTGTCGGAAAGAATTCCGAAGTACTTTACAAACACCAGCAACACACCGATGGTAAGCTGATTGTAGTAAATCAATATTCCACCGAGAAAATACAACACAAACTGCATGATAAATTCATCTTTAATCTGAGGAATTACCAACACCCTCGTAACCCAGAACCGTATCCACTTTCCGTGAAAAATATCATCGTTTGTCTGAAATTCCGTAAATTCCGCCTCTCGCTTTGCTTCACAACGATTAATCCGGATTTCTCTCCATGACTTAACGGTTTCATCCATCCAGGTTACCCAAGAGGCCATGTTTTGCTCCCTCTTTTCAACATAACCCTTCTCCGCTTTACTTACCGCATGGTCCATAAAAAAGGTAAGCGGAATGGATACAACGCATACAAGTGCCATTCTCCAATCAATTCCGAACAATACCACCACCATCAGAACACCGAAAATACCGTTAAGACAATACTGTGAAAACTGAGTCTGAAAGCCGTTCAACTTATTTACCGCATCCTCTACCGTCATTTTTACATCACCGGTGGTAAGTGTCTGATACGCAGGAAACTTTCTGCCGAAATACTTTTCCATAATCGCAACGCGCAGTTTTCGATATACCTTATGATTTACCTTGTTCTGACAATGAATTTGCAGTACCTTCAACACTGACTTCACAATCTGCAATGCAAGATACGCACCTAACACCCATCCCAGTAAATCTCTTTGCTTTTCAATAATAATCTTTTCCAGCAATATACCGTAAACCACCGGAAACAACATATCCAGTACACGAATCAGTAAATCCGAAACAATATCTCCCACATAGGCCCATTTTACTCTGCCCAAAAAAGGAAGCAACCATTTCCAAACCGTCAAACGGTATCTGAATTTCTTCATTCTATGCTCCTTTCTGCGTAAGGCCGAACAAGCTTTGGTATTCTTCACACTGTTCCCGCAACAGCTGCGGTGTTCCCTCCGCACAAATCTTTCCGTCTTTCAGCACAATCACCCGGTCGCAGGCTTCCACGGTTTTTAACCTATGGGAAACCATCACACAGCCTCTGCCTTGTAATCCCTCATCCAATTTGCTCAGCACCCGTTCCTCTGTCTCGGTATCAAGCGCCGCGGTAACCTCATCCAGGAACACAAAATCGGTTCCCTGTACATAGGCTCTCGCAATGCCGAACCGCTGCCGTTGTCCGCCCGACAAATTGCTGCCCCAACGTTCCAACACCGTGTCAAGGCCCTCCTTTTGTTCCGAAATGTATTCGGAAATTCCCGCACTTCTGCAAGCCTTTTCAAGCACCTCCGACCGTATCGTTTCTCCCATTTCAAGATTCTCCCGAATTGTTCCGCTAAATAACAATACATGCTGGAAAGCGGCACCAAAACGACGGTACAACACATCCCTGTCTATCTGCGCCATTGATATGTCATCCAACAAAATATCCCCCTGTTGCGGTTCATACAATCCCAACAACAAATTGAGAAGCGTACTTTTTCCTGCTCCGGAACCGCCCACCACAGCCACCTTTTCTCCGCGCTTTACAGAAAAATCAATTCCGTGCAGTACCTCGATTTCACTGTTCTGATACCGAAAACTACAATCCTTAACTTTTATCTCATTTATCTGTTTTCCCGGCTGTACGTTTTTCTTATCCTTATCCATTCCCTTCTTTCCGAGGAAACGATAAATCCGCTCAATAATCGAAATTCTCTGCTGTGCATCCATATAATATCTTGCTACTTCCGCTAAAGACTCGGACATGGTGTTGAAATAAGCAAGCATCACGGTAATGATTCCTACCTGAAGACCCTTGGTGATGGCAAAATATGCCAATAACCCGTACTGAATTACCAGAATCACATTTTTTATATTGACTAACACCTCGTTTCCGACACAATTATCCACTTCGATTTTTGCCCGGACACGATTCATTTTCTTTAAATCCCCGTTATATTTTTTCAGAACATAATCCTTTGCACCCCAAACCTTAATCTCTGAAAACGCACCCGCAATTTCTAACAACCGATTGACATACTTTGCATAAATCTCATTCCATTTTCCACTGTTAGCACGGATTCTTTTTCCGATAGAGAAGGTGGCAATTACCGATAACGGCACAATGACAACCGAAACCAGTCCAAACACCGGATTTATCAGAAACATAATAATCAGACAAAACAAAATACGTAGCGTATTGTTGGCATTATGTATCACATTCCGTACCATAAAATGCAAACCTTCCGATGTCCAGAACAAAATCATGTTTCCGGTATCTCCGTGCCGCAATTCAGTCATTTCCTCTGCAGTCAAAGTTTGCAGCTTTCGGAATAGCCTTACACGAAGTCTTCTGTGAATGCCGTGTCCTACCACACTGTACAATTCATAAGTTACATAGTGCAATGCGATACCGAATACCGTGATTCCGAAAAATCCCATGCTGATTTTAAGAAAGCCCGGCAAATCATTCTCATAAATTACACAGTCAATCATCTCACCGAAAATAATCGGTGACACCACATTTGCCGCCGTGCGAACCAAACAGCAGAAGTAAAATAACAAATAATGCGTTTTCATACCGTCCATAAGTGACCACAAAAATTTTGCGGTGGTACAATAGTTTAACGATTTCTCCACCACTGCCGGCGATATCTTCTTTTGTTTCATCCTATCGCTTCCCTTCCGTTTTTTATACTCCCTATTCTACAGATTATTTCTCATTTGAAAATTCAATTTCTGCACAAATTAACTATAAGATTTGCAGCATGTTGCAAGGTCTGAAAAAATCTGATAAAATGAGCCTATCAAACAAAGGGAGTGATTGTATGCTGTTGGAAACCTATGACCGTTTAAGAGACAACCGACGTATTTTACTGGAATATGCGCCCAACGAATCCTTTACCGAATATCCGTATAAGGACCGTTACAGCCTGACACTTCTTACGCAGGGAAGCATCTCCTTCCGCTTGAACGGAGAGAAATTTGACTTGGAAGCTCCGATTGTTCTCTGTACCTGTTACAATGACCGATTTGAGTTGTTAGAGCCTTCCTTCTTTAAAGCACAAACCATTTGTTTCCATCCGCTGTTTGTGAATAGTTCTTTGGACTATTCCGCCCTTGAACTCGATGCCTTTGAGGAACTGCACGAACAACACGACCGGAATATGATGTCCCTTTTTAATCACAACCACGGTTGTAACGGAGTGTTAAAGCTCCCGGCTTCCTCCTACTTAAAGGCAAGCCAGTGGATTAAACTGATGGGCGTAGAAAGCCTTACCCAGAGCGATGGGATGTGGACCTGTCGTATCCGAAGATATCTGTTGCAGACCCTTTACTTACTGGACGACATTTTCATGGAACAGTGGCACGAACAACAAGAAGGAAAATGTTCCCCGGTTGAGAAAGCACTGAACTATATTCATACCAATTATTCCAGCTGTATCGAGCTTTCCGATGTCTGTAATGTTGCCGGCGTCAACCGGACAAAACTGAATCAGGACTTTAAAACAAAAACCGGGTCCACCATCATTAAGTATTTAAACGACTACCGGCTTAACCTTGCAAAGCAATCTTTAATTCACACAGAGATAAAGCTTGAAGAACTTGCGGATGCGTTAGGCTACCGATATTGCTCTTACTTCATCACACAGTTTACAAAAAACGTAGGAATGACGCCGAGTGAATACAGAGAGAAGAACCGGATAAGTAGAGACCCATGTGGAAGCACATTGGAAGAGAATTCATAAAAAATTTTGCGCGGCCCTTGTTCTTACAAGCACCGCGCAGTTTTTTCTTCTTATCCAACAAATTTACTGAATTCCAATCTGCTTAAGCTTCTCCGTTTCCTCCTCAATCACCTTTTTATCGATTCTCTGGAACAAAATCTCCACCTCCGGCAATTTATATCCGGATGCCACCGATTGCTTCTCCCACTTATTGCTTATTCCGAGCCAGCCGCATACTTTCTCCGAGGAAAACGGCAAAAACGGTGCCAATAACACTGCCAGATTTGCAATAATCTGAACGCAATGATACAGCGTGTTTCCGCATGCCGCGATATCCGTGGTTCTTGTGGTCCAAGGCTGTTCCGTGTCAAAGAATTTATTGGAAAATCTCACAAATTCGAATATTTCATCTATGGCATCCTTAAACGCTCCGCCTTCGATCTTCGTTCCTACAGAAGAATACAAAGCATCCAGTCGTCCTTCTACCTCCGGACTCAAAACTCCTTCCGGTACAAGCCCATCAAAATATTTTTCAATAAAAGTCAATGAGCGGTTGATAAAATTTCCGTATGCTCCCAGCAGTTCTCCGTTATGACTGTTCACATATTCTCTCCAGGAAAAGTCTGCATCTTTTTTCTCCGGTCCGTTTGCCAGAAAGAAATACCGAATGGAATCCGTTTCGTATTTATCCAGTAGATCTTTTATCCAAATCGCATAGTTGTGACTTGTAGAAATTTTCCGTCCTTCCAGGGTCAAATACTCACTGGATATAATGCGATCCGGCAAATGCCATTCTTCACCGTTTCCAAACAAAAGTGCCGGCAAAATAATGGTATGGAACGGAATATTATCCTTCCCGTGGACATAATAATGCGTTGCATCTTTGCCCCACAATTCGGTAAAATCAGTACCTCGTTCATCCGCTGCCACTTTGCTCGCAGACAAATATCCCAATACATTTTCCGCCCAGATATAAATCGTTTTGTTCTCGTAACCTTCTTTCGGAACTTCGATTCCCCATTCCAAATCTCTGGTAAGGGCACGGTCCCGCAAACCATCCTCTATATATCGATTGGTAAACGCAACGGCATTTTTTCGCCACGCAGGATGAGTATCCACCAGTTCCTTTAATTCCTCCGTAAGCTCCGAAATTGCAATATATAAATGCTTCGAATTCTTGAAATGAATCGGTTTCCCACATACCGCACAAATCGGCTCCAACAGATTCTCCGGCTCCGGGACATTGCCGCATGCGTCACACTGGTCTCCTCTTGTATCCGCTCCGCATTTCGGACATTTTCCCAATATAAACCGGTCTGCCAAAAAGGTATTACAACTTTCACAGTATGCCTGCGGAGCTTCTTTTTCGTAAACATGCTTACTTTCATATAACTTCCTGTGAAATTCTCTCACAAACTCTTTATGCTCTTTCGCGGATGTTTTTGAATATACATCATAGCTAAAACCAAGCTTTTCGAAGCATTCAGCAAACTCTTCGTGATAAAAATCACTGATTTCCCGGGGTGTTCTGTTTTCCTGTTTTGCACGAATTGCCACAGGTGTTCCGTAACAATCACTTCCCGATACAAAATACACATCGTCACCGATTGCTCGATGATATCTTGCCAATACATCCCCCGGCAACAATCCCGCAATGTGACCGATATGCAACGAACCGTTTGCATACGGCCATGCTCCTCCGATTAAAACTTTCTTCATAATATCTACCTCATTTCTTTTTTGTGTGATAACTAAATTTCCGGTGTCCTATGACACTTCGTTTCTCGCAAAGGATGTTTTACTGTTTCCCTTGGCGATAAAATAGAATAAAAAAAGCCCTCCTCTCTGAAAAATTTCTTTTTCAGGGACGAGAGCAACGGCTTCGTGTTACCACCCCAAATTCACCTACACCTCACGGTATAGGCCTTATCAACTACGGATGAGAAATGATTCATCGATAGTATATCACTGTAACGGGTGCACCCGTCGTAGCCTTGGCAAACATGCTTCGGTACGCAGCTCCGAGACCATTTTCGGTAGTTCCTTCTGTGCCTGTTCTCACCAATCCAGACTCTCTGTAACATATCTAACTACTTACTTTTCTCTTCCCAGCTTTTTTTCATTATTTTCGTTGATTATACAACTACTCTTTTCTTTTGTCAATCATATTTTCAATAAAAATATCAATAAAAAATTTTATCTCCACCCATGCCCTTTCGGGTACAACATCTCCATGGCCTTTTCAAACCATGCTCTCTGCTCCTCGTTCAATCTCTCTATCGTCAATTCAAAATCCTGCTGATATCCTTCGCGCTCGATATCGGTGGATTTAAACAGCAAACAAAGTTCCGGTGCCAAATATGACATACCATTCTTTTGTAATATTGCTTTCTCCAACTCGCGTTTCACTCGATTGTCTCTGATATAGACAAACTCTTTTTCCGTTTTTTCATTAAACAGAAACTCAATATAATTGAGTTTGGACAGTCCGGTATGCTGAAAATCAAGCCAGTACACATCCTGCTCTTCCGTATCATACAAGCGCGCCAACTCACAATCTTCGGTACAACAGAAAATATTCTTTCGTAGTTTTTCCTGCGTCCGAATATCCGTGATGCGGTGTACTTTACCGCCACCTAGCATCTCATAGACACAAAATCCCTTGGCCTGCATATAGGTAATGATCTTTTCTCTATCCTCCCAAAAAGCAAGAATATCAATATCTCCGTGCGTTCTGGTTTCATATCCAAGGAACAAATCCAAAGCAAAACCTCCGCAAATCGCATAGGAAAAGTCCTGTCCTTTTAAAAGGACATTTACTTCTTCTATCAGTCGGTTCATCTTCTCTTTACTCCTCAACATCACTTTCTTCTTCAGAGTCTTCTAAAGAGTCAAAAGTTTCATCTGCTTCCGCAACTTCATCTTCTTCAATTCCGTACTTCTTCTCAATTTCCTTCGCTACCTTCTCCGGGTCCTCGCCGTTCTTGATACGCTTATTGTACTGACGCAGTTCTTTTAAAGACATTCCCTCCGGGGCATTCTTCTTTGCCCACTTATCCAGTGCAATAAAAATATACAGTACAATCGGAACAATTACCGTAGCCACAAGGCTGGCCATAAACATGCCCTCCGCGCCCGGCTTTGCCATAAGCGCAAATACGAAACTTGCCACATACATTCCCACAATCAGTAAAAGGCCAACTACCGCCACAATCTGCTTGAACGTTATTTTCTTTTTCATCTTCTATCTCCTTTTTACTATTTTTCCTGTTCTCCCTTTAAAAACGCCAGCCATTCCTTCTGGGTCTTTTCATAGCCCTGCTCCGACGGCTCGTAGAACTTCTCACCTACCACGCCGTCCGGCAAATACTGCTGTTCTACATAATGGTTCGGGAATGCATGGGCATATTGATACCCGATGCCGTGGTTCAGCTTTGCTGCCCCTTTGTAATGGGCATCCATCAAATGCACCGGAACCGGTGCCGTCTTATGGGTCGCCACATAGTTCATTGCCCGTTCGATGGCCGTCACAGCCGAATTACTCTTCGGTGCACATGCTACGTAAGACGCTGCCTGGGCCAGTACAATCTGCGCCTCCGGCATACCAAGGCGTTCCGCTGCCAAGGATGCATTTACCGCTACCACCAGCGCCTGCGGATCCGCATTGGACACATCCTCCGCTGCGCAAATCATAATGCGTCGTGCGATAAAGGCCGGTTCCTCTCCCGCGTACAACATCTTCGCCAGATAATACACCGCCGCATCCGGGTCAGAGCCCCGCATGCTCTTAATAAAAGCGGAAATATTGTCGTAATGGTTGTCGCCGTCCTTGTCATACCGAAGCACACGCTTCTGAATACAATCCGCAACCACTTCTCTCGTAATATGTATCAGCCCGTCCTCACTACGCTCCGTGGTGAGCACACCGAGCTCAATCGCATTTAACGCCGTTCTGCCGTCGCCGTTTGCCACATCCGCCAGGAAAGAAATTGCTTCCGGGTCCGCCACCGCCTTATAGGCGCCCAGGCCCCGTTCCGTATCCTCAATGGCACGATAGAGAAGCTTTTCCACATTTTCCTTAGAAAGAGGCTTCAACTCAAAAATTACAGACCGGGAAATCAGTGCCCCGTTTACCTCAAAGTACGGATTCTCCGTGGTGGCACCGATTAAGGACACCGTGCCGTCCTCTACAAAGGGAAGCAAATAGTCCTGCTGACTCTTATTAAAACGATGAATCTCGTCTACAAACAAGATCGTTTTCTTTCCGTACATGCCAAGAGTCTCTTTCGCCTTGGCGATGACCTCTTCCATGTCCTTTTTCCCCGCTACCGTCGCATTTAACTGGGTAAACTCGGAGCTGGTGGTATGAGCAATCACCTGAGCAAGTGTGGTCTTACCGGTCCCCGGCGGTCCGTAAAAAATCACGGAACCCAGCTTGTCCGCCTTAATTGCTCTGGAAAGAAGCTTTCCTTCCCCCAAAATATGCTCCTGTCCCACCACTTCCTCTAAGGTCCGGGGACGAAGTCTCGCCGCCAGCGGGGATTCTTTTTTCGACGTTTCCGTCCGCATATATTCAAACAGGTCCATGCCTATGCCTCCTAAAATAATTCACTGTGACTCCCTGTTCTTGTTAAATACAAAATCAGTTCGCCGTTATCTATCTCATAAATCAAAAGCCAGTCCGGAGTAATATGACATTCTCTCTTACCGGCATAATTTCCGACCAAAGCATGATCTTTGTTTTTTTCCGGTAGCTTCTCACCATTCGAAAGCTTTGTAACAACTTCGTCCATCAACTTCATGTTATAACCACGCTTAATAATCGTTTTTAAATCCTTCTTAAATTTACCGGTGGCAACTATTCTGTACATTCACCCTCAATCTCCTTTAATAAATCTCCAAAACAACTATAAGATTTTACCATAGAAGGGTTCTTTTTCATTTCCTCTACTTCTCTAAAAGCCTCTAAAGTTTCAGTATTAAAATGATCTCTTGATATTTCAAACGGAATTCTCTGCTCTCTAATCGCCTGCTTTGCCGCCATAGTAAAAAAGGTAGTCAAATCCAAGCCCAAATCGGCCATTAATTCTTGTAATTGAGACTTTACATTTGCATCTATTCTCATTGTTACATTTGTTGTCGCCATAAAAATCAACTCCTTTCAGCCATATTATAGTATAACCAAACTTGTTTTGTCAATACAATGCACATATAACGCACTGCTTTCTTCTTTGTTTTTCACTCATTATGCTCAGACAAGCGCTCAGACAAACGAGGCAAACGGACAAAATTTGAACCGCAGGAAAATATCTCTTTCCTCTTTCTCCTACACCTCCATAGACATTTCACCCCATCGGTTTTATAATAAACCTGTACATGTACAAAACATTTTAATCATTCATATGCATAACGGAGGATTCTTATGATAGAAAATTTAATGATTTTAGGGAAAAAAATATTAGAACTGAGAAAACGTCACTCCATGACTCAGGAAAAGCTGGCAAATGAGATGGGTGTCTCCATCGGCGCCGTATCCAAATGGGAAACCGGTGCTTCTATTCCTGACCTTACCATGCTATGTGCACTGGCCGATTTTTTCCATATGTCCTCGGACTATTTGCTGGGCCGCAACCTTCCGAACCATTTTCTGATATGTGACGACTCTGCCTTTATGGGTGGTATGGTAACCGACATGATACACCATCTCGGTTACTCCGCAAAATCCGTAGAAAACAGCAATCAGCTGTTTCAGGCATTGGAAACGACTCTTCCCTACGGTATCTTTTTAGATGTGCACTTTCCGGACGAAAACGGTCTAGATATCCTGAAACGTCTCAAGAAAGAATACCCGACCCTTCACGTTATCATGCTGACTGCCGACACAAGCGAAGAGGTACACTCTCTCGCCACGGAATACGGTGCGGAATACTTTGTTTATAAACCGTTTTCCTTTGAACATCTGCAGGCAGCCATAAAGGCAATCCTTTAAAACAGATGCTCCTCAATCCACCGTGCCACGCCGTCCTCGTCATTGCTTTCCGCGATTTCGTCCGCCACGGACTTAACCTCCGGGATGGCATTTTCTACCGCCACGCCAATTCCGCAAAGCTGCATGGATTCCGCATCATCCTGATCATCCCCGAAATACACCGCTTCATCAGGAGCTATTCCCAAGGCGTTAAGCATCACCTTAACGCCGTTTCTTTTATTTGCGTCATTACTCATAATCTGCACCAGATACCCATTTGCCACGGTACAGTGTAATCCTTCTGGAAGATTTTCTTTTACAAACTCCGCTGCGCCTTCACCGCTAACCAATATCTTATATGCCGTCTCTCCCACAGGCAACTTCGGAAACTTTGTATGTAACGTGTATTCAAACTCCGGAATATGTTCTGCGGCATAAAGGATTTCTCCCGTCTCCACGGAGAACAAAAACTCCTTTCGCCCACATACCTTAGCAAGCATTTCCTCCGCCGGTTCATCAGGAATTCCGTAGGTTAACACCTTGTCTCCTACCATTACTTTTGCCCCGTTCATCACTGTCACCGCATCAAAACCGATAACCGCATCATACTCTTTAACAGTACGCTCCGGTCTGGCGGTGGCCGCCATCACCTTAATTCCCCGGGCCTTGCATTTCTTCAGCACTTCTATTGTGTATGAAGACAAAGACTTGTCCGTGCGAAGCAAGGTTCTGTCTAAGTCTGTAATAATTGCTTTGATGTTCTTCATTTCGGTATCCTCCCTAAAACAAAATGGCAGAAGCTTGTTTTCGAAAACAATTCCTCTACCATTATACTTAACTCACCGCCGAATAGCAACCTTATCTTTCTGCCGCAAAACTCCTGTAAAACCTTCTACCAAGTCTCCTCTTTCCGGCCCTTGCCTCCATATACTCCCCAATCATTTCCACCGCCATATCCACGCACTTCCAATATATCTTCTTCAACTCTCGGCAGCTTTCCATGCACCTCACACTGGGACGTTTTTTTATCACCAATCCGTACAGCAACCGATAAGTCCCCGTAGTCGCAAACAAAATCTGCAAAGTCGCCCGTTTCATTGCGCCTCTTGCGGAAAGAAAATGATGACACCGGAGCATATCTCGAAGCGTCCCTCTGATTTGTCGTACCGACAGCCACGGAAAGAACCGTTGAATCACCTCCGCATTTTCCGTCGTCGGCACCACATGTCCCGCCAAAGGGTATTCAAATGGATTTAACCCATCCGTCACCATAAGACTCCTGTCCAGTTCCGCCTCAATTTCCAGATGCCGGACTCCGTATTTATTCTCATACCCTGCAATATAATCATGACATTGTCCGTCCAGTGCAAAATGACAAATAAAACCCAACATATAAGAGAGTGCCTTCTCATCCCCGGTTAAAGACAAACTCCGTCGAAAGAATCCGTAGGCATTCCGCTTATGCATACGGAATCCGGTCAGGCTCACCGGATTTGCCAACGCTGCGTGATAATAAAACAATATATCCGGCCCATAAAGCCCGACATCAAACAAATCTTCATGTAAGTCCACAATTCTTCTGAGTCGTTCCGGCAGACGCTGTTTTACATCCTGCCCGAACCGAAAATGCGTATAAGTCGCCGGCATACCGAATCCTCCGTTTCAAAAGAGAACACATAAACTATGTTTAGTATGCACCGTTATCAACTGATAAACTCGTTATCTTCTCTTGGAAAAATATAACAATTAATTATAAAAGGAAGGCAGATGCCTTCCTTTCACTTTGCTCTGTTTATTATCCCAAAGTACCTGCAAACATTCAATTTCCTGTCTTTACTGCTCAAACAGTAAATCGCCGTAACTCGGTACCGGCCAGTCCTTCTTTGCCACCAGCATCTCCAGCTTGTCAATCGGTGCACGGAGAGCCTCCATTGCCGGAACCACCGACTTACGGAAGTATAAGCCCTGCTCCTTACCGGCTGTCTTCTTACCGGCCTCTTCAATGCAAGCTTCCAATGTCTTCTGAGCTGCCCGGGCCGTTACCAAAAGCTCCGAAATTTCGGACAACATGGACGCCTGTACGGACACATCCGCACCCGGCACAGCCTGACGGATGGTATTGATGGAGTTTGCCAATTCCGTTGTGTACTGAATCACCGCCGGAATGTACTGCTTAGCAGACATATCCACCATGGTTCTTGCTTCAATATTGATTGCCTTGGAATATATCTCATAGCTTACCTCGGCGCGGGAATGTAACTCTGCCTCGGAAAGTACATGATGCTTTTCAAAAATACGAACGGTCTTGTCGCTGACAAGGGCCGGAATGGACTCTACCATGGACGCAATGTTCGGAAGACCTCTCCGTTCAGCTTCCTTTACCCATTCCTCGGAATAACCGTTACCGCTGAACACAATACGTTCATGCTTTCTGACGGTCTTTGCGATAAGCTCCTTTACCGCAGCCTCAAAATCCGCCGCCTGCTCCAACTCGTCCGCAAACTCACAAAGAGCTTCAGCCACAATAGTGTTCAGTACGGAGTTCACATCCGCAATGGACATGGAAGAACCGACGGTACGGAACTCAAACTTATTTCCGGTAAACGCAAACGGAGACGTACGATTACGGTCCATTGCATCCTTCTTTAATGCCGGAAGAGTATGTACACCGGTGTTCAGCTTACCGCCCTTCTTGGACTCGGTCGCCTCACCGTTTTCTTTAATCTGCGCCAAAATATCCTCCAGCTGCTCACCCAGGAAGATAGAGATAATCGCAGGCGGAGCCTCGTGACCGCCCAATCTGTGGTCATTGCCCGGACAGGACGCGGAATAGCGAAGAAGCTCTGCATTCTCGTCCACAGCCTTTAAAATAGCGGACAGGAACAACAGGAAACGGATATTCTCGTGCGGCTTCTTGGTCGGCTTGAATAAATTCTCGCCGGTATCCGTTACCATGGACCAGTTGTTGTGCTTACCGGAACCGTTTACCCCAGCAAACGGCTTCTCGTGAAGCAGACACTCCATGCCGTGACGGTTTGCTACCTTCTTCATAACCTCCATAATCAGCTGGTTATGGTCGGTCGCAATATTCGCAATATCATAAATCGGAGCCAGCTCGTGCTGTGCCGGGGCCGCCTCATTGTGCTGAGTCTTGGCGGTAATACCGAGCTTCCACAGCTCTACGTTTAACTCCTTCATGAAAGAAGCAACCTTCTCCTTTAAGGTACCGAAATAGTGGTCGTCCATCTCCTGGCCCTTCGGCGGCATAGCACCGAACAAGGTTCGTCCGGTAAAGATAAGGTCTTTTCTCTTTAAAAACTTGGCTCGGTCAACCAAGAAGTACTCCTGCTCCGGACCTACGGAACAGGAAATGCTCTTTACATCGTCATTGCCGAACAATTTCAAAATACGGAGCACCTGGGTATTTAACGCTTCCATGGAGCGAAGAAGCGGAGTCTTTTTGTCCAACGCCTCTCCGGTATAAGAACAGAAGGCTGTCGGAATGCAAAGGGTAACTCCTGCCGCATCCTCACGGACAAAAGCCGGAGATGTACAGTCCCATGCGGTGTATCCCCGGGCCTCAAAAGTCGCACGAAGTCCGCCGTTCGGGAAACTGGAAGCATCGGATTCACCCTTAATAAGCTCTTTTCCCGAAAACTCCATCATTACCTTTCCGCCCGGTGCCGGAGTAATAAATGCATCATGCTTTTCCGCAGTAATACCGGTCATCGGCTGGAACCAATGAGAATAATGGGTAGCCCCCTTCTCGATTGCCCAGTCTTTCATGGCATTTGCTACCACTTCCGCCACCTGTGCATCCAATTCTTCTCCGTTTTCGATTGTCTTTTTTAAAGCTGCATATGTTTCTTCCGGAAGGCGTTCCGCCATGACTGTGTCGTTAAACACGTCAATCCCGAAAAAATCCGTTACCTTTTCTGACATACCGGTAATCTCCCTCATTATCTCTTATTTATTCTTAATCATAACATCCAACTGGTTGAACGGAATGCTGATACCCGCAGCGTCAAACTTCTCCTTAATCTGCTCGGTAGCTTCCCACTTTGCGGTCCAGTAATCCTCTGCCTTTACCCAGAAACGAAGTCCCAAATCAATGGAGCTGGCTTCATAACTGTTCACATACACCTGTACCGGATGTCCTTCATCTTCAAAAGAATACTCCAAATCGGAAGCAATGTCAAATAAAATCGCTTTTACCTTCTTCATATCGCTACCGTAATCCACGGAAGCCACCAAATCCACACGACGAATCGGTTCCTGACTGACGTTGACTAAATTGCTGTTGGAAAGCGTTCCGTTCGGAAGCACTACCACACGATTATCCCCGGTACGAAGCTTCGTGTAGAAAATATCAATACCGGTAACGGTACCTTCCATGCCATTTACCACAATGTAATCACCGATTTTAAACGGCTTTAATATTAAAATCAGCACGCCTCCCGCAAAATTGGAGAGACTTCCCTGTAAAGCAAGACCGATAGCAAGTCCGGCAGAACCGAGAAGTGCAATAACGGAACCGGTCTCAATGCCTACCGTACCTGCCAGAATCACAATCAGAATGCCATTCAGCAAAATACGAATCAGAGACATCAGAAAACTTTCCACACCATCATCAAAATCGGTCTTATCAAAAGCATGCTTCACAAATTTTAATATAAGCTTAATTACCTTCCTGCCGATAAACCAGATTAAAAGTGCTGCTACAATAATCTTTACAATTTCGAACGCCTTCGGCCATGCCGCATCCAGAAATGATTCTAAAACTGTCCAGTCCATCCTTTGTTCCTCCTAAATTTATTTATCCTTTTCCACTGCTTTAACAGAAATCTTTTTCGCCGGAGTCTTCTTGTCCGCAGACTTTGCCTTACATTCTTTCTTTGCAGTTGTTCCCTTCTTTGCTACAGATTTCTTTTCACCGGTCTTTGCTTTCGGTTCTTCCTCCTCACAGGAGAACACCATCATGGAAAGTCCCGGAATCGTAAGTTCGATGGAGTTGTCACGGTTGTTCCAATTCACCGGCTTGGACCGTTTCGCACGAGGATTCCCCTCACCGTTCCCTCCGAACTCCGCTTTGCTGCTGTTAAAAATCTCTTTAAACTTCCCGGCAAACGGTACACCTACACGATACTCCGTATGGGTCACCGGTGTAAAATTACATACCACAAGAAGCTGTTCCTTACTGTCTTTCGAACGGCGAAGGAAGGTAATGATACTGCGGTCCGCATCCATACAGTCAATCCATTCAAAGCCTTCCTGTACATAATCACCTTCATACAGTGCCGGATGAGATGTGTACAGATGATTCAGTGCCTTGTAATAGTTCTGCATCTGACGATGGGACTCATACTGTTCCGTAAGCTCCCATTCCAGACTCTTGGCTTCGTTCCATTCCGCGAACTGGGCAAAATCCTGTCCCATAAACAACAGTTTCTTCCCCGGATGAGTCATCATGTAACCGTAAGCCGCCCGGAGATTATCAAACTTCTGCTCGTATGTTCCCGGCATTTTATTCACCATGGAACCCTTTCCGTGTACCACTTCGTCATGGGAAAGCACCAGTACAAAATTTTCGCTGTGGGCATACAGAATACTGAAGGTTAGCGCCCCCTGATTTCCCTTCCGGTACACCGGGTCCGCCTTCATATAATTGGTAAAATCGTTCATCCAACCCATATTCCATTTGAAATCAAAACCCAAACCGTCGTCTTCTACCCCATGCGTCACCTTCGGCCATGCCGTAGACTCCTCCGCAATCATCACAACACCCGGGTTTCTTTTCTTCATCATGGAATTCAGATGTTTAAACAACTCAATTGCTTCTAAATTCTCGTTACCTCCATACTTATTGGCTACCCACTCGCCGTCCTGCTTCCCGTAATCCAGATAAAGCATAGACGCAACCGCATCAATACGGATACCGTCGGCATGGAACTCTTCTGCCCAATACATGGCATTCGCAATTAAGAAATTGGACACCTGCGGTCTGCCGTAGTTGAATATCAAAGTGCCCCAATGCGGGTGACTGCCCTGACGCGGATCCTTGTGTTCGTAAAGACATGTTCCGTCAAACTCTGCAAGACCGAAGGTGTCTCGCGGAAAATGCGCCGGTACCCAGTCTAAAATCACACCGATATTCCGCTCGTGCATATAATTTACAAAAAACTTAAAGTCTTCCGGCGTACCGTAACGAGCCGTCGGGGCATAATAGCCGGTTACCTGATATCCCCAGGAACCGTCAAACGGATGCTCCATCACCGGAAGTAACTCGATGTGAGTGTATCCCATTTCTTTCACATAATCCGCTACCAGCACTGCCAGTTCGCGGTAATTGTAAAAGCTTCCGTCCTCTTCCGCCGGCTTCTTAAAAGAGCCGAGATGAAGTTCGTAAATCGACATCGGCTTTTCTTTGGACAAAACCTTTGCCTTTTCCTTCTGCCAAGTCCCATCCTTCCAGTCAAACGAAGAAGAATCAAACACCACCGAAGCCGTATCCGGGCGCTTCTGCGCCGAAAAAGCAAACGGGTCGGCCTTTAACACGGAAAGGCCTCCTTTTATTTTTATCTCATACTTATAAATATCACCTTGTTTTACACCCGGTACAAAAAGTTCGAAAATACCGTACTTTTCATGGCGGTGCATCGGAAGCCGTCTTCCGTCCCAGAAATTAAAATCACCTACAACACTGACACGAATGGCATTCGGTGCCCATACGGCAAACCGCACACCGTCCACACCGTCTACAGTCATCGGGTGGGCTCCCAGCATTTTATACGCCTCATAGTGGATTCCCTCGGAAAAGGCCTCCATCTCCTTCTCGGACAACGTAGTACCGAACCGGTAAACATCTTCCGTCTCCGTTTCTCCGGATTCGTATTTTACAAGATACCGATAGGTCTTCATAGTTTTTTGTTCCATCAGCACAGCAAAAAAGCCGCTTTCATCCGCACATTCCATCGGATACTCTTTTCCGCGATAAAGAACGCTTACTCCGCTGGCATCCGGAAAATATGCCTGAATCAGGGTGCCGTTTTCGGTCCTATGCGCACCTAAGAAATCATAAGGCTTGTCCTCTTCCGCATATACCACGGCTTCGATTCTTCCCCAATGCATCATGTCGTACAAATTTTTTTCCATAGAACCCTCCTGACTGAATTTTGTCGGTTACCTACTCATTATACCATCGGTCAACACCAGACTCTTCGTCCGTAGTCTCTTCCACCGGCATATAACGTTTCAACACATGCTCCATCGGAAAAGATGCAAGTAAAGTATACACACCCGGCAGTATAATTAAAAGCGGCGGCATAAAAAAGAATGAATAATACATTAATACCGCAGTTCCGATAAACATTACCGCAAGAAGCAGCGTCCATCCGATATGACGGAACGACATAAAGAATGCCCACTTAATCAAGTTCTTTGTAGTTACCGTAAAACGGGACAATACCGGAAAAATGTAAATCGCAGAAAATATAGTAAACACAACAAGGACGATAAACGCCCCCAGCATAAATCCGCCGACTTTCGAACCGTTTTGGGACAATTCCAATAAATACATAAAATCGACAATTCCCACAAAAACCAACACTTCGTACATAACCCCAAGGAACACGCCCTGCTTAAAATTCAGTTTAAAAGAACGGAAAAACTCCTTAAACAAATAACTGCGTTCTCTGCGGATTACCTTCATTACGGTATAATAAAATGCTGTACTTGACGGTCCGATCAAACTGGTAAGTGCCGCAGCCAGCAAAAGAATCGCGAAGAAAGGCGCACTTCCCACAATCACCTTTCCCGTACCGATCAAATAGCCGAGAATCGTCAAACCGGATATACTGAGTAACAGCCACATAAGGCTGAGCACCAGCATGTCAAAAATCTTACTCATCAAAACAAAAAACTTGTTGTCGGAACTAAAAAATCCACTCATTATAATATCCTTCCTTTTATCCTGTCACAGTTCACGCGTTCCCCTAATCACACTTCACTCTGTGTCTTATTATTCTAATCTATTCTATCACATTTTACCGGAACTGTGAAGCATAAAGTTTATAATAAAACCCTTGTTTTCGCATCAATTCGCTGTGAGTTCCGCTTTCCTCGATTTCTCCGTTGTTTACAACGATAATTCTGTCCGCATTTTGGATTGTGGACAGCCGGTGCGCAATCACAAAGCAGGTCTTTCCTTCCATCAGCTTTAACATTGCGGCGCGGATCCGAAGCTCCGTTCTCGTATCGACATTCGACGTCGCTTCGTCTAAAATAAGCATCTTTGCCTCGGAAAGCATTGCCCTGGCTATGGTCAACAGCTGCTTCTGCCCTTTGGAAAGGTTCACGCCATCCTCTGTGATTACGGTATCGTACCCCTCCGGAAGCCGCTTTACAAACTCATGTACCCCCGCCGCCTTTGCCGCAGCAATGACCTCTTCTCTTGTGGCTCCTTCTCTTCCGTAGGCAATATTTTCATGCACCGTCCCCTCAAACACCCAGGTATCCTGTAATACCATGGCATAAGAGGACCGCAGACTCTTCATGGTCACCTCCCGGTTCTCATGCCCGTCCACACGGATTTCCCCTCTTTGCGGATCATAAAAACGCATGAGAAGATTAATTACGGTTGTCTTTCCCGCTCCGGTAGGACCTACAATTGCCACCAGTTCTCCCGGCTTTGCCTCCATAGACCAGTTTTTGATAATCTGCTTTTCCGGTACATAGGAAAAATCCACGTTTTTCATGGTAACGTTTCCCTTTACTCCGGTAAGCTCAATTGCACCGTAAATATCCTCTGCTTCCGCCGGCTCCTCAATGACACGGAACACACGCTCCGCCGCGGAAAGCGCGGACTGGATTTCACTGATGACATTGGCCAACTCGTTAATCGGTCCCGAAAACTTCCGTGAATACAGCACAAAGGAAGAAATATCACCGAGAGAAAGCTTCTTCAGCAGATACAACACCGATCCCGCCACCGTCACCGCCGTCAGGGAACAGTTGTTAATAAAGTTGACCGTCGGTCCGATCATGCTACCGTAATACTCCGCATTATAGTAGGCCGTTACCGCCTCCTCGTTCTGCTTGTCAAAGCGGTCCGTCATAACCTGTTCCTTCGCATAGGCCTGAATGGTCTTCTGACCGGTAATCAACTCCTCTACCATACCGTTCAATTCACCGGCTTTTGCGGAGCGCTTCCGAAACATCGGCTTTGTCTTCTTTGCCATAAAACGAGTGTAATACACAGACAACGGTATCATCAGAAACATTACCACCACAAGGGGCGGTGAAATAATAAGCATCATCACCAAAGAACCGATTACGGTAACAAATCCGGCGACTACCTGTACAAAATCATTGGATACCGAGGTAGAAATCACGTCGATATCATAAGACACTCTGCTGATAATATCCCCCGCCTGATTGCGGTCGAAATAACTGACCGGAAGTTCCAGAAGTCGGTCAAACACCTGCTGCCGCATTCGTGCCGCCATACGTTGCGCAATCCTCAGCATCAATATGGACAACGCATAAGAAAGTAACGCCGAAACCACGTAAAAAGCAATCATGAGTCCCGCATAATACCAGACCGTATCAAAATCTACCTTCCCTTTTCCCGGAGCAATGGCGTCCACTGCCTTACCGGACAAGGACGGCCCCACAAGCGCCAGCAAATTACTGGAAATTGCCAACACCAGGGCAAGCAACAGATGATATTTAAAATTCGCCATATAACGCAACAATCGTTTCATCCTCGCTCACCCCCTATTCCACATCGCCCATTTGCTGTTCGGCAATTTCGCGATAAACATCACACAGTTTCATCAATTCCTCATGAGTACCGTACCCGATACATTCTCCCTCTTCCAGTACAAGAATATGGGTCATCTGCATTACGGAGGAGGCTCTCTGTGCCACCAGAATCGTTGTGGTATCACCGTAATTTTCTCTGATATTCTTTCGAATTTCGGCATCGGTACGATAATCCAGTGCCGAAGACGCATCATCCAGAAGCAACACCTCCGGCGTTCCGGCCAACGCTCTTGCCACCAGCAGACGCTGTCTCTGTCCGCCGGACAGGTCAGCTCCCTTTATGGCAGCCTTATGTAAAAAGCCTTCTTCCTTGCCGGCAATAAAGCCCTCCGCCAAAGCATGCTCCGCCGCCAGGGCCACTTCCCCATCCGAAAGTTCTCTTCCGAAGGCTATATTTTCCCGTAAAGTATCCGCAAACACCACATCGTTTTGGAATACCACACCGAACCGTTCTCGAAGCCCGGCCAGTGAAAACTCCCTAATATCTGTTCCGTCAATGAAAATCTGTCCTTCCGACACGTCATAAAAACGCATCAAAAGATTCAAAAGAGTGGTCTTTCCGCTACCGGTAGATCCGATAATGCCGAGGCTCTCTCCGTGATAAATTCGGAAAGAAATGTCTTTGATACAATACTTCTCCGTATCTCCCGCCTTCGCATGATATCCGAAGGAAACATTCCTAAACTCAATATGCGGAACTTCCTTCTCCCTGCGTTCCAACTCCTCTGCATTAAGCACAAGTAGCTCCTCCGGAGCCTCCAGCACCTCTTCAATACGTCCTGCAGAAGCAGTAGCTTTGGAAGACACCATAAAAATACGGTTAATCATAATGACCGCATTTAAAATCATGGTAAAGTAAGAAAGAAACGCCACAATCTTTCCCGGTTCGCTGGCTCCCGAGTTTACGCGGTAAGCCCCCACAATAACGACTAAGGTCAGACCGATATTTAACAAAAGCCCCATAAGCGGGCCCGACAAAGCCATGACACTTCCCGCATGCAACTCTCTGTCAAGCATACCGTCGTTCGCCTCGCCGAAACGCTTCTTCTCGTATTCGGTCTTGGATAACGCCTTAATTACACGGATTCCGGAAATATTTTCTCTCATAATCCGCACCATGGAATCCATGGAAGACTGCACTTTTTTGTATAACGGAATACCTTTTCGCGAAATATAAAAAATCAAACCGCCCAGAATCGGCAAAAGAATTACAAGAACGAGGGTAAGTACGGGCTCCATCGTAAGCGTGATGATAATACCGCCGATTAATATCATCGGCGCACGGACTCCGAGTCGCTGCATCATCCCCACCATATGATGAATGTTGTAGGTATCGGAAGTCATTCTGGATACCAGCGACGGAATATGCAATTTATCTGTCTGACTGCCCGACAGTCCCATGGTTTTGACAAACAAATCGTGACGTACCGCCCGTGTCACATCCCTTGCCACCAGCGATGCCTTCCGGTTCGCCCAAATATTACAATACCGGGCCGCCACCGCCAAAAACAACATAAAAGCACCCCAATAAAGCACCGGTCGGATTTCTCCTAACGGTACCACATTGTCCAATATGTAAGAAAGCACCCACGGCAAACCAAGGTCCGCAAAAGTACCCACAATCTTTATCAAAAAACCGTACAGCATCCTCCAGGCGTACGGCTTGCAGTATCTGACAATCAGCTTCATAAACGACTCTCCTACTCGTTGCCGAACCTACGTGATCACATTTTTTCGTCTAACGACGTGTTTTTTCCGCTCCGTCTCTTTTTTTACTGCCGCGTACTTCTTGTTCCCCAAAGAATACAGCAAACAGTATATCATGCGGAATACAAAATGAATCAGCGGCAAAATTCCGTACTTATATCCGTCGGTTTCCGCTAAATACTTTACTTCATAGTCCCGTATTACCGTAATTTTGCGAAGGAACAAATCTACCGTCCGCACACCTTCCGCTGCCGGAAGATTCAAAACCACGTATAACTCCAACAGTATGTACCACAACAACAGTAAGACTGCGGAAAAAGCAAAAGAGAACAGCCAGATCTTATACGTTTTGAATTTGTCAAACTCACATTTTTTCGAACCCACGTAGCCGGCAATATAAAACAATACAGGGAACAGTATCGTCTCAAAAACCACAAACCAAGAGATTCCCGTGTTACCGCTTCCCGGTATGTTACCACGCAGTACCGAGCAGACCACCGCAATCAGAGAAATCCCCGCATAACTGGCCACCGCCCAAAGTACGCTCTTTCCGAACTTACCCATCTTATCTTTTTTTTCTTTCTTCTCCATCACTATCCTCGCTCTTTCTGTATATAGTTATCTATCATCTTGCACAACGGCTTGCATGCTCACTTTGCCTGCACGCATAAGGGGATATCGAATACCGATATCCCCTTACTTCAATTCGTTATTACAATATAACTTTATTCCGTATAAAAATCTAAAACAATTTATATATGAGAAAAAGGTACACGTAAAAAACTTACTTGAATTACAATCTGGTTACGTTAGTAGCCTGCGGTCCCTTAGCGCCCTCTACGATCTCGAACTCAACAGCCTGACCCTCTTCCAAAGACTTGAAGCCCTCGGATACAATGCCGGTGTAATGTACGAATACATCGTTACCCTGCTCATCGCTGATGAAACCGAAACCCTTCTGGTTGTTGAACCACTTAACAGTACCTTTGTTCATAGATGTTCCCTCCAAAAAAAATAAAATAGCGGTATGTCATATACCGCTATTCATTATACGCTTCTTTTGGTTATGTGTCAAACATTTTTTTACTTACAAAGTCACAAAAACTACGCACTTACCTCTTCCTTCTTCGCCTGCATCTCAAGCTGTGCCGTTACCAAACCGTAGTAGATACCCTTTTGCTTCATAAGTTCGTCATGACTGCCCATTTCCGCAATACGGTGCTTATCAATGACCACAAGGCGGTCTGCATTTTTCAGCGTAGACAGACGGTGTGCGATAGCAAAGGTGGTCTTCCCGGCAGTTAAACGCTCCAATGCAGTCTGAATCAAGTATTCACTCTCCGTATCAAGGCTTGCCGTTGCCTCATCGAGAATCAAAATCTTCGGGTTATTCAAAATTGCTCTCGCAATGGCAATACGCTGACGCTCACCACCGGAGAGGCGGCTTCCCTTTTCACCTACATAGGTGTTGTAGCCGTCCGGCATACGGGTAATAAAATCGTGGGCATTTGCCATCTTGGCCGCCATGATGACTTCTTCTTCCGTAGCATCCGGCTTTGCGTAGCGGATATTATTGAAAATCGTACCGGAGAACAGGAAGGTCTCCTG
>CALBKM010000047.1 GCA_937895705.1 uncultured Clostridia bacterium
TCTTCGGTACCTTGTCGCTCTTTTTTAAAATCACGGTAAGCGGTCCCGGCCAAAATGCCTCAGCCAGACGATACGCCGCATCCGGCACCTCTGCCGCCAGCTCTGTGAGGGCTGCCGCATCCGCAATATGCACAATCAAAGGATTGTCCGACGGTCTCCCTTTTGCCGCATAAATTCGTGCGGAAGCAGTTGCATCAAAGGCATTTCCGCCGAGCCCGTATACCGTCTCTGTCGGAAACGCCACCAATTTTCCTTCTCGAAGGCACTGTGCCGCAAACTCCAACTCTTCTTCCTGAAACGTTTCCCTGTTTATTTTCACAATTTCCGTTTTCATCCGGTTTTAAAACCTTCCTTTCGCTCCATCTTTCCGAAGCTTTGAATATAACACCATTATTTCTCCGTTGTTTCGGATATATACTGCAGAATTCCCGCACACAGCACTTCCGCCACTTTATCCTGATACTCTTCACCGATTAGCAACGCCTCTTCGGAGGGATTTGACAAAAAGCCGCATTCCGCAATCACAATGGGACATGCGGTTTTCCGAAGCAGGTAATAGTCCTTGTTCTCCTTTGCCTGTCGATTGTTTCCGTCCCGCAACATTTCCGGAAACTTTTTTTGCAAAATCTCCGCCAAACGCCGGCTCTGCTCCGAACCGGTATAATAAAACATCTGGGCACCTTTACAGCTTTCCGCGGGGTAACTGTTTTGATGAATGCTGACCGTAAGCACCGGCTTCGCCTCAGAAATAATCCGAACCCTTGCCTCCATATCTTCTCTTTTTTTGTTGGCGGCATCCGCACTGTACAGTCCGTCATCACTGTCTCTGGTCAACACGGCCTGTATTCCGTTCTCCTGCAAATGTTCCTTTAACTTTAACGCAATCGCAAGGTTGATTTCTTTTTCCGGAACTCCCGTTTTTCCTACTTTTCCCGGGTCCGCGCCTCCGTGCCCCGCATCGATTACAACCGTCGGAACGCTCCCGCTATCCCTTCCGGAAAACACTGCAGCAAGCCGCTCTCCCGCTTTACTTTTAGCCAGCAACAACACCATGCAAACCAAAACCAACAACCAGATATGCCGATACTTTCTCAAACTACCGGTCATATTTTTTCTATCATTCCCCATGACTCACCGAAAAAGCAATTTCTAAACTATATGCGTTGTTTTACTCGGCAAGAACTCCTTTGGAAAACAACGGCCATACATCCGCCGATTCGAATCCCAGACGCCACACCGCAATTCCGGCCAGATCCGCTTTTCTGATATAGGCAATCTTCTCCTGAAGGGATTGCGTATCCTCCAACCAGATTTTACAGGTTGCACCGCCCTTTTCATACTCGGCGTAGTACTGCCTGGTCACCTCGTCCCATACCGGCGTAACATTATTTCTCGAAAGCTCCGTTGCCGCCGTTACCATAGCAAGCGCTTCGGAGGTCAGCTTCGTCGTTCCGTTTTCCTTCGTCTCGGTCCATAATCTTGTATAAAACGGCACCGCCATAATAACCTGTTCCTTCGGAACCATGGTCAGTATATTATCTACCGCCGTAGTCAGATACGTATAAGAAGCTACGGAACCCGCCGTTTCGGAACCCGCATAGTGCTCGTCATACGCCATAATTACAACATAATCCACCACCTCGCCCTGACTCTTCCAGTCGTAATATGCCGCATGGGCCGACGGCACATAATTGTCAACGGACAGAACAAGACCGTTTGCGCGACACTTTACCGACAGCTCTTTTAAAAACTGGATAAAGTGCGGTCCCGTCTGCAGGGAAAGCATCTCAAAGTCGATATTCAATCCGTCCAGATTGTAACGAATTGCTTCCGCCACCAACGCATTCATTAACTCCTCGCGCTCTTTTGTAGAGGAAAGAATCCGATATGAATTCTCCGTCGGATCAAACCCTTCGATGTCGGAAATATCAAAATTATCTACCAGTCCCCATACCTCCAGACCGTAGGACTTCGCTTTCTCCACGTAAGCCGCATCCGCCAGAGACAAAATCGGATTTTCCGCCTCCGGAGCCGCTACTCTGAACCAGGTCGGAGACACTACCGTCAGTTGCTTATTATTCTTAATCAGATTTTCAAGACCTGCATTGGCGTTCTTATTTGTCACTTGGTGCCAGCCAAGAATCACATCCTCATCGGATAAGTTGTGAGAATACTCTTCCGGGCTGTAATCCGAGGCATAAGACTCATGATAGGTCTCGCTTAAATCCTTCTTTCTTACAAATCCGAAAATACCGTCCTCCGTCATAACCTTGACAAATTTCGTACTCGTCTCCGTTCCGGCATCCACATACCATACCACGCTTCCTTCGTCCAGATCACAAAGAACCGGACTCTTGATATCCGCAGCCAGTCTGACTGCCGTATCCTTCTCCGCTTTTAAAGCCAATACATCTTTTGCCCCTGTACGAAGTAACACCCGCGCCGGCTCTTCAAAATAAGTATAAGAAACGTCGGAAAACAAGGCGGCGAATTCCAAAGAAACATACGGCACTCCGCTCTTTGTAAGAATCGGATCCCTCGAAAGCTCCTTCTTTGTCTTGTTACTGTAATAAGCCGCCTCCATCGGATACGCACGGATAATCTCCGTCGGTGTCGTATAAGACAACACCAACTCTTCCTCGTCATAATAAAACTCTTTATTTATATGGGCAAGCACTGTTTCTAAATCTATATAAACGCCCCCGTTTAAAAGCAGT
Source organism: uncultured Clostridia bacterium (assembly GCA_937895705.1). Lineage (GTDB taxonomy): Bacteria > Bacillota > Clostridia > Lachnospirales > Lachnospiraceae > SIG307. The sequence continues at coordinate 2,718 of CALBKM010000047.1, forward strand.
GCGTTTTTCTCATATTTTTCCTGCCATAAGGTAATATACGCTTCTCCCTCCGGCGCCGAAAGCACCTCTTTCGGTGCAATATATTCTTTACTGGGAGTGTATTTCCGAACAAGCGCAACACAAAGAACCACTGCAACCAAAAGCAGTGCCACAAACACTCCGATAATCGTAATTCCGCTTTTTTTCTTCACGGGCATTTCCTCTTTTCTGTATCTTACTGTAATTTAGTATATACAAGTTGCAAAAAATAATCAACCCCATTTTACCGTCATGCCCCATCTTCTGCCGCAACCATTTTTGAGAGAACAGGCTGTCTTCATTCCGTTTCGGCATGACGGTCTTTTAGGGTCACCGGAGGTAGAACCTGTGTGATATGCAAAAACGCCTCCGGAAGCACATTTGTGATCCGATACCGTTTCAGACCACGCTTCTTATTATTTTTTCCGTTTGTTTGTCCGGAAGCAACGCATCTCCCACATACGGCAGCTCGATGACCTTTCCGAACCGTATCGGCAACAGCTCCTTTTCTCCTCCGGTTAACACCGCCGTAACATTGTGCTTCACTCCCTCGCCTTCCAGGCACTCGGAAAATTCATTCCACGCCTGCAGACGCCAAGGAAACAACGCTCCCACGGCAAACCTTCTGTCACAACAAAGAAACTCTTCACAAAGATGTCCTTTCGGCTCTCCGAAACAAAGAATCAACGTTGTGTATCCCTTCGCTTTATAAGAGCCGATACATCCTTTGCTTCCTTCCGGAACATAACAAATCCCCTGAAGCAAAAAACTGTCCGGTATCGTTTTTTGTCCTCCGAACATGCCCTCATAAAGCTGTTCGAATATATGCCGGCCCGACATATCAATACATGCAATCCGTCCTTTTTCTCTGTCATTGACATATGCCGCCAGCAAGGTACAGAAAGCACTGCTTTCCGCCCCTTCATGTACACCGATAACCCCGATGCACCCAAAAGAACCGCACACTTTACGATGTTCCTTCTTTTTGGTACCGTAACATACTTCTCGCAGTTCTTCCTTTAACGCAAACACACTTGTATACCGTTTCGCAGGATTCTCCCGCACACACTTTTCGTAAATTCGGAACAGTTCTTTTCTTTCTTTACTCCTTTCTCCCAGCATAACCCCGAGTACGCATCCGATTCCGTATATGTCGGAACTTTCTTCCGCCATACCGTTGTATTGTTCGGGTGCCGCATAGCCCTGCGTACCGAACACCACCCCGGAATACCTTGTCTTTTGTATTGCACCGCCAAAGTCAATCAGCGCCAATCGGTCGCCGCAAATCATAATATTTTCCGGTTTTACATCCAGATAAAGAATCCCGTTCTGATGCAGATATTCAATAATTTCACAAAGTTGAATGGAATAATGTGATATAAAAGATGTCGGAAGGCATTTCTGCCTGAAAAGAAAATCATGTAAAGTCTCCCCACCCATATCCTCTTCGATGATATAACACGCTGTTTCGTCCTCGTCAATATCATATATCCGGGGAATTGCTTCATGATGCAACAATTTTAACGTGTGTGCTTCCCTCTTACGTTCTTCGTAAAAAGGCCTGTTCTTCAGCAGTCGCTTAATAATGCGGCGTTCACCCAGTACACTGTGTTCCGCCAGAAACACCTCTCCTCCGCTGCCGTTTGCAAGCAGGCGCAGAACCCGGTATTTCCCGAATAATAAATCTTTTTCCATCTTCTCCTTTCTGCCTGCGTCGGTACAGGCTGATTTGTCCTTATATTCCGTCGGATTGCCGGTGATCTATCACCTGTAGTTATTATAACGCCGTTCCGATATCTTGTGCAAGTCTTTTTCTCTTCGCAAAATCCACAAACTTTTGTCCGATTTTTGTATAGTTTTACCAAATGTAAACCCTTTGATTTTCCTTACCTTCTTTATACAAACTTCACAATTTATGTTATTGACTTTCGTTGAAAATTACTATATACTTTGTATAACACGAAGAAGGGGGTGCATACTCATGACAATCGAGCGTTTAAGCGATACACAGATTCGTTGTACGTTAAATAAGCAAGATTTACAGGAACGTCAGCTACAATTAAGTGAATTGTTCTACGGCAGTGAAAAAGCAAAGGCCCTATTCCGTGATTTAGTGCAAATGGCATCTTACGAGTGCGGATTCGAAACCGAGGATATGCCTCTGATGATTGAAGCGATTCCGGTGGATGCGGATTGTCTTGTTCTTGTGGTAACCAAAATGGAAGATTCCGAAGAACTGGACTCCCGATTCTCCAACTTCACTCCGTTTGCCGAAAAGGAATCTCATTCCGAAAAAGCGCCGATTCCGGCACTGGCGGACGAGATTCTGAACTATTTCTCCCAGTTCAAAGATTTGTTAAACAAAAAGGCCGACAATCTTTCCAAAAACACGGAAACTTCCGCTGAGTCAAAGACGGACTCTCTTACAAAGGTCTATACCTTTGATTCTTTACAGGCAGTCTGCCGTTTCGCCGCAATCGCAGCTCCTCGCTACCGGGGCGTGGCGGAGCTTTTCAAAAACTCTGCGGATGACAGCTACTATTTGCTCCTGGGAATGTCCGGACACACCGCAGAAGATTTCAATAAGCTCTGCAACATTGCTTCCGAATACGGATGCTCCGCACCGGCCGGCAATGCCTCACTGCTTTATTACAAAGAACACTTTACACCGATTGCTGACAGTAACATTTTAGATACTCTTGCAAAATTAAATTAGGATTTAATTTTTGTTTTTCAACAATTTAGGGCTTTCGCAGTATATCTGCAAAAGCCCTTTCGCTTTTTATCTTATAAAATCTCCGTTTTTTTACATACAACTTCAAAACTTTGCGGCTTCTTTCCGGTCAATGCAACGCTTCTGTGATCCGGCTGACTTGTACCTACAAACACCTCATACAAGCCCTCGTTTAACACAAACTTCGCTTCTTCATCATACAACGCAAACGCTTCATCCTTTAACACCAGCTCAACGTTTTCCTCCGCCCCCTTTGGCACACGTACCTTCTTTAATCCTTTCAGCTGGAACCACGGTGCCTCCGCGACATTTTTTGCCTTTACATAAACCTGTACCGTTTCCGCTCCGTCATAGTCTCCGGTATTCGCTACGGTTGCTTTGACGATAATGTTTTCCCCTTTTGCAATCTCCGTACCGGACAAGGAAACATCCTTAACCGCAAAGGAGGTGTAGCTGAGGCCGTAACCGAACGGATACAACGCCTCGTTTTCCATATAGCGATAGGTCCTTCCCTTCATGGCATAATCCGTAAAAGCAGGAAGCTCCTCAGAAGAGCGGTAGAACGTAACCGGAAGCTTACCTTCCGGAGCGTACTCACCGAACAACATCTGTGCCACGGCACGACCGCCCTGTGCACCCGGATACCACGCCTGTACAATCGCCGGAATATGTTCTTCCGCCCATGGGAATGCCAGCGCACTGCCGGACAAAAGTACCAGCACTACCGGCTTGCCGCTTTCATAAATAGTCTGAAGTACCGTATTCTGCAATCCCGGAAGCTCCAAATTCGGTTTGTCACCGCTGGCAAACTCATTTCCCTGATCTCCCTCTTCACCTTCCAGACCGGAATCGAGACCCATAACCGCAATTAACACATCGGAAGCATCACAAACCGCCCGAACCTCTGCAATACGGTCGTTTTCCTGACCGAGACCGGACACTTTATTTTTAAACAAATGACAGCCTTCGGAATAGCGGACTCTTACATCTTCTCCCAGATATTCCTGAATACCCTCTAATACGGTAATATATTCGGATGCGGTTCCTTCGTAATTACCGATTAACGCCTTACGGTTGTTAGCGTTCGGACCGATTACTCCCACGGTCTTTAATTTTGCTTTATCAAGCGGCAATACACCACCCTCGTTCTTTAACAAACAAAGAGTTTTCTTTGCCACCTCCAGGTTAAAGGCCTTCTGCTCCTTGCTGTCAACCACGGAATAGTCAATGGTGTTGTACGGAACGTGCTCCGGCGCATCGAAAATACCGAGACGCATCTTAGACACATACAAGCGCTCCACTGCACGGGTCAACGTCTCCTCCGATACCAACCCCTGCTTTACGGCTTCCAGCAAATTCACATAAATGTGACCGCAGTTTAAGTCACATCCGTTATTCATGGCAAGTGCCACCGACTCCACCGGAGAGCTGGTCAGACCGTGCCCTTCATGGAAATCCTTGATTGCCCAACAGTCACTGGTTACATGACCGTCAAAGCCCCATTCCTCTCGCAGAATGTCCTGCAACAATGTCTTGCTTCCGCAGCAAGCCTCTCCGTTGGTCCGGTTGTAAGCGCCCATGACCGTTTCAACCTTTGCTTCCGTTACACAAGCCTTAAAAGCCGGTAAATAAGTCTCATATAAATCCTGCTTGGAAACTTCCGCATTAAAACTGTGACGCACATCCTCCGGGCCGGAATGTACCGCAAAATGCTTTGCGCATGCGGCTACTTTTAAATACTTCTCGTCTTTTCCCTGCATTCCTTCAATGAAACGCACGCCGAGACGGGACGTCAAATACGGATCCTCACCGTATGTCTCATGGCCTCTTCCCCAACGCGGGTCACGGAAAATATTGACATTCGGAGCCCAGAAAGTCAGCCCCTTATATATATCCGTATCGCCGTACTTCTGCTGCATATTAAACTTCGCACGGCCCTCGGTGGAAACATGATCGCCGACTTCCTCCATCATATCCTCATCAAAGGCTGCCGCCAAACCGATAGCCTGCGGAAATACCGTCGCCACACCGGCTCTTGCGACACCGTGCAATGCCTCATTCCACCAGTTGTACGCTTTGATATTCAAACGCTCGATAGCTGCAGACCAGTGTAAGGTCTGAAACACCTTCTCTTCCAACGTCATTTCGGCAACCAACGCCTTTGCCCTCTCCTTAAAAGAAAGACTTTCATCCTGATACTTCTTCATACTCTGCTCCTTTCACATCTGCATCTTATACTCCGATGTCCTAATATTCATCGGTTGATATAAAAAAGGCTGAACTCCGAACACGCTCAGAATTCAGCCTCACTTCTCATGATTCTGATATACTAATATCCTTTAATAGACTTATCTCCCAAAGCCGCAAAAAACGCTTCCTTTGCCTTCAGCTCTGCGTCAAACAAATACGGGTAGCTTTCCAGCTTAACACCGAATTTTCTCTCTCCGGAAACCTCATCGAAGTACTCCTTCGGCTCGTTCAAGGCGCTGGTATCATCCGTAAGTCCTTCAAATGTAATACCTGCAATATCAATTCCCTTCTTTTCCTCATAATTTACAATGTTCGTCATCAACGCTTTATAACGCTTTACACCTCTGGCGATTAACTCTTCCGGAGTTAAATCGAAGTCTCCCATATCTCCCGTATTGGTATCCGCATAGAATTCGGTTATGTGAAGCTCAAGGCCCGTATCCGACATCGCCTTAAACAGGTTCTCCATATCAAAAACGTTCGGAGTAGTGGCCGTATAATGAGCCTGAACCGCAATACCGTCAATTAAACTCTGGTCCTTTAAGGAATTAATCATCTCCAATGCCGGCTTCTGGGTTGCTGCCAGATGCAAATCAACCTGAGAAACAAACAACTTCTGGTCCGCTGTCGCATACTTTCTTGCGATCTGACACGCCGTTACATAATAATCCTCACCGATGCCTTGATACCAGTAATTCGAACGAATCTTTGCAGTGTTCTCTTCTGCGGAATTAATCGGATCATCCAGAACATCCCAAGAAACAATCAGCCCCGGATAATTCGTGTTGCAATAGGTAATCACATCCTTAATGTAATTTTCCATACGAGCCTTAATCACATCCGCAGACGCATACTCTATTGTTTTTATCGTGGTACCGTCCTCATTGGCTGTCTCTGTCACCTGCGCACGGTCTAAATCCTTTGTAAATGCCCATTCCGGCACTTCATAGGTAATCAGCTTCGGACCGCGTACCGGAATATTATTTTCCTGTGCAAATTTCAAAATCGCATCCGCGCCGGTAAAATTCAACGCAATCCGAGTCTTGTCGGCGGCCACCTTTGAGGTCTCATAATCCATGATATTATTCGGGGACAAATCGCTCTTCACGCTGAGGCTGTTGAACTGATCCTTCAGAATAGCTTTTCTCCCTTCATCCATTACATCTATTACTAATGCATCAACACCGATTGTAAACAAGTCCTTATAGGCCTCGTCCAACTCCGGCAACTTATTTTCTTTCTCATAATACTCTTTAAACTTTTTCGTGTCGTATACACTTTCCGTTTCTACTACATCTCCCTCTACCGGCTGCTCAACGACAACTCCCGGAGTCGGCGTCGGTGCCGGAGTTCCTGTCGGTCTCGGCGTAATCGTCGGAACCGGACCTGTTTCCACGGAGCCGGAACATCCTGCAAAAAGAAAGGTCGTAACTATCGCTAAAACACCAATTAATTTCTCTCTTCTCATACAAAACACTCCTTTCCATCCAGTCTCCCGCCTATTTCAGGGTAACACATAAGGGGCAGGCAAGCTACCCCTTATGTTAATTAACCTATGTTATAATTTACTGATTAACCTCAGCAAGGATTGCATCCCAAGAATCCTTGATTGCTGCAACCTGATCTGCCGGAGTTACGTTAGCAAACGGATATACCCACAGAAGGTCCGGACCTAAGTCAGCCGGAACGAGGGTCTCTAACTTGAAGAAGGTGCTTACGCCGTCGTTGAACATAACGATGGTTTCATCAACTGCTCTTTCATCCTCGAAGTGGTTGTAGTAGGTTTCCTTCCAGTCGTTCGGGTCATCATAACCCGGAGTAGCCATGGTGTATACATTGTATGCGAATGCAATGTTACCAGCGGTCTCTGCATCGTAGCAGGACGGAATGATGGTGATGTTATCACATACATAGCTGCGGTAAGCTGCTGCTCCGTCCGGCTTCGGCGGCATTACGAAACCAACTGCATCTTCCATGCCGTCACCGTAGATGTTACCCGGCTGACAAACATACTCTTCGTTGAACTGCATAGCTGCCTTACCTTCCTGGAATGCCGGAATGAAGTAATCCCACTGGGAATCAGCCGGCTGCGGCATCTCATAGCCCTTCTGGTAAAGATCTACAGCAAAGTTAAGTGCATCAAGAACTTCCTTGGAGCCCATGTTGTTTACAAGGTTGCCGTTAGCATCCTTTACGAACCAGTCGGTACCGGAACCAGCAACTAAACAACCCATGGTAGCTGCACCCTGGGAAACGGTAGCGTAAATATCGGTTACACCGTCAGCATTGGTATCGCGGGTCAACTTAGCACAAAGCTCTTCGAACTTGGACCAGGTCCACTCACCGCTAGCCTGTAAATCGTACGGAAGATCCGGATCAAGACCAGCCTCTTCGAACAATCTCTTATTCCAAACAACGCCACCTCTCGGCTCTGCCTTCTGAGCTCTCATACCGTAGATGCTGTCGCCCTTGGTCATAAGTTCCTTAACTGCAACGCTCCACTTATCCTCGGAGAAGTCAAGCTCATCAAGAGTAGCTAAGTCATAGAAAAGACCGTTAGCCATCGGCTTTGCTACGAATCTGTAGTCAAGCTCGAACAACTGAGCTGCCGGCTCACCAGCAGTGATGGAGTTTACACAGGTATCGGTCATCTCGCCCCAACCTGCAACAGTCTTGGACTGCATCTTAAAGTTGTACTTAGCGAAGATTTCCTGACGATACTTTGCAGTAGCCTCTTCCTGAGCGTTGGTCGGCTCAGCCGGCTCTTCCGGAGACCAGTGGTCACCGATGATGATTTCCATACCACCGAGATCTCTGTCCGGGATCGGGGTTGCAGCCGGGGTCGGGGTTGCGGTCGGGGTATCATCCTTACCACCCTCATCATCCTTACTACCCTGATCGTCGCTTACCGGCGGCTGGGTCGGGGTTACTACCGGCTTGTCATCGCCACAAGCAGCAAGGCTACCAAGAACGGTTGTTGCAGCAAGGAAAGCTGCAGCATACTTTTTAATTCTCATACCAAAATTCCTCCTTTTAGTTTTTGGGTTTGGCGTCCCATCTGACGATTAAATCGTCGCTCCTCTTTTCTATAGCTAACGCATTCGCGCCACTATCTAAATACTTCCAAAGACATTATACCGCACTTTGTTACAAAATGCTAGCTTTTTTTTAAAATCTTTTGATTTTTTTGTTACATTTTTATACCGGTTTGGCTCAAACTCTCCACAAATCCCTTCTGAGCGAACAGATAAAGGATTAAAAGAGGGACAATTGCCATCAAAGAACCGGTAGAAATCATCTGATTTAACAAACCGGTACTTGCCTGGGTACCGATACCGGAAGATACTACAAACTGGTCGATACGTCCTGCAATGGAGTTTAATCCCTTCGGCAACAGCTCAATCTTACCAAGGAACATCTTGGAGTAGAAGGAGTCGGTCCATTGCCATACAAACGCAAACAGGAAACAGGAAATAATCATGGACTTTGCATCCGGAAGCATGATACGGATGAAGGTCTGAAGATTACCGCAACCGTCTACATAAGCCGCCTCTTCCAGTTCCTTCGGAACACCGCGGAAATACTGACGAAGCATGAATATGTACAAACCGCACTTAAGACCCATACAAGTCGCACACATCATCAAGTACGGTGCCATAGACTTCTGAAGATTCAAGCTGTCTCCGGTAATTGCCTTAAAGATACCGAAAATATCAAAGTAACGGAAGTTTAAGTACAACGGGCTCATGATAGTCTGCGGCGGTACAATAATTAACAAAAGTACGCAACCGAACCAGAAATTCTTGAACGGGAACTTAAATCTTGCAAAACCGTAACCTACCAATGTAGCTGCTACTACCTGAAGTGTCGCACAGAGAAAAGACACCCATAAAGAATTGAACATACACTTCCAGTAGTTGATTAACTCGTCAACCATTTTGAAATTACTTAACGTCCAGTTACGCGGTACGTTAATTACCGTAGCATCGTACAAATCTGCCTCTTTCATAAGGCTGACGGAAAGCTTGTTAACTAACGGCTGAAGGATAAGGAAACACAGGCCGAACAGAAGCACTGCGCGAATGACACGGTAACCCACTTCTCCGATTTTCTTCTTGAGAAGGTATCCGTTGGTCTTTCGGTTTCTCTCCCAGAAATCCGTTCTTTTTTGAATTTTAACTTTTTTACTCATAATAGTACACCTTCTTTGAAATGATGGCGGACAAGATACCGAGGACTGCCGCAACAATTGCAAAATAGCTCCATGCCATCGCAGCACTTAAGCCGTATTCCATTTGCGGATTTACCTTCAAGGTGATCAGGTCCATGACTTGATTATCTGTTCTCATAAGGAAGTCAACCGTAGTGTAAACTAAGTTTACGAGTATCATTGAACTAACAAGCGGGAAAGTAATCTTCCAGAAGCTCTCCCATGCGGTACAGCCTTCGATCTTTGCAGCTTCGTACATGCTGGTGGATACGGTCTGTAAACCGGAAATAAAGATAATAATCTGTATACCGGAGGCAATCGCTACATCATACACTCCGTCAATGATTCTAAATACCGGATCCAAAATCTTACCTCCGATACCCGTGGTACGTAAAATCGTCTCCAGGGAAGCGGTAATACTAAAGCCATCACCGGATTCCGCAATAAGATCCTTCATACCGGACATCAGGGTGTTGTTGTACTCAAGACCTACAATAACACCGGAGGAGAGAATTACCGGCAGGAAGAAGATTGCTCTTACAAAACCTCTGCCCTTAAACTCCTGATTCAGAAGCAATGCGATAAAGAAGCTGAACACGATAATCGCCGGCACCTGAATTGCCATGTTTTTCAGAGAATCTACCAAACGGTTTTTATAGTCCGGATCGTAGAAAAACGCTCTGTAGTAGTTGGACTCTTTCCAAGTGGTAATACGCTCCATAATAAAGCCGTTCGCACCTTCCTTCTGGGAAGCAGCGATAATAACCTTACTGAGACTCATTCGAAAGGACTCAATCATCGGCTTTACAAGGAATACCAAAAAGCCGATAATAAACGGAGAAATAAACAAATATCCCGCAATCGCATTTCGTCTGCGTAAATTTCTTGTCTTCTTCTTTCTTGCCACTTACTTCTCACTCCTTTCTACCTTATAGTCTCTTGCCGGAATCGTAACGTTTTCATCCGTGTACTCGGACATCGTTGTATTTACATAAACAACAGTGTTGTCTTCATATACGGTAGCGGTAACACCGTCCGCAAGAATGCGATGTTCCGTAATAAACTTATTGTTAAGACCTGCCATTTCCTTCTCATAACGCGTTGCGTACTCATTTGCCATGTCTTTCCAGCCGTCATAGTTCGCACCGAAGAAATCCATAAACTCGGTTCCCTGAACCAAACTGGACGGTTCGGAATAGAATGTGAAGGAAAGTCCTGCACCGGTCTCTGCCGCCTCAAGAACGGTACCCATTGCATCACCGCTTAAGTTCACCGCATTACCGGTGTAATCCACAAGACCGTGAACTGCGATTTCATAGAACGGAACCTGCTCATCAAAGAGAATATATTCCTTACCGGTAAGATTCATACCGGTTACCAAATCCGCATACTGAAGTGCATATTCATTACCTGCGGTAATCATTACCGGAGTACCTGCTGCCTTAATCTCGGCAAGCTTCTCCGTATGCATATCCATTACTGCTTCTCTGGTGGTAAGTCTCTTCTGGTTGTAGTCACCGCTTAACAGATAACCTACATCCTCAAATCCTACACCTGCGCCGGTCTTGCTCGCATAGCTTGCAAGACTATCCATTAAGGATACGCAAACCGTCGGTCTGAGCAAGAAGTGATGTTCTCTTCTGGACTCGTTCAAATCGGAGAACCAAATCTTAGAGAACTCCGGAATCTCTACTACTTCACGGCTCAAATACTTTGCAACGTCACGGGACTTAACAAAACCGTCCGTCAAACCGCTGTCATACGCATTCTGAACACGTCCGGTCAGATAAATATCCGCGCCGACACTGTCAGCCAGGGATACCAAGGACTCCAGGCCCTTCTTTCCGCCCATTCCCTTGGTAAGATCAATATCCTTCGGAAGGGAGTGATCGATACCGCCGTTCATCCATCCGACATAACGAAGGGAAAGGTTTTCGTAACCGTTTTCTGCAAAATCACCCAAAATGGTCTGGGCATCTTCAAAACCGGTTAATACTTCCGGAAGCGTTACCGGCATACCGAGAACCTGCTTCACTCTGTCAATCGCACCGATTAACTCAACGGAAATCGGCATGTTTGCGTCTTCATTCTTCTGAAGGCCGGTATACTTCTCAAGCAAATCTTCTCTGTAAGCATTTGCCATGTCGGAGTAAGTGGTTCCTTCCAAGAAACGATAGGTCTGCTTAATGCTGCCTTCCGGTAATTCCTTCTCGTAAGCAATAAGCGTGGTATCACTCTTTGCGGAAATATCCATCTTACTTCCGTGTACTACTTCATAGCTCGCATAAGCGAAGTTATAACTGTGCTTTTTATTTGCAACATCTGCCTGAATGGTTGCAATGGTACTGTATTCATCAATAATGCCGAGTACAGCACCGTCGGCATGGGAAATACCGAATACCGGGAAAGCCGCTCTCGTTTCGTCTACGACTACATCACGCTTCATACCGTAATCCCAACCGTAGAGCTGTGCATAATAGTTGCTGAGGTTGGTCTTTCCGTTATTAAAGTTGATGATTGCACCGGAGCCTTCCGGAACAAACAGGAAACCGGTATCTTCCGTGGAGCCTGCACCGAAATACGGAAGAACCGTAAGCTCGGTAATCGGACGCTTCATATCGAACTCCATGTCCGCAAACGGAAGTTCAACGATTAACTCGTCTCCGTCCAAGCGATATACGATGGAAAGATTGTATACTTTTGCGTCTTCCTCACTTGCAGTTGCATAAATCGCAAGGTCCTTCTCATACTCTTCCTCGGTATAACCTACTGCAGCAAAAGCTTCCTCTAACTTCTCCTTAACGTGATCCTTAGTTGCGGAACGCATCTCGTATACACAAGTCGTCTCCAAATCCGGATACTTTGCAAGGAGTTCGCTCTTATCATCGGTTGCAAGCAAATCGTTAATATCAATCTTACGATATGCATTTTCGATACGCTTCTGGATGCTTCTGTCCAACTTATCATACCACTCCATCATTCGTGCTTCCGGCACGGACGGCGGAATGATAAACTTTTTGGAGACCTTACCGATGGAATAGTTTACCTTAACGGAATTTGCATCCGGCTTCTCAAGAGTATAGAGACCGTTGGTAATACTATGCTCAAAGGTATTAAAAATTGTAGACAATTCGTTTTCCGTAGAATTCTTTATAATGATTGTGGACTGCAACTGACGCTTACTTGCGGCATCCGCAATCGGATCGTCTGCGGCTGCGGTCGGACAAGAGGTCCAAACCTTCCCGGTAGACTTCTGGGTTACGGTAAACTGTGTGGTGGCCTTATCAAGTTCAAAGATCAAATCTTCACTTTCTAACTTGAAATCCATTCCGGCATAATCGTCTTCTTTATACTCACGAATCTCGATTTCCTTCTCTACCACTTCTTCGGTACAACCGGCAAGCGCACCTGCCAAAAGAAGGAATCCCAGAAATTTAACTAACTTTTTCACCTAATTTTCCTCCTTTCGTTTAGTTGAAGCGGAATATAAGTTCCTTGCCCACGGAGATGAAGAACAGTACCGCATCACTTACCAAGCTGAAGAACAACATGATTAAGAATACGATAATCATCATACCCACAACGGAGAACGCAATCGCCAGAATCGCCTTCATCAAGGAATAATCATGAATCTGCATTACGGAAATCAAAATCCATGCCCCGGCCCATACCAGTGCGATAACTTCGAAATATGCAAGAAACGCACCCTCTTCCTTCGTCAATACGTTACTGATGATGGTAACCGGATTCATAATGAGAATGTATGGGGTCAGGGAATAACACATTCCCATATAAACATCCTTCATACGTCCCTTACCATCGAACAACGTGGTCAGACACCAGTTTGCCACAACATAGAGAAGAAGCGGTGCCAGAATACCCAAAATCTGAGACCAGATATTGATACGTTCCCAACGGGTAGCGTTGAATAAGAAACTCTCAAAACGCAAATTCCAAAGATTCGTCATAAAAGTGAGGATTAACAGCGTATTTGCAGCTGCCAAGGTACCTCTCTTTTCATGGGTCAAATCCCAAAAGCCATCAAACGGATGAGTCAATACATACAGCGAATACTTAAGTGAATCCCAGTATCTCGTCCAGGACTGCTTATTTATTTTTGCTTTCAGATTCAAATTCATACTGCATTCTCGCCTCCCATCTGATTTTTTTGATTTTCTTGATAATTACCGGAATAAATCCGAGAACCACCAATACTACAATTACATAGCCGAGATTGTTTTCAATCCAATCTTTACGATAATACTTCCATGCACGGGAGTAGTTTTCATCGTCACGCATTACCTTAAAGTATTCCATTGCCTCTTCGTAATTCTGCTGACGAAGAAGGGAACGTCCGATACCGATATAAGCCAGCTCGTAGTTACCGTTCATGGCAAGTACCTTCTCCCAGTGTTTTGCGGATGCATCGTAATCACCTACGGAATACTCATCAAGCGCACTGTGAATCAGGTTACCGAACTCGGTTCTGGCAAATCTGGTAATTCCGCCTGTGGTGGTATCCAGAACGTACAAATCGGTTCCGATATGCACGATGGAAATCGGATACATGAAGTAACCGAGCTTATTACCCGGACCGCCGAAGCAATACAACAGGTGACCCTGATCGTCGTATGCGAAAATACGTCCTCGGATACGGTCTGCTACATAATAGGTTTCATCATCCATTGCGGTAATATCAACAATTCGGGACGGACCGTTCATACCGGCCGCATCGTCCCAGTACCAGTCACCGCTCGGAACCCAACCGCCGTTACGGATCAAAATATCGCCGCCGAGGGAATTGAGTTTACGAATCGGCTTTGCGGTACCTGCATCCAAATCAGCTTCCGCAAAGTTATCTGTGGTACAGTAAATAAAGGACTTGCTGTCAATATAGAGGTTGTTGTACTCCGTCGGCACAAAGTCAACCATCTGCTCTCTCTGTGCCTTAGTGGAGAACTTCTTCTTTATAAGGTCGATAAGGCTGACCGTAACTTCGCTTGCACCGATGAATCCGACGAACTCACCGTCCGGCTCGAACTGCATAACACCCTTGTTGACATTCTTTGCCAGAACAAACATACGTCCCGCACGGTCAACTACAATCTTATCCGGCTCAAACGGATTCTCCGGATCGAGAAGCGGACTGTCCGGCTTGCCCATCTCCTTGATAAGCTCCAAATCCTTATTTAAATGAAGAATACGGAAATTGCCCTGGTCGGTAATGTAGATATCACCGTTGGTGTCTACATACACATCCCTAGGCGTTAATAACGTCAACACTTCGGACTCACCGGTAAATTCGGTAATCTCTCTTGCCACCGTCATGGTCTCACCCTCGACCGCAATCTCAACGATACGGTTGTTACCGGTATCCACAACATAAATGCTGTTGTCACGTACAAACATGCCCTGAGCCTGCTTAAACGCCGTGATTCCCAGTGCCTTGCCGTCGGTATAAGATATCGGCTGGTAAGCATCCGGAGACTCATACTCCAAGCCCCAGTAATCGTAATTATACGTATAGCTGTTTACTTCCGTTGCACTGGCAACTCCTGCCGGGCAGGCTGCAATGACTACCATTGCCCCGAGGAGAGCCGCTGCGATTTTTCTCTTAAACTTCATAATTCTCTCCTCCTATTCCTTAATACCCGAACTAGCCATCGTCTCTAAGATGTTACTCTCGGAGAAGATGAAGATACCGATCGGAACAATCAACATGAACAAACCAACCGCTGCACCGGCACCCTGACGAGCAACACCACCCTGAGTAACCTGGGAAAGTGCATACGGAAGTGTCTTTAATTCCTCGGAATAAATGTAAGTGTTCTGCGGATTATTCCAAAGTTCCTGTACTGCGAAAATAATCAAGGTCAACCATGCCGGCTTTACGTTCGGCATTACGATCTTTGTAAAGATACCCCATTCCTTGGCACCGTCGATCTTTGCTGCCTCAAGCAGGGAATCCGGAATACCTTCCATGAACTGCTTCATAAGGAAGAGACCCATCGGAGCCGCAAGAGCCGGCACAATCGGAGCCAGGAAGGTATCAATCCAACCGAACTTCGCAAATACAAGATACAACGGAATCTGGGTTACATAGTTATTGAACATAAGCGCCGTGGTAATCATGACGAAGAGCTTTCTTCCGCCCGGAAAATCGTACTTTGCAAGTACATACGCACCCATGGACGCAATCAAAAGTCGACCGGCGGTACCTACAGCCGTAATAAATACGGTGTTGAATATGTATCTGGAGAACGGTACCCAGGACTGACCCATAATTACGAACAAGTCTTTAAAGTTACTCGTCGTAGGGTTACGAACCAAAATGGTCTGCGGGAACTTAAGAAGTTCGTCCAACGGCTTAAATGCCTGGCAAACCTGCATGACAAGCGGAATTGCAAACATTACGCCGAACACTGTTAAAATAATATACACACCGAGATCGCCGCCACGGGAACGACCCGGCTTTCTGCGCTTTAATCTAATCTTTTTCATCGCTTCTCTCCTTTTCCTGTTTTAAAACTGTATGCTTCCTTCTTATGGCCAAATTCGGATTACTTTCCGACTCTCATTATCAACTTCTGAACTGCCTTATTACAAAGAAGCATTATAAGGAAAAGAACGGTAGCGATTGCGGATGCGTACCCCATCTCAAACCGGACATTACCGTAGTCCTTCAAGTGTGTAACAACGGTATGTACCGCGTAGTCCGTACTCGGATTACCGCACAACTGTTCCGGAATATCGGATACGTTGAACGCAGTGGTAATGGAGTTGATTGCACCGAACATGAGCATCGGCTTCATACTCGGAAGAGTAATGTACCAGAGCTCCTGCATACGGTTCTTCATACCGTCCACGTAAGCTGCTTCGTACCAAGAACGGTCAAGTCCCTGGAAACCTGCTACGAAACCAAGGAAACCGGCGCCCAAGCTGGACCATACGGAAACAACAATTACTACGATTAACATGTACTTCGGATTGGACAACCACAAAATCGGTTCTACGCCGAACACCTGTAACAGGGAATTAATCCAACCGTACGGGTCATTGTTGAAAATGATTTTCCAAATGGACATGGCAGCTGCCATAGCAAGCGACGGTGCGTAGAATACAACTACGGCAACCGCTCTTACATAACGCGGCAATTCGTTAATCATCCATGCGAACAGGAAGGAGGCAAGATAACCTACCGGTCCGATGATGCCCGCAAGAACGAAGGTGTTCTTAATGGAAGTCAGAAAGACATCATCCGCAAGGATTAAGTTAATATAGTTCTGCAAGCCGCGGAACTCTGCAGGCTCCAATACGTTAAAGTAGGTGAAGCTCAAGAACAGGGACATTGCAATCGGAACAATGAAACACAATGTGAACAGTAACAGGTAAGGCAGAATGAACAGGTAACAGTTCTTATTGGCCTTGGCCTTCTTCCACATTATCTGACGTTCCATTTTTTTCTTACGTAAATAAAGCGAAATCGTACTATTAGAATTACTCATGTCATCCTCCTTTCTACTCGATTTCAATCTCTAAACCGAATTCTTCACGTTTCTTCGTGATCTCATCGTTAATGGTATCTACATAATCAAGCAAGGTCTCACGCGGGTCCTGCTTTTCGTTATAAACCTTACGAGCTGCGTTGGTAATGTGACGGGTTACAAAATATCCGCCCGGAATTTCCGGAACCTGCTCGGTCCAAGACCACTGTTCCTTTAAGATTGCCATCTCGTCTACGCTCCACGGAAGCTCCTCGAAGGAAATCTTATTTGCGGTCTGGAATCTTGCGGAGGTACCCATTACTGCCTCCAGCTCACGACCGTATCTGGTCTGGGTCTCGGAATCGGTCCACCACTTCATAAACTCCCAACACTTCTGGGTCATCTCATCGGAACGATCTTCGTCCTTGAGAATCATGGAAGACTGTCCCCAAGAGGATGCGGAACGGTCAATGGTGCCGTCCTCCAGCTCCGTACCAGGAATCAGGGAGAACTCCCAGAGACCTCTGAGCTCCGGTGCCAATACAACAATGGTATTATAGGTATCGTAGTCCTGCATACCGATCGGCATCTCACCGGAACGGAAACGGTTTGCGAAGTCAAACGCCAACGGAAGTCCGTAATGGCTGTAGAATCTGGTGTACATTTCGAAGGCCTTAACACCGGCTTCACTTGCAAGCGTACTCTTGGTCAGCTTGTCGTTATACATGGCACCGCCGTTCTGATACAACAGAGCAATGTAGGTGGACAAGTCCGGATTCGCCGTGCCGGCAATCAAACGCTCGGTAGACGGAATCGCAACTTCCAGATTGTTCTGCTGTAAGGTCGGTAACATATCAATCAAATCGTTCCAGGTATTCGGAGGCTCTAAGCCGAGATCCTCCATAATATCGGTACGGTAGAACATTACGTTATATACGTGAGTCAACGGAATACCGTACAAATCTCCTTCGAAGTAGTACGGAGCCATTGCACTGGCCGGATACTGGGCAATCACATCCTCCCAGCCCTCGAACTGGTTCAGCGGTTCTGCCGCATTACGGAGTGCATAGTTGACCGGGTCACCCTGTGCCATCTGAATAGCTACATCCGGGCCGGTGCCTGCGATGGTTGCATTCAATACCATCGGTGCACCCTGTACCAGCTTCACGTTAACCGGAATGCCGGTCTGCGGAGTAAATACATCGTCCACAAGAGCCTTTAATACATTACTCTGGTCACGACCGGTGGTCATCCAAACGGTAATTGCCTCTTCCTCTTCGTATACATTACCGAGAGCATTGTAGTCTACGGTAAAGGAAGCGATAAAGGAACGAATCGTATGTCCTGCACTCTTAAAGAAGTTGGACTTGATTTCTTCCGGCTCTTTGTTCACACCGGTAACGGTAATTAAGTCAACATCAAGCGGAGCCTCTGCCATGGTCATAATAGAAGTACCCACGGAACTGATGTTGCTCTTAAAGGTAGCAAACTGCTTGGAAATCTTTTCCGGTTTCTTCATGAAAATTTCCATCTGCTTCGCAAGCTTCTGCACATTTGCAATATCACCGGAAAGTTCACCGGTATATGCCACATAGTCATCAACCGCCTTATATAAACGCTTGTATTCTACATCCATTGCCTTCATAACTTCCGGATAAACCTTATCTAAGTCATAGTCACGGTTCTTATCCGGGGTAGCACCGGTCAATACGAGGATGGTACGATACATGTCATTCATACGGATAACGGAATCCTGCAACTCGTTTAAGATATCACCCATCTCACCCATGGTAACTTCCATACGAATGGTGTGGGTACCCTGAGTCAGGTAAATGTCATACGGAGTTCCTTCCTTATCCGCCAATGTTACATTCTTCCAGTCGGTGCTGTACGGGAAAGCCACAGCGGAAAGCTCCGCAAACGGAATCTCTCCGTCAATGTAAATCGCACGGTTGGACACACGACCGCGGTTATAAGACTGACGACCCTTTACGGTAATGTTGTAGAAGCCGTCTGCCGGAACGGTGAAGTCCCATTCGATCCACTGACCGGCAACACGCCACTGCTCGCCGCCGCCGTAGTTCAGCTTCGCTGCGGTCACGCTGTACGGCTCCGTGTTTGCGGAAGCATGGTCGGAACGAGAGTACAGAGACTGTGCGGAACGTGCAACGGAATCCTCTCCCTGAATCTTATCAAAGTGGTCCGCTCCGCCGGATGCCTGCGGGCAGGCAGCCAGATACTTCTCGTACGTCAACGCCTCTTCTACCGGGCAAATGGAAATCTTACGAATTGCCATCGGCTCGTTTACGCAGTCCAGTGCAATGGTGTTTGCACCGGCTTCGAAATAATATTCATACGGTTCTGTGTAATATCCCATATAATCCGTAAAGTAAGCGGAAGACCACTCCGGCTTCTCTGTCTGGGTCGGACGACGGTCATTACCCTGGTTATCGGTAACAACTGCGGTTGCATCCGCCCAACGTCTCGTAAACGTCAAAGCGTCCGAACCGGAAAACGGGAGCTCCCCATTAATTAAGAAGCCTCGCTCCATACTTACACCACGGGACTCTACCGGATAGTACTCAATATATGCACGATAAAATCCCGTTTCCGGAATATTTATCTGCCATTCGGTAAATCCTCCGTCTCCCTGGTAAAGAACTACATCTTCACCCTGATAGTCGGCAAGAATCTCGGTATTCTCGGCAGTAGCCGCAACATACTTTGCGAGATCTACCACAATCTCCTCGCCCTGCGGTCTGGCCGAAACTTTTTTCTCATCCGCAAGATATGCCGCATATGTATCCGTACGTTCAAACTTACCGGATGTCGCAAGATTCGTTCCCTCATACTTTTCACTGAAGTCTTTGTCGCCGCCGAATAATGTAGACAGTAACACAACTGCTGCCACTACCACCGCGACTCCTGCTACAGTAAGGAATATTCTCTTTCCTTTTGACATAGTTTTCTCCTTTCTTTGTGCATATTCCCTTTGCACAACGATTTGTCTTTACGACAAACCAAAGCCGATGCACACCGCAATGAGGCTGTGTTCACAGCCTTTTAGCAAAATGTGGGTCGGCTTTCTTCTCTTTGAAAAAATCACCAAAGAGATACTTTTTCTGTTTTTGTACATAATCACCAAAAACATCGGCTACAGAAAAAGCTTTTTTTGTAGCGTATAGTGCCATTATAGTCTCTTTTTCAAAAAAGCGCTTATCAAATATTGCTTTTCGAACTTTCACCTATTGCTCGTTTTCGACACGGCATACGGCAATTCGACTATTTTCAAAACGGCTCTTTACAACCTACTACAATTATATTATGATATTTGTATAATTTCAAGTATAAAATGCGGTTTTAAATAACTTTTTTTATGCATTTTATCCTTACGGTTTCTTTGCCATGAAATAGCAATTTTTGATTAATTGTATGTTTTTGTTTTTTATTGTTGTCTCTGCACACCATTTTAGTCAAATTTAACAACAATTATAAGGAGGTATGTTCTTTATGCAGAATAATGGCCCTCTTGCCGACAACCACGAATTCTGGATGGAGCTGCGTCAAAAGTCCTGTGACCGCAATTCCTCTTTTCAAAAACGTATCATCGCCGGCACCCACGAAAAAACGCACCAGTCCGAAGACGGTTCCTCCGCATTCCTCTGGATCAATATGGAACCGGGGACCTTCCCCCTCCACTGGCATTCCACCGTGGAAATCGTCATGCCGGTAAGCAATACCTTTACCGTTACCATGAACAAAACCACCTATCATTTAAAAGAAAACGACATTCTGATTATCCCTCCGGGAGAATTGCATGAGCTGATTCCGCCCAAAGACGGCGGTTACCGGTTTATTCTGTTGTTTGATTTGTCTTCCTTAAATAAGTTCAAAGGCTTTACCCGGCTGTTTTCGCTGTTTTCCTTATCCAGTCTGATTACGCCGGAGACTATGCCCGATATTTACAAGCAGGAGCGTGAACTTTTGGTTCGCGTCGCAAAAGAATATGCCGACGGCGGAGATTTGGCAGAGCCTTCCATTCTCGCTCTTCTGATTCAGTTTTTCGTCCTTCTGGCCCGTAACACGGAAGATCTGGTTCCCACCTCTCTTCCTGCCATGCAGCCAAACAAGCAGCGGGAATACATAGAAAAATTCAATACCGTCTTTGATTATATCGAGCACCATTATACGGAAGACATTACATTGGAGGAAACCGCTGCACAAATCGGCTTTTCCAAGTTCCACTTTTCCAGACTGTTCCGGCAGTTTACCGACACCTCCTTCTACGACTATCTCTGCGCAAGGAGAATCAAAGCCGCCGAAGCCCTGCTTCTGGACCCGAACCTGCCGATTACGGAAATCGCCCTGCAATCCGGCTTCGCCAGCATTTCCACCTTCAACCGTGTATTCAAAAAATTCAAGGAATGCACTCCGACGGAGTTCAAAGAGTTCTATAAAGATACCGGAAAGACATTGAGTAAAAAGTCGAAAAAGCAGTAAGTCGAGGCTTGCCGTCAAACTCCGAGCGACCTCGACTCAATAAACACAACAAAGTGCGAAAGAAGGTTCTGTCCCAAAACAAACAGAACCCTCTTTTTTATTTATTCTTT
Organism: uncultured Clostridia bacterium; assembly: GCA_937895705.1. Classification (GTDB taxonomy): domain Bacteria; phylum Bacillota; class Clostridia; order Lachnospirales; family Lachnospiraceae; genus SIG307. Next base: position 24,024 of record CALBKM010000047.1, read on the forward strand.
TCCCTCGCCGACTCCTCTCCTGCGCGGCGGCTCGGGCGTGGCGTAGTTCTTATGCTTGTGTTTGCGATGTTTTGTGTAAGATGCACGGACTGCCATGTTTCAAAAGTCTCTTTGAACATTACGCAGATTTGTTGCAAACAAATCCCGCCATAAGGCACGGATGCCGCATCAGGGCGGTTGCGTCACTTATCTGTCCACTTGACGAAGTAATTAGAAAGACTCTATCCGTAGTACGAGAAAAGAGGAATTCAGAACAAGGCTTGTCGCAGTTTTAGCACCACGCGCAATAAAAGCAGAAGAACAGGGAAGCCGTGCATAAGAAAACCGCCGCACAACGTGCGGCGGTCCAAAGAAACCTATTCGTAGTCCACTACATTTGCCCAGGACAGTAACAGCTGTCTCTCTTCCGGCTTTCCCTTTACGGACTGGGATGCCGCTACAATCGGAAGCCAGCGCTCGATATACTGTCTTGCGGTATCGCTCATCTTACAGAACAACTCCATGTACTTCTTTGCCCCTTCGGTATCTCCCGCCAGCCAGAACAACAAATAGGTTCTTGCCACATCTGCGGAAGCATTTCCCTGGGTTGCGTGAGCCCAGTCGATGATGTACGCCTTGCCGTCTTCATCGGAAATAATGATATTGGACGGGTTAAAATCTCCGTGACACACCTTCGTATGCTTCGGCATTCCCTCCAAACGGGTATGAAGTTCGTAACGGGTGGTGGCATCCAGCTCCGCCTCGGAAATCTTACGATTCATCTTATCCTTCAGCTTATTTAAGCCAGGAGCACGCTTTTCGTGAACTTCCATCTGAAGCTCCACCAGCATCTTTAAATACTCTTCCTTCTTCTCCGGATGCTCCTGCATCAGCTGTGCCAGTGTCTTACCCTTAATGTACTCGGACACAATGGCCCACTTACCGTCAATCTTCGTCACTTCGTGAAGTTGCGGAATGGGAAGGCCGGTTTCCTCCACACGGGCATGGTTCAGAGCCTCGTTCAAGACATCTGCCTTGGAGTAATCTTCGTTAAACACCTTAATGACGCGGTCGCCGTCCTGATATACGGTCTTTGCCGCTCTTACTGCAATGGTCTTATCCAACTTCATAATCTTTGCCCTCCTTTACACGGTCTCGTGCTTGCCGTAGTACGCATTCAGATACATCTGCTTAATTTCACTCATCAGCGGATATCTCGGGTTTGCACCGGTACACTGGTCATCGAATGCCTGCTCGGTCATTTCATCCAGTCGTTTAAGGAAATCCTTCTCATCCGGAACATACTCCCGAATGGTTTTCTTGATGCCTACCTTCTCCTTTAAGTCATCAATTGCCTTAATTAAGTTCTTTAACTTCTCGTTGTCATTCTTTCCCTTGATTCCGAGATAATCAGCCACCTCTGCATAACGGGCCAGGGTATGCGGATGATCGTACTGGGAGAAAGTTCCCATCTTTACCGGAGTTTCGCTGGCATTGAACAAAAGTACTTCGTTAATCATCAGTGCATTTGCAACACCGTGAGCCAAATGATGGAATGCACCCAGCTTATGGGCCATGGAGTGACACACACCCAGGAATGCGTTTGCAAACGCCATACCTGCGATGGTTGCCGCATTTGCCATCTTCTCTCTTGCCTCTACATCGTTACCGTTCTCATAAGCCTTCGGCAAGTACTCGAAAATCACCTTCAAAGCCTTAAGGGCAAGGCCGTCGGTGTAATCCGTCGCCATGACGGAAGCATAGGCCTCCAGCGCATGAGTCACCGCATCAATACCGGAAGCAGCGGTTAAGCTCTTCGGTGCTGTCATGTGGAAATCCGTATCAATAATTGCCATATTCGGAAGCAACTCGTAGTCCGCTAACGGATACTTTACCCCGGTCTGCTCATCGGTAATAACCGCAAACGGGGTCACCTCGGAACCGGTACCCGCAGAAGTCGGAATTGCTACAAAGTACGCCTTTTCTCCCATCTTCGGGAAGGTGTAAATTCTCTTTCTGATATCCACAAAACGCATTGCCATGTCCATGAAATCAACTTCCGGATGCTCATAGAGAACCCACATAATCTTTGCGGCATCCATTGCGGAACCGCCGCCCAGAGCAATGATGACATCCGGCTTAAACGCTGCCATCTGTGCGGCACCTGCCTTTGCACAAGCCAAGGTCGGGTCCGGCTCTACCTGCCAGAACTCCGCATGGGAAATGCCCATCTCGTCAAGCTTATCAGTAATAGCCTTCGTATAACCGTTCTCGTAAAGGAAGCTGTCGGTTACTACAAATGCCTTCTTCTTGCCCATTACGGTACCCAGCTCGTCAAGTGCCACCGGGAGACAACCCTTCTTCATGTAAATCTTTTCAGGTGCACGGAACCACAGCATATTTTCCCTTCTTTCTGCAACGGTTTTAATATTTAATAAATGCTTTACGCCTACATTATCGGATACGGAATTGCCGCCCCAGGAGCCGCAACCTAAGGTAAGGGACGGAGCCAGCTTAAAGTTATACAAATCACCGATACCGCCTTGGGAAGACGGGGTATTCACTAAGATACGGCAGGTCTTCATACGCTCCGCAAACTCATGAAGCTTCTCGGTTTCTGTCTGGGCATTCAGGTAAATGGAAGAGGTATGACCGTAACCGCCGTCTGCGATTAAGTGCTCTGCCTTCTCGAAAGCATCCTGAATATTCTTTGCCTTGTACATAGCAAGGACCGGAGAAAGCTTCTCGTGTGCAAACTCCTCGGAAAGATCGACGCTTTCTACCTCACCGATTAAAATCTTCGTCCCATCCGGAACCTTTACACCCGCAAGCTCTGCGATGGTGGTTGCCTTCTGGCCTACAATCTTTGCATTCAACGCACCGTTAATGATAATGGTCTTACGAACCTTTTCAATCTCATCGTCCTTTAAGAAATAACATCCGCGTCTTGCGAACTCGTCTTTTACCGCCTTATATACCTTATCCAGAACAATCACGGACTGCTCGGATGCACAAATCATACCGTTATCAAAGGTCTTGGAATGAATAATGGAGTTCACCGCCAAAAGCACATCCGCCGTATCATCGATAATTGCCGGAGTGTTACCTGCACCGACACCAAGGGCCGGTTTACCGCTGGAATATGCAGCCTTTACCATACCCGGACCGCCGGTTGCCAGAATAATGTCGCTTTCCTTCATAACCGTATTGGTCATCTCCAAGGACGGCACATCAATCCATGCGATAATATCTTCCGGGGCTCCTGCCGCCACCGCTGCCTCAAGCACAATCTTCGCAGCCTCAATGGTGGAATTCTTTGCCCGCGGGTGTGGGCTGATAATAATACCGTTTCTGGTTTTTAAACAAATCAAAGTCTTAAAAATTGCCGTAGAGGTCGGATTGGTAGTCGGAATAACCGCAGCTACCACACCGATGGACTCCGCTACCTTCTTAATACCGAAGGCTTTATCCTCTTCGATAATACCGCAGGTCTTGGTATCTCTGTACTGGTTATAAATGTACTCCGCCGCATAGTGATTCTTAATTACTTTATCCTCCACCACGCCCATGCCGGTCTCTTCCACCGCCATCTTCGCAAGCGGAATTCTTGCCTTGTCCGCCGCAGTAGCCGCAGCAAGGAAAATCTTATCTACCTGCTCCTGGGTATACTCCGCAAACTTCTTCTGGGCTGCCTTTACTCTGGCAATTGCCGCCTCCAGCGCCTTTACGCTGTCTACCACTTCATAGTTTTTCGTTTTCATACACGACCTCCTATTCGGCACATCCTTTTTCTACAGAAACACAATATTTTACTCTTTTATATTACTTTATTCGCCTCTGCCTGTTAAAAATTTAACACACTTTTCTTCATATGTCAATACCGTTTTCTACATTTTTTCCCAAAACTTATTATTTTTTCAATTTCGCCCCGGACACCTCTGACGGGCTCACATGCAAAACAGCAAGCCGGAAAACATATCCGGCCTGCCGCATTTTATCATTCATCTTATTCCGCTTTATAATCTATGCCGTTAAAGAACGCACTGTTACCGCTCTCCTTGCCGTCGGCGGTTGTAAACATACCGATGGTACAGCCCACAAAGCCGCCTGCGGACTCGGTGCTTAAAAACTTCGTGGACAGTCCCTCTGCCAATACCTTTTCACCGGTTCCCGCATCATAGGAAAGGGTCGCTGCCTGTCCCTTCTGGGAAATGGTAAAGGTAACCTTCTCTGCCGTCAGTTCCTCTGCCGCAACAAGTTCAATGCCGCCCTGCACACTGTTCTTTGCCACCCGCACCTGATTCTTTCCGTCAAACTTACCGTAAACTACCGCCAGGAACGCTTCCTCGCTCTGGAACAACGCAAGTCCCGCAGCCTCACCGTCCTGCGCCGGAGCAAACTCTACCGTCGTCTTTGCGGTAAAATAGTAAGAAGTCTGGCGAAGTCCCAAAAACGCCGCCGGCTCTTTCTCTGCCAGCGTGTACGGAAGAGTCTTTAAGCGATATCCGTCGCCCTCGCCCTTTGCCATACCTTCCACCGGATTGCGAAGCTTTACCATAGTAAACGGAATGCCGTCCGCATCCTTACCGCTGGTAATCAGCTCTCCTTCCTTTTCCGGGAACGGAACCGTCACCGTATCCTCTAAGATACCGATGCCTGCGTTAAATACCGGCCAGCCGTCCTCCCAAGTTACCTTTGCAAGGAACGTCTCACGTCCCATATTGGTGTGCCGCTCGCACGGTCTGGACGCCAGCATGATGGAATACCAGTTGCCCTCGGTATCCTCAATCAAATCCGCATGTCCCACATAACGAATCGGATAGTCCTTTCCGAGATGACGATGGGTAAATACCGGATTCATGAGATTATTCTCGTACGGGCCCCAAAGCTCCTTACTTCTTGCCACACAAACCGCATGAGCCGGACCGGTACCGCCCTCTGCGTGGAGAATATAATAATAACCGTCCTTCTTATAAAGATGCGGTCCCTCCGGCCACTCTGCCTTACGCATAGCTCCGTTCCAAACCATCTTGTAGTCGCCCACAAGACACCAATTTTCTAAATCCAGTTCCTGTATGTAGATGTACCAGTCACCGTTATGGCCAACACCCTCCGGATTCGGTCTCGTACCGATATAATAACACTTTCCGTCATCGTCAAAGAATAAGCTCGGGTCGATACCGTCCGCTCCCGCAAGATAGTGCGGCTCGGACCACGGACCTGCCGGGTCGGTGGCGGTTACCACGAAGTTTCCGCCGTAACTTACGTTCGTGGTAATCATATAAAAGGTACCTTCATGATAGCGAATGGTCGGCGCAAAAATGCCTCTGGACATCCCGTCATGCCCCAGCGGTAGCTGGGATGCTCTGTCCAACACATTACCGATCTGATGCCAGTGCTTCAAATCCGTGCTCTCAAAAATCGGAACACCCGGGAAATAACAAAAGCTGGAATTCACAAGATAAAACTTACCGTTTACCGCACAAGCGGACGGGTCTGGGTAAAAGCCCGGTAAAATAGGGTTTTTGATTTCCATAAAATTCTTCTCCTTATATTGATTTTTTAACCTTATACTTTTCTCTTTACTTGACAAATTCCAGTGTACCATATTCTTAAAAAAGTGGCAATCCCATTTCCCATCAATATATGTTTATACTCCTGATATCGACATGAAATTGACACTATCTAATATCTAGAACGAACATACTTTCCGTCATTTACAAGCTGCTCTGCTTCGTTATCCAGCAGGGCATTCAGCGTCTCCTCGACGCTGTTACGAACTAAATCTTTCAATTCGTTGTGGATTATTTCCTGATTTAATTGTATAATGTTATCAGACATGGTTTTTAGCCTCCTTTGTAAAATTTTGTGTGGTAACTTAATTCTACCAAACGGCTATAGACCATGTCTATTTGTTTATGAAATTAATTTGCAAAACTTATTATACGTCATCTGCGAAACTAATTATACC
>CALBKM010000048.1 GCA_937895705.1 uncultured Clostridia bacterium
GAATTAAAGTACGGTTGTAACCCGAATCAGAAGCCGTCCAGAATTTACATGGAGGACGGCAGTGAGCTCCCGATTACCGTATTAAACGGCAGACCGGGCTATATCAATTTCTTAGATGCATTTAACGGCTGGCAGTTGGTAAATGAGTTAAAGAAGGCAACCGGTCTTCCGGCAGCCACTTCTTTTAAGCATGTTTCTCCGGCAGGTGCAGCGGTGGGACTTCCGCTTACTGAGGTTGAGAGAAAGATTTACTGGGTAGACGATATGGGCGAGCTTACCCCGCTTGCAAGCGCTTACGCAAGAGCAAGAGGAGCGGATCGTATGTCCTCCTTCGGTGATTTTATTTCCCTTTCCGATGTTTGTGACGAGTGTACTGCTCGTATCATTAAGCGTGAGGTGTCCGACGGCGTTATCGCCCCGGGGTATACTCCGGAAGCTCTCGCTATCTTAAAGGAGAAGAAGAAGGGTGGCTATAATGTAATCCAGATTGATCCGAATTATGTTCCGAAGCCGCTTGAGCGCAAGGAAGTATACGGTATTACCTTTGAACAGGGAAGAAATGAGTTAAAGGTAGACGATGAGCTTCTTTCCAATTTTGTAACCGCCAACAAGGATTTACCGGAGTCTGCTCGCATTGACCTTATTATTTCCCTTATCACCTTAAAGTACACTCAGTCCAACTCCGTGTGCTACGTAAAGGGGGGGCAGGCAATCGGTATCGGCGCGGGACAGCAGTCCAGAATTCATTGTACCAGACTTGCGGGCAGCAAGGCTGACAACTGGTATCTTCGTCAGAACCCGAAGGTATTAAACCTTCCGTTCTTAGATAAAATCGGCAGAGCAGACCGCGACAATGCAATTGATCTTTACATCGGTGAGGATTACATGGATGTACTTGCGGACGGTGCTTGGGAGCGTATTTTTAAGGAGAAGCCGGAAGTATTTACCGCAGAGGAGAAGCGTGCTTGGCTTGACACCATGACTGATGTGGCACTCGGTTCCGACGCATTCTTCCCGTTCTCCGATAACATCGAGAGAGCGTTCCGCAGCGGTGTTAAGTATATTGCAGAGCCGGGTGGTTCCGTAAGAGATGATCTCGTAATCGAGGCTGCGGATAAGCACGACATGGTAATGTGCTTCACCGGTATTCGTTTGTTCCACCACTAATGTGTTTATGGACGAAAAAATGCGCAATAGAGGATTGACTGATAACGTAAATTGTGTTACTTTTATAGGGTAAGGCAGTTTACTAAAGGAGGATAATTATGCAGCGTTTTGGTATTGGCGAGATGGAGATGAAGATGGCAAAACTGCTTTGGGACAGAGAAGGTATCGGTTCCGGTGCGGTTGTTAAGTTGTGTGCGGAAGAGTTCGGATGGAAGAAGTCCACTACTTACACCATGCTTCGCAGACTTTGCGAGCACGGCTTATTCCAGAATGTAAACAGTATTGTAACTTCTGTTATGAGCGAGGAAGATTACAAGGCAAAGGTTGGTACCGAGCTGGTAAATGATAAGTTCGACGGTTCCCTTCCGATGTTTGTAGCAGCTTTTACAAAGAAGAATAAGTTGTCCGCTAAGGATAAGAAGGAGTTACTTGCTATCATCGAAGGCTCCAAGAAGAAGTAAAGATTGTTTTTAGTGTAGTAAATCGATATTCATTGATTTCAAAGGCATAGGAGTTGTTCCTATGCCTTTCTTTTTGAGAAAACTATGCGATAGCTTATAAACCAATCTATGGAAGATTGACGCTTGTAATGAAGTGTGTTAAACTTGGATTTACCTGGGATAGATTGCTTTCACGTGAAAAGAGCGGATGGACAGTCCGATGAAAGTAACAATGGATGAAGGAATAATTAAATACAAAAGAGGTGCTTCGATGTCGAATGTTACTTTTTTATGGATATTCAGCCGCGGAATCGAGCTGGGTGTAATTGTGTTATGCCTGTTCCCGATTCGGGCACTGTTACGGAAGAAAGTTCCGAGAATTTTTTCCTACTTACTTTGGTCTGTGTTGCCGGTGAATATCGTTTTTAATATGTGTATGAGTTTTCTGATAAGGCAAGGAGGTTGGATTTTAGATCATGTATACAAATCACCGCAGGTAGTGGCTGACGAGAGCATCGTCAAGGCATTGAAATGTGTTTGGATGTGTGGAACGTTGATTGTGGTATGCGGGATGCTTTGGACGTATATACGGTTTCGGAAACGTTTGATAGGAAGTATCCGCGTTTATGAGGGCGTTTATCTCGCAGCACGAATCAATGCGCCCTTTACCCTCGGTGTCTTTCGACCTAAGATTTACCTGCCGAGTTCGTTGCCGGAGGCGTATTACGAAACAGTGATTTTGCATGAGAGAGTTCATATTGCACGAAAAGATGTGTGGATGAAGTATCTCGGCATTGCATTTCTCGGACTGTTTTGGTTTCAACCGGTGTTGTGGTTCGCTTATTCGAAATTCGTTAATGATATGGAAGCGGCTTGTGATGAGACTGTATTGCGCCAAAAGGGAAAAGAGTATTGTGAGGAATATGCCCAAACCCTCGTCGAGGTTTCTTATCAGGAAGGAAAAGTGCCGGGGGTAGCCATCGGTTACGGAAACGGAGAAATTAAAGATCGTATCATAAATGTGATGAATTTTGAATATACAAAGCATTCGACCAGGATTGTGGCCCTTGCGGTGTGCATTATATGTATTGCTTTGTCGATTCCTTTGGCGTGGCAGGTGCCACGGATAGTAAGATCAGAGAAGAAGGAACCGGTGGTTAGGGCTGAAATATCAGTGGAAAAGTACGGAACAGACAAGAAAAAGGTAACAAATGAATAAGAGTGCAAAGGAGATGGCTTATGAAAAAATGGAAGGCTGTAATGGCTATGTTGCTTGTAATGGGTGTCGTGTTTGCAAATTGCTCCGTGGCCCGGGCTGCGGAACCTCAGGTGACGATAGAGTCTTACGGAAAGACTGTAAGATGCTTGTCCGATGCGGAGGTTGACGCATTGTTGCAGGAATCTTTCGGAACTGCAGGAAGTTTGCCGCAGGAATCAAGAGCCTCTTATGATGTATATGAGTATTCAGAAACTTTTGGCATCAGTATAAACGGAAATCTTGTGGCGGAACCGACGGAGGTATGTACCGTTTGGCATTATACCGACGGAAAGGTACATCTGTATAGTCGCACCATTACGGTGAGAAGACTGATAACCTATGATGCCAGCCGGACCTACGGTCACATTGTGAATACGGACGGAAGTCTAAGTTTTACCTTCGGAGACAGAGTGCATTTGTATGGCATTGACGATACATGGGATTTTGCCATTGATTTCCGAGTAACTCCGACGGAGGCAGAATTCAATTGTTATGAGGTGCAAGAGTAAAGAATAACAGAAGGGAGCCATAATAAGTTTATAGGAAAGACTAACGGGAAGAGATAACGAAATAGATTTAATCAGACAAAAAACAAATAAAAATCAGACAAACCCAAAGGACAGGCTTATGCCTGTCCTTTGATTTTCTTTAACCATTTGCCGCTTCGAAGGCGGAAGTAACACCAGATACATTTGATAATTTGGTCAATTTTTAAGCAAGTATATATCCAGAAGGACGGTAAGCCCCATTTCAGTCCCGCCATGTAACCCAACGGAATGGAGGCTACCCACAGAAAAAGAATATCGCCAGCCATAAGGAAGGTAGTGTCGCCGCCGGCCCGGAGTACGCCTTTTGTCAGGATGGAGTTCATGGACTGGAAGATGTTGATGATGATGATGGCGTTCATCAAATCCTTTGCGATTACCTTTGCCTCAGAAGACACGTCGTAGTAGTTTATCATCGGATCCCGTAACAGGAAAATAATAAGTGCGGAGAAGCAACCGATAACGAAGCCCATGAAGAGGAATGCGTAGCCCTGTTTTTGGGCTTTTTCGTTGTCGCCTTCGCCCATGGTGTGGCCGGTGATGATGCCGCTGGCGTTGCAGACTCCTGTGGTAAGGACAGAACTTAGTTGTTGTACTACCACGGTGACGGAGTTGGCAGCCAC
>CALBKM010000049.1 GCA_937895705.1 uncultured Clostridia bacterium
AGGGATTTAATAACTGTTATATTTTGTTATAGAAATCTCGTCAAACCCTTGAAAACACTAAAATTTTCGTGGGTGTCCTCTCTATTACATCTTGTATCGTGTTATATCATTCTACCCTTGGTTATGACCTGTGATAAGGGAAAAAATAAGGGAAAGAAAATATGGATAAACTTGAAATTCTTGATTAAAACTGTTAGACAGATGTGTCTATTCCTTAAAATATGGCATTTCTCACTTTGTGTCGTTTAAGGAATGTGTAAGAAATGATACTCTAACGATGAAAGGAGGCATGAATATGAACCAAATGAAGATAGGTTCCTTTTTAAAAGAATTAAGAAATGAAAAGGGATTAACACAAGGACAATTAGCAGAACAGTTAAATGTTTCTAATCGTTCTGTGTCTCGTTGGGAAACGGGAAGTACGCTACCGGATATTAGCATTCTTATTGAATTGGCAAAATTCTATGAAGTTGATATCAAAGAAATCATCGATGGAGGAAGGAAAAGTGAGGATATGGACAAAGAAATGATTGAAACATTAGAAAAAGTAGGGGAGTATACCATTAATGAAAAGAAAAAAATATTTAAGTATTTAAAATTTATTGTAGCATTTGCACTCTGTAGTTTTACAATAATATATATGACAATTATTTGTGAAATCTCTACTTTAACTGGGGTATTGAAATATGGTATGCAAGCAATATCTTTTGGTGGTATGTTTCTTTCTTTTTGTGGAATGATTTATTTGTCACAACTACAAGATGCAATAAAGCAAGGGAAAGCAACTAAACTTCAGCGTTGGGGATTTTGGTTGTTCTATATTTGCGTATTTATTGTTTTTGCTATTGTTTTGTGTTGCTTAAAGTAGGATACCTATAAGTCATGCTTCAAGTACATGTTTTGGCAAGTGGAGATAGGTAGATTACAAGGGATTGAATGAAAAACCTCAGTGGATATACTCCACTGAGGTTTTCCAATCCCGTAAAGTCGTTACGGTGAACCGTATCATAAGTAAAACAAAAATGAGGTGTGCCTATTTTTTCGCACACCTCATTATGTATTATACAACAAATTATAATACAAGTCTATACCTTTTTTTGAAAAAATGCTAGAATAATTTTGCGACGGGAATTCAGTGTTCGTAACGGGATGTGCAAAAACTTGCAAAGAGAAGGAGAACAGTCAAATGAAAGTACTCGGAACCGATAGGGAAGCAGAAGAACAGCAGCTTAGCAAAATCCTAAAAGTGGCACAGAACAATTTGGAGCGGATTGAGAAACGGCAGGAGGGGTTATCGGAGCAATTAAAGGAAATGTTGGAAAACTTTGACCCCGATGATAAGGAGACACAGGCACTGTGGAATAATACGGAGGCACTGTATCATGCAAGTAACCGGGAATTGCTTCGCAGTGTGAAGGCCAGGAAAAAGCCGTACTTCGGAAGAATCGATTTTAAGAGTGAAGGAGTTTCGGAGCCGGAATCTTATTATGTGGGTCGTGTCGGTATTTCGGAGAGCGGAGTGGAGCCGTTAGTTATTGACTGGAGAGCGCCTATTGCTTCGGTGTATTATGAAAATGCGCTGGGAACCTGTACCTATGAGGTGAAGGATACCACAGAGGATGAAACAAGAGTTCATGAGATTGACTTGTTCCGAAAACGTACTTACGAAATCGCAGAGGATAAACTGATTGATTTTTTCGATTCGGATATTGTGGCAAACGATGACCTCCTTACAAAGTTTCTGGCAAAGAGCAAAAAGGCAGTGCTGGGAGAAATTATCGGAACGATACAAAAGGAACAGAATGCGATTATCCGTATGTCTCCGAGGACGAATTTAATCGTACAGGGAGTGGCAGGTTCCGGAAAAACAACCGTGGCAATGCACCGCATTTCTTATATTCTGTATAACTATGAGCAGTTTCGTCCTGTTGATTTTTATATTGTGGGAAGCAACCGTATTTTGTTGAACTATATTACCGGTGTGTTGCCGGAGCTGGATGTGTACGGTGTGACCCAGATGACCATGGAGCAGTTGTTTACACGTCTGCTTTACGAGGATTGGGACGGGAAAAAATATAAGATTGTGCCGACAGATCCAAATAACAAAGAGGCATATCGTAAGGGAGAATATGCGTGGTTTCGTAAATTGGAAGCCTTTTGCGAGGAATACGAGGCAAAGGTAATACCGACGGAATCGGTAGTGATTGAAAAGAACGGAACTGTGCTTTTGGAGAAGAAGTCTATCGAGAATTACAGGAAGAGTAATCCGCAAATGTCGGTGCAGGCAAAAATCAATGCCCTGAATGAATGGCTGTTGGGCAAGCTGGAAAATGAATTGACCGGGAAATCGATTTCTTACACGCCGGAAGAGAAAAAAGAATTGAACAGAAGCTGTAAAGTTCATTTCGGAAGAGACGAATGGAAGGGATCTTTGTTTGATTTGTACGAGGAGTTTTTGGAAGAGCAGAGATGCTGCGGCAGCAATATTTTCGCGAAACGCGGGAATTATGATGTTTATGACCTTGCCGGGTTGGCGTATTTATATAAAAGGATTAAGGAAATCGACCCGATTCGTGAAGCGTCGCATGTTATTATTGATGAGGCACAGGATTTCGGAATGATGGTTTATGCTTCCCTGGCATATTGTCTCAGAGGCTGTACTTATACGATTATGGGGGATGTTTCCCAGAATATACATTACGGTTACGGGTTAAATGACTGGGAGGAGCTGCGGAAGCTGATTCTGACCGGAGATTATGATAACTTCGGTATTTTGAAAAAGAGCTATCGTAATACGGTGGAAATCTCGGAGTTTGCCACAGAGATTCTGCGCCACGGCAGCTTTTCCGTGTATCCTGCAGAACCGATTTTGCGCCACGGAAATCCGGTGAGTATGTCGGCCCATGATTCGGAAGAGGAAATGAACCGGGCGGTTGTGAGCATCATCGAGAACTGGAAGAAGGAAGGACACGGAACCATTGCGGTCATCTGTTCCGATGAGAAGGAAACGGCCTATGTCACGAAGATGCTGGACAAAGAGATGCCGCTGGCGGATAATAATCCGGAGACGGCAGTGTTTAATGAAGGTGTCATGGTGCTTCCGGTGGAATATACGAAGGGGTTGGAATTCGATGCGGTATTACTGTATCATCCGTCCAAGGGAAATTACCCGTCGGAGGACCGGTATGTAAAGTTGCTGTATGTAGCGGCAACCCGGGCATTGCATGAATTGACAGTGGTGCATTTGCATGATTTGACGGAACTGATTGCAACACCTGTGTCAGAAGAAAAAAGAATGAGTTCGTTGGAAAAGCAGCAGGATATGTTGCGCGTGGCAACACCTCGCGTGATTCCGAAGATTACGGAGGAAAAAAAGCAACTTGAGCTGGCAAAGATTCTTGAGCGGACAACGAAGCGGTATGGGCTGAATCAGCCGAAAACACCGACGGACGCAGCAGCAAAAGCGGTAGAAAAAGCAGAAACTCCGGTAGAAGTAACGGTTCCTGCGATGCAGAAAAAAGCTACCGTAAAAGCGGCGGGAAATTCGGAAAACGAGCCGGAAATCAATACATCCCCATATCAGTTTAATTCGATTGTGGAAAAAGAGAAACTGACACCGAAGGGGCATAGCAGGATCGACTGCGGAGTTCGTTGGATAAAGAAGTCAAAGACATATGTGGATTTTGTGAGTAACTACGGAATGCTTCGGGTGACACCGCTTACGGAAGAAATTGTACGGGTGCAGTTTGTCAGAGGGGCGGCGGATTCGTTTCCGGACGGAAAATGGAAGTATACGGAAAAGGAAACGGTATCCTTTTCCACCAGAGAAAGTACAACCGTCTATGAGATTGCTATGAAAAAGCTTAGGGTTTGCATTGATAAAAAGAGCGGGGCACTTACCTTCTTGGATAAGAAAGGATGTGTTCTTTTCAAAGAATCGGGAAAAGAACCGCGCCAAATTGAGCCGGACAGTTCAAAAACATGGAACTATTTTGAATGGGAAAAAAGTGAAAAAATAGTTGCAAAAGGAATTCTGGATACGGATTTAGAGCAGGTTAACGGAAAAGCACGCTATATTTCTATCGGGGGAAAGCGAAAGCGGATGCCGCTGCTGCTTTCGCGAAAGGGGTACGGCATTTCCGTTTCCGCAGAACATACGGCTTACTTTTGCGGAGTGGGAATGTACGGACAATACATCTGTACGGAAGAAGAAAAGCAGATTGACTATTATGTGTTGTTCGGCGGAAGCAGCGAAGAAAATATACGACTGTATAAACTTTTTGAGTAAAAATGCCGGGGAGAACCTTGTCATGCGTAAGGTTCTCCTTTTTTTATCGGATTTTGAAAAAATTATGTTTTTTTGCAAAATTTATCTGTTATTTTGCAAGAAAATGTGATATAATGTAGATAACATTAATTTCAGAACTATCAATACCGAAAGGGGAGGTTGTTTATGGAAATATTTTTAGCGATATTGGCTGGTGTTGAATTCCTGGCGATTGCGTTTCTTGTGTTTAAATTGGTGAGGAATGACCGGGCCTACAGCGAAATAGTAGAGAAGAGCCGACAGATTGTACACGGCAAGCTGAATGTAGACGACATTAAGGTAGGAGAAGGAAAGAGTACCTCTAATGTGATTGCAGGTTCGGTTAATGCCATTAAGAGCAATTTGATGACGTTTGTAGAGGCCACAAAAGGCAATGTAATCGTTCTTTCGGATGCGATTGATGTTCTTTCAAAGAGTGCCGATGCAAACCAGATCGGGAACGAACAGATAGCCAGTGGTGTTACGGTTGTGGCAGGAAAAACTTCCGAGCAGTTTGCACTGGTTAAGGATAATCTGGAACTGATTGAAGAGAACAGTACGCAGATGGAAGAAGTAGAGAAGGCGATGCAGTCTATTCAGTCGCTTTTGGATGTTACCGTAACCAACTGTGAGGAAGGTATTTCGAAACTGGAAGGTTATGAGGGTGACATGAGTGCGATGTCGAAGGAGCTGAACAATATCGACCAGATATTGAACCGCTTTAATGCCGACATTAAGAAGATTGAAGAAATCGGCGATTTTATTATCGGAATCTCCAACCAGTTAAAGTTGTTGGCGTTGAACGCTTCCATAGAAGCAGCCAGAGCCGGACAGTCCGGTAAAGGATTCGCGGTAGTTGCGGATGAAATGGGAGAGATGTCCAATAAGACCAAGGACGGTATGGATTCCATTAATAAGATTGTCCAGGAGATTATCAGCAGCAGTAAACAGGTAAATGAAAGTATTCGTGCTTGCGAAACTACGTTTAGCAGAAGTACCGAAACTTTTGAACAGGTGAACAGTTCCTTCCGTTCCATTAATGAGCAATCCGGTGAAATTCATAACATGATGGCGGATGTTTCCAAAAAGTTTGTGGTTATGTCAAACAATACGGTTGAAACAAAGAATAAGGCGACCATGTTGTTTGAAACCTCCCAGACAATCAGTGAAAACACATCGGAGATTGCGGCTGTATCCGAGGAGGTTGCGGCAGAATCCAATGAGATTGCAACACATACCGAGAAGCTGGGAAGTATGCTTAAGAGTATTCAGGGGTTGCTTGGTCAGTATAATACGGCGATTGTGCCTTCTGCTTCCAAGAAAGCAAAGCCGGTTAAGATTATGTTGTTAAGTATGTATGACAATGAATTCTGGTACGGTGTCGGCCGTGGTGCCAGCTATGCAGCGAAAGAGTTGGAGGCAGTCGGCGGAGTCGGAGAGTTTGTACCGGTTCTTCCGAATGCGGATATGCAGGAGCAGATAGTGGCTGCAATTCGTCGTGCAATTGACGAAAAGTTTGACGGTTTGATTTTCCCGGGCTGGATGAACACCTATGATTGTGCGGTAGAGGCTATTGAGAAGGGGATAAAAGTTATGGTGTATAACTGTGACTGTCCTCCGGAAATTACAAGAGTGGCTTGCCTGTGTCCGGATCCGGCAGAGCCGGGACTTATTTCCGCGCAGTCTATGGCAAAGAACTTAGGAAAATCCGGTCAGGTTGCAATTTTACACGGCGATTTGGAGGTTGGTTCCAATGCCGAGCGTTACAACAGTTTTAAGGCTGAAATTAAGAATTACAGCGGAATTAAAGTGGTTGAAGAAGTACTTATTCTCGATAACGACGATGATGTATACAACCGCACGAAGGAGTGCCTGCGTAACAATAAGGATGTAAATGCCTTGTTTATCACTAACGGATTCCCTTGCGTTGCGGCAAAAGCAATCGAAGACAGCGGAAAGGCAGGAAAGGTTCAGTTGTATGCGTTTGACACGGACCCGGAAATCCTTGCCTATATCAAGAAGGGAGTTATTGCTTGTACCGTAGGACAGGATTCCTTCGGACAGGGCCATGATCCGGTTATCTGGCTTTACAATTATCTTGCAGCGGATGAGAAATTCCCAAGTGACATTATTCACTGCCGTGTATCTGTAGTGGACAGAGGTAATGTAGATAGTTTGATTATGTAAAAAGAAGACAACTGCCGTACAAGACGGTTGGCTGCATATGTTGCGAGAAACTCACCTACGACAGACTAAGTACGTAGGTGAGTTTATTTAAGGGAGTTAACAGATTAGAATAAGGAAAAGGAACTTATGGGCAAGATACGATATGAGGTTATTTCGGTAATCAAAGAATCAAATAAGGGAACGGTGTGTCTTGCTTCGATGGAAGAATATGCGTTTCCTGTGATAGTGAAACGATTAAAAAAAGGAAACCGTAAGGTGTATGAGGCACTGCAGAAGGCGGAGAACAAGCATGTTCCGAAGATTTACTGTCTGGAGGAAGATGCGGAGGGGCTTTTGATTGCGGAGGAGTACATAGAGGGAGAATTGTTGTCGGAGTACCTGACACGATGGGTTCTGACAGAGGCGGAATATCTTTCGATTGCGAAGCAACTTTGTGAGGGCCTGGGGATGTTACATCAATGTAATCCGCCGATTATTCATCGGGATATTAAGCCTTCTAACATTATCATTAACTCTGAAGGGATTGTAAAGATAATAGACTTTGACTCTTCCAGACAGTATAAGGAGGAGTCCGAAAGTGACACCAGATTGCTGGGAACCGAGAAGTACGCCGCGCCGGAGCAATACGGGTTTTCACAGACGGACTGCAGAAGTGATATCTATTCTCTGGGAGTTGTGTTCGGAATGTTTCCGGAGTTTACGTCGAAAGGAAGAAAGAGGCGCTGGAAGAAGCTGGTGGAGAGGTGCACGTTGTTTGCGCCGGAAAGCAGATTTCAGACAGTCGCACAGGTGAATCGGGCGGTTCGTAAAATAGAACATAACGGAATGACGGGGTGGGAGAAGATTTGCGTCACGGTAGCTATTCTTCTGTTTTTGAGTGGCCTTGGTGTGCTGCTGCATGTGTTTAACGCAGAGAAAGAGACAATAGTGCTGCCGACGCCGGAGTCGTCGGAAGAATCCGAACCGACAGCCGGTTTGACGCCGAAACCGCGCCCGACAGAGACAGCCGGTCCGACAGACAGTCCGACTTCGAGTCCGATTCCGACTGAGGAACCGGAACCTACAGCAACGTCCGCGCCGACTGCGACGCCGACTCCGAGTCCGACTCCAACGAAAGAACCGACACCGGAGGTCTCTGTCACACCGGAGGAAGCCTATCGGACCACAGCGCCGGAATGGCGGGATATCGAGAATGAACCGGAAGTATATGTTGTATTGAAACAAGAGCTTCGCGACAGGAACGGTGTGGTAATGAACTGTTTTAAAGACAGGCTGGGAGACCGGGACTTTTTGATACAGGTGAAGGCGTTGGAGCGCCCTGACACCGAATATTCCGGAGTCGTGCTGTATTCTTATTTGTCCGGCCGTTGGCTTGAACCGGAAGAACGGTATGTGGAATTGCGTGACGGTATCGTACATCTTGACGGGGACTATATGAAGGAGTTGCCGGATGGATATTACAAGATATCGGTACGTATAAACCGCAAGGGAGAGACTTTTAATGAACACGGTGTGACTTTGTATGTCGCAGCCAGTGATATGCTGGAGGAGCCGGGATGGTGGTTACAAAACACGACGTTTACTTACTATGGAGATGCGGGGGGGAAAATAAACGGTGTTGTAAAAAATGACTCGGGAACGGAAATTGCAGGATTGCTTTATATGCAACGGGAGGTTGACAAATCCTTGTACCGTATTCATTGTGACGGCAGGGCAATCGAATTTTCCGAAGAATTGTTACAAAGTAAAAGCAGCAGGGATCTGGTACTGTTTCAGGTGCTTGGAACCGACGGAAGTATCGTTGATGTGCAGATAACCAATGATATGGGCGAGTGACGAAACGAGCCGGAGGGTAATGTAAAAATCCGCGTATTATGCTGCCAGCATGAGACTTTTGTGGAAGAAATCATTTAAAATGAAAGGGAGGTCATGGAAAGATGATAGACATGAAACAAAATTATCATGAGGTGTTGGATATCGTGGAGAAGAGTACGGAAGAACTGTTGCACGAATTGCAGAAGGCTGAGGATGTGTTTGAATTTACCAGAGAAAACGAAGAGGAGATGGAAGCCATCTCTTTGACGGAGCAATTAGAGCAATTGTTGAAGAAATACCAAAAACAGAAGAAAGATGTAATCAAAGCTGCGGGAATGGATACCACTTACGGCTACCAGATTTTTGACGGAAGAAAGAAACCGAGACGGGACAAGCTGATTCAACTGGCCTTCGGGTTTCCGTTAACGGTGGAAGAAGCCAATAAAATGTTTCGTGCGGCAGGAGTCAGTGACTTATACGTCAGATGCAAACGGGATACCATCTGTATGTATTGTCTGCAACAGAAAATGTCGGTGGACGAGTGTAATTCCTTGCTTTATCAGGCAGGGGAAGAGACCTTGACACAATAGGAATAAAGAAAATCAGCTCCGAAAGGGGCTGATTTTTTGTTCTGCTATAGGAAACTAATGGTAGAACTCCTGCATTTTCTGAAGTTCATCGGTGATTTCATCCACCAGTTCTTGCGGAGCTAGTACCTTTACCCAGGAACCCTGGCTCAGCAGGAACATCTTTATGCCGTCACCGTAGACCTCCGCTTCGATGACGGAGATGCCGTTTCGAAGTTCTACCACACGTGAGGTGGGAAGACGGTCTAAAACCGCCTGCACCGACGGTCCGGAAAATTCGAAGCGGATTCGGCGAAGTTTTCCCGGCCACATAAACTGACTGCGGTTTCGAAGCAGACCTTCGTCCACTTCCTGTTCCTTGGTAAGTTTGAAATGTTCCCTATGGGCGACGATGTCGGTAATACGGTCGATACGGTAATAATGGGGAACGGAAGGCTCCACTGCGGTATCATAAGCAATCAAATAGTAATAGTATTCGCTGAATACAACAGAGACCGGTTTTAAGGTGCGTTTTACCACCGACCGGTCCATTTTAATGTAAGTGACGGTAATAAGTCTCTTGGAGGAAATATGTTCCGTAATTGTCCAGAGATTGTCGATAACACTCGGACAGTCAAAATTAATCGGTGCATAATGGTACAGTTCGTTTCGGATCAGATGTTCCAAAACGCTCTTATCTTTCGGAGAGGTGTGAAGTTTGAGCTTACGGATAAGTTCCAGCAGTTCCGTGTGATTAAACGGACGGCATCCGATGAGAACCTTGGTAATCGCCAGTAACTCTTTATTACTGATAAAATGCTCGGTTTCCAGATGGTAACAATGGTTGCTTGAACTGTATACCAGTTCTGCGTTTCCAAGAGTATCCCGATGGTCCGCCAAAAACATTTTAAGAGCGGTAATGTCTCTGGAAATGCTCCGGGCAGACACGTTGTACTGCTCCGCTAAACTTTTAGCGGACAGAAATTCTCCTTTTAAGGCTCTGAAAAACAATTCTAAGACGCGGTCGGTCTTTAATTCATTATCCATACGATTTCTCCTTGTCTGTGGTGCCTTTCCTACGGTTCTTGTGATGAGAATTGCTTTTAAACGTCAGTGTTACGGTGCCGACGAATAAGGTTATATCGGTATACATATATCAAGTATAACATCTTTTTGGAAAATAGTAAAATTCTTTTTACTAAGACGGGATATGTCTGGGTGATGTGGTAGTATGTAGTTGTAGCAATGAGGCGGAAGACAAATATGAAACGGAGGAAAATACAATGAAGACAGAAGATGTTATGAGAATGATACTGAAATCCGTGCAGGAAGGAACGGAACCGGAAAAGAGAAGTTCGCTGGCTGATTTTATTTATGACAGTGATTACAGTGAAATCGGCAATTGCGTACTGCGTAAAACGGAATTATCAAAGAGTCAGGTGAATAATGCGATAGCTATTTGCCGCAGAAACTTTACAAAGGACGATATTATTTTGTTTGACGTCCTGGATGAGGAGGAAGAAGGCGAAGAGGGAATTGTATTTACGGAGAAGGCAATTTATCACTGGTTGGACAATGAGACTGTAGTGGGCGAGGTTCCGTATGAAATGATTACCGGTGTGGATTACGGAGGAGCTCATGTAACTCTTTGGACAACGGATGACGAAGCGGTGGATTTGTACTGTGGTGAGGATGCGGAGGAAGAGAAGTATACCAGATACATGTACAACTTTATTTCGGATATTCTGGATTTTCTTGAAAAAGAAGAAAAGTCGGGAAAGAGAAAAACATCGAAGGAGACGCAGAAGGCGTTACCGGGAGAGATGCAGGAGGTGCTGTTGCTTTCGCAGCGGGACGATGAACCGGAAGACGAGATTGAGGAAGAGGAGGAAGATTAACATGATAAGAGAATTTATTACAAAGGTGGACAATGCGATGGATACGAAGGTGAATCAATTTTTGGCGAAGGTAGATCTGGTAGAGGGCGGACCGTTCCGGGATTTTATTTTCGGCCTCGACAGTGAGAATATCGGAAGTTGTGTCTTAAAGGGAGCCCGGATTACGCAGGAAATCGGAAATACGGCTACCGCTATCTGCAAAAGACGTTTTAAGTGGCAGGAGATGATTGTGCTGGTTGCTTTGGACGAGAACGAAGAGGGCGAAGCCGGCATTGTTTTTACGGAAAAGGGCATTTACCACTGGCTGGAGGGCGACGAGTTTGTGGCAGAGGTCACTTACGAGGACATCGGCGCCGTCGGTTACTGCGGAGACGAAATAATCATTACCAGAATGGATGATTCGCCGGTCTTTCTGTTCTGCGGCGCGGGTGCGGAGGAAGAAAAGTACAGCAGATATATGTATAACTACATCTGCGATATTTTAGAATACTTTGACAAAAACATTAACACGTCGGAACCGGAGTCGGAGCCGGAAACGGAAGTGAAGTAGAAGAAGGCTGGGGATGAGTGTAAGCAACGATGGAAAATACCTGAATAAGAAGGAGAATTTAGATTAAAAAGAAGATTTCAATTGAGAAAGGAGGGCGAACAGCCTGTCGTAACTGCGAATATGTTCCGATGGGCTGTTTTTGTGTAGGAAAAATTAAAAAAAGTCAGAAAGTATGCTGGGGGCATAAGCAATTGGGAGGAGGATTTGGTATAATTTATAAGTAGGGGGAGAGTGAAATGTAAGAGGAAAATAAACAATATATGAAAGTGAGATAAAACAATGAATGAAACAAAAGAAATATACGAAACGGTTTTGGCAGAAGTAAAACGAGAAATGGGGCCGATAGTGAAATAGTACGAAGAATGTATTACTGTGATGGAAAAAGAAATACGAATGCTACATGAAAGCTATGGTATAGATGATGTTAGAAAGAGAAATATGCCGGGTGAAGCAGAATCCACAAAGATAAATAGTATAGAATATGACGCACTATGGCCCTATAAGATAGGAGATGTAGTGTATCGTTTGCACCCTTTACATCCGGGATTCAATTGTGTCAAACATATGGGGTGGCTTTATTATGTAAACCAAGAGAGGAAGGATTTTCTCTACAGAGTCAGGGAAGATGGCACGGAAAATCAACAAATAACTAATTTCTCAGTAAATCGGTATTGTGTTCGCCATGTGAGATTGGAAGATGGCTATCTATGTTTTTCAGACGGACAACGGGAGATCTTTGTTCAGGAATAGAAGATTAACTGTAAGAAAGTCAAGATGAATTTTGAAAGCGAGGGTAACGAATGGATGACGCAAAAGAAATGTATGATGTAGGGACGGAGCAAAAATCGATAGAGGAACAGAAAAAAATACAAATAGCAATCGGTAAAATGAAGTCTTATTGCAAAGAGCACAAAATATTTATGGATACATGCAGCTTATTGCACTTTGCTTCTGGACTATTCTGGGAAAATATAATTCCGTTATTGGAACAATATCAAAATAAGATTATTATACCACATCGTTGTATAGAGGAATTAAAAAAGCATTCTCAAAACGAAGAGGATGAGGAGTTGGCAACAAATGCAAAGGCATGTATCGGAAGATTAAGTAAGTTGGTAGATGAAGGATATGTAGAAATCAGAGGGGAAGCGGGAGATAATTTTGCAGACAATGTTTTTCAGGTTGTTTTTACGAAATTTCGAATGAAGTATAAGTTGATGCTAATCACACAAGATAATGATTTGGCAAAAGACATTCTGGCACTGAATGAAATTAAATCGGTTAAGGCAAATCTGGTGACGGTTCAAAGAATAAATAAATATGGTTTCTTCAGTGGGTTTGGTTGGGAGGAAAAAACGGGAACACGAGAGCAAAAGGTTATAAAGCCCAAGGAAGAAGAGAATACATTAGAGCCAGATGAGACGTTCCGAATCTGTACGACGATAACGGATATTCCTGCTACTAAGATAGAGATAACAAGAATGCCTATTGAAAATGAGGTGGTGCATACCCCATACGGAGAGGTAAAACTAACGAAAGAATTGGGTGCCGGCG
This sequence comes from uncultured Clostridia bacterium, assembly GCA_937895705.1. Classification (GTDB taxonomy): domain Bacteria; phylum Bacillota; class Clostridia; order Lachnospirales; family Lachnospiraceae; genus SIG307. The sequence continues at coordinate 12,877 of CALBKM010000049.1, forward strand.
GAGAGGCTGTCGTGTATGAGACAGATACAAAATATGTTGCAAAAATATATAAAAAAGAAACGATAACTGTTCGAAAATATGAAAAAATCAAATTAATGTTGTCAAAAGAGATTTGGTGTCCGGGAGTTTGTTATCCGGTTGCTATTCTATATAATTCGGATAATGAGTTTGTCGGATATTTAATGCCGAAGGCACAAGGAAAGGAATTGCAAAAAAGTGTGTTCGGACCGAAACCGTTGTTCTTAAAAAAGTTTCCGGGATGGAAAAAGAGAGATACAGTAGAGTTATGTGTGACTATTTTAGAAAAAATACAATACTTACATGATCGCAATATCATAATGGGTGATATTAATCCTGCAAATATATTGGTAGTTTCTCCGAAGGAAGTATATTTTGTAGATACCGATAGTTATCAGGTGGAGGATTTTCCGTGCCCGGTGGGAACAATCAATTATACGGCTCCGGAAATTCAAGGTCGGCATTTTACAGATTTTTTGAGAACGATGGGAAATGAAAACTTTGCGGTCGCTACGTTGTTGTTTATGATAATGCTTCCGGGAAAACCGCCGTATTCACAACAAGGAGGCGAGGACCCGGTGTCCAATATTTTAAAGATGGATTTCTCGTATCCGTTTGGGGATAACTCCAATAAAAAGACACCGGAGGGACCATGGCGATATATTTGGAGTCATCTTACCTATGATTTGAAGGAAGCGTTTTATAACTCATTTCGGAAAGACGGTGAATATTCCGCAGAAGATAAGAGATTGTCTGCAAATGAATGGCTTATGATGTTTCGTTATTATCTTGAATTGCTTGATTCGGGAAAATACGGACAACAGGACAAGATGTCGGAAGAATTATTTCCGACAAGATTAAAGAAAAATCCGAAGTCATCATATGTAACCTGTAAACTTTGTTCCCAAGAGGTAGAGGAATCACAAAGTGTAAACGGCATTTGCAGAGAATGTCTGAAAGACGGAGAGATTTATAAATGTAAAAAATGTGGTGTAGAGATGGTTTATTCGAATTATCACAAATATGTAAAAAATTCGAAGAAACATGATATTTGTTCGGAATGTTTTGAAAATAGTAAAAAGGTTCGTTTGAGACAAAATTGCATTGATTGCGGAAGGATATTTGAAATTACGAATAGCCAATACGACTATTATATGCAGAAAGGAATGGCTCTCCCCAAAAGGTGTAAGAACTGCATTGATGCAAAAAAAAATAATGGAAGTTATGGGGCAAGTTATAGAACGTATGGAAGTTACAGACCGACTGGGAGTAGGCCGATAAGTGAAAGAACGATAGGAAGCAGGCCGGTAGGCGAAAGACCGATAGGAAGCAGGCTGGTAGGCGAAAGACCAACAGGTAAAAGACCGGAATCAAATGGACGAACTTTTTCGGGTTCCAGTGGTGGTTCGGGTTGCTTCATTACCACGGCAGTATGTGACTTTTACGGAAAAACGGATGATTGCGAGGAGTTAACGCTTCTACGCATGTATAGAGACACTTGGCTAAAAGAACAAGAGGATGGAGTTGCGTTGATTACGGAGTATTATAACAATGCTCCTTATATTGTACGTGCATTAAACTCTTCCGCACGATATGCAAAATATTGTGAGATATTAATGGAAGAGTATATCAAACCTTGTGTAGAGATGATTAAATCAGGAGAATATCAGGAGTGTAAAAACCACTATATTGACATGGTACATTATATGCAAGAAATATTAGAGACTGAGATGTAAAAAACTTATAAGAACAATTATAAAAACAAAAAAGAAGATAACGGAGGAAGAAAAAATGGCTAATAATTTACTTTTAAGAGAAGAAGATTTAGTGAACAACCCTACTGCACGAGTTCCTGTTTGTTTGTGCTTGGATGTAAGCGGTTCTATGGACGGACAACCGATAAATGAACTGAATAATGGCGTTCAATTGTTTTATGATGCAGTGAAAGAAGATGAAATGGCATTGTATTCCGTAGAAATATGTGTAGTTACTTTCGGAGGCTCAGAGGCAGTGTGTTTAAAGGATTTTGCAAGTATGGAGTTAGAGCCGAATCCGCCAAAGTTACATGCAGCAGGAATAACGCCGATGGGTGAGGCCGTAAATATGGCACTGGATTTATTAGAGCAGCGTAAAAAGGAATACAAGGACAAAGGAGTCGATTATTATCAGCCGTGGCTGGTGCTTATGACAGATGGTGATCCAAACGGAAGTGAAGCTGCATTAGAACGGGCAATTGAACGTACCGTACAGCTGATAAATACAAGAAAGCTGACGATATTTCCAATAGGAATCGGAGCTTCGGCAGATATGAAAACATTAGCAAAATTTTCACCGAACAGGGAGCCGTTAAAACTGCAGGGCTTGAAGTTTAGGGAATTCTTTTCCTGGTTAAGTAAAAGTGTATCAAGAGTATCGCAGTCTATGCCGGGGGAAAAAGTAAAACTGGATGTAGAAGGAATTAAAGGATGGGGGGAATTATAGAACATGAATATATCGTTTGATGAACTGTTGGAAAAATCATTTGAAGCAGAAGAGAAGACAAGCGAAACAGAAGATATTATTGCAAGAGTGATTGAAGCGGTAAAGGTACATTTTGAGCCGGTAGCACGCGAGTATGAGAAACGTATTGCTACGCTGGAAAAAGAAATAAGACTGCTGCACGAAATGTGTGGAATGGAGAAGGGAGACGTTAATAAGTCTGATAAATTACCCGAAGCAGAGATGAAATTTCTTTGTGGAATCGAATTAGAAGGATGGTTGATTTATGAAAACGTTAATAGGGGGAATTTTTTATACAGGGTTCGACTGGACGGAAGTGATAATCAGCCGATAACAACGTATCCGGTAGATTTTCGTCAGGCGCAAATTTATAAGCATGGGCTCGTTACATATGTCGACGGGAAAGGAAAGCATGCTTTCTTTATAAAGGATCTTATAAAGGAGGGGCATTTGATCAAGAATCCGTTAAGCGGATCCGGAATAGAAGATTATATTGCAAAAGAGTACTGGAAACAGTTTAAACAAAAAGAAGAGGAAGTATTTGTAAAATCGAGAAAGTGAGGTCTGAAATGAGTGATGTAAAAGAAATATGCGATGTAGTGCTAGCAGATGTGAGGAAAGAACTGGAACCGGTGGTGCAACGGTATGAGGAACGTTGTTGCATGTTAGAAAAACAGGTTAAGGAGATGCAGCGTAAGATAGATAAACTGGAGAAAGATCAGAGTCAGGGTGTTGGGAGAGGTGTCTCTGAGGAAGCGGATTTTGCGAGTTTGTGGGAAGAGACACGTTTAATGCATGAAAAGTTGAATAAAGAAACGAAAAAAAGGCAGCAAAGAGTGGAAGTTGGTATGAGTGAGTTTTTCCCAGGGATAAATTGTTTCCAATATAATGGTTGGATTTATTATGCAAATAAAAAGATGGGAAATTATCTTTACAGGGTACGTGAAGACGGGACAAATAATCAGCAATTAACAGATTTTTCGGTGGGGTGTCTTGTACACATAGACATGAGAGTCAAAAATGGATTGTTGCATTTTAAGGATGACGATTACAATGAACATACCATACGTGTATAGTTAGTTTATGAAAAATACTTGGAGAGTCACGAAAGCGAGACTAAGATGGAGGATAATGTAAGAGAGATATGTGAAGCTACTTTTTTGGAAAAGAAAAAGGAATTGGAACCTGTTTTTCGTAGGTATGAGGAACGTATCGCATCATTGGAACAGGAAGTGAAGATGTTACGCGAAGGGAATTATGTAGGAAACAGGAACGGTATGAAGTTAAATCAATTATCAGAAGCAGAGATGAGACAATTATGTGGACTGGAGCTGGGGGAATGGCTGATTTATGAAAATAAAAAAAGATACAATTTCTTATACAGGGTACATCTTGACGGGACGGATAATCAGCCGGTAACGAATTATCCGGTGGAGTTTGGTGGGGGGTGGGTTGATTCAGAACATGGAATTGTAGGATACTATGATGAAGAAGGGCAAGGTTTTTATATAGAGGAGCTGACTAAATCCGGGTATATAATTTGTGATCCGCTTGATTCATGGAAGGTAAGATATATTGAACAGGGGTATAATCCGTGGGGACCTTTTGGAGGAGGGGCAGATGAAGCTGAGAATGAGGGTAAGATTGAGGATGAGGACGACGAGGTGCCACATCAAGAACAAGAGAGGCACTCGTTAATACAGAAACAGTATGATTTGATGCTGGGAAATTATTGGAGGAATCCGGAAGAAGAATTTAGACGAAAAGTGCTAGAACGGAGTCGTGAGATGCTAGAGAGAGTTATTTAAGTGAGTAGCATGTTTTGTCTCATGATAAGTATGTTAAAGGGTATTCCGTGTATAAGTAGTTGATGTACAAAAGGATAATAGCAATAAAAGAAACAGACACAAGAAAAACGAGCGGAGGAACAAAACAATGAGTAACAACATGTTATTACAGGAACAGGATTTGGAAAACTATCCGACACCGCGTATACCGATTTGTTTATGTCTGGATACAAGCGGCTCCATGGGTGAGGGAGAAGGCGATTGTGTGAAAACGGGAGAGAAAGCTTTTACAGATGGAGCGGAGAGGAATGTGGTAACGGGAGGTACGAGTAGAATTGATGAATTAAAAAAAGGTGTCGAGCTGTTTTGTGAGGCAATTCGGGACAGCAAAGTGGCGATGGATTATGTAGAAATCGGCATTGTGACATTTGATAGTAATGCAACTTGTGTAATGGATTTTGCAAATATTGAATGACAGAATGAATTGCCGGAATTTGTCTCTCAGGGAGATACGGCAATGGGGGAAGGTGTGAATCTGGCATTGGATCTTTTGGAAAAGCGGAAGCAGGAGTATAAGGATAAAGGAGTGGATTATTATCAGCCTTGGTTGATAATAATGTCCGATGGTGAACCGAATGGAAGCACGGAAGAATTTGACAGAGCAGTACGTCGTGTCTCTGATATGGTGAAAGCAAAAGAGCTTACGGTGTTTCCGATTGGAGTAGGGGAGGAGGCAAACTTTAATACTTTGAGTGCTTTTTCTCAGAAATGTGCCCTCTTAGATTAAAAGGACTTAAGTTTAAAGATTTTTTTCCTGGGGGGAACGAAAGGATTATAGCGAAGGTATCGGAGCCTATTCCGGGAGAATCGGTGAAGTTTGATACGGAAGGAATGAAATGTTGGGCTGAGTTGTAAGGTGTGCTTGATTTTGTTGGAGGTAGTTTATGTGGAATATGATTCAGTGTGCGGTACAGGGGCGTGGGCATATCAGTACCGAAACACCTTGTCAGGATAAAACGTATGTGTATTGTGAAAATGATACCTATGTAATCGCGCTGGCAGACGGTGCCGGATCGGCAAGATTATCGCACTACGGAGCCGAGTGTGTAACGAAAACCATTTGTGATAGTCTGATAAAGGAATTTGATTTGTATTTTTCGGAAGATGACGGTGTTGCGGTCAAGAGAAAAATTATTCATGATTTATGGGATGTATTGGAAGCGGTTGCTTCGGAACAAGCTTGTGAAATAAAGGATTTGGCATCTACACTGCTTGTTGCAGCCGTAAACAAAGATAGGTATATTCTGATACATATTGGAGATGGGGTAATAGGGTTCTTAAAGGATGATGAGTTAAAAGTTGCCACGCAACCGGAAAATGGGGAGTTTGCAAACACCACGGTTTTTGTTACTTCAACAGATGTTCTGCACTCGATGAAAATACTAAAGGGGAATTTGGGTGCTATTACCGGATTTGTTTTAATGTCGGACGGAACGGAAAACAGCTTATACGATAAGAGAGAGAAGAGTTTGGCTCCGGCAGTAAAGAAACTGATGAAGTTGTCTTGGGTAATGTTAAAGGAATGCCTGGAAAGTGAAGTAAAAGAGTGTTTTGAGGAAGTAGTAAAGGCGGCAACCACAGATGATTGCAGTATTGCGATGTTGGTGAAAGAGGATAGTTTGTTTAGAGGGTATAATGAGCTGTCGAAGGCCCAAAAGGATAAGATGCTAGGATTTGAAGCGGGGGAACTAAGTAAGAAAAGACGGAAACGGTATGATGCCATTTTGAACTATTTAGTAACACCGAACACATTGGACAAGGTGTCTTGGCAAATTTATACGCTGAAGAAATATACAAAGCGATATATGGAACGATTATTAGAACAAAATCTGATTGTAAAACAGAACGAATTATACCGGACAGCGGTGATTTTGAATAAGGATACATGAGGAAAGGAGATACCGGGGAGAGATGGAACAATTCATATTGAACTTTGTCAAGAATCCGGAGAGTTATTATCTTGAAGATGACAATCGGATTATCATCAGGTCGAATCCGGAAATACGTTTGGATGATGTGGTGTTTTATCGAATTGATCGAATTACCTATGAAGATAAAGCTCCACGCAAAGAGGCTTTGGAGAATGTGCTTAGTGCTATGCGCATCAAAGGGGTTAACTTTATTTATCTGATAAAGGGAGATAAAAGGGGCGTGTCGTTTTATTACGGCATAGCAAGGGACTTGATTCAAACGATACCAATCACGTATTCGATGGGGGAATTGGGAGAGATGGTGCTGAAACCGAGTCTTGACAGTAATTTTAGGGGGAGTAAGGTGACAAAACTTTCAGATTCGGAAGAACAGGGAATCATTGATACATTAGCGCAAATGAAATTTGTCGGAAGTTTGGACGGTGTCCCGGGAATCAATGGTGATAATGAGAATTATCAGGGAATGGACCGAATGGTAGATGCGATGATGGGAGACGAGTTTGCCTTCTTAGTTATTGCAAAGGCATTACCGACAAATGCAGTTCGACATTTTGAGAGAAACATTTATGAGTTTTATGACCGGTTGGTTCCGCTGTCGAAGAAAACAGTTCAAAAGGGTGAAAACAATGGAACAACTACGATTAATAATCGTGCAGAAGGAGAAAATCATTCAGATGCCCATCAAGATCAAGAAGGTAAGACAACTAACTTTGGAAAAACAACGCAAGATTCCAGAACTACTAAGAGTGACTATAGCGATGACAGAACAGAAAGTTTTACTACGGTAGACGCGACCAAGGCGTATCAAAAGAGTAAAACGACATCGGATACCCATACAGACGGAACATCGCTAACCACTACTACTGGGACAAATGTTTCGGAAGGTGAGTCGAAGAGTACCAGTTACGATTTTTCTAACAAAGATGCGCAAGAATGGTTAAAGTACATAGATGATGTGATTTTAAAACGCCTGGATTACGGAAAAGGAAAGGGAATGTTTATTTCTACTATTTCTTTATTTACAATGAACGAAGCATCTATGTTGAAACTGGAAAATACCGTTACAGCATTGTTTTCGGGGGATAGTGGAAATAAAGTACCGCTTCGGAAATTGGCTTTAGACAGAAAAGGACAACGGCAGGATGTGTTGCGAAATTTCCAGATTCCGATTGCTGAGTTGGTGCATGAGATTTCAGAGAATGAAGTGTTTACCAGAACTGCTTTGTCACAATATGTAACAAAGGAAAGAGCTTTTTTGGGAAATTGGTTTTCTACAAACGAACTTGGTATCATTGCAGGAATACCACAAAAAGAGATTGTGGGTCTTGCGTTACGGGAAGAGGTTGAATTCGGCTTAAATTATAATAGTAAAATAAAAGAAAAGGATAAAGTTGTTCTTGGCAATATGGTTCAAAGTGGAAATGAGTTGCAGAATATTTCTGTTTCATTGGATCGTAACGAATTGAGAAGTCATGTATTTGTGGTGGGAGCTACCGGTGGAGGAAAGACAACAACGTGTCAAACGTTGCTCTTACGGAGCAAGATGCCTTTTTTGGTAATAGAGCCGGCGAAAACGGAATATCGCCTGTTGACCAAGAAATTAGATGATGTACTAATCTTTACGTTGGGAAAGGATCGATTAGCTCCGTTTCGGTTGAATCCGTTTGAGTTTTACTCACATGAATCCATTTCTTCTCACGTTGATATGGTTATGGCAAGTATTAAAGCGGCATTTGATATGGAAGCGGCGATACCACAGGTAATTGAACGGGCAATTTATGCGTGCTATGAGGATTGCGGCTGGGATGTGGCGAATGATACCAATAAGTACTACACGACGGAGGAAATCGACAAAGGTGCATTTGCATTTCCTACATTGGGTGAATTACTGAAAAAAGTAGAGAAAGTGGTGTTGGAACAGGGATTCGATGACAGGCTTAGAAATGATTATATCGGATCGATTAAAGCACGACTTCAAAGTCTGACTCTCGGATCGAAAGGATTAATGTTAAATACAAAACGTTCGTTGGATTTCAGAGAGTTGGTTCACAAAAAGGTTATTATTGAACTGGAGGAGGTGAGAAGTGGCTCAGAGAAGGCACTGATAATGGGTTTTGTATTGTCATGTCTCAGAGAAGCAATCAAGGAAGCTTATTCTAAAGATCCAGACAATTTTAGTCATATAACTCTTGTGGAAGAAGCGCACCGTCTGCTCGGAAAGTATGAACCGGGTGATTCGCTTACAAAGAAACAAGGTGTGGAAATGTTTGCCGATATGCTTGCAGAAGTCAGAAAGTACGGAGAAGCGTTGATGATTGTAGATCAGATTCCGGGCAAGATGACGCCGGAGGTGTTGAAGAATACAAATACGAAGATTGTACACAAGATTTTTGCTCAGGATGATAAGGAAGCAATCGGAAATACGATGGCATTGTCACGCGAACAGAAGGAATTTCTATCGTTTCTGGATAAAGGGCGTGCCGTTGTATTTTCACAGGGGTGGGATAGCAGTATTCAAGTTCAGATTGCACAAGAAACATATACGGATAAGGCTATTATTGATGAAGAGACAATAAGAGCACGCGCAATTGAGTATTACTGTAAAACGTATTTCACCGGAATTTTCCCAAGTTTAAGATGTTGTGGTCAGGTGCCTACAAGAGAAGTGTTTGAAGAACATTTAAAATACCAGAGTGAATTAAAGTCTTTGACTGCTGAGTTCGAATCCAGTATCGAGGGGAATAAAGCTACGAAAAGGCTTGAGACAGCAATCAGTAAACTCGAAAATATTCTATCCTTGACGGAACAGGCAAAATTTATTTGTGAAGATATTTATTATAAAGATTCGGAGGAGAAGAGATTAAATGAGATATGTTCGTTACTTTTTGACGTGAAGAACGGCAAAATGGACCTTACAAAGTATGACGATTTGAATTACGAAAGGAGAATAAGAAAATGAGTATTTTAGCAGCAATTGGAGCAGGTTTGGCGGCAATCGGAACATTTATTTCAACAGCAATTTCAACCGTGGGACCGGTTATTGCAACAGCAGTGAGTACATTTGTTGCGAAACTTCCGCCAGCACTTGAAGTGGCACAAAAAATAGTAAACATTGCATCTACAGTAATGAACGGTGTAAGTGCAATTATGAATTTGGGACCGGAGGATGAGGATGTTGCAGCTTTAGGGGCAAAAACAATGCAGGATAATGTACGACCAAAAGCAGAAGGGGAGTCGGCAAAGGAATATCTTGATTATTTGCGAAATGATGTGACTTTAAACGAAGAAGAATTTGAAGAATTAAGTGACTATGATAAGATGAGATGTGAAGCACTTGGTACTTTTATGATTGCGAAGTCTATCGAAGAGAAGGCAGGAGTAGAATTGTCTCCGGACTTTGTGATGGCAATATCAAAAGCAAAATTGAGTGCTGAACAGACAGAGAAGTTAATCAGTGCAATGTCTGAGTCGCGGATGGAATCCCAGGAAATCTATAAGTTTATTTCCAGAGCACCTGAGATGACTTTAGAAGAGAAAAATGAGGCGGAAAAAGTTGTCATAGATGCGATAGCAGAAGTATCACCGGAGTTATCAGAGGATGAAATTCAAAATGAAGTTATGGCAATGAAGCAGGAATATTGGACAATGGAAGAGAGTATTAAGGCGACAAATAACCAATAATGTGACAAGTGGTAGGTAGTTACTAAGGAGGTAGGATTATGGCGAACGATGAATGGCAATTTGTAGGCGTAAATATTAGAAACTTAAATGATCCGAACAAACCGAATACATGTAAGGTATATGGTCCGGGGGTAGTGACGTCTTATGAAGAAGATGAGGAAGAAGAGGATGGATGGCATAAGATTTATGTAAATAGTAGCCCTGATGACAATTATGAGGAAGAAGACGAAGAGGAAGAAGATGAGTTGACGTCAATTCTTAAAAAGTTAAGTGCTGAATGGGTGACTTATGACGGCGATTAACTAATGTCAGAAAGGTAAAATCTATGGAAGTAATAGAATTAATAGTAACGATTATCGCATCATTTGTTTTGGGCGGCTGGCTTACATTGAAGTTCAATTATCATAGTCTATTTGCCGGGACTGTATCAAAAAGCAGAATGGAGTGGATTAATTGCTTCCGGGAGGAAATAGCGGTTATTATTGCTGCACTTGAGACAGAATGTGCGAAATGTAATTCGTCGGAAGCGCAGAAGCAGTGTCCGAAAGTAGAAGAATGTCCGTATAGGTATGAAGCATATAAAGCAAGGGCTAAACTGCGTACTCGCTTGAATATGGATACATCTCGGTACGGAAATGAGTATAACGAAACAGTGGATGAAGTATTAAAGAGTTTGAAGTTTGATGGGACAGATGAAAAGGAGAAAAATATAGAGGTTCTAATTGAACTAGCCAGAGATATTTTAGAACCGGAATGGAGACGAGTGAAGAAAGAAGCACAAGGGAGGCAAAAGAAATGATGTGCTGTTTGGAAAACTGTGTGAAAGAAGTAAGAGTATATGAGATAGGAGACAACCTTACATGTGTTTTGCATTGTTTAATCCTATTCTTAATCATTTTAGCGATAATTGTTGCTGTTTGCTATTATACAAATAAAAAGTGTGAAAAGGAAAAGCATACAGAAAGGTTGAATGGTTCTGAATCGATTAGAGGAAGATTGCGAAAAGATTGTGTATATGGTGAGTATGAAATTGTAGTTCGTGAAAACAAGGATGCAAGTAAAGGGTATTATGTTTCTGTAAGAAGTGCGTGTGAAAGAAGAGGAGAGGGGTGATACCATGACCATCTTACCTGTCATAAAAACATGCCCGGCCTGTTATAAGAAGTACAGCTGGAATCCGGATTTGGGTCATTTTCGTTGTCCGAATTGCGGTGGTCTGGGGGACGGGAAAAAGCATATCTTAAGAAAGATGTTTGATAAGAAGAAAAAGGGAAACTGACAGAAACGCCATCGGCTATCAGACAGGTGGCGTTTTGCAATTCCCCCTTGCATTCTCCACCCCCATGTGCTATACTTGCCTTTGTTGTTTTTTGATAATTTATAAACAAAGGGAGAGTAATTATGAAGAAAGTACGTATGATGCTGTGTCTGGTTTTGGTTCTGGCGCTGAGTTTTGCGGGATGTTCCGGTCTGAACCTTGATTCTATGGAAGACACGAAATGGATTGAAGAGAGTGCCGCAAAGATTTCCGATGAGATCACCAGCGGTCAGTTTGTGATTGACGGCGTGATTTATCAGTTCCCGATGCCGCTTGCGGATTGGTTGAACAACGGATGGCATATTTCCAAGGCGTATGATAATGTGAAGGAGTTCCGTTTGGACCCGTATTATACCAGTACAGATTTCGAATTGGTTGATGAGGATAATAATTTTGTCAGAGTTACGGTGTTTAATGATTCCGATAAGCCGGCGCCGGTGGAAGATTGTACCGTTTATTATCTGTACATGTCCACCACGGAAGTGGATGCTGTATTCCCGAAGGGTATGACCAAGAGAAATAAGCCGGCAGAGGTGCTGGAGGCGTACGGTGAGCCGGCTGACAAGGGCGACGAGACCGGTTATTTAGAGGCAACCTACTATTTCTCTGACGAAGAAATGGGTCAGTGTTATGTAGAGCTGGATGTAATTGATAATGATTATACGATTCATCCGTTTACCAGTATTAGGTTCGGTATCATCGAGCCAGAAGATTACTGGGAGACCATGATTAAGCAAAAGGGCGTGGAAGGTGCTGCCGAGTTTTATTTCGACGCTGCCATGAAGGCAAGCTTCTACGGTGATTTCGAGGATTACGTGGCGAATAATATGGACACGACGGAAGGTGCACAGGAACTGTACGATACGGAGATGGAGTATTTTGCGGAGTGCCTGGTTTACTACACCGATATTACAGAAGAATATGCAACGGAAGATGTTATGAAGCGCTTGCGTCAGGTGGCAAAGGATGTTCTTTCCAAGACGAAGTGGGAAGTAAAGAGCGTGGATGTGAATGCCTTTAAGGAAGGAAAGATGACGGTGGTTCTCTACCCGACCGATTTCTTTGAGGTAATCAACGAGGACCTTCTGGCTGCTTCCGAGGCTTACAATACAAAGTATGCGGATGCGGATTACGAAAATATGACTTACGAAGAGTACGATGCTTTGGAAGTTGAGTATACGGAAATGATGGTAAGCGTATTGGAGAAGAATGCCGGAAAGGCCGGTGTTCTGGATGCGGTAGAGAAGACCTACAAGGTTGACCTGGAGGAAACGGTGCTTTCCGATGCCGCATGGGAAGAGGTAGATGCTGTTATTATGGATTTGGTAACGGAAGAGTAATCCGGTTGCAATAGGTGAGGATGTCCCGTTTTATGATGTAAAAATCATAGCTGCGGGACGTCCTCATTGCATTTTGACGTTTACTTTCGGCAGGAATTCGGGTAAAATAGGGAAAGAACGGAGGCGTATGATATGATTAGAATAGACGAAGAGGCCTTGAAAAAGGCAGAGCTTTTATCTAAGTTAAAAATAGAATCCGATCAGCGGGAGAGGACCATGACGGAAATGGAAAAGCTTCTTCGGTATGCGGAACTGTTAAACGAAGCGGATACGGAAGGAATTTTGCCTTTGTCCCACGGAGAATCGTTGGAAAGCAGTCTCAGAGAGGATGTTGTAAGGAGCGGGGACGGAAGAGAAGCGACGCTTTCCGTGGCGCCGAAGCGGGAAGCGGATTGTTTTGTGGTGCCGAAGACCGTATAAGGAGGGGAATTATGGAGTTGTTGCAGATGTCCGTAAGGACGTTAAGCGAAAGGATAAAAAGTAAGGTGCTGGGTGTGGAAGAGACCGTATCCGCACTACAGAGAAAGATTGCGGATACCGATCCGAAAATCGGTGCGTTTCTGACGGTCAACGACGGTCAATTGGAAAAAAGAATCGATGAAGTGCAAAAAGGAATTCGCAGCGGACGTTATGCGGGACCGCTGGCGGGGGTGCCGATTGCGGTAAAGGACAACATATGCACCAAAGGCTTGCGGACCACCTGCGCTTCTAAAATGTTGGAGGATTTTGTTCCGACGTATGACGCTACGGTGATTCAAAAGTTGCAGGATGCGGGAATGATTGTGCTGGGCAAAACAAATATGGATGAGTTTGCTATGGGCAGTACGACGGAAACGTCTGCCTTCCTGTTGACGAAAAATCCATGGAATACAAGTCGTGTACCGGGTGGCTCTTCGGGCGGCTCCTGTGCGGCAGTGGCGGCGGGAGAGGTGCCCCTTGCTTTGGGCTCCGATACCGGAGGTTCTGTGAGACAGCCGGCTGCCTTTTGCGGAGTGGTAGGATTAAAGCCTACTTACGGAAGGGTGTCCCGGTACGGTTTGGTTGCGTATGCTTCTTCCATGGACCAAATCGGTCCGGTGGGACGTACGGTGGCGGACTGCCGGGCGTTGTATGAGTGTATTGCCGGTTGGGACGAGAAGGATGCTACAACGGTAAAGCGGGATGTGGTAAAATCCGTAGGGTATGAAAAGTCTGCGGAAGAACGAATTGAATTGCTGAAGGGAATGCGGTTTGCCTTGCCGAAGGAATATTTGGGTGACGGAACCGATGAAGAGGTAAAAGAAGCTGTGATGCGTGCGGCGGAGCTACTTGCACGAAACGGAGCTGTGGTGGAAGAGATTTCCCTGCCGGTGACGGAGTATGCGGTAGCGGCCTATTATATGATTGCCTGTGCGGAGGCAAGCTCCAATTTGTCCCGGTTTGACGGAGTAAAGTACGGATACCGGGCAGCGGAAGCGGAGTCCCTGCATGAGATGTATGTAAAGAGTCGTTCCGACGGGTTCGGAGAAGAAGTGAAGCGCAGAATTTTGGTTGGTTCCTTTGCGTTAAGCGAAGGCTATTATGATGCGTATTATTTGAAGGCGTTAAAGGTAAAACGTCTGATTCGTGAGGCGTTTGATGATGTGTTTGCAGCCTATGACTGCATTTTGACGCCGACGGCGCCCACAACCGCACCGAAGTTCGGAACGGTTTTATCCGACCCGTTACAAATGTATTTGCAGGATGCGGACACGGTGGCGGTGAATTTGGCGGGACTTCCGGCAATCAGTGTACCGTGCGGCGTGGATACAGAGGGACTGCCCATCGGTTTGCAGTTTATCGGAGATGCTTTTTGTGAGGATACATTGTTTGCGGCAGCGGAAGGCTATGAGGAGCTTCGCGGTAAGTTCCCGACGGCATGGGAACAGGGAAGGGAGCGGTTGTAATATGACAAAAAAACAGTATGATACCGTCATCGGTCTGGAGGTTCATATTGAACTTTCCACGGAAACGAAAATTTTTTGCGGCTGTTCCACAAAGTTCGGCGCGATGCCCAATACCCAGACATGTCCGGTATGTACCGGTATGCCGGGAAGCCTTCCGGTATTAAATAAAAAGGTGGCGGAATACGCCGTGATGCTGGGACTGGCGACAAATTGCCGGATTAACAGGAGAACCGTATTTGACCGGAAGAACTATTTTTATCCGGACAATCCGCAAAATTACCAGATTTCCCAGTTGTACGTACCGATTTGTCAGGATGGCTACTTAGAGATAATGCGGCACCCGGAAACGGAGCCGGTGACGGATAAAGGTGAGGATGCCCAATCAAAGGCAAACGGAAAAAACATCGGCATCGAAACTACGAAAATCGTCCGTATCCATGAGATGCACATGGAGGAGGATGCGGGCAAGCTGATCCATGATGAGGAGAAGGGTATTTCACTGGTGGATTATAATCGGAGCGGCGTGCCGCTCATTGAGATTGTATCGGAGCCGGATATGGAGAATGCCGAAGAAGTAATCGCTTATCTTGAAAAACTGCGGATGGTTTGTTTGTATCTCGGGATTTCCGATTGTAAGCTTCAGGAGGGTTCCATGCGGGTGGACGTGAATTTATCCGTAAAGGAAGCCGGAAGCGAAGTTTTGGGAACCCGTACCGAGATGAAGAATCTGAACTCCTTTAAGGCAATAACCCGTGCGATAGCGGCGGAGCGGGAGCGACAGATTGCGCTGATAGAGAGCGGAAACGAAGTGGAACAGGAGACAAGACGTTGGGACGATGCGGCGGGGGAGTCCTATTCCATGCGTTCTAAGGAAGATTCCAAGGATTACCGGTATTTTCCGGAGCCGGATGTGCCGCCGGTACTGATTTCTTCGGAGTGGATCGAAGAGTGGAAACGTCGTCTGCCGGAGTTTCGGGAAGAGAAGGTTGCACGTTTTGTAAGGGAGTACGGTATCCCTGCCTATGATGCGGATATTCTG
Organism: uncultured Clostridia bacterium; assembly: GCA_937895705.1. Lineage (GTDB taxonomy): Bacteria > Bacillota > Clostridia > Lachnospirales > Lachnospiraceae > SIG307. Next base: position 28,475 of record CALBKM010000049.1, read on the forward strand.
ACCCAGTCAAAGCATCTGGCAACGCTGTTTGAAGAAACGGCGAAGCTGTCCGGTTTACCGAAGAAAACAGCAAACTGGTTTATGGGGGAACTGCTTCGTTTGTTAAAAGAAGCAGGAAAGGAGCCGGAGGAACTTTGCTTTTCGGCTAAGCATGCGGCAGATTTGATTACTTCGGTAGAAGCAGGAAAAATCAATCAGACCAATGCGAAGGAAGTGTTTGCAAAGATTGTGGAGGAAGATATCGAGCCTCTTTCCTATATGGAGCAGCACGGTCTTATGAGTCTGGCGGATGAGGGAGCATTGCAGGCAGCCATTGATGAAGTGTTAGCGGAAAACCCGGCAATTGCAGAAGAATACCGGGGCGGAAAAGACAAGGTATTCGGCTTTCTTGTGGGGCAGGTTATGAAAAAGACCAAGGGGAAAGCGGATCCGGGGACGGTGAACGAAATGCTTCGGAAGAGCCTGGAGAATGTTTAAGAGATTCGATGCAAGAATCTTTTGAGAAATTGTGTTTTTAGGTACTTTCTTTGCCGTTTTGCTTGACAAACGCCGGTAGGATTGATAAAATACACTTTGATATAATACAGTGAGAAAGAAGGGGACCTTATGAGCCGAATGGTATTGTCGCTTTTAGTAGAGAATACGGCAGGTGTATTAAGCCGTGTATCCGGTTTGTTCAGCCGTCGTGGTTACAACATTGACAGTCTCTCCGTGGGTGAAACGGAGAATCCGGAGTATTCCCGTATGACGGTGGCAGTCAGCGGTGAAGACGGTATCTTAGAGCAGATTCACAAGCAGCTGGCGAAGCTGGAGGATGTGGTAGAGATTACGGAGCTTCTTCCGGGGGAGTCGGTTTGCAGAGAATTGGTACTGGTAAAGGTACAGGCCAATCAGAAGGAGCGTCAGTCGGTGATTTCCGTAGCGGATATTTTCCGTGCGAAGATTGTAGATGTGGCACCGGAGTCTTTGATGATTGAGCTTACCGGTAATCAGGCCAAGATTGATGCTTTCATGCGTTTGCTTGAGGGCTTCACCATTAAGGAATTTGTACGCACCGGTATTACCGGTCTGGTACGCGGTGTCGGTGACATCGAAGACTATATCGCAGAGTAATTCTGCACGCTTAACGAGAGCGTACGACGCACGAAGTTGCGCATACCATATAGAAAACTTAGGAGGATACGAAAATGGCAAAGATTTATTACCAGCAGGATTGTAATCTTGCACTGTTGGACGGCAAGACCGTAGCAGTTATCGGTTACGGTAGCCAGGGACACGCTCATGCACTTAACATGAAGGAGTCCGGTGTACACGTAGTAATCGGTTTATACGAGGGCAGCAAGTCCTGGGCAAAGGCTGAGGCTGCAGGCTTTGAAGTATATACGGCTGCTGAGGCTGCTAAGAAGGCAGACATCATCATGATTCTCATCAACGACGAGAAGCAGAAGGCTATGTACGAGGCTTCCATCGCTCCGAATCTTGAGCCGGGTAACATGCTTATGTTCGCACACGGTTTCGCAATTCACTTCGGTCAGATTATCCCGCCGAAGGATGTAGACGTAGTTATGATTGCTCCGAAGGGACCGGGTCATACCGTAAGAAGCCAGTACCAGGAAGGCAAGGGTGTTCCGTGCTTAATCGCTGTACATCAGGATGCTACCGGTAAGGCACACGAGATGGGTCTTGCTTACGCATTGGCTATCGGTGGCGCAAGAGCAGGTGTTCTTCAGACCACTTTCCGTGAAGAGACCGAGACCGACCTCTTTGGTGAGCAGGCAGTTCTTTGCGGTGGTGTAACCGCCCTTATGAAGGCTGGTTTCGAGACCTTAGTTGAGGCAGGTTATGAGCCGGAGAGCGCATACTTCGAGTGTATCCACGAGATGAAGCTCATCGTAGACCTTATCTTCCAGAGCGGTTTCCAGGGCATGAGATACTCCATCTCCAACACCGCGGAGTACGGTGATTACATTACCGGACCGAAGATTATTACCGACGAGACCAAGAAGGCGATGAAGCAGGTATTAAAGGACATCCAGGAGGGTGTATTCGCACGCAACTGGCTCACTGAGAACCAGGTTGGTTGCCCGAACTTCAACGCTATGAGAAGAAAGGGTGCTACCCATCAGTTAGAGGAAGTTGGCGCAGAGCTTCGTAAGCTTTACAGTTGGAACAACGAGAACAAGTTAATCGATAACTAAATCGTTGGCATTGAATATGGAATAACAGACAGTCCCTTTCCCAGCGGAGAGGGGCTGTTTTTGGGTTGTAAATCTTTCGGTTCTATGATAAAATGAAAGTAATATAAGTTTACGAACCTGAAGGAGGGATAGAATGAAGAGAATGAGATGGATATGCTCTTTGATGGGAGTATGTGTTGTTGCTTTATTTGGAATTGCATGTAAGACGGAAGATAATTTGAATGTATATGAGTACTCCGGTCAGCATGATGATACGATTTATTATAATTATACCGGTGAGACATATCGGTATGGGTCCTCCCCAAAAAAGACAGAGACCACGGCACCGGAAACCCGTAAATTTCAATTTCTGGGCAAGGAATATGAACTTACGTATATGGATACAGCGACGAAATCGTTTCTTCCGTTTGCAGAGGACTTTTATTATGCAGAAGATATGGAGTTTTCGTTTATTGAAAACACGGATACGTTTTCCGGAGTTTGGTGCTATGGAGATACAGCGATAGATATCGGACGGAGCGGAGAAAAGCTGGTTGATGAAGAGGATTATAAAGCGATTGCGGATGACTTGGTGAAAGCTTATGTAGATATAAGTGATTATACACAGAAGAGTTCTTCTATGGTTACTTTTTTCGAAGAGGAAAACGGTGTTGCGGCTTGCTGGCATGAGAGCTATGATACGTTCTATGAGAAAAAAGCGAATGAAAAAGTGGATTATACGTTTACTTACATAAGGAACTATAAGGGATACGAAACCTTTGAAAAAGTTTATGTAACATTAAATGAGGCAGGAGAGCTTCGTGAATTGCAATTCTATGGGGCGGGGTTATTTGATGATAAGAAAGAACCGGTAGCCGGGAAAAAAGAGATTGAAAAGAAAGCAACGCAGAAAATGAAAGATATTTGTAAGGCTGGATATGCGATCAAAGATGTGGATTGTGATATCGTATTGTGTATTAACCCGGAAGGAAAATTCTTCTATCTTACTTTTGTGGATTCGAAACTGGAGCATATGCAGGATAAGACAGAGGGTGAGGAATCGAGTATTTTAATTTTAGCTGCGGATTAAGAAAGAGAAGGTTGTCTAGGAATTGGGAGACAACCTTTTCTTTTGTTTTTCTTTCGTTTTTTCTGCCGAATTTCTTTTGCTTTTTTTGCTATGATTTTCCTGGGTGCAAAGAAGGTCCGGGGAACCGGTATTAACGAAGGGAGACAGGATATGAAGTTGAGGAAGGATACGCAAAGGAAGGTCGTAGTTGTTTTAGTTATCAGCATGTTTATGATGCTGTTTGCAGGCTGTGCCGGGGAGAAGAAAAAGAAAGAGGAAGAGGTAATGCAGGTGCCGGAGGATACCCTTTTGGGGTATACCTATTCCGAGGTGTATACCCCATATCAGCTGAGCTCCTGTGACGTGAAGGTGGAGATGGTACAGCCAGAGGATAGTGAGCTTATGGTGACGAAGCTTCTGGCGGGAGATTCGGATTATGATTTTATGATGTTGTCTACCGATAGTTCGTTGGCAAGGGATATTTTGCGCACAGGAGCGTATTATTCCTTAAATGAGATTCCGGAGGTTACCGGTCTTTTGGAACGGTATCACGGCTATCTTAAGGAGGCGGCAACGGCGGAAAACGGAGACGTCTGGATGATTCCCTGTGGCGTGAATGTTCCCTTTGTTCTTTACAGGGAGGATGTATGCAAGGAATACGGTCTGGACTTTACCGATATGACCTATTTGGAGTTTATGAAACAAGTAGATGCGCTTCCGAAAAAAGGGGAGCATACCTTTATCGTACCTTACTATCTGATGACCGGAGATATTACAAACAAGTTTGAACGGACCTACGGATATGAAAACATGAGTGAATCGGAGATGGAATTGCTCCGGGGCTATATGGAGAAGATTCGTGCCTACGATGTACCTTTTAACGAAGGGAAATGGTGGTTACTCAGCAGCGAGGAACGTCCGAGTTATATATCGGATGCGTCCATGAAAAACATTGTGTTTAAGTTGGAACGCAGCGACAATATGACATTATCCTCGAGTTTGAACTTCTTCCGCATTGGCGGGTTCCGGGCGATGGAACTGCCGGATTTGGAGGAGGGAGTGGATTGTCCGAGTGGGGCAAGTGTGGATTTTATCGTAATCAATCCGAAGTCCGATAAGCTTGAGCTGACGCTTCAATATGTATCGGAGTTGTGTGAGAAGTTGCAGAAGGATACTACCAACGCGTTCCGGTGGATGTCTCAGGGAGAGGATTTCTCTGACAATGTGCTTAGGGAGGATATTTACCGGCTGATTTCCGAGGGAGAGGTGTATTCTTTGTACCCGTATGATGTGGTAGGAGCGGAGCTTATGGCTTACCGGGAAGGAAAGCAGGAGTTTGATGTGATGTTAGAGGAAATTCAGAGGAATATAAAAATGTTTCAAGAGGAATAAACGGGACGTTTAAGGGGGAGACCGTAGTTTTTGTTATCTGAAGCAGGGGAGGTTTTGAAAAGGGTGAAGAAGTATTTGCTGAAATGCCGGTTATTACTGATTCCAAGCTTATTGGGGGTAGCACTGTTTTATGTGCTGCCCTATGTGCGTGTTATTTATTATTCGCTCATTGAGAATCAGTTCAGCCGGAGGTTTGTGGGGCTGCAAAATTATGAGAAGGTGTTACAAAACGAGTATTTTCGACTGGCGCTGAAAAATTCCCTGTTACTCATTGCCATTGCGGTGCCGGTGCTGGTGGTGGCGGCGTTTTTGTTGTCTCTTCTGCTCTTTGAAATGAGAAGGTATTGGAAGTTATTGCGAAGTGCCTTTATCTTCCCGATGCTGTTGCCGACCGCCAGTGTGGTGGTGGTATGGCGGACGCTGTTTGACGGAAGCGAGTCGGTCTGGCCGGTGTATTTGTTGTTTATCTACAAAAGCATCGGGCTTCTCATTATCTTACTCAGTGCGGCCTTTTCCACGCTGGAAGGCGAGATATACGAGGCGGCACGGCTGGACGGAGCCCATGGGTTTGCCTTACACCGAAAGATTACTTTACCGCTTATTTCGCCGACGCTGTTGTTTACGGTATTAATCGGCGTGGTGTACAGCTTCAAGGTGTTCCGGGAAAGCTATCTTTATTTCGGGACAAGTTATCCGCCGGACCACAGCTATACGCTGCAGTATTACATGAACAATCATTTCTTTAAGTTAAATTATCAGAATCTGGCCTCCGGTGCGGTGATTACTTCTCTTATCGTGGCGGTAATTGTGGTGGTGGGTGTCAGATTGCAAAAGAAATTTACTGTATAGGGAGGGTAGAAGTTGATGAAAAAGATTGCTGAGAAAATGATACTTTCCTTGCTCGGCTTGTTGTTTCTTCTTCCTATACTGCTGACGGTGTTGCACTCCTTCGGAACGCAGTCCGTGGATGAGGGGAATTTCCGGCTGACAAGTCTCGTGCCTTCCGGGTTTTCTTTGGTGGGCTATTATGATTTGCTCATCGAGCATTTTTATGTGTTGCGGAATTTTTGGAATTCGGTGTTTTATGCGGGCAGTATTACGTGCCTCAATATTGCGGTGGCGGTGCCGGCGGCCTACGCCTTTTCCCAGGCGAAGTTTAAAGGAAAGGAGCTGTTGTTCTTTTTTTACATCATGCTTATGATGATGCCGCTGCAGGTGACGCTGCTTCCCAACTACATCGGGCTTCGGGATATGAAGCTTCTGGATACGCCTTTTGCAATTGTACTGCCGTCGGTGTTTGCACCTTTTAGTGTGTTTCTTCTGACCCAGTACATGAAGGGGCTGGAGCAGTCCTACGTGGAGGCGGCGCTTTTGGAAACCAAGTCGGTGTTCCGGATTATGCTGCAGATGATTGTACCGCAGCTTCGGACCTGTCTTCTGGCGGTGTTTGTCTTCGTGTTTGCGGAGTACTGGAACATGGTGGAGCAGGCGGACATTTATTTGCGGCGGGAGACCTTGAAGCCGTTGTCCGGTCTGCTTGCCATTGGGGAGGGGCTGACCACTTCGGAGGTGCTGGCGGGCTCGGTGATTTTTATGATGCCTATTGTCATTTTGTATTTGTACTTCCATGACAGTCTGGAGGTCGGATTGGAGCGTATGAAGCTATGAAGACAAAAAAAGCGGCGGATATCATTTTTGCGGTGTTCTTTACGGTGATGTTTTTGTTAACATTGTTTGCAGAGGATTTGTACCGGCTGACTTTGCCGAAGGTGGCGGTGGAAGAGGTGACGCGGAGAGCGTTTCCGGACGGAACCATCGAGGCAGAGGGAGTGGTTTATGACAAATGGCGGACGGTGCCTGCGATTCCCAAGGAGGCATTACGGGGATATTATGGAGATGTGGTATATGCCGTAAACGAGACCGAGGACGGTTTGTTTTTGGTGGAATATGTGCTCTCTACCGGAGAAGAAGCGGATGGTTATATTGAGGTAACCGGGGGTGTTCTTACGGGAACCCTGGTAGTAATCGGAAGTGACCGGGACATGCATCCGGGACAGCAGGTGCTCGTAACCGATTGGAATGAATCGGTGGCACTGCATACCGCAAGAGAACGGGGCGAGGATATCGGGGACTATGCCGCAAATATGCGGAAACGCTGGAATATCGACCTGTTGTGTGTAGGGGGAGCGGCGCTTGTAACCGTGGGGGTGGTGGTATTATGTCAAAGGTTTTGTAAAGGCCGGTGGCGCTTTCTTAAGGTGCCGGTACTGATTCTTTGGTGTGTGCTGGTGTGCCTGGGTTTGAAAGCAACGTTTTTGCTTCCGGGAGAGTGGATTCCGGGAAAGCTCATCGACTGGGATGGGTGGCGAGTGAATAGGGAGAGGTATCCACTATAAATATACGGGAAGGCAGTTTCTTTTCAATATCGGAAGGAAACTGCTTGTTTTATTAAGAAATTATTAGTTTTCTTATAAAAGGTTGATAAGAAAACGCTCAGATGATAAAATGAACGCTGAAACAGACGGTTGTTCGGAGCTTGTACAATACGGGGAGGCATGTTATGAAACGACAGAAGAGAATCGGAGTGGTGATTGGAGTGTTTCTGCTTTGTATCGGTGCGGTTGCCTGTAAGGAGCCGGAACAGAAAGGGTCCTGTGTGAACGGCGGGATGCTTCCGACATTAACAATTGCGCCTACGGCAACTCCTACGCCTACGGCCACGGTAGCTCCGATGGAAGGGGTTGCCATCTCGGAGGAAAACTTCGGAGATGCAAGATTTTGCGATTACTTGAAGGAAAAGTTTGACACTGATAAGGATGGTTATTTTTCGGATGCGGAGTTGGCGGAAGTAACAGAACTATGGGCCGGTATGAGAAATATACTTACACCGTATTCCGAAATGAAAGGTTTTTCTTATTTTCCTGAGTTGAAACGGTTGCAGTTGAATTCGGCGAATAAGGTGGAGATTTGTGATGTGTCGAAGCTATCGGAAATCGAACTGGCCGGTTCTAATAGTGAGCAGATCTATCAATTGGGTGATGTGACGATAAAGAACTGTCCGCAATTGGAGAATATTTTCATACAAGATATGAAGCTACTTGAGGAGAAGGAAGTTGTAGAGTTCACGGTAGAAAATTGTCCGGAGCTTCGAACGATGTATTTGGGTGAAGAAGGAATCAACCCTTTGAATAGGATGATTTTGAAGATTTCCGGAGTGCCGAAGTTTTATTTACGGCCTTTTATAGGATATCCGGAAGAGTTGATATTGGACACGGCTGCGTATCAGTCTATTGAATTTCCGGTTGTGGATGTAGTAAACATGAAAATTGATAATTCGGGGAATTCTTATATCACCTGGGTGGGAGATGTTACGACAGAGTACACGGAGCCGTTAACGGAGTTGGCAGAATTGGTGAAGAAGTTTGAGAATGGCTTTTTTGTGGAGGTACAGGAGATATCCCCTGCGTTATATGATGAAGAAGGAAGAAAGGCATACCAGGTACTTGTAAATAATAAGTATTTGTCCGGAGACAATTACATAATCACTGATGTAAGAGATGGATATTTTGTGACCTATGAAGAGGATGCGTTTGTAATGTACAGTGACGAGCCGTTAACAGGGGATGACTTTTACTTTTGGTGGAAGGAGCTTTTGACGATGCCGGTGGATTCGTATTCGCCGCTTCAGGGTGTTTACGGAGAGTTTTACGGAATTGTGCCGGGAGATGATGATGATACCAGACACGGGCTCGCCGGTTATTTGATGTGTCGTAAGGAAGGAGATAAGCAAAATGACGGAGGAGACCAACATGATTACGGAGAAATCGAGGTGAAAATTCACTATTCCGTAACACGGGAGGACGGCTTACGGCTCTGGACGAAGATAGATTACGATTACGATGAAAATTCGGAAGAACGGTATGTGGCGGAGGGGATTTGGCTTGCAGAGACTTCGGAAACCATGACTCCGACAGCGGAGGAACTGCCGATTACGAAAGAGTATTTTTCAAATCTCATATTCCGGGATTATTTGGAAGAAAGGGTAGACCTTGACCGTAATGGGTATTTGTCCGTGGCTGAACGGGAAGATGTGACCGGAATCTATGCAAGAGACTATGACATGGGACCGAATGTAGTGGATGGTTTTGAGCTTTTCCCGAATCTGAGTAAAATTTGTATCGGAACATGTGAGAAATTGGTTTGTAAGAATTGTCCGGAACTTCGGCTGATTGCAATTTTCGGAGACGCCCCTGAGGATGCGGTTATCAGAGAGGGAGATGCAGAGGTGGTAACAGAGAACTGCCCGAAACTGGAAGTGATTGACACGGCAATGCATCCGGATGTTTATTGGGATAATTATTTGGATTGGTAATAACATCCCGGTTTCGGTACAGCATACCCTTTTGAATTATGCTATGCTAAAGCTACCACGTGGAAGGGAAGTTGATGGATATGAACCGGATTTTAGATTATATGGAAGAACACTTGGAAGAGAAGCTGACAAATGCACAACTGGCGGAACTGGCGGGTTACTCGGAGTATCACTTTTTGCAGTTGTTTAAGGCACACACCGGCGAAACGGTGATGGAGTACATTTGCAGAAGACGGTTGTTTCGGGCTATGGACGAGATTCTTGCGGGGAGCAGAATCATAGATGTGGCCTTCCGGTACGGCTTTGAATCTCACAGTGCTTTTTCCAGAGCGTTTAAACGGGAATTCGGTTGTTCTCCGTCCCTTCTCAGAACTTTGAGACTGGAGCTTGATTGCATAGGAGGGAACTGTATGGAACAGATTTTTTTAAACAGTACGAAGCTTGGAACCCCGAAGGAGGAGTTGCTTGCGGGATTAAAAGAGTTACTTAAGAAGAATAATATTGTGGTAGAAGAAACGGTGCTTACTAAGGTATACAGCACGGCTTGTAAGGCATACGAAGGAAAGTACCGGTACTCCGGAGATGAGTTTGTGACCCATACGCTGAATGTGGCAATGTTGTTGGCAGATATGGGCGCTGATGCGGACACGGTACTGGCCGGGCTGTTTTCGGATATCTCGGAGCGTTCTGAGGCGGTGGACTTGTCTGCCGAGCTTCCGGGAAAGGTATGGAGTATCGTGGAGAAAATCGGCCTTTGGCATACGGACAGAGAGAACTGTCCGGAGGAAGTGGTTCTCATTAAGCTGTCGGAGCGCTTACACAATATGCGTACTATTGAGTATCTGGCGGAGGAGAAGCGTGCCGTTAAGGCAAAGGAAACCATTGAGTTTTATTTGCCGTTAGCCCGGAAGGTGAATAACCAGAAGCTTCTGGAGGAGCTAAACGATTTGGCGAGGAAGTATTTGTAGGGGTAAAGATTATTTAAAGAAAAGAGTTTGTTTGGATAAAGGAATGCCATGCTTGCGATAGGGAATTTGTGAGCATGGCATTTTTTCTATTCTTCTCCGGATGTTTAGATATTGATAAAATGTCGGAAATTGTATAACAATACATGATTGACAGTAACGTAAAAACAAATTACAATGGCTTTCGGAATCTATGTGTATGGTATTCATATTTTCAAAGATAAACGAGGTGACCTATGAGTAATACAAAAGTCAGAGACATGACGAAAGGCAGTCCGTTAAAGCTGCTCCTTTTGTTTTCCCTACCGGTTCTTTTGGGAAATGTGTTTCAGCAGCTTTACAACATGGTGGATACGATTATTGTAGGAAAATATCTGGGGTATCAGGCCCTGGCAGCGGTGGGAACCACCGGCTCCCTAAATTTCCTGGTGCTGGGCTTTGCCAATGGACTTACCAGCGGTTTTGCGGTGCTGGTGGCACAACGGTTTGGGGCAAAGGATGAAGGGGGACTGAAAAAAGCGGAAGCAAGTGCGGTTTCCTTAAGCGCCGGATTTACGGTAGGAATTACGTTGCTGGCGTTATTGACAGCGAAGCCACTGCTTCGTCTCATTCATACGCCGGAGGAAATTATCGGGGATGCGGCGACCTATATCAGCATCATCTATGCCGGAATTGCGGCGACTATGATGTACAATCTGTTGGCTTGCTTTTTGCGTGCGGTGGGCGATAGTAAGAGTCCGTTGTACTTTTTGATAATTTCTTCCCTACTGAATATTGTACTGGATATCGTGTTGATTCGTTATGCTCACATGGGCGTGGCAGGAGCGGCACTGGCGACAGTGGTTTCCCAGCTGGTATCCGGAATCTGCTGCTTGTTCTATATTTGGAAAAAGTATCCGATTTTGCACTTGTCAAAGGGTGATTTTAAGGCGCCTGTGGCGCTGTACCGCAGACACTTAAATATCGGTCTGCCGATGGCGTTTCAGTTTTGTATTACCGCCATCGGTACGGTAGTGGTGCAGGGCGCACTGAATCTGTTCGGAACCGCGAAGATTGCGGCCTTTACGGCGGCATGTAAGGCCGAACAGCTGGTAACCCAGCCGGCCCTGACCTTCGGTGTAGCTATGGCAAACTACTCCGGTCAGAACATGGGCGCGGGACGGACCGACCGTATCAAAGAGGGTGTGGCAAAGTGTACCATGTTGACCTTGATTTGTGCGGTAATTTCCATGGGTATTTTGTTCGTGCTGGGAGAGCCGATTACAAAGCTGTTTATGACGACGGAAGATGTAGATGCTTCTGTAATTGAGGAAATCTTGGATTCGGCACAGTTGTATTTGCGTCAGGCAGCAATATTTTTCCCGTTTTTGAACATGATATTTGTATACCGCAATGTATTACAGGGCATCGGACGGAGTTTTATGCCGCTCATGGGCGGTGTGTTCGAGCTCATTACCCGTGTGCTGGCGTCCTACATCTTACCGGGACTCATCGGATTCCGTGGAATTTGTCTGGCGGGACCGCTTGCATGGATTTCGGCGGCTGTGCCGCTGGGAATCGCATATTACTATATGCGGAAGCGAAACTTCTACTTGAATGAAGGAAAAAAATAGGATATACTAAAGGGGTGCAGATTTATATGGCACTCCTTTTATTGTATTTGAAGGAATATGGGAATTTTCTATAGTAAGATAAGAACAATATATCCGAAAGGAAGGTAATAGTATGGCAACGAAAAAGGCAGAACCGACAAAGGACAAGAAGGGTACGAAGCCGAGCAAGAACGCTTGGTTAAAGTATTCCGCAAAGGAAAAGAAAGCAGTGTTTGATTTTGCGGAAGGATATCGTAAGTTTATTTCCGACTGTAAGACCGAGCGTGAGTGCGTGGACGAGGTGCTTCGTCAGGCAAAGGCGGAAGGCTATGTGGATTTAAAGGATGCAATTGCGAAGAATGCAAAGCTTAAGGCAGGCGATAAGGTTTATGTGAATCACATGGGAAAGGCTGTGGCGCTGTTCTTAATCGGTGAGCAACCGTTAGAGAACGGTATGAAGCTTCTGGGCGCTCATATCGATTCCCCGCGCCTTGACTTAAAGCAGGTGCCGTTCTATGAGGATACGGAAATGGCGATGTTAGATACCCATTACTACGGCGGCATCAAGAAGTACCAGTGGGTGACCCTGCCGCTGGCTCTTCACGGTGTGGTGGTAAAGAAGGACGGCACGGTGGTAAACGTAGTCATCGGTGAGAAGGACACGGACCCGGTAGTAGGTATTACAGATCTTCTGGTTCACCTGTCTGCAAAGCAGATGGAAAAGAACGCTGCAAAGGTAGTAGAGGGCGAAGACTTAAATATTTTAGTGGGAAGCATTCCGCTTGAGGGCGAGGAAAAGGAAGCGGTAAAGAGCAACATTCTTGCTATGTTAAAGGACAAGTACGATATTGAAGAGGACGATTTTGTATCTGCGGAAATCGAAGCGGTTCCGGCAGGTGCGGCAAGAGAATTCGGTATCGACCGCAGCATGATTATGGGCTACGGCCATGACGACCGTGTATGTGCATATCCGTCCGCAAAGGCATTGTTTGCATTAAAGAAGGTGGACCGTACGGCGGTTTGCATTTTGGTAGACAAGGAAGAAATCGGCAGTGTGGGTGCCACCGGTATGCATTCCCGTTTCTTTGAAAATGCGGTGGCAGAGGTAATGAATTTGTGCGGCGATTACTCAGAGCTTAAGGTGCGTCGCGCACTGTCTAATTCCCAGATGCTTTCCTCCGACGTAAGTGCGGCCTTTGACCCGAACTATCCGTCGGTGAGCGAAAAGAAGAATACAGCATACTTTGGTAAGGGCCTTGTGTTCAACAAGTACACCGGTTCCCGCGGTAAGTCCGGCTCCAATGATGCTAACGCAGAGTATATGGCAAGATTGCGTGCAGCATTGGATGCTCACAAGGTAACCTTCCAGACCTCCGAGCTGGGTCGTGTGGACGAGGGTGGCGGCGGAACCATCGCTTACATTATGGCAAACTATGGTATGGAGGTCATCGACAGCGGTGTCGCGGTACTGAACATGCACGCTCCGTGGGAGATTATCAGCAAGTCCGATTTGTACGAAGCATATTGTGGTTATGTGGCATTTTTAAAGGAGATATAAGATACCATGACGTTTGATTATCCGGGTGCACCGCGGATTGCGGCCTTCTCGAAAGTGAGCAAGGAGCGGTTTGTAGCAGATTTTTCCGATACGTTTCCGGCGGAAGCAGGCCGGGCAGAGGAGATTTATGAGAATTTAAAACTTCCGGTCAGAGCCACCACAGGCTCTGCCGGATATGATTTCTTTATGCCGGTAACGGTAACTTTGGCACCGGGTGAAACGGCGAAGATTCCTACCGGTATCCGTGCGGAGATGGCGGAGAGCTTTGTACTGATGCTGTTTCCGAGAAGCGGTCTCGGCTTTAAGTATCGCCTGCAGTTAAATAATACCGTAGGCGTTATCGACAGTGACTATTTTTACTCCGACAACGAAGGACATATCTTCATAAAGGTCACTAACGATTCAAACGAGGGAAAGACCGTGGAGCTGACGGAAGGTACCGGCTTTGCCCAGGGAATCTTTTTACCGTATGGCATTACCGTGGATGATGCGGCGGAAGGAAAAAGGAATGGTGGGTTCGGGAGTACGGGGAAGTAATAAATAGTAGTTGCACCGTTTATGGGAAGAGAATAGGTTTTAGGGTACCGCTTATCTTTTTGATAGGCGGTATTTTATATACAATTATTTGATTGGAACGGAAGGAATTTGTAGAAAAATTATGGTTTCTATGATATAATCTATGCAAAGAAAAAGTTCGGAAAATTTGAATTTTCACTTGAGATAGCTTATGAAATTAATAATATGTGAAGTTTATGAAACAATGCGAGGTACAAAATGCAAAAATTGATTATCGTTACAGGTTCTCCCTGTGTAGGTAAGACAACTGTAACAAAAGAACTTTTTGAATCATATGAAAACAGTGCATATTTTGATGGAGATTGGGCATGGTGTGTTAATCCTTTTTCGGTTGAAGACCCACGATTGCGAAATGGAGATAAAACAATGTCATTTGCATTGTCTACCTATCTGAATTCAAAATTTGATTATGTATTTTTTTCTTCAGTAGTAGTTGTAAATAAAGAAATCCGTGAGGCAATTTTAAATGATATTACAGCGAAAGATTATAAAGTGATTGGAATTACACTGACCTGTTCAGAAGAGACGCTGTTAGCACGTCATAAAAAGCGTGGAGATACAAATGAATGTTCATTTTTCTTTCTCCACTTACCACCACATGCAGGGGATTATGTTATTAATACAGATGACAAAGATGTTCAACAGATTATGGATGAAATGAGAAGAATAATAGAGGCAGAGTAAAATGCAACAGATAGAATTATTGACCAATGACTTGATATTACGAACTGTGACAGTAGCAGATATTGAAGAAGTTGCACGAATGTGGATGTATCCCCATGCAACAACAATTGAAGAAGCATATAAAGCATTAGAGAATATGGAAAATAACAGCAAAAATAATCAGCCGAAAGCGATTAGACATTTGTGTTTGGGAGTGTTTCGAAAACAAGTACCGAAGCAAATTATAGGTTGGTGTGGTTTGGATGGTAAAGCGGAACAGGGAAAAACGGTTTTATTTTATATGATTGATGAGAACTATCGTAACCAAGGGTATGCAACTCAATGTGCAAAGGAACTTTTGAGGTATGCTTTTGAAGACATGGATTATGATATTATTTATGGTGGTTGTGCAAAAGATAATACAGAATCATATCGAGTTATGCAGAAATCAGGAATGGTTCAGACATCATTATATGAAAATGGTGATTATTTATTTACTATGGATAAATACCATTTTTCAATTTGCACTGAAATGTAAAGAGAAAATAATTATGTAGAGACAAATTTCAGTCTTGTGGAGAGATTGAAAGCATGCATGAATTTGGAGGTTAGAAAAGTGAAAAAAATATATGCGTGGGAACCATGGTTTTTTATGTTCTTCGGACTATTTCACTTACATAGAATATGGGGATTGATTGACAGAACATCCTATGCTGATTTTTGGATTGGGATATTGGAGAGCAAAGGTATATTCTACTTTGTGCTAATGGGAATTTTGGCATTTCTTTGTGCTTGTGGAATAGTAACATTTTGTAAGAATATAAAGAATAATTATTGGTGGCGCTGGATTTACATTTTCGGCGGAAGCTATGTATTGTTCGACTTGTTTGCAATAGCAATTGAGTTGAAAGTGTGGAATGATTTGTTATTGCTTATGTTTGATGTAAATAGTCCTTACTGGAATATAGTGTGGGGAT
>CALBKM010000050.1 GCA_937895705.1 uncultured Clostridia bacterium
GCGTATTCTCGGCGGTTTTTTGGAGGCAGACGAGGGAAGTGTTATTTTTGACGGAGAGGAAATCAGTCACAAGCCTCCGTACGAGAGAGAATTGAATACGGTGTTCCAGAAGTATGCCCTGTTTCCTCATTTGAGTGTATACGAAAATATTGCCTTCGGACTTAAGTTAAAGAAGATGAGTAAGGACGTTATCGATCAGAAGGTAATGAAGATGTTAAAACTCATCGGTCTGGAAGGTTTTGAAAATAAGAATACGACTTTGTTATCCGGCGGTCAGCAACAGCGTGTTGCCATTGCGAGAGCACTGGTAAACGAACCGAAGGTTCTGCTTCTTGATGAACCTCTCGCTGCTCTTGACTTAAAGCTTCGTAAAGAGATGCAATACGAGTTAAAGCGTATCCAGCAGGAAGTCGGCATTACCTTTATTTTCGTTACTCACGACCAAGAAGAAGCTCTGACCATGTCTGATAAGATTGTGGTTATGAACGGCGGCGAGATTTTACAGGTAGGTACCCCGGAGGAGATTTACAACGAGCCTGCCAACCGTTTTGTGGCCAATTTCATCGGTGAGAGTAATATTTTACCGGGTGTGATGTTAGATGATTATAAGGTTCGGTTTGACGATAAGACCTTTGACTGTGTGGACTTCGGCTTTAAGAAGGACGAAGAGGTAGATGTGGTAATTCGTCCGGAGGATATTGATATCGTTGATGTGGATAAGGGGAAGATGACAGGTGAGGTGTTGAGCGTACTGTTTAAGGGAGTACATTACGAGATTATCGTTGAGACCGTACCGGGTACCAGTGTAACCGTGGACATGCAGGTTATCCGTAACAACGAAGTAACCGGTGCCGGAGGAAAAGAAAAGATCAATGCCAGCAACTTCTATGTGGACTTAGAGGACGTGGAAAAGCTGGATGATAAGGAGATTATCGCACGTTCCAACGCCATGGCGTGGAATCCGGAAAATGATGAATATATTTCCATCGCAAGTATCGAGTATGATATTAAGCCGGAGCTCGGCAGTTATCCGGTGGTATTCTCCACGGCAAACGGTACTGCGGTAGAGCGTACGGTCTTCGTAGTTAACCAGCCGGTAATCAAGAACGAGAAGGCAAACGAAGCGATTATGGCCTTTAACTTCTCTACTACGGTGGATGAAATCAAAGAGTCTCAGACATTGGAAACGGATATTAAGACCTGGGCAAGTGCGCAGGGATGGAAGTTAAGCGATGAGAATCAGGGAATCGATATCAGTGTGGATTACGATTTCGATCCGGCGGATGTAAAGGAAGGCGTATATAAGATTACTTTCTGGACCACCGGTCGTGAGTTTAAAATACATACCACAGACTATTCGGAGGTAGGCCAGGAAGTCGGACTGACCTTCTTCCCTGAGGATATTCACGTTATGTCAAGGATGGTATACTAATGAAAAAGTTTGCACACTTAGCAATTCCTTATATTGCATGGGCGGCAATGATGTTGATTTTTCCGGTACTTTTAATGTTCCTGTATTCCTTTACGGAACACGGAAACAGCATTATTTCCTTCTCTTTTACGCTGGAGCATTACATTAAGTTCTTCTCCGACTCGGACTTTTTGCTGATTCTTTGGCGTTCCTTCGGAATTGCGGTAAAGACAACAATTATATGCCTCGTGCTGGGCTACCCGATTGCGTATTTTATTTCCCGCAGCAGGGAAAACATCCAGAACATTCTGGTGCTCTGCATTACGGTGCCGACCTGGATTAACATGCTGGTGAGAACCTACGCATGGATCGGTTTGCTCAGTGACGGCGGTTTGTTTCAACAGATTTTCGGCTTTTTCGGCTTTGACGAGGTCAGCCTTTTGTATACGGAGGGCTCCGTACTGCTGGGTATGGTGTACAACTTCCTGCCGTTTATGATTTTGCAGATTAATACTTCTCTTTGTAAGATGGACCAGTCACTCCTTAACGCCAGTGCGGATTTGGGAGCAAAACCGAGGGAGACTTTCTTAAAGGTAACGCTTCCGCTTTCTCTGCCGGGCGTGATTAACGGTATTACGCTGGTGTTTTTGCCGGCAATCAGTGCCTTCTTTATTCCGAAGCTCCTTGGCGGCGGACAGTACTTCTTAATCGGTAACTTAATCGAGAACCAGTTCATTACCGTAGGCGAATGGAACTTCGGCAGTGCCATTTCCATGATTATGGCAGCGGTTATGATGTTACTTATGATGCTGGTAAAGAAAGTAGAAGTACATAATAACGGCGGAAAGGAGGACGAATAATCCATGAAAAAGGAAAAACGTACCTTTGGAAAAGTATTAATCGGTCTGACCATTGCATTCTTTTATCTGCCGATTGTATACATGATTATTTTCTCCTTTAACGAAGGAAAGTCTTTGACCAGCTTTTCCGGCTTTTCCCTGCGCTGGTATCAGCACATGCTGGAATCCAGAGATATGATGAGTGCGCTGTATACTACCTTCAGCGTGGCGCTTTTGGCAACACTCATTTCCACGGTGGCAGGTACGATAGCGGCCATCGGGCTCAGTAAGTCCAAAAAGATTGTTCGGGACGTGATGGAACAGGTGAATAATTTTCCGATTATGAATCCGGATATTGTAACCGCCATCGGTTTTATGTTATTATTTATCACCTTTAAGGTGGAGCGCGGTTATATTACCATGCTGCTGGCTCATATAGCGTTCTGTATTCCGTATGTTATGTTGTCCGTTATGCCGAAGGTTCGTTCCTTGGACCCGAATCTGGCGGATGCGGCAATGGATTTGGGTGCTACTCCGTGGGTGGCATTAACAAAGGTGATTGTTCCGCAGATTACACCGGGTATTTTCTCCGGTGCGCTCATTGCTTTTACCATGTCGGTGGATGACTTTATTATTTCTTACTTTGTTACCGGCGGTGGTGTTAAGAACCTAAGTATTATGGTATATACCATGAGTAAGCGTGTTAACCCGAGTATTAATGCGGTATCCACGTTGGTGGTACTTATTATTACGGTGGCACTTGTGATTATTAATGTAGTGCCGGCAATTCTTGCAAAACGTCCGAAAAAGGCGGAAATGGGCAAGAAGAAAGCAGCGGTACTGGTACCGGTAGGAATTGTCGTAACCGTTGCTGTGGTGCTTTTTGCGGTGTTCGGAGGAAATCGCCGGGGCTCTGATTTGCCGTATGCGGGTGAAACTCTGTATATCTACCTTCCGGGTGAATATATGGGAGAGGAAATTATCCCGACCTTTGAGGAGATGACCGGTGCAACGGTCATTGTGGAGAACTTTGATTCCAACGAGCAGATGTACATAAAGGTAACCAACGGAGAGTCTTATGATATTATTATTCCGAGTGACTATATGATTCAGCGTCTGTTGGAAGAAGGATATTTACAAAAGCTTGACCAGTCCTTGCTCACCTGTTGGGATGAGCTGAATCCGGAAGTAATGGGACAACCGTTTGACCCGGACGATGAGTATTGTGTATCCTACTTCTGGGGTACGGTAGGTATCGTGTACGACAAGACGGTGGTGGACGAGGCTGATTTGGAAGAACAGGGCTACGGTATTTTCTTAAACGAAAAGTACAGGGGGGACATTTATCTGTACGATTCCGAACGAGACTCCTTTATGATGGCGTTAAAGAATTTGGGTTATTCCATGAATACGGAAAGCGAAGCGGAGCTTCAGGAAGCCTATGAATGGCTGGTACAGTGTGTAACCACCATGGAGCCGGAGATTGTTACGGATGAAATCATCGATAACATGGCACAGGGCAGAAAGGCTTTGGGACTTTGCTATTCCGGTGATGCAACCTACATTATGAGCGAAAACGAAAACATGGGATTCTATATGCCGGAGGAAGGAACCAACCGTTGGTACGATTCCATGGTTATTCCGAAGAATGCAGAGAGCATCGAACTGGCGCATGAGTTCATGAATTATATCAGCAGTTATGATGCGGCTTACGAAAACTCCGACTGGGTTGGTTATACCTCCCCGAACGTGGCGGTTGTGGAAGATTTATCCTCTGAAGAGGAAGAGGGAAGCTATGCGGGCATCAATGCCTATATCCCGAGAACCGACCATCCGAATGATGAGGTATTTGTATTTAACGATGAGACAAAGAAGATTATCGGTAATCTCTGGAGTAAAGTAAAAATAGCGGCAAGTAATGCAAATTAAAAGTAAGGCTGCACATGGTGCAGCCTTATTATTACTTCGCTAACGGTATGGTCAACTTTGCCTTAAACAAATCCCCGTCGATTTCCACATAGAAGCTGCCGCCCTGCAATTCTGCCAGGCTCTCCGCAATGGAAAGGCCGAGACCGCTGCCTTCGCCGGAACGGTCGTCGTTTCCGCGGGAGAAGCGGGTCAAAAGCTCTTCCGGGGTCTTTGTAAGAACCGACGCGGAAGTGTTTTTTACGGTAAGCAGTGCAAGCCCCGTGTCTTCCGGCAAATCGAGGGAAACAAATACTCTGGTGCCGGAAAGGGCGTATTTGCATACATTGGACAGCATATTTTCGATAATGCGATGCGTGCAGGCCCCGTCTGCCAGAACATTAACCGGCGTTTCCGGAACTTCCATGCAAAGGGTCAGGTTTTGCTCGGTTAAGTGTTCTTCAAAGTCTCCGACGGCCTGCCGTAACAGTTCTACCGCATTGAAGCGAATCGGTTCCAGTTTCATGGTGCCGGAGGCGGCTTTTGAAGCCTCTACCAGGTCGTCGATTAAGGCTTTTAACCGCCAGGATTTCTGGGAAAGAACCTCGGCATATTCGGCAACCGCCCCTTCCTGGGGTAATTCGTTTTTGATTAATTCAATATAATTAATGATAGAGGTGAGCGGTGTTTTGATGTCATGGGATACATTGGTAATGAGTTCCGTTTTCATACGCTCACTTTTTGTTTGTTCTTCTACGGCAGAGTGAAGTCCGTCACAAATCTGATTGATGTTTTCGGACAGGTTCTTGTTGGAAGGAAGCATGGAACCGGTAGGAATCCGAATCGACAGGTTGCCCTCGGACATCTGTGCGGTACTCTCGGAAATGCGTGCGCGGTCCAGCATATTTCTCAGACAAATAACCGTACAGAACAGGACGCCCAGAATCAAAATAATGAGAGCGGGAACCGGTTGTTCCCAAAGAAAGAGAACAACAGAGGTAGCAAACCACAGAAGTCCGCCTCCCAGGTATAAAAGTGTTTTTCCGAAGGACGGCAAATAATGGTAAAATTCTTTTAGATTTTTGCCGATGTAGTTGAACAGTTTCCGGAGAGGAAGAAAGACGAAACGGCCCAGTAAGGAACTGCTTAAAAATGTCTTTGCTTTAATTCTGCGGATCAGGCTGAAATACAAAATACCGGACACGAACAGGAATAAAATCAGGCAACCGTGGAAGAACGGAATCCACTGATGGTATTGCGGATAATCGGTTAAAAATCCGGTGACTGAGGTTTCCCAATATTGTTTCGAAACTACATACCACATTCCGCACGGTACTAAAAACCAGAGAAGCAATGCCGCAATAATAAGTTCGGTGAAAATGCGGTCGTAAAAATGCAGATGAATTCCGTCTTCCGAGCCTCTTCTTCCGGATAAAACGTTACAGATGACAAACAAAAAGACAGAGAGGAGGGAGTAGATGACGGTAGTCTGAAGGCCGTCTTTGAAATCTTTCTTTGCGGAGGAAAAGTTTTCGGAGAGAGCCGTAAAATTGTCCTCTGTAAGATTGTCCGCTATGAATGCATATA
Organism: uncultured Clostridia bacterium; assembly: GCA_937895705.1. Taxonomy (GTDB): domain Bacteria; phylum Bacillota; class Clostridia; order Lachnospirales; family Lachnospiraceae; genus SIG307. The sequence continues at coordinate 5,743 of CALBKM010000050.1, forward strand.
AGAGATAGGTGCCGTTTGGCTGCTTCTGAGCTCCGGCCGGGATGGTGTCGCCGGTTTGGGAAAGAGTTTCTTCCCATTTTTCCGGAGTAAGAATCTCTACCTTCATTTCTCCCGCCTCCACTGTTACCTTATCGTGGGAAGCCGGGACGGCTGTAACGGACGGGTCCGGATCGAAATTAGAAATCGATTCCAGGTGATTCCTGTCACTTGTATGAGCGGAGGAATCCGAAATATGATAATTGTAGTCATAGTGGAGGTCTTCTTCCATTTCGGAGAGAGGACGACGCAAAAAGTCCATGGACCAGAGGAGATTGGAACGGTTTAAAACTTCACTGTTACCGCCGCCGGTCATGGTACGATTGTTTCCGGTATTTAAAATCAAATAAATATTTTCGTTAATAATTCCGGAGGTAAGAAAGGATTCCAAGCTACCGCTTTTCTGAACGGCGTATTGCTCAAACCCCGCAGAAGAATAGACTTCGCCCGTTTCGGTGTTTTCGACATAATACTGATAATTGGTCGGTTCTTCGTTCAGCTTTGCGTGATAGTAATAGAAAGCGGTTTCATTCGGTTTGTATACGTTGAACAAAGCGCTTTCCAAATCCTCGTCGGTAACTTCGCCGTTCAGGAGAAGGGCAAGTTCCGAGTCTACGTCCGCAGTGCTCAGTTTGTAGCCGTCTTCGCGATATCGTACATAGACGGCGGTTCGTTCCACATATTTGGAAAAAAGTTCGGAATACTGTTTGGTTTCATAGACAGAGTCTGTATTTCCGTACAGAATCGGTGCGCGTAACGTCAAAAAAACGTAATGTACAGAAATACAGCAGCAAAAGATAAGAGTGAAAGCCAATATGGTTTTCGTAATACCCGAATAGATGATACGTTTCATAAATGTGCCTCCCTATCAGCCTTGCCAGTCTATTTTATAGCCCAATCCCCAGACAACTTTTAAATAGCGCGGTTCACGCGGATTGATTTCGATTTTTTCACGAATGTGGCGGATGTGTACCGCAACGATATTATCCGCACCGTAGGAAGGTTCGTTCCAGACTGCGGAAAAAATCTGCTCGGTGGAAAACACCTTCCCTTTATTCTGAACCAGAAGAAGGAGCATGGAATACTCCGTCGGAGTCAGGCGTACCGGTTCTCCGTCTACGGTGACTTCTTTCGTATCATCGTTTATTTTCAGACCGCCGATGGTGTAGCACTGCTCGGTCTGTTCTTCGGTCAGGCTTCCGAAGGTGGTGTAACGGCGAAGGGCGGATTTTACTCTTGCAACCAGCTCCAACGGACGGAACGGTTTTGTAATGTAGTCGTCCGCACCGATGTTAAGTCCCAGAATCTTATCGGTATCCTCTGTTTTTGCGCTTAAGAAAAGAATCGGAAAAGAATAGCCTTCCTCACGAAGCTTACCGGTCAGGCGCAGTCCGTCCATTTCCGGCATCATAATATCCAGAATGGCAAGATGCGGAGTTTCGTTATGAACCGCCTCTAATGCTTCTCTGCCGTTATATGCCGCAATTACCCGGTAGCCTTCTCCGGACAGGTAAATGCGGATGGCTTCTACAATCTCTTTATCGTCGTCGCAAACTAAAATCTGGTACATCAAAATCCTCCGTTCCTAATTGATTTCGGCGGCGAAGTTCTCTCGGTTAACATACGTTTCACCGAAATCATTTTTAGATACTACGACTATATTACCACAGATAAATGAAAAAATCAGTACTTGATTTCTTAAAGATTTCTTAGGATTCGACACGTTCCATCGGCTGTCGGCAAAAACGAGTTGCAGATTTTTCGTGTTTCCAGGAAAAATTTCTCATTTTTTGTAGTTGACATGTGGAAGTCACAGTGCTATAGTAGACAAAATACATCTTTTTAAGATGTGTTCAAAAAGTCAAGAGAACGTTCGGGGAAAATGGTATATTAGGGAGAGTGTGTACTTGTTGGTCAGTAGTGAGAGGAGTAAAGGGATGAAGAAGAAAGAAAGGAATCGTACCAGAGCGCTGAAAAATAACCTGTATGCGTTGAAACTGTGTTGGCAGATTGCGCCGGAGTTAGTAATACATATGGCAGTGGCACGTGTGTTGGGATATTTTGAGTGGTTGTTTTACAGCGCGTTTTTTATGCGGTATGTGATCAATGCCATGGAGACCGAGCAGGAGGTTACGTCGATTCTTGTGTTCCTTGGCGTAACGGTGGCAGTGTTTGCCTCCATGACACTATATAACCAATATCTGGAAGGCAAGGTATGGCCCATTGCAAGCGCAAAGGTGTACAAGAAGCTGAACCTGCGCCTGTTTGAAAAGTCCACCAACGTGGAGCTTTCCTGCTTTGAAGACAGTGAATTCTATAATAAGTATACACTGGCCACAGAGGGAGCAGCGGATAAGCTGATTCAAACCATCGAGAATATCTGGGGTGTGTTGTTCGGAAGTATTGCGGCGGTGCTGGGCTTTTATCTGATGTATGATATCGATAAATGGTCGGTGCTGTTTGTTATTTTTCCTATTATCGGTAACTTTGTGTTTAATCGGAAGTTGGGGCAGATTGACTTTAACCGAAATAAGGATATGGCACCTCACAACCGCAGAACGGCCTATGTAAACCGTGTGATGTATCTGGCCGAGTATGCAAAGGAAGTGCGTCTTACCAATGTATTTTCTCTCATGCGGAGAGATTACAGAGAGGCCATTAAGGGCGTGGCCGATGTAACGAAGAAGTATTCCGCAAAGGCAGTGGTGCTCCACTGGTTCTATGTGCAGTTTACGTTCTCTTTTATTTTTGAAGGGGTGTTGATTTACGGGGCGTACCGTACCTTGGTGAATGACAGTATGAGTCTTGCAAAGTTGGCGGTGTTAACCAGTATGATGGTGTCCTGTACCTGGATATTAATCGGATTTACGGATTATTTGGCAGCCGCCTTTAAGAACGGTTTGTTTGTGGATAACCTGCGGAATTTCTTAGAGTATGAAGAGAAGATTCCGGAGGATTATCCGGGAGACGATCCGGGAGATACCATTGAAAGCATTGAATTTCGGAATGTATGCTTTTCCTATAAGGATGAAGAAGTGATCAGAGATTTGTCCTTTGAGCTACGGGGTGGTAAGACCTACGCGCTGGTAGGACATAACGGCGCAGGAAAGTCCACAATCATCAAACTTTTACTGCGATTTTACGATCCGACCTCCGGTGAGATTTTCTTGAACGGAAGAAATATTAAGGAGTACGAACTGCAAAAATATCGTGCCTTGTTTGCGGGCGCTTTTCAGGATTACCAGATTTTCTCCATGTCGGTATTAGAGAATGTGCTGATGCGAAAGGCGACGCCGGAGGATGAGGCAGAAGCGGTACGCGCATTAAAACTTGCCGGAGTTTATGAGAAGGTAGAGAATCTGCCGAAGGGTATCTATACCACTTTGACGAAAGAATTTGCGGAGGACGGTGCGGTATTATCCGGCGGTGAGTATCAGAAAATCGTGGTGGCGAGAGCCTTTGTACAAAAGCGTCCGGTAAAGATTTTTGACGAACCGTCTTCGGCGCTTGATCCGATTGCGGAGTATAAATTGTTCGAAAGCATTTTACAGGACGGACAGGACAAGACGATGCTCTTTATTTCCCATCGATTGTCTTCCGTGCAGAATGCGGACTGGGTATTTATGTTGGAAAACGGAACCATTATCGAGCAGGGCTCTCATAAGAAGCTCATGGAAAATCACGGAGCTTATGCGGATATGTACGAAAAGCAGGCGGTAAACTATCTGGCAACGGACCGGACCTCTCTTACGGGAAGCTTCTTTGCTGCGGATAAGGAGGTGGCTGAGTAATGAAAAAAGTATGCAGTAATCTCTGGTTTATGTGGAAACTATGTTTTAAAACGGCACCGGGCTTCATGTTGTACCATTTGTATGACGGATTCCGTTTGCAGATTATGATTTTTATTGAACACACCCTTTGTATCCAGTATGTATTAAAGTGTGCGGAGTACGGGGAACCGTTTTGGAAGGCACTTCTGGTTGTGGGAGGATTTTTGTTGCTCATGATGCTGGTGACGATTCCGGACGGATATTATCAGCATGCCATGGTGTATCGTGCAAAGCCGAAGCTTTATAAGGCACTCAAGGAGCAGATGTACGAAAAGGCAGCGGAACTTGACTTGTCCTGCTATGACAATCCGAAGTATTACAATGAGTTTGTGCTGGCTGTGTCGGAGTCGGAGGCTTCCATTGACCGTTTCCTGACTTTCTTAAACAATACGATGCAAAGTATCACCATCTTAATCAGTACCGGTGTGTTTTTTATCTTGACGGATTCCATCGGAATTTTGTTTGTATCGGTATCCTTTGTGGCCTCCTTCTTCCTGGCGAAGAAGTTAAACAAGCTGAATTACGATGTACGTATGAAAGTAAATCCTTGGGAACGTAAACGGAACTATGCCGGTCGTGTTTTCTACCTAAATGACTACGCCAAGGAGTTGCGTCTCAATAAGGATGTGGCAAAGATATTGAAAGAAGACTTTGAAGAGGCAAATGATGCCATCGTGTCGGAACAGAAGGCGGTGGCGAAAAAGAGAATCGGGTTGTCCTTTGCACGGTATTATTGTGCGGGAGATTTCATTACGGACGGATTGTATGTGGCATATTTGATTTTCCAGGCTGCGGTATTCCATACCATCGACTATAGTAATGCGGTGGTATTGTTTAATCAGACCGGACGCCTTCGTCGCGGTATGCGCGGTATTGCGGAAATCGGACCGGCGGCCAATGAAAACAGTCTGTACATAGAAAAAATCAGAAACTTCCTAGCTTATGAACCGGAAATGAAGCAGGGGGTAGGAGAAGAAGTTCCGGCAGGAACCGGAGCGTTGGAGCTTACGAATGTTTCCTTCCGTTATACGGAAGAGTCCGAGGAAATTTTACATGATATCAGTCTTAAGGTGGAGCCGGGAGAGCGTGTGGCGATTGTAGGCTATAACGGTGCCGGTAAGACCACATTAATCAAGCTTTTGATGCGTTTGTACGACCCGAGTGCCGGTACGGTATCCTACCACGGAAAAGACATTAAGGAGTATGTACTTTCCGATTACAGAAATCGCGTGGGCGTGGTATTCCAGGACTTTAAGATGTACGGTGCAACTTTACTTGAGAACGTGGTACTGGAAGATGTGGGCGACGGTAAGAAGGAAGAAAATGCGGTAACCGAGGCTCTTTGCAAGAGCGGATTCGGAGACCGGATTGAAACACTGCCGAACGGTTTGGCAACCGGTTTGACCACGGAATTTGACGAAAAGGGTGTGAATCTCTCCGGCGGTGAAAGCCAGAAGGTAGCCATTGCCAGAGCATTTTACCGTCAGGCGGATATCCTCATCATGGATGAACCGTCTTCCGCACTGGACCCGATTGCAGAGTACAATTTAAACAAGGCCATGCACGAAGCTGCGGAAGGAAAGACGGTATTTTATATTTCCCACCGTTTGTCCACCACCAGAGATGCGGACCGTATTCTGATGCTTGAGAAGGGACGGATTATCGAGGAAGGTACCCACGAGGAGTTGCTGGCGAAAAATGGGCAGTATGCCGAGATGTGGTATGCACAGGCAGGAAAGTACACGGCGTAGGATTGTGCGGGTGGCCGGGGGGGTCAAGGGACGGAGATTCCCGCAAAGAAATGCATCTTCTCTCGTGTTACGGATATAAGTCTTTCTAATTACTCCGAGGATGTTAGAATAAGAGTGACGCAATCGCTCTGATGCGGCATCCATGCCTTATGGCGAGCTCGCTCAGACCTCCTGTCTGAGCGTTGCTGATGAACGAACGGAGTAATAAGAAAGTCTAATATCCTGCACAAAGTTCGAAGATACGTTTATCTGCGGGAAGCTCCTGTGACCTAAGAGAAGGGCGGCCACCCGGATAAATGAAACGGTTGAGAAATAAGAAAAGAGTTAAGAAAGCAAGTTTGTAGCGGAGTGTCACGCTGAAAGGAGGACACGATGAGAGTAAGAATAGAGACAGAACGATTGATTCTTAGAAATCTTCGACCTGGTGATGAAAAGGCAGTGTATGCCTGGGCTGGAGATCCGGATGTGGCCCGGTATATGATTTATCCGCAGTACCGTTCGGAAGCGGATGGGATAGAGTGGCTAAAGGAAAGAGAAGAGAACACAGATGACCCGGATAATTATGACCTTGGTATTGTGTTAAAGGAAACCGGCGAGCTGATCGGAAGCGGCGGACTTGTATATCACCCGGAGGACGATATCTGGAATATGGGATATAATATCCGAAAGGATATGTGGGGAAACGGGTATGTGGTAGAAGCAATGCAGGCTATTATGGATGAGATACGAAAGACACGGGAAATTCGGGTGTTAGAAGCACAGTTCGCAGTAGAGAATTACAAAAGTCGACGTGTCATGGAAAAGCTGGGAATGGTATATGACAGAGATTCCTCCTTTGAGAAGTTTGATAAAAGTGCCACGTTTCAATCGAAAACATATCGGAGAGTGTTTGACTAGGTTTTTGATAAGGAAGAATTGGAGTATCAGGGATTACAGTTAGCCGGAAAACAGGTATAAAGTAAGGATAGTCAGGTTTGTAGAATATACGTTACAAACTTGACTATTTTTGTCTATATGATAGAATGAAATATAGACAAAAATTAATAAAAATGAAACAGTGAGGATAGATGTAATGAAGAAGGGTATGGATTATATCGGTATTGTAGAGCGTGTGGATTTCCCCAATAAGGGCTTTGTGCGGGTGATTCCGGATTGTGAGGAGAATGCCGCGGATGCAGAGATTCATGTGACAATAAAAGGTGTCATTGAAGGGCAGAAGGTGAAGTTTCGGCTGACGAAGCTTCATGTGAGCAGTCAAAAGGGAGAGGGGCGTCTTCTGGAGGTGATTACCCCCGCACCGCAGGAGGTAGAGGCTCCTTGTGGGTTGTTCGGTACTTGCGGAGGCTGTGCGTATCAGAGTCTTCCTTACGAAGCACAGCTTGCCTTAAAGGGGGAGCAGATTCGTCGTTTGATGGATGCGGTAATTACAGAACCGTACGAGTTTATGCCGATTCGCAGAAGTCCGCAACCGTTACATTATCGTAATAAGATGGAGTTTTCCTTCGGAAACGAGTATAAGGACGGACCGCTTTCCTTGGGACTGCACAAGAAGGGCAGCTTTTATGATGTGCTGACCACGGATGCCTGTCAGATTGTCCATGAGGATTACAACTTGATTTTACGGGAAGTGCTGGCCTGTGCCAAGGAGACCGGTCTTGCCCACTTTCATAAAATCACCCATAAAGGGTATTTCAGACATTTGGTGGTACGTCGCGGGTTAAAGACCGGCGAGATTTTGGTGAATCTGGTGACAAGCTCCGATACAGAGACCTATATCGGGGAAGAAGCAGGTACGGCTACAGGTTGTGCGGACGGAGTAGGAGAAGTCGTGCCGGCAGAGAGAAAGTCATTTGATGAAGAAGTCTTCTTAAAGAACCTGTGTGACCGATTGTTGGCTCTTCCGTTAGAAGGCAAATTTGCCGGCATCATCCATAGTAGAAACAACAGCCTTGCGGATGTGGTAACCAGTGAAAAGACCACGATTTTGTACGGAAAAGACCATTTCTACGAGGAGCTTTTGGGATTGAAGTTCCGCATTACCCCATTCTCCTTTTTCCAGACCAATTCTCTTGGCGCAGAGGTGCTTTACAGTACTGCCCGGGAATTTATCGGGGAAGTGGACGGAAAGCTTGTATTTGACTTGTACAGCGGCACCGGCACCATCGCCCAGATGGTGGCTTCCGTGGCACGAAAGGTCATCGGTGTGGAAATCATCGAGGAGGCAGTAGAGGCAGCAAAGGAAAACGCGGCAGGCAACGGTCTTTCTAACTGTGAATTTATTGCCGGAGACGTGTTGAAGATGCTTGATACCATTGAGGAACGACCGGATATGATTATTCTGGACCCGCCGAGAGACGGCATCAACCCGAAAGCATTGGAGAAGATTATCAACTACGAGGTGGATCATCTGGTGTACATTTCCTGTAAGCCGACGAGCCTTCAACGGGATTTGGTGACATTGCAGGAGCGAGGCTACCGTGTGGTAAAAGTGTGCCCGGTGGATGAATTCCCGATGACGGCCCATACAGAGACATGTGTACTCTTGACGAAGCGAAGCTGAGTTTAGAGTCACAGTCGTTCTGGCGAGCGAAGCGAGAGCAGAACTTCCTTGCTGCTTGCTAAGGAACGGTAGTGACGCAAGGAAGCAGATGTTCCACCCATGCGATAGCTGTCCGCGATTGGCGAGCACAAAGTGCGAAGACAGAGCGGAGACAGCGGCGCTGCTTTCAAAGGTGAAGTAGTAACTGTCGAAGAATTCCTTAAGAAAAAGGTGTCCCTAAACTGCGATAAAAAAGTCGTAGTTTGAGACACCTTCCTTTATACAATCATTACTTCTTTTTATTTCTGAAGAATACTACCACAAGAATAACAACAATCAAAGCAACAATTGATGAAATAGAAACAATAATTCCTAAACTACTACTTGGGGTATCCGATTGCACAGGTGTTTGCGTTAGTTTTGGAGTTGGAGTTGATGTGCTGGTCGGAACCGGAGTCGGAGTACTGGTCGGAACCGGAGTAGCAGTTGGCTCGGGAGTCGGAGTACTGGTCGGAACCGGAGTCGGAGTACTGGTCGGAACCGGAGTCGGAGTACT
>CALBKM010000051.1 GCA_937895705.1 uncultured Clostridia bacterium
TTTCTTAACCGAAACAGCTTAACCAGTTTACCACACTCGTTTGTGTTTGTCAAGCGCTTTTTTTAATTATTTTAAAAATCAAATTTTTAAAACTTTTCGTTTTTTATCGCTTCTCGGTGACAGCTTCGTTAGTATAACACCTTTTTTTATGACTGTCAACACCTTTTTTCAACTTTTTTTAAGTTTCTTTTTTCCTTATTTTCCAAGGGTTTTCCAAACATCAGCCTATTGTGGAGTAGTCTTCTTTTCACCTCTACATCTAGTGTTCTTTTCCACAAGCAATCTCTATGTTTTTTTTACTTTCAATACATATCTCATCTTCAACAAACAAAGACCGTTGCTTCGAACAAAAAGAGACCGACACGCCTGTGCGTATCGATCTCCGATTCTGTCTTCTTATACATTCACTTCTTATTTATAGAAGAACTTATTTCTCGCATCGGACAAACTCCGGCCGAATAACACTACTTCTTCTGCACCAGGTGTACCGCAAAGCCACCGCGCTCACCCTTTAAATAAACGGCAATCATCTTGCCCTTTTCATCCGTTTTTACGGTAGACTCGTCAAACTCAAAGCCCTGCAATTCCATATGATACTTTGCGCGTTCGATATAGTTGGTACGAATCGCAATGTGTCCGTGAGCTCCCAAATACGGAGTCTTCATCACTTCGATACCGGTTCCCGCAAACACGGAACTGTTACCGCTCTTCTTTACAAAGCCGAACAGTTTTTCAAAGGATCCTGCTACATCTTCCGCCTCGTCCTCACTCGATGCATTAATTCCCACATGAGCGATTTCAAAACCGAGCATGGTGTTTACCGCTTCTCTGGTCAGACGCTTAATCTCATCAAACTTTCCTTCATTAATTAAAGCATCGCTTACCATCCAGCTTCCGCCGCAGGCAATGATTTTCGGAAAATCCAGATAAGACATCAAATTCTTGGCATTGATTCCGCCGGTCGGCATGAATTTAACCTTGGTATACGGAGCTGCCATCGCTTTAATTTTTGCAATTCCGCCGGAAGCCTCTGCCGGGAAAAACTTCACCACTTCAAGTCCCAGCTCCAGCGCCTGCTCGATATCGGTCGGGCTGGAAGTTCCCGGAGTAATCGGCACGCCCTTCTCCTGACAGTACTTTACGACACGAGGATTCAATCCCGGACTTACAATAAACTTCGCGCCCGCTGCCACGGCACGGTCCACCTGTTCCGTGGTCAGGACGGTTCCCGCACCCACCAACATTTCCGGACATGCCTGCGCCATCTGACGGATAGCTTCTTCCGCCGCATCTGTACGGAACGTAACCTCCGCCACCGGAAGACCTCCTTCACAAAGCGCCTTCGCAAGCGGAGCCGCATCTTTTGCGTCATCGATTTTTACTACCGGAATAATACCCAGCTTCTGAAACTGTGTTAAAACATCCATCTTATTTCCTCTTTCTTCCATATAATATAGTTGCCTGTTTCGTAAAATGTAAGTGCTTACATTCATAGCATAACAGAAAAGTGCTCGATTTTCAAGCACTTTTTCCGATTCTGTATCTTCCTATCCTCTTGCAATAAATTCAGATACCATATTGTTCTTATATAAAAAATCCAGTAACGGATTCTCCGCAATCATGCCCATCGCTTCACTTCCAAACTCCGTTCCCGCAAACATGGTAAGAATTACAAACAAAATCCACACAAGTAGCAGACCTTCCGCTACACCCGCCGCCAGACCGGCTGCCGCATTAATCTGTTTTAACAGCGGGAGCTTCGCCAAAAGATTCAGTGCATTACATAAAATCGCAAGCGCAATTACGGCCAACAATAACGTAATCACAAAAGCAATGGCGTTAATAATTACATTGGTAATCTGCCTGCACACATATTCCTCAAAGTTTTTCGCTTGCATGGAAATATAGCTCTCCGCCGTATTATTCTCCATAAGTGTTTCTTTAAACGTTTCCGGAAGCGGCAAAGCTTCTATCAGGGAAGTCTGCTCGCTCTCTGTGTCCTCTTCTGCTTCCTCGGAAGTAAAATCAATTATCGCACTGATTTTCTCGTCAAAAAAACCGACAATCGCGTCATTGCTTTTCATCATTCCCGCCACTACCGGGCTGAACAACATCGCCACCAACAACGCAACAATTGTAGAAACCAGTGAAAACACCATCTTAATCAAACCCTTTTTCAAACCGATAAAGCCCAATACCGCTATAATGGCAAGCACCGCTATCAAAATCCAATTCATAACTTTGTCCTCCTCTTTCGCTATACCAGCTTAATCACACGGACCAAACGATTCTCTACCAGATAATAACGATTCCCTCCGATTACAAACATTTGGCGAATTCCGTTTTCAAACGTTCCCTGATAAATCAGCTCGCCCTTTTTAATGTTATAGATTTCGCAACCGGAATAACTGTACAATACCACTTCGTCTCCTTCCGTATGCATTCCCACATAGGAAAGCGCAGGCACCTTTTTCATACAAACTTCCCCGGTTTTATTATAAGCTTCCAATACTTCCTGGCCGTCTTTGTTTTTTGTAACCGTGCAGAAATAATCTCCGAAGGCAATACTCTTAATTTCTGCCGTTATCTCCTTCTTAAACACAGACTCCGGAATCTCGTCCATAGCAAATATCTCCATGATATTTTCGCCCATTACCAGCACCGTATCGTTATCCCAGAACTCGATTCTAGGCACGAGACATTCCTCGTACTGAACCTGTCCCACCAGATTTCTCGTATAATTCTGTCCCACTTCTCCGAAGTTATAAAACGTCACACTGCACACCGGTTCGTCACGCTCTACCTTCATATAAGAAGTAATTAATTTGGTTCCGTCCTCCGACAAGGCAATCGCCAGCGGAAAACCGTCCCGGGCCACAACCGTCTCTATCTCCGAAAGCAATGCCCCATCTTTATCATAAATATATATATAGTCTGTGTTTTCTCCGTTCATCAGAACCGCAGTTACACCCTGTTTTGCAACACTGACCATCTGAATAGGATACGGTGTGGAAAAATTTTTCGTAGCCCCGCTTCCGTCCGAAATCAAATACTGCTTTGCACCGATATCCGCCACCACCATAATCGATCCGCAAAAAACAAACTTCGGATTCTTCATGGTTCCGTAGGTTACGTTCCAAAGAAGAGTTCCGTCCTTGGCAACCGCCTGGGCGCCCTCTTTTCCGCAACGAATCAAAGCACCTCCCGATTCCGCGTACTCCGAAACCTCACTGATTTCCAATTCCTGTACCACTTCATACCCCTTATAATTCCTGCTGCCGAATACAAACAAAACTACAATGCCCACCACTAAAAGAACCGCTGCCAGCGCCACAATTATTTTTGTCTTTTTCATGTCGTCATCCGCACCTCCCTTATTTCTCCCCAAAAGGAACAAAAAGCACCGCAAGTCACAGAGATTGCGCGTGCTTTTCTTATCTACATCATAATACAAACTTCCCTTTCCGTCAATCCGTTTTACGATTGTTCCCCTTTCGGTTTCCTCTCCCCCGGCCACTGCGGACCTCCTCCTTCCGGTCTTTGCGGTCGGTCTCCACCAGGGAACTCCGGTATCTCCCCATTAGGGAAAGCCGGCCACTCCCCTGCAGGAAACTCAGGAATTCCTCCGTCCGGAAAACTCGGTCCCATTCCAGCGTCGTTCTTGTTACCGAAACCACCCATTCCTCCGAAGCCACCCATTCCTCCGGAAAATCCGAAACAGGTTACCGTCCCCGTCAAAGTTCCCGCATAACATTCCTTTTCTTCTATCGAAAGCGTCACTTCCGCGCCTTTTATAAACTCTTTAGAAGATACCACAACATAACTGAACCGCTTCGGTATCGTTGTCGACACTACCGTTTTCCCATCCACAACAATCACAACCTTACTGTCTGCCGCTGCCCCATTTTTTAAAAGCACGGCCAAGGAATACTGCCCCGAGGTTTCCGACGGAGTCTGTGCCATATCGGACGCCCCCGCCGCAAACAAAGAGCCGCCGTTCAGCAGAAAAGTCCCTCCGTAATCCAGCACTCCGTTTCCTCCGCCGGTCGGTCCGAACACCGTCACCGTTCCTCCGTTTATGGTCAGATTACCGTTAGAATCCAGTCCGTCACCTTCCGCATTCACCACAACAGTTCCGCCGTTTACGGTCACTTCGCCTTCGCCTTCTCCGAACATTCCCATTCCGGGATGGCCGAATCCGGAACGGTCCGCTCCACCGGCTGCGTTTACTCCGTCATCACTTGCTGTAATATCCATCACTCCGCCATTAATTACAATCTCAAGAGCTTCCAGACCTTCATAACTTTTTGCGACCTTAACCCTGCTCTCTCCTTCTATCAAAAGCTTCTCGTCCGCATGAATTCCATCGTCACCGGAAGTTATGTTAAACTCTCCGCCGGAAATCGTAATGTTCACATTACTGTGGACTCCGTCCTCCATGGTATCAAGTTCAAATCTGCCGCCTGTCACACATACAAGAGTATCCGACTTCAACCCCTTCGCGGAAATCGTCTCCTCTTCTTCCGTTTCGGTTCCGAAATTCCAATCTTGCCATTTGCCTTTCCCCATTCCTCCTCCGAAGCCGAAGGAATCGTTTTTCACGGCAGCATTGGCCGAACCGCCACCGGTCTTAATCACAAAAGTACCATCCGCAATATACAGCAGGTCTTTTCCTGCAATACCGTCTTCCGCAGCGTTCACAATCACATCACCGCCCAAAATATACAAAGAGTCTTTTCCCTTTATCGCATCTTTGTACGCTGCAGTTACCTCCAACCTGCCGCTTCCGTTTATAACCAGGTCGTCTTTTGCAAACAAAACCGCATCCGGCTCGTCTTCCCCTTCTTCAAATACATACGTTGCTCCGCCGGAAAGCACATTTACGGATCCCTCCGCCAGGGTAACCGTTACCTTCGCCGCTTTCTTGCAAAACAACGCTGCACTTGTTTCGTTATGTACCGTTACTCCGTTCAAAATCAACTGCACTTCGCTTTTGTTTCCCGGATTCACAAAAATACTTCCGTCGGACAAACTTCCGCTGATTTCATAAACGCCGGCCTCTTTAATCTTTAACCGGTTCCCGTCCGCCTCACAGCCGCTTCCCTCAATCTCAATCCCGGAATCGCTGAGTTTCACCACCGCAGTACGTTCCGCCTCTTCCGTGGCCTGATTTTTCTTAACCGTCTCAATGGCTTCGTCAATCTCCGGGACTTGTATTACCTCATCCGAAGATATCTCGATGTTTTCGCCTTGTGATACGACATTCCCTCCGGTCACACCCGGTCGGTTTTCTTCGACCGGTTCTGCCTTACATGCCGGAACTCCCAACATTACTATCGCGCATAACAATGCCGTTCCTTTTCCGAGCTTCTTATGTATCATCTCATTCACCTTCCTATCGGGGTCTTTCTTTTTCCTTATTCGTATTTTATCTCCCCTACAAGTCAATTTTGTGTTCACCCGGTGAATATTTTGTGAAAACCTTACGGAAGGTAAAGCTCCTGTCCCGCATAAATCCAGTTTTCATCCGGAATCTGATTAATTCCCTTTACTTCCTCCATACGGGAGATATTTCCGTAAAAATTCTGGCAGATTGTCGCCAGTGTATCTCCGCTTTGCACAATATATAATTGCATCGTATCTCTATTCACTGCATCTTCCTCTTGCTCCGAAACCGGAGTGGCGGTAGGAAAACTCTCGATCGGAGCCTCGGTTACGGAGGTCTCTCTTTGCTCGTTTCCCGGCGCAAACGGTTCCTCCGTGATCGGTACAAACTCCTGTTCCAAAAGACTTTTTCCTTCTGCCTCTCCCGTAGCCGGTGCATCCGTAGACTTCACTTCCGCATTTGCCTGCAACGCATCTCCGCTTCTGTCGGTCCTCTCCTCCATAGCTACCGTCGGTGTCGGATTCATAGTCACGTTTCCCCCGGCTCCGGCAGCTCCCAGCTCTCTTTCCCGCAACGCATATGCTCCGATGGCCAACAGTGCCATTGCCGCCACAATCCCCGCTCCGTGTCCCGAACCGCTTTTGGCAGGTTTTCTCTCCTCACGTTTTTCCGCCTCTCTTGCTACGCTCAGCTCTGTCTGCGGTTCTCCGTCCTCCGGCTCGTCATTTTTACGTCCCACCTTTTTGCTCAGTTCCGCAAGCACCGGCTCCTTATATCCCGCGTCCACCGACGGCGGCGCTCCCGCCACCAGGTAGTCCTGCATCTCGTCGTTCTTTTCGTAGTAAACGCAATACCCCGGCCACTGCTTTAACTCTCCCTTATCATACAGATGGAACACGGCATCCTTTTCCACCGGGTCGATTTTATAGAGCACCCGGTCTCTGCCGCCGAACCAATCCACATGAATTTGCCGGATTTCATCTGTTATCTCCGTAAGGAATTCCGGTCCTCCCAAAAACCAGCCCACCGCTTCATACTGCGGAAAATATCGCTTGATTTTTTCATACACGCTGGCCCAGACCTCGGAAGTAAAGCGGATTTCATTATCCACAATTACTTCTTCCGCCTCGATTGCTCCTCTGACAAACACATACCGCTTGCCTTCGGCCTTAATAAATTCACCCACCAGTACCGCCACACGACACTCGGTATAATCGCTCCCCGCCAGTCTGCGCAAATACCCTTCCGCATAATCTTCTATGTAGATCTCCGGACTGTTCCCGGAAAGTCCGATTTGCTTAATATGCTTCGGCAATTTAAACAATCGGTTTCCCTCCTCCGGTCTGTCATCATTCTCTTTTTTCACAATTTTCTCTACCATATAATCTTCCTTTCCGCAACACTGCATTTGTGGTTTGTTTTTTGACTATCCTTATCATAACGGACAACCTCTGCTTTTTTTGCCAAACCTTGCTGTCGCAAAAAGGATTCGTTTTACGGCATTCGGTAAAATATACCGCTTATCGCATCGCTTTACTTCTAAATCATGCGGAACCGGTTTTTTCCTGTCGCTTCCCGTCAGAAATTTTACAGAATTTCCCAATTCATTTCTTCTATTTTCCCGGTATTGGGGAATACTTTTATTATAGACACCCCATTTTATTCGCGGAGGATTACATTTTGAATACAGTTCATTATTATAACGCAGACGATTACGCTTCTTCCTTACAATTCGGACAAGCCTTTTATTCCTTATTAAAAGAACACCACATCTCAGGTCGCCCTCTGGTCTTCCTTTGCATCGGTTCCGACCGTGCTACCGGCGACTCCCTGGGACCTCTCATCGGTTACAAGCTGGAACAACACCCCAACCGGAACTATCTCGTATACGGTACGCTGGAATCCCCGGTTCATGCAAAAAATCTGGCGACCGTGGTGGAACAAATCCACAGTCGCCATACAAATCCCTATATTATCGCTATTGATGCTTCCCTGGGAAAGCAGGCCCATATCGGCTACTATACCCTGGGAATCGGCTCTTTGAAGCCCGGAGCCGGTGTAGGAAAAGAGCTTATTGCCGTGGGAGATGTATTTATTACAGGCATCGTAAATCTCTCCGGTCTTCTGGACCGGATGCTTTTACAAACCACACGCCTCCACACCGTCATGTCCCTGGCCGACCGCATCTATCTCGGCATCCGTTACGGTCTGCGTCTGTTTGCGGAACAAAGTTCTTCCGCCAATCGGCGCATTGCTTCTTTATCCACTTTGCAAACCTCCCGATCGTATGTGTAAAGGCCGTTAATTTCCTCTTCCACATCGCTGACCTGGGTATAGACACAACCGCAAAGCCCCCTCGGAATTGCCGGAAGCACCATCTTCCGGTACATCTCCGCAATACGGGCCGTCAACTCTTCCGTCGAACGGCAGGTCCCGTAACCGTAACTTTTATCCGGACAATAGCAATGTTCTTTGATTTGATAGGAAAATCCGCCGCATTCCGATAAAAACAACGGTTTTGCCTTACCCGTTAACTTCTTATTCCGAAAATACACATGGCGACTGTCAAAGTCGCTTTTTCTCTTTGCAAACCAGCCGGAAGTGGTATCAAACCATCGCCCCGGATCGGTTTCTTTTCCAATTTCATACATCCGGTCCGCTTCAAACTGCCCCCAGCCTTCGTTAAAAATCGTGTAGCCCACAACACAGGGGTGATTATAGAGCAGCTCTATCGTATCCTTCATGTGCTGTTCGAAAAACGCCCTGCGCTTTCTCTCCTCATCTGTTTTTGCTTTTCCTCTGTCACTGCGTTTTTGAAATCCCAACGTCGGCAGTGCCGTATCCTTCACAAAAGAATAACTTCCGCTGTTGACAATATCCTGCAGCACCAGCATTCCGTGTACATCACAATAATAATAAAACCATTCCGGCTCCACCTTACAATGCTTCCGGAGCAGATTAAACCCAAGCTCCTTCATGCGGAGAATGTCCTGCTCGTACGCTTCCTCCCTACCCGGCAGGTAAATCCCTTCCGGATAATACCCCTGATCCAAAAGCCCGTGTAAAAATATCGGTTCGCCGTTTAATGTAAGACGAAATGTTTCACCCGCCTTCTCCTGCCCCAGCGTCCGAAGGGCAAAATAAGTTTCAACTTCATCCTCGCCGAATTTGATATTTGCGTTATAAAGATGAGGCTCATCCGGTGTCCAATACTTCGGCACTATCGGAATTCCCTTATCGTTTACGCGTCCGCAAAGGCGTACATAACCTTCGGTTCCGGAAATCTCCTCCGTCAGAATTTCTCCGTCCCCCAGCGCTATCCGAATCGTAAATCCGCTCCGATTCGTTCCTGTTTGCTCCTGATTCTCCGAAACGGTTACAAGCGTCTTCCCTTCCGGATCCGTTACTCTTTCACTGTCGCCTCCTACGGAAAGCTTCACCGAAACGCCCTCCAAGTCCGGTGTCAGACACAGTTCCCTAACATACCGTTCCGGTACGTTTTCCAGCCACACCGTTTGCCAGATACCGCTGACCGGCGTATACCACATGCCGCCCGGTGTTTTACTCTGCTTTCCGTACGGATAGACCCGGGATAACGTATCTGTCACCGTTATCTCCAAACGATTATCTCCGGTACGGGAAACAGCCTCCGTCACATCAAAAGAAAAAGGTAGATAACCTCCTTCATGAATACCGACGCATTGTCCGTTCAGAACAACTTCCGCCACCTGGTCCACAGCACCGAAATGAAGCAGCATCCGCTCCTTTGTGAAACTTTCCGGCAAAACAAAAGAGACCTCATAACAAAGCTTTGTTCCGATGTCTCCCTCGTATCCGGAAAACGGTGCCTGGGGCGGAAACGGCACGCAAATCTCCCGTCCGTTTAAACGCCAGCCATTCTCTATTATCAGAAACTCTCCCCGGCGCAACTGCGGACGGGGATGTTTCTTCCAACCGATTTCGCTCTTATTTTTTATTGTCATTCTCTCACTCCTTAGACCAAAGGGGCGTCCCGGCGAGCTCCCCCACCGGCAAACATCTTGCTGCAAGTTCGTTCGAACAACAAAAGCCCGTTTTGCTATAATTCCGTCCGACCGTCCAGTGCCCGAAGCAATGTCACTTCATCAATATACTCCAAGTCGCCGCCCACCGGCACCCCGCTGGCGATTCGCGTCACCTTAATGCCCGCCGGTTTGATCAGCTTACTCAGGTACATGGCCGTAGCCTCGCCCTCCAGGCTGGAATTCGTTGCAATAATAACTTCCTCCACATCCCCCTGCAGACGGAGCATCAGCTCCTTCATCCGCAAATCCGCCGGACCGATGCCGAGCATAGGAGATATGGCACCGTGAAGCACATGGTACACGCCGTTGTACTTTCCGGTCTTTTCATAGGCCGCCAGATCTCTGGCGTTTTCCACCACCATAATGGTACGATGGTCTCTGTCTTCCTTCGCGCAAATCGGACACACCTCCCGGTCCGTCAGGGTGCAGCACTCTTTGCAATAACGTACGTTATTCCGCGCCGAAACAAGAGCATCCGCAAACTGTGCCACCCGGTCCGCCGGCATGTTAATCACATGAAAGGCCAGACGCTGGGCAGACTTTGCGCCGATTCCCGGCAAAGAAGCAAACTCTTCAATCAATTTACTGATTTGACTGCTGTAATAATCCATTAGAACGGAAATCCTCCACCAAGACCGCCAAGACCGCCTGCGATATTACCCATTACCTTGGAAGATTCCTCTTCCATCTTACGCAGAGCTTCGTTGGTTGCCGCTACAATCAGGTCCTCAAGCATCTCTACATCATCCGGATCTACCACATCCGGGGAAAGCTTTACAGAAAGCACTTCCTTCTTACCGGACACCTTTACAGTCACAGCTCCGCCGCCTGCGGTTGCCTCAAACTCCTTCGTCTCCAGCTCCGCCTGCTGTTCCTCCATCTGACGCTGCATCTTCTGTGCCTGCTTCATCAAATTCGCCATGTTACCCGGCATTGCTCCGCCGCCCGGAAATCCACCTCTTTTTGCCATGTTAAAAATCCTCCTTACACTCTTTAATCTACATATTCAATCGGCACCTTCGCCTTTAACTCCGAAAGGTCCGGGTATGCCGCCAAATTGCCTCTGCCCTTTTGAGCCAGTTCCACCGTAATCTCCACCTGCTTACCGGTCAGCTTACCGATAAGATTTTGCAAGCTTTCCACATGTCCGCCGCTTTCCATGGCAGACTTATCAAACTCGTCTTTATACACGAGAATTAACCGTGTTCCGCTTTCGTCCACGCTGGGTTTTGCGGTGGTCAAATAAATCTTTAACGGTCCGGTTGCGGAATTCACAATGGAAGACCACTTCTCCGCCACCGCCTTAATCTCTTCACCGAGAGCCTTCGGAAGCTCTGCCGCCTCTACCACCGGTTCCGGCTCCGGAGCAACCTGTGGCATCACACCGCCCGGTGCCCCCGGCTGCATTACCACACCGTTTGCCAGCTGTTCCTCCAGATGACGCACCCGATCCAAAAGCCCGGAGTAGTCCGTCTCCGTTTCCGGCCGACACAGACGAATCAGCTCCACTTCAATCATGACTCTCTTTGCTCCCGCATACCGGATACGGTTAGTCAGATCCGAACATATATTAATATAACGCACCAGCGTCTCGGCCTCTGTCGCCTCGGCTTCCGCCAAAAACGCAGGCATCTGATCGCTGGTAATATCCAAAAACTCCTCCGGGGACTCCACTGACTTTGCCAGTAAAAGATTCCGCAAATACCAGGTAAAATCAACGACAAACTGAGCTAAATCCCGGCCCCGCATCACCGTATCGTCCAACACCCGCATGGCACTTGCCACATCACCGGAACGAATGGCACGAAGCAACTTTCCGAACACTTCCGTATCCACCGTACCCAGCACTTCCAATACGTTATCATAAGTAAGAAGCTCTCCCGGGTAAAAGGCAATACACCGGTCAAGAAGAGAAAGGGCATCTCGCATGGCCCCGTCTGCGGCTCTTGCCACATACCGGAGGGCCTTTTCCTCTGCCTGCACACCCTCACGTTCCGCCAGATCCGTCAAACGTTCCGTAATCTCGTCCACCGTAATTCTGGAAAAATCATACCGCTGACAACGGGACAAAATGGTCACCGGAAGCTTGTGAGCCTCCGTGGTCGCCAGTATAAAAATCACATAAGACGGCGGCTCCTCCAACGTCTTTAACAGCGCATTAAACGCGCCGGTGGAGAGCATATGCACCTCATCGATAATATATACTTTATAGCGTCCCTCCGTAGGAGAGTAACGCACTTCTTCCACGATTTCACGGATATTGTCTACACCGTTATTACTCGCCGCATCGATTTCAATGACGTTCATAGACGTCCCCGCCGCAATGGACTGACACATCGGACAGACACCGCACGGATTTCCTTCCACGGGAGATTCGCAGTTGGCCGCCTTTGCCATAATCTTCGCAATGGTGGTCTTACCGGTACCTCTGGTCCCGCAGAATAAATAGGCATGGGAAAGACGGGACGCTTTTACCTGATTGCGCAATGTAGTCACAATCGGCACCTGTCCCTTCACTTCATCAAATGTATCCGGTCGGAATTTTCGATATAACGCTGTGTACGACATACTATCCTTCCTTTCACACAGAAAAGAGGCAGAAGGACATCCCTTCTGCCTCCGTATTGTATTTTATCACATTTCACGAAAAATAACAACCGTGGTTTTGCGAAATCCCTTACTCCACCGCCTTTAACGCATCACTTTTCGGCACTCCCTTTACCTTCCGCATCTGCAGGAATACTACCACCGTATAAGCCGCAATTCCCAATACCGCCATACGAATGTAAGCGGTAAACGGTACGCTGTACGGAAGCCAGCCCGGATAGTCCGCCAGCACAGCCGCAAACAAATATCTCATGATATAGTTTACGAGAGGTATGGTTCCGATTAAGGATACCACCACCACCACGGAGGTCATCCACACATAAAGCTTATTGATTTCTCCGTCGGTATACCCGAGAATCTTTGTCATGGAAATAGACCGGGCGTTTTTCTCAATGATCAGTTTTGCCAACAGGTAAATGACCAGCAAAAACACCGCCACACCGAACACCAGGAACAAGTCCATCAATTCTCCCATGGACACCTTCAACTGCCTTGTGGTTTTGGTCAAATCGTCTGCTGTTATTTTCGTAGCCAGAATCCTCTCATCCAAATCCGTAAGCCCGGTATCGCTGAAATACCCGTTAAAATACCCTTCACCCAGACCGAAGATCTCGTTTAACTCCTCCTGCTCCATAAATACCGCCAACGCTGCCGGGTATTCATACACCCCATCCACGGTAAAGGTATAGGTCTCCCCTCCGAAGGACTCTTCCAAGGTGATTTCGTCTCCCGCAGAAAGCTCGTACTTTCCCGCATAAGCGGTGGAAATCAGAACTCCCTCTCCGAACTCCGCATCAACAAAATTGCTGTCCGATACCACCCCGTACACCATAACCTCTTCGCTTTTTAACTTCCCTTTCACGGTCTGCAGCGCTGTCACACTGTACTTCTCCGCGCTTTCTTCCGAGGTTTCCGCCGGAGCTTTCAGCACATACTGATATTCCGCAATCAGGTTTGAAGTTATGTCTTTCTCGTAATTATCCACCAACGGCGGAAGTACAAAGCCGAACAAAAGCAGTACATTGGCAAAAAAGATTCCCACCAGAATCGTGATATAGTTCGGCAGATTTTGAAATAAAATCCGCAGACGGAACCGGCTCATCAGCGACATCTTACTGTTTAACCGCAATGCCTTCTTTTTCTTTCCCTTACTTAAATCTCTTCGAATAAACCGAAGCGGCGACAGAGAAAGCTTCCGCATCAACATTCCCAGGTTGATTACAAACATCAGCAACACCGGTATTACCGTGGTCCGCATAAAGGCATCCCCATTCCAAAGAGTTATAAACGTGGGCAAACTGTAACTGTTATAATACATCTTTGCCGCCACCTCTTTAAACACGGTATATCCAAGCACATTTCCCACAATCGCAGCCACTGCCACCACCGTCATGGGAAGTGCCAGATAATGCCGGATCAGCTCTCCCTTCGTATAGCCGGAGGCTCTCAAAGTTCCGATGACAAGGGCTTCCTTCGTAATTGTATTGCTGATGGTAATGGCAAAGACAAACGCCAGTATGGTAATGATAATATACAAAAATACCGCCATCATTTTGTTATCCCGGCCCATATCGTCGCCCACAAATTGAATGGCCTGATTGGACACCGCCGGAAGAAAATTTACCGGAGCATTTCCGGTCTGCATCGCACTTCCCATAAGTATCGTCAGTACCTGTTCCGCCCGTTTTGTCGCATCTTTGTCATTCTCTGCAGGTGTATCATACCGCCAGGAATAACTATAGTGCAGATGGGTATCCCCTATTTCGGCAAAGCCCTCCTCCGTCATTACCGCCACTCCGAATTTCGTAGCATCAAACATCATGTCCGATGCTTTTTCATAAAGGGCACTGTAATCCGAAAGAGCCACCAGACCGGAAATTGTAAGCGTTTTATCCCCTACCGTCAAAGTATCTCCCACCGACAGTCCGTTATTATCCGCATGCATCCGGTCGACGGCAATCTCCTCTTTCGTCTCCGGAAGCTCTCCTTCCATCAGACACACCAGGTTCACCTCTGTCCGGTTCTTAAAAATACGAAGCTTGGCGTCGGTCTCTTTTACTTCTTCGGTCAAATAAAAATTCTCATACAGCGACAGGCCTTCTTCAACAAGGGCTTCCCGCAATTCCTTTTCCGCCGGTGCGCCCAGCTCGAAATTACCGTCCTCCACCCGGTACTTTGTATAGCTTTCGTCATAAGCCGCCAGCATACTGTTGCTTGCCACCAAAAAACCGGAAACAAATCCGGTGGTACCGGTTAAAAACAAAAAAATCACAAGATATTTTCCGAACTCGCTTTTTAATTCCCTGAAAAAACGCTTCTTCAGCACATTCCGCTTCATCCGTATCTCCCCCTTCCGCACTTACCAGTCCAGTTCCGTAGCGGAAACCTTACTGTCGTTTTTATAATTCTCGCGAATGGTTCCGTCATGAAGCTTTACCACACGGTCCGCCATATATTTGATGGCATCGTTATGGGTTACCATCACCACCGTATTTCCGTACTTTTTATTTACCTCCTCGATCAGCTTCAAAATTTGCTTTGATGTATTATAATCCAGGGCGCCGGTAGGCTCGTCGCACAGCAGAATATCCGGATTCTTCACAATGGCTCTGCCGATGGCGGTGCGTTGCTGCTGTCCGCCGGAAAGCTGGTTCGGAAGCTTGTGTCGATGCTCGTACAGTCCCAATACCTTCAAAAGCTCATCCACATCAAGCGGATTATCGCTTAAATAAGCTCCCGTCTCGATATTTTCCTTAATGTTCAGATTCGGAATCAGATTATACATCTGAAACACATAGCCCAGGTGCTTTCTCCGATACTGCGTCAGTGCTTTTTCGTTCATGTCCTCCATCCGCTCCCCGTCAATGGCAATGTAACCCGCATCCGCACGGTCGATTCCGCCCAGGATATTCAGGAGTGTTGTCTTTCCGGAACCGGATGGTCCCAACAACACGCAAAACTCTCCTTTTTCGATTCCCAGGTCAATTCCCTTTAAGACCTCCACTCTGCTTTCACCTTCGCCAAAGCTCCTTCTGATTCCTTTGATTTCAATAAACATACTCTCTTCCGCCTTTCGTAGTTTTCAACTAACCTTCCAAGCATCTGTACCGGCAGGCGCGTTCGCATGACATCGCAACGGTCTGGGAACAAATTCCCACCGTTTGCCTGCATGCTCACTTTTCCTGCACGAAAAAAAGAAACCGGATATGCTCTGAAAGCACATCCGGTCGAATCATCGAAGGGAAATAAAAAAAACGACACAGCATGTATACTTTTCAGAGCAATACATGAGTCTCGTTGATTAAGACAAGCCAGACCAAAGGGCGGCCAGTGTGTTGACTTGCCACGCAATTCCTTGCGCCACTACTCCCTCACGGGTTATTTTGTTGTTACCTTTTTATACCACATTATGAACTATTTTGTCAATATATTTTTTTGCTGAAATATTTTTTACGTTGTGTTATACTATTTGAGTACAATAACGATCCTCAGAATTCAGGAGAAAAAACTATGTTTCGTATGTGGTGTAAACTTTGGAAAGACAATCATTTGCTAAAAGATATGGTGGTGGAAAACGACAACCCTGATTTAAATCGCACAAAGAAAATCTTTGCCGCCATCGACACGGTCTGTTACGAGTTCGATTTGTCCAAGCCGATCTGGCTGGATTCCACGGTTGCGGACTTTAAGAAGCATGACCGCACCCGGTTTTATCAGGACAATTTTGTGGACAAGATTGACTTTGACTATTTGGAGATTCATGTGATAGAAGAGGATTAGTATAAAAGCGCTGCATATCCGTTTTAACCAAACGCCGTTATGCTGCGCTGTTTTCTTTTCCTATAAACTATAACTTTTTCCCGTAAAAACGTTTGAAAAAATGTGACCTCGCGAAATAAAACGTGAGTATATAGATGAAAAGCTTTTTATCATTGCACAAGGAGAGGAATCCATGGAAGATACCGAAATCATTGCCCTGTACTGGGAACGGGATGAGCGCGCCGTCTCGGAAACCGCCGCAAAATACGGCCGATACTGTCATTCGGTGGCGTACCGCATTTTGCAAAACAACGAAGACTCGGAGGAGTGCGTCAACGACACCTACACCGGTGTCTGGAACGCCATCCCGCCTCATCGGCCGGAACTGTTTTCCGCATTTTTAGCCAAAATCACCCGCAGGATTTCTCTGAATCGTCTGCGCAGCAAAACCGCAGAAAAACGAGGTGGCGGACAATATACCGTGACCCTGGAGGAGCTGACGGAATGTATCCAATCGGTACAAACCGTTGATGACACCTTAGAGACCCGCGAGCTGACCCGGATATTAAATAAGTTTTTAGACAGCCTTTCTACGAACGAACGTCGTGTATTTCTCTGCCGATATTGGTATTTCGATTCGGTAAAAGACATTGCAAAGCGGTATTCCTTCGGGGAAAGCAAGGTCAAAATGATGTTAAAGAGAACCCGGGAAAAGCTGCTGATCCACTTAGAAAAGGAGGGGATTACCCTATGAAACCCGAACAATTACAGGATGCATTAAATGATATAAAAGAAGAATATATTGCGGATGCACATAAAGAAGAGTGGATAACCGATGCCGACAGTCCTGCTTCCCCTCTCTCAGGCAACAAACCGGTCAGGGGACCGAAAAAAATATTCCGCCGACCGTCGTTTCGGATTGCCCTGGCGGCCTGTCTGGTGCTGGTTCTCGGCGGCGGAGCGATTTTCGCTGCCACTACCCACGGAAGAACTCGTGACAAACCGACTCCGAACAAACCGGGAAGTGTCCATATACCGGCAGTAGAACTGCCGAAGACTTCCGGCCTTGCTGACATGATCGGGTTGATTTGTCACAACGGAAACATATATACCGAAGCCGACCTATTCACCTCCGATGTCAAAGAAGACATCTGGGGACTGGTAGGCACCTATCTCGGAGAAGCCATGGCTGAAATCGACGAATGGACCGACCAAAACGACCGGCGTTGGGTTACCGAACTGTCCTCCACCGTAGGCGGCACGGTCTATACCGTCAAGGGCTACGACGAAGACTTCCGTATCTGTACCGCGGGCGAATGGTACGCAGAAGACGGAACGACCCACTATTATGTACATTTTTTTGAATGTCTGAACGACATTACCCTAAACCAAGGTTCGGACCTGATTCATCATAAACTCTGTATCATGGACCGACTTCCGGACACCGTAGAAAAAGAAACAAAAACGCTACTGGACGCTCTCTACAAAGCTCCTTTTATCGTCATAAAACCGGACCCGGAATCCGGCTATTACTACTACGGTGATAAATCAAAGGACTTCCGGTACATGGAAAACTACAACGCTTATTTAGAAATCCCTCTGACCGATGGCACATCAAACGGGTTCATCGTTTATAAAAACGGCTATGTAAAATATAACTGTTTTGATCTGAGAGACTGCTATATGGTCGTAGACCCGGCGCTGGTGGAATATTTGTTTCAGTAGTGCAATACTCTGTGACGTATAAAAGCCGGCGTACATGCCCGTACGCCGGCTTTCGTTATCATTCTTTTCTAAATCATCCTATCGATTCGTTCCCATCCTACTTTTGCGACTCCCTCGTATCCTCCAACACCGTATAATTCCCGTCTTCATCGAAGTAGTAGGTAATACTATAGGATCCGCTTTCATTATACCTCAAACCCTCATGCGCATTCCATCGTATTGTAACCTCACCAACGCCAATTTGTTCAAAAGACCATTCCTGCTCGGAACCGAGGATGTTCTCTTCATATTCAATCTCTTTAATCACTTTATCCGTACTCAATTCATAAGTCCAGAACTCTCCGCTGGAACCGCTTGCAAACTGGGCAACATGTAACGTCGTTGGTCTTGACATTTGCCATACTCCGAAGATTACTGCCACCGCAATCAGCAGCAGAATGACAGAAATCAACACATAACATAGTTTTTTCTTTTTCATTTCAACTCCCGAACGGTCTTTTAAACTCTGTTCTTCTACTTCAACAACTTTCCAAGCAGCCCCATCAGTCCGCTTGCGCTGCTTTCGGAATCCTTCTTTGCGGTCTTCTTTTTCTTCTTTTTACCGGTAGAGGTGCTGGAAGATGAAGAAGTATTCGTAGAAGTCAGACCGGATAATAAAGAGCCTACATCCACATTGTCCAACAGGTTGCCCAGAAGCGCACCCACGCCGGATTCCTTCTCCTCATCCTCGTCTGCCTGCTTGCCCAAAAGGCTCATGAGAAGCGGAGCGATTGCAGCCAAAATCTGACCGATTTTCGCTGCGGATACACCGGTCTTTTTCGACACGGACTTCGTTACACTGTCCTGATCGGAGCCCAGCAAATGTCCGATAATCTTTGAACCGTCACCCAAATCCACGTTACCGAGGAAGCCTGCCAGATTGCCGGTATCATCCTTTGCATGCTGTGCCAGGGCATCCGCAAAGCCCTTCGCGGTACCGGCATCCTTTGCCTGCCCGTTTGCACCGTTAAGAAGCGCCGGAAGAGCCTCTGTCAAAACATTGCTGACCTCACTTTTCGATGCGCCTGTAAGATTGCTCAATCCTTTAATACTGTCCGAACTTAATAATGTACTCGTAAGCTTCTTTAAATCCATAACAAACCTCCGTTATCTCCCTGCAGGGAATCTTTTGTTCCTAAAATAATTATGAAACAGAATCAAAAATAAGTCAAGAAAAACGACAAAATAGTTCTAAAGTCTCGCCTCTCTTTTGCCGATATATTCTTTAATGAAGTGTATAATAGCGTCCGGGAACAAAATATTACAAAGGAGTGTTATAGTATGGCAGAAGCAAAAAAGAAAAAAATCGTTTCCGCATCTACCGGCAAGGAAGTATCCGGTGCACGTAAGAAAGCTACAGTAAAGAAACAGGCCGCTCCGGTCGGTAACGCCACCGGACTTCGCGTAGGGGCAGTTATTCTCTGGTTACTCGCAATCGGCTTCGAAGTTGCGGCAGTACTTATGTTAGTCGGCAAAATCAACCTCACCTTCATGCCGACCTTATACCAAATGATTATTGCGCTGGTTCTTGACCTTATTTGTGTCATTATCGGTTCCCAGCTTTGGAAAAAAGCAAACCACATCAAACCGGCCAGCGAAAAGAACAAAACCTTGTTCTGGCTGTGGAACAACATGGGTGTTATCGTATGTGCCTTTGCTTTCATCCCGTTTGTTATTTTGGCACTGACCAATAAGAACACCGACAAGAAGACCAAGACAATCGCTACCGTAGTAGCAATTATCGCTCTCTTAATCGGCGGCGTAGCAAGCATTGACTGGAACCCGGTATCCGAAGAGCAGCAGCAGGCTGCCATGCAGGAAATCGACGGAATGGTTGTATGGAGCCCGTTCGGTAAGGTTTACCACATCGATGATGACTGTCACTCCCTCAACCAGACCGAGACCCTGACGGAAGGTACCGTAGAGCAGGCAATCGCAGAAGGACGTACCCGTCTCTGCGCATACTGTGCTAAGAGAAACGACGTAAGCGGCGTTGTAACCGACCAGAACGTGGACGAGATTGAGGAAGAAGCTACGGAAGAATAAAGTTTAGTAATAGTTTAAGGCGGAGTGTTGATCGCTCCGCCTTTTTTGTTTCTCCTATTTCCCGGTCTTCGTTACTTCTTCCCGGATTTTCCGAACAGCTTCCCAAAAAGGCCCGGCTTTTTCAATCCTGCAAGAAGGTTTTCTGCAACCTCATCGCCCTGTCCGGCAGCCTTTTCATACCACTCCCTCGCCTTATCCTTGTCCGCCTCAATTCCCCGGCCGGTTTCGTACATATAACCGAAATTACACCGGGATACGGCAAATTCCTGATAGGAGGTGTGTTCATGCCATGCCACCAGCATACCGAGATTGTTCCTTGCATCCTCGCAGTCCAAATACAACTTGTTTACATCGTAGGCCTTCTTTAACTCACCGCTTTGCAACGCCTTTTCATACCACCGGGCAGCCATCTGCTCATCCTTAACCACCACCCGTCCGGTGCCGTAAAACAGACTCATCATAAACTGCGCATTGGCGTGGCCCTGCTCCGCCGCCTTTTTAAACAAATCAAAGGCAGCATGTACATCCTGTCTCGTTCCCCGGCCCTGCAAACACAAAATCGCCTGACAAAACAGCGCCGCACAACTTCCCTGCTCCGCCGCCTCCCGGTACAACTCAAAGGCCTTTATGGCATTCAGCTCGATACCACGCCCTTCCAGATGTCTCGCCGCAAGCTTACACCGAAGGGCCGGATCGTTGGTCTCTGCTAATTGGGCACGAAGCTCGGCAACTTCCTTTTCTTCAGGGGTGAGAGGGGTGGAGGAAACTATTTCTTGCTTAGATTGATTTGTCTCTTCCGATTTTTCTTTTTCCGACACTGTTGTCTGTTCCTTTATATCAGTAACACCACAATACTCGCCGTCTTTCCATATTCCTTCTGTTATCGTACCGTCTTTATGTATCAGTTTTCCGTGACCGTTTCGAAAATCACTTTTCCATTCCCCGTCATAGACACTTCCATCCGTAAAAAACATCTTACCATAACCTTCTCGGACTCCGTTCTTATATTCTCCTTGATAATAAACTTTGTTGTCGAAAAAAAACGTACCGATTCCATGATAAGTTCCGTTTACAAAATCACCTTCATAGTAGTCACCATTAGAGAAGCGATAGACTCCGTACCCTTGTGGTATACCTCCAACAATGTCTCCTTCATACTCATTTCCATCCGAATATTTCAGAATTGTTTTTCCCGAACCATTCAATTCTTCCAACGCCTTTCTGGCATTTTCGTCCCCATATTCTGCAGATATTTGATAATACTTTTTAGCCTGTTCAATATCCCCTTGAGCCCAATAACAAGTTCCAATGCGATTCATCGTTTCCAACGTATATGGGTTTGTTTCCCCCAGAGTGCGTTTACTTATCTCCAATGCCTGAACTAATAATTTCAACGCCTTCTGATACTCTCTGATATTAGAATAGATACTAGCCACTCCACTCATAGAGGTCAACGTAGCCAAATGTTCCTCTCCCAAGCTTCTTTTTCTCAATTCCCATACTGGTTCACATAGTTCCAATGCCTTTTGATACTCCCCTATATTATTATAAGCAGTTCCTAAATGGTCCATTGATATCAGTGTATCCGGATGCTCCTCCCCCAGTATCCTTTTCTTCAACTCTAATGCCTGTTGGTACATCTCTATCGCTTTTTCATATTCCTGTTCACAGGAATATGCACCCGCAAGGTTATCCATAAGCCTCAATATCTCCGGATTATCCTCTCCAAGAATTCGCCTCTCTATTTTCAAAGTCTGCTCATACAACTCCCGAGCTTTTTTATAATCTCTTACATAATAATAGGAACTGGCAAGACTCTCCATAGACTTCAACGTAGTTAAATCTTCTTCTCCAAGAGTTCTTCTCCTTATATCCAAAATCTGTTTATCTAACTCCAGTGCTCTTTGATGTTCCCCCATCATGTTATAGGAGAGTGCAATATTTTCTGCGCACGCTAATGTGACTAAATCCTCTTCTCCGAGAGTCTGTTTACTTATCGCTAAAGCTTGGTCATACATCTCCCACGCTTTTTGATATACTCCTTTGTAATAGTAAGAACCTGCCAGATTATTCATTGCGTTCAATGTATCGCGAGCATTTTCTCCCAAAACTTTCCTATAGATCTCCAACGCTTGTTCTTTCAGTTCTAATCCCGTTTCATACATTCCGTTCATATCATATATGTGTGCTACTAATGACTTAATAAAAGCCACCTCTGTCTCCTGTGCATTCTGAGTATTAACACCACCTCCCATTGCCGAAACAATCTCTAGCGCTTCTTTAACTGCCCCCATCAAACACAACACATATCCATACTCCGCACGTGTAATATGCTCAGCCATTGTATTAGGAAAGTCTTTTGTTGCTATAAGAAATAATTCCTTGGCAGTGCTTCTCCAAAGATCAAACGAACAGGTTCTCTCCAAAGAACGAAATCTGTCCTGAGCCAGTTTTAGATTTTGATAAAATTCCTCATAAGAACAATTGCCCTCTGTCAATGCCTTTATATATTCCGCAAATGTCGCATTAGAATCCAGTGTCGTTTCCATCTCTACCTTCTCCTTTTCAAGAAAAAGCTTAATCCGGCCGACTTCCTCCAAAATCTCCTTGTCTGCATTTTCTAATGCGGCGCTTCGCACGGTTTCATGCATATAGTAAGAGCCGTCCGGATTCTTGATAATAAAGGAATGGTCTACAAACTCCTCGTACTTTGCACTGGTGTACCACCGAAGCGTAGTCGCTTCCCCAGAAATCCGCCGCACACTTTCGTCGTTCCAGGTACCGAGACACGCCAAAAAGTATGCCATCTCCCGATTCGCATCGCTTAGATTAAGCAAATACCGATTAGAAAGCTGTTTTTTATCTTTACCGAACAAGTCAATCTCCGGCTGAACCCCTTTGTTGCATAATTCACGATAGGTATCCACACACATATCTAAAAACAGCGGAGTACCTTTGGTCAGCTCATGTAGCTGCTCACAAAGAACCTCGTCGTATACTCCTGCTTTTTGTAAAAACTTTGTAGCATCCTTAAGACTCAGATCTCCCAGCCGGTGCTGCTCCAAATCCGTTCTCGCAAGAGCTTCTTTTTCCTCCTCGCTCATCTGGGAAAGAGGACTCTCCACTGTCAGCTTACCCCAGTTCGTATCATCCTCTTCCCAATAAAGCTTCTCACGACCGGCAATGACCCACAACACACCCGGAATGGACTGAATGACAGAATTGCTTCCTTTCCGAAGCCAGTAATCCTCAATCAACATCTTACGCTTGTTGTTTACTGTATCGATATATTTTTCATAGGTATCCAAAAAGACAACCAGCGGCTTCGTCGCCACCTGTTGCATGTTATACTTCATATCTTCAATAAAATACCGATGAAGATTTTTAAGAAGGTCCGGTAACTCCATACCGTCAATTTCATTCAAATGATATTTATAACGTGACTCATCCATATGTTTTCTGATGGCTTCTCTTGTTGTCTTTGCCGACTTGTCAATGGCCTGAATTACGCCGGACACCCAGCCTACTACCGGAACTGTTCCTACGGTAGAAACCACCGCATCTAACCAAGGATTGTTTTCCAATAAGGATTGAGCCTTTTCATCCTTTTCAATACTGATACCGTTCTTTTTTGCATACAAAAGCACCGCGGAATCAAAACGGAAAAACTTAAAATTTTTTTCCACTTCTCCCAACTGTCTTCTGAGACTTAACAAAATCGTCAGTTTATCGGTACCGGAGGACTTGGCATCGAAATCATACCGAATATAATTACAATCGATTTTATCAAGCAAACGGGTTTCATTTCCTTCCACGCCGCGGATTACACGGCACAGCTTATCCAGAAAACTAGTCTTACCTACACCACCGATGCCGTAATAACACAACACATAGTATTCCTCTCTCCAATTCTCACTCAGCACCCGGAACTTTCGCTCAAAAGCCTCCTGCGGATCCTCACGGTCCGTAAACTCCTTTATCGCCTCAACATCTGTATTCTGAACCTTAATCTTTGCCATTTGTAACCCCTCCTTGTGTCGGTATCCTCCAACTAATAATTTTATCATAACCCCAACAGTAAGTCCAATTTTTTCCGCATATTCCGACAAAAAGTTCAAATACTCTTATTAACGAGGGCTGTCCCAACGAGGTGGCCACCTTCTCTGCTTCCACGCCTTGCGATTTGAAATGTATAAAAAACGGATGCCCCGGCTAGAGGCTTGTTTGTTTTGCATTTCCCGAAGGGGCGCGTACTTAGCGCAGTCAAAATCGCCTTTTAGAGTGGCTTAGGCTTGAGGACGCTACCGAAAGGCTTAGCCACTCTTAAAGGAAGTTTGATGGAGCGTTGCGCTCAGCAAAACAAACAAGCCTCTAGCCGGGGCAACCGATTAACCCCCCAATCGCAAGGCCTGCACGTAAAAAAGGGCCGCCCCACTTTCGTGGGACAGCCCTCTGACATTCTCCAAAGACCGTGCGCCTTGCTTTGAACGCTCATCACAATCGTTACCTTGACAGTTAACTCGGCTCCGGCAACCTTACGGCACACGGAAGGTTTCGCTTAGTGCTGCTCCATTCCTGACCTGACACGGTTCACGAATTTCCGTTGCGCAAGACCAAAACGTCAACATCACTTATCAAAGCCGGCATCGCAACAAAGCGCCCGAGGCAAAGCATCACCCCTGCTGTAGCGGATTGCAGGTACAGGGCACCGCTAACTCCCCGGCTGCACGGTATTCTCAGTATACTTACTTTTTGCCGTGATGTCAAGGGCGTAATTTGGAAATCTCCCATACCTCATCGTAAAACACGGTATATTACTTCCCCTCCGGCTCCTCCTCTCCCGGAAAAACGACATGCATCCCGGAGAAATCACATTCTTCTAAATATTCCTTCGGAACCGCCGCCATATGAAAGAAACCTCCCATCACCGCTGGCTGATTGCCCCGCGCCGAATGACTTTTTCGATCGTTTACCAACAGAACCGCATCCGGTTTTATCCTTACCCTGTCCACACGGTAATAATAGCCACCTGAAGAAACCTCATCGTATCGCAACACAAAGGTATAGTCATCTATAGAATGCTGCTCTATCATTTCTTTACACTTACCCGAAATTTCGCTTATCCCGTAGTTTTGTATCGCATACTCCAATTGCTCACCCGTTTCAATCACAATATGAACTCCGTTCGGAATCCCGTAACCATGCAAATAGCCGCATTCATAGCTATGAATATATACCTGATCCTTCGTATATACCGTTCCGTCCTCTGCTTGTTTGCACCCGCTCATGCTTACGATGCAAATTACAAGCAAACACAAGTACCGTTTCATTCGCTTCATACAATACCTCCTCATAACAATATCTTTCACATATACAACCTATATTACCGTCACCCGCGCATCCCCCGTCAACGGATTTCTCTCTTCATAATCAAAGAGCACAAATACCGGCCCCCGTGCCGTTTCTGCCGTCCCGCAAACTTCCGGATTCCACACCGGATAAAAAAACGGTTCCAGATGGGTCATCCGCGCCAGCTGCTTGGAATCGTACCCGCCGTACTCCGGCAAATAAGTACGGGTCTCCTCCTCCTTCCGGTAGAAGTCCCGCATTGCCTCCTTATATGACGTAAGGTCCTTTGCAAATTCCGGCCGACTCTTTACATTTTCCCGGAGATACAAGTCAAAGGTCAAAAGCTCCCGATACAACGCCTCATGGGTTGCATCCTTTTCACATGCAAAGGCAAGCAGCACCTGATAGCGGTAACTTCGGGCCGGACTGTTTACAAAGTAACCCTTTTCCTCATAAAACTCAGCCAATGCCTCATACATTCGGAACGGGGACGCAAAGGTCTGCTCCAGAAAACGTAACGTATATACAAACTGATTGCTGTTATAGTAAAGCTCCACCATTTCCTCAATACGTTTTAACCGAAGCACATCCTCAAAGGACAACCACTTGGTGTACAGCACCTCATAAGGCGGTTTGTCCGTATAGCGGATACCGAATTCCTCCGCCCGCACATACATCTCGGAACCTTTTAACACCTTTAAAAAACCCAGCTGCAACTGTTCCGGGCGCATCCCATACACCCGGTCAAAGGATCGGCCGAAGCTTTCGTAATCTTCAAAAGGAAGGCCCGCAATCAAGTCCAAATGCTGATGCACATTATTTCCGGCATTCACCCGCGCCACAATTTGCTCCAGCTTGTCCACGTCCATGCTCCGGTGAATTGCCGCAAGGGTTTCCGGATTTATCGACTGCACGCCGATTTCCAACTGCACCAGCCCGGGACGCATCCGCGACAAAAGCGTAAGCTCCTCTTCGTTTAACAAATCCGCGGAAATCTCAAAGTGAAAATTCGTCACCCCGTTATCGTTTTCTAAAATATACTGCCAAATCTCCGTGGCATGGGCATGGTTACAGTTAAAGGTCCGATCCACAAACTTTACCTGTTTTACCTTATGGTCCAGGAAAAATTGCAGCTCCTTTTTCACCGTGTCCAAATTTCGAAGCCGCACCTTTTTATCAACGGAACTGAGGCAATAGCTACACCGGAACGGACAGCCTCTGCCGGACTCATAATAGATAATCCGATTCTCAAAGGTCGTCAAATCCTCGTATAAAAACGGCAATCCGCTCAGATCCGTCAGTTCTCGGGGCATTGTATAGCCCGACCGCAAACACAGGCCTTTTATTCCCAAAAGGCCTTCCTCACCGGTTTCGCTGTTTCTTTCATCCTGACCTTTCTCTTTATCTTCCGGATTTATCCGCTTCTTCTGCGCTTTTTCTCCGCATTTGTCCACCGCCTGCGGCAAATCTCTCTCCTTCTCCACATAATACGCCAGCAACTCTCGGAAAGTCTCCTCGCCTTCTCCCACCATAATACCGGTCACTTCCGAGTGTTCTGCGAGAAGCTTGTCCGCATCGTAGGACACCTCCGGACCGCCCAGCCAAATCGGAACATCCGGCATCAGTTTACGAAGCTCCTTTGTCAGTTCCCACACCATCCCGATATTCCAGATATAGCAGGAAAACCCGATAACATCCGGTTTTCTCTTATAAATATCCGCCAAAACCTCCGTAAACCCGTGATTTATGGTATACTCCGCCGGCTCCACATGCTCTCTGAGGTCCTCTCCCGCAGATGCCCGCAAACTGTACAACGCCGGATTAGAGTGAATATATTTTGAATTTAAAGCTACCAGTAGAAACTTCATTCCGGAACTCCTTTCCATCTCATTTACTCATTCTTCCCCATATTATAACACGCCTTTTACAAAAAAGAAAAGATGTACCTATTCTGTGCGGCGGCTCCGGGCGTGGCGGGCTTTTGCGATGATAAGGAATGAGCAAGAAATAGGGCTTTCGAATATTTTAAAACGCCATAACCCTGTTTTTGCTTTTTTGAAAATTTGGAATATGTTGTGACGGCGATTTCGTATCCGCTTTTTGCTTTTCCCGAAGGGTCGCGCACTTAGCGCAGTCGAAATCGCCTCCTAGAAAAGACTGGGCGCGAGGCCGCTCCCGAGCGTCCTAGTCGTTCTTGGAGGAAGTTTGACGGAGCGTTGCGACTTGCAAAAAGGGATACAACATCGCCTCCGCAACATTCCAAGACTTCAAAAGCAAAAACAGGGCCATCGCACCTGCGAAAGCCCTATTTCTATCATATTCTATCTTCGCAAAAGCGGGAAGCCGCACATTCTATTTCGACAGCGTCTTGATCATCTCGGTGATGGTCTCGATTGCGCTGTTTAACTTACTCTCATTCATTGCCGCCACATACTTCTCCCGGTTTGCATACACCTCATTCACTGCCGCAAGCAACGTCTCGTTGGTCACGTCCTCTTCCTTTAACACAAAAGAAAAGCCCTGGCGCTCAAAGGACTCCGCGTTTAAAATCTGGTCGCCGCGACTGGCTGCCGCAGAAAGCGGAATGAGAATGTTCGGCTTTTTTAACGCCAGAAGTTCACAGATGGCATTGGCACCCGCGCGGGACACAATAATGTCCGCCGCCGCAAACAAGTCCTTCAATTCCTTGTCGATATACTCAAACTGTACATAGCCCTCACGGTTACAAAAAGCCTCATCGGTCTTTCCCTTACCGCAAAGATGAATCACCTGAAACTGCTGCAAAAGCGTCGGCAACAAGTCACGGATGGCATTGTTTACCGCTGCCGCTCCCGTACTTCCTCCGATGACAAGAAGCACCGGCTTATTTGCGGTAAAACCGCAAAAGTCCAGACCCTTGATCTTATTTCCCGCAAACAATTCCTTTCGAATCGGAGA
This sequence comes from uncultured Clostridia bacterium, assembly GCA_937895705.1. GTDB lineage: Bacteria > Bacillota > Clostridia > Lachnospirales > Lachnospiraceae > SIG307. Next base: position 27,913 of record CALBKM010000051.1, read on the forward strand.
ACCGGTCAGTACCGCCTTCTCCTTCGGCAGGTAATTCAGTGTCTCCGGGAAGTTGGAGCACACCTTCGTTGCGGACGGAATCGCCAGCTTATTCGCCAATCCCGGCGTGATGTCTGACTCGTGAATGATGCATGGAATCTTACATTTTTTTGCCGCCATTACCACCGGCACGGATACAAAACCGCCCTTGGAAAATACAATATTCGGTTTGATTTTTTTCAATAGCTTCTTCGCCTGAAAATAACCCTTTACCACCCGGAACGGATCCGAAAAATTCTTCCAGGAAAAATAACGACGGAACTTACCGGAAGCAATGCCGTAATAGGTCACGCCCAAACCGGTAATCAGTTCCTTTTCGATGCCTTCATAAGATCCGATGTAAGAAATCTCGTACCCCGCTTCTTTCACTGCCGGAAACAGTGCAATATTCGGAGTTACGTGGCCGGCGGTACCGCCGCCGGTAAATACGATATGTTTCATAAGGCACTATGCCCTCCATTCCTTTAATGCTTTGGCCAGCTGATCCGGACAGGATGTCGGCTTAAACCCGCACTTGATTCCTTCCAGTCTGGAGATCACCTCGTCCACCGGCATGCCTTTTACCAACGCCGCAACCCCCTGGGTATTGCCGTTACAACCGCCGATAAACTTTACATCCTTTACAATTCCGTCTTCCACTTCAAAATCAATGGCGGAAGAACAGGTTCCCTTTGTTTTATATCTCATATACTATATGCTCCTTTTCCGTTCCGTGTGCACAATTCCTTTCTTTTATCATGCGCCGGAACAACAATTCATTCCTCTCAATTCTGCCCCTATTATACGAAATGCTTTGCGGAAAATCAAGTGAATTCATAGAAAGTTCATTGTGCTTTTTCGGTTTCTGTGCTAAACTTATATCAAATGTCGGTTGACGGCTTGTCCCTTCCGCTTCCTCTTGCGGATATAGACAAAATATGACCGAAACCGCAAGGAGCTTTTATGAACAAACTCGGAATTATCGGTGCAATGGAAGAAGAAGTTGCACGTATTAAAGAAGCCATGACAGAAGTACAGATTACCGAACGTGCCTCTCTGACCTTTTACGAAGGGAAGTTGCAGGGGCTCCCGGTAGTGGTTGTCCGCTCCGGTATCGGCAAGGTAAATGCCGCCATCTGTACCCAGCAGTTAATCGACCTGTTCGGAACCGATGCCATCATCAACACCGGTATCGCCGGCTCTCTGGATGCCTCCATCGATATCGGAGACATCGTACTGTCCACCGATGCTCTGCAGCATGACATGGATGCCGTGGCCTTTGGTTACGAGGTTGGTGTCATCCCGCGCATGGATACCTCTGTTTTCGTAGCGGATGAAGGACTTCGGGCTCTTGCCGGTGAGGTTTGCCGAGATGTAAATCCGGAAATCACCGTCCATGAAGGACGTATCGTAACCGGTGACCAGTTTATTGCCGCTAAAGAGAAAAAAGACTGGCTCACCGCCACCTTCCGGGGCATGTGCACCGAAATGGAGGGAGCTGCCATTGCGCAGACCGCACACAACAACAACATTCCGTTTTTAATCATCCGCGCCATTTCCGACAAAGCGGACGATTCCGCCAGCATGGACTACCCGACTTTTGAAGCAAAGGCCATTACCCATACGGTGAATCTCGTAACGGAACTGGCTGCCCGGTTAAATCGTTAGACTCATCTTTGCGCGTTGCGTTTATTCATGTTCACACAATCGGTACGTTCCGTATCCCACACATAAATAATAGGGCATTGCCGCTTTCGCAATGCCCTTCTTTTGTGTTCTTATTCTGTATTAAGCATCCTTTAACCCACACGAAGCTTGAACTTCTGAATCGCCTTTGTATCTTCGGAATCCACCTTCTCGATGGCAGCTCCCAATTCACACATCTTATGTACAAACTTCTCGTAACCCCGCTCTACATACTCGATATGCTCCACGGTGGTATAACCGTCCGCCATAAGGCCCGCAACCACAAGGGCCGCGCCGCAACGTAAGTCAAGGGCACGAACAATGGCACCGGTCAGCTTCTCAACGCCTTCGATTACAGCGCTGTTCCCTTCCACTACACGCATGCTGGCACCCATACGGGTCAGCTCATCCACATACATAAAACGATTCTCGTAAATGGTCTCGGTTACAATACTGGTACCCTCTGCCACACAAAGGAGGGTAGCCATTACCTGCTGCATATCCGTCGGGAATCCCGGATACGGCAACGTCTTGATGTTGGTATGCACCAGACGCTTGGACGCCACTACGCGCACCGCGTCATCAAACTCTTCTACTTCGGCACCGATTTCCACAAGCTTTGCGGTTACCGCTTCCAAATGCTTCGGAATAACGTTCTTGATGAGAACATCTCCCTTGGTAGCCGCTGCCGCCAACATAAACGTGCCGGCTTCAATCTGGTCCGGAATAATGGAATAAGTGCTTCCGTGAAGGGACGGCACTCCCGTAATACGAATCACATCCGTACCCGCGCCCTTAATATTGGCTCCCAGGCTGTTTAAGAAGTTCGCCGCCTCTACTACATGCGGTTCTTTTGCCGAATTTTCAAGAACAGTCTGGCCCTCCGCCATACAAGCCGCCAACATTACATTGATGGTGGCGCCTACACTGGAACAGTCAAAGTAAATATGAGCTCCGGTCAACTTCTCCGCCTCGGCAATAATCATACCGTGCTGAATCACAACCTTTGCACCCAGCGCCTCAAAGCCCTTGATATGCTGGTCAATCGGACGACTGCCGATATTACAGCCTCCCGGAAGCGGAACCTCCGCTCTCTTATATTTACCGAGCAACGCACCGCATAAATAGTACCCTGCACGAATCTTTCTCAAATCATCATAGCCTGCGATACAAGTGGTGATACTTCCGCCCATAATACGGGCTTCGTGTACATTCGGGCGCTCCACTACCGCACCAAGATCTTCGATTGCTTTTAACAAAATGTCAACATCACTGATGTCCGGAAGGTTATGTAATCTCACCGGTTCATCCGTCATAATGGCAGCCGCGAGAACTCCTAATGCTGCATTTTTTGCTCCTCCGATGGTAACCTCGCCCACGAGCGGCTTACCACCCTTAATAATATATTGTTCCATAATTCACCTCGAACTTGGATTTATTCTGACTTCAAATTGCACATTTGGATATTGTGCCTCTTTTAGGGTGTTTATTGTGCAACTTGCACATAATTTAAGTCGCATTTTTGTGCAAATCTACTATCCCTACTTTGATTATACCATAAAGTTTTATTTTGTAAAGCACTTTCTTCCGATTCATTCTAAAACAGTAGTAAACCCCCAAATTCATTCTTCTACTGTAGAACGTTTTCTGTGGTTTTATTGCTCCAGTGCCTTTATTTTCTGTACTAATTCCGTCAAAACTTCACCGATTTCTTCCCTGGTAACATCTACCGTCACCTGTGCATACCGCTCGTAATACACGCTTCGCTCCTCATACAGGGTCTCCAGGTCTTGACCTTCTTTTAACACCACCCCACGGCGTTTCAAATCTCCCAAGCGCTTTGCCAGCTCCGTTACCGGAACATGCAAATACACAATCGTACCGATTCTCGAAAAATGTTCCATGGCTGTCTCGGAGTAAATTGCACTTCCGCCCGGTGCAATTACGGTTCTCTCCGCAGAAATGCCTGCATTTACCTCTCCTTCGATTTCAAGGAAACGTTCCATCCCTTCCTGCGCAATAATCTCACACAAGAGTCTGCCTTCTCTCTCCTGAATCAAAAGGTCCGTATCCATAAAGCGATAATTCATCGCTCTTGCCAAAAGCACTCCCAAGGTACTTTTCCCCGCTCCCGGCATACCGATTAAAATTATATTGTTATTCTCCATGATTTATTCCTCTTTTCTGTTATATTTTCGTCTTTTCCTCGACAAAACCCGGAAAAGGCTTGTAAACTTTCCAAAATTATACTATACTATACGATAAGATATCACCTTACAAGGAAGGAGAACGCGTATGAATTTGCTGGAAATCGAACCGCTTACCGACAATACCGGTCACCGCGTAAAACAGAACCTAAAATTTAAAACCGGAAAGTTCATCTGGCGTGTCCGTTTTACCGCTCCGCTAAACCCGGCAACGGTAAACAATGTAAATATGTTTGTTACGGCAGAAGAAAGCGGCTCCATTTTACGCACCACCATTCGTTATAATTCCGATACGAACGAAGTGGAAATCGAACCGCTGGAGGCCTATGCAAAAAACACGGCCTATATTCTTAATGTAACGAAAAATGTTCGCTCCAAAGGCGGACAAAACCTCAAAGATGAAATCAAAATCAAGTTTACCGTATAACTCCGAAGTCCTCTGCCGTAAGCTCTAAGGCCTCTGCGGCAAGGAAATTCCCGGCACTCGCCATGGCAAGAATCGTGCCCTGATTCCGATAATCCGCTTGTTTCAACGCTTCCCTGACAAATTCCAATGTTGCTGCAAGACGACCGCTTTGCGGCTCCACTCTGGTTACCCGGCCGATATTATCCGCCAGGATTTTTTTTGCTTCCGACGTAATTCCGTAATCCTGCTCTTTGATATGTTCCAAGGCAAAGCACATCAGCTCGCTGCTGTCATATTTCGGCAGATGCACTCTGTTATTAAACTCTCTGTTACACTCCGCATTGTTTCGGAGCAAACCGTTCATGGCATTGGCATTATCTTCTAAAATCACCGTTCCCAACACCTCCGTCGTCCGGATAAACTCAAGCAACATCTCCGCCGTAGCCTCCGTCATGGCACCGGCAGTCTCCACAATCAGACAAACATCCCTCAACTGTTCCGTCTTTTCAAACAGATTGATTCTGTTCAGACGCTCTCCGCTGATTTTCGCCACTCTCGGGCTCTTTACATAATCCAGCTCGTACAAAAGCTTTGCAAGATATGTACCCAGCGTTGTTTTTCCGCTGTTCTGCTCTCCGGTAATAATCAGACAATGACACTTCTTCCGTACCGTCACCACAACCTCCAGCATCCGCGCCAACTGCTTGCGCACCCGCTCAATCCGGGCAAACTCATGAAGCAGATCTTCAAATACGAGCCCCCGCTCCGCCAGTCTGGCCGACAACTCTTTTCCCAGCGGAGATGCCGCCTGCAGCTCTTCCGCTGCCTCTTCCGAGGTTTCCGCCTGTAATTCCTCCGTGAATACCTCCTGCGTTTCTTCCGGAACCGCGTCTATCGGTTCGCCCGGTTCCTCTTCCGCCGATTGTTCCGGTTGCGGCGCAAACAAGGACATCTGCTCGTAATTCTCCTGCTCCGTTCCGGCTACAAACTCTGTCGCAACATACTCCGCTTCCTGCTCTTCATCTTCCGATACAGCCACGGAATCATCCTCTTCCCACATCGGTTCATCGGATTCGGTTGCCGCCACCTCTTCCAAATATTCTTCCGGAGACTGTTCCTCTCCGTCTTCTGCCGATGCTTCGGACGGTTCCTCCGGTTCGCTTTCATACAACGGTTCCTCTGCATAAGTCACCGGTTCTTCCCCGAAAAAATGCTCTCTGGCAACCGAACGATATACTTCTTCCAACGCCAGCTGTTCTTCTTCCAAAAAATGATAGGACTCATCTTCCGACTGCTCCGTTGTCTGATACGGTTCCTCCGTCAAAGTGCTCTCTGTCACAGTCCGTTGCTCTTCTTCCAGACGCTGCTGTTCTTCCTCAAACGCTTTGCGTTCCTGCTCTTCCTTTTCTCTGCGCTCTTCCGCTTCCTGAATCCGGCGCTCCGCTTCCATGCGGATATCATCCACGGACAATTCCCCCCGGTAATACGCCTGTAACGCCTTTGCCCGCTCCACATACGTGCCCTCGCCGAACCACAAAATCAAATCGGCGCACTCTGCCATACATTCCTGTCCCCGGCCCAGCTTGTGATACAGTTTCGCCAGTTCATAGGCATACTTCTCCGTATACTCCTCTGCCTTCAACGTCTGCAGTACCGGCAACAATTCCTCGTCCGGACGGTGCTTCTGACGACCGATTCGATACTCATAAATATAATTACGCGGATCTCCGCCGGAAAGCTTCACATACTCTCTAAAGTACGCTTCTGCTTCCTCCGGATTCTTTTCCGCAAGACAAACTTCCATCAGTTCTTCCAACACACGCCAATTTGCCTTTTTCTCATAAATGCGCAACAAAAAATCCTTGGCTGTTCCGAACTCTCCGCATTTGCGATAAACAGAGGCCAGTAAAAACAAATCCCCGCTGTCCTTTAATCGCTCTGTTTTTATACTGTCCGCCGTCACTTTTGCGGCATCATACTCTCCCGCTTCCATCAATGAACGGATTTCCTCCAGGCGGACAAGCGCCCGATAACGTTCAATTCCCATACTACACCTCCGAAATATCCAAGCTTGTCTGCTCAAACTGCAACGGAATAAACTCTACCGAATCCGCTTCGATACGGCTGCAATAATCCACTACTACCGTTTGTTGTCTGCCGTCGATTAACTTCTGTCCCAGCACGTAATTCACGTCGAAGCGACCGGTAATGGCCGGCGTGGTTCCCCGGGCCGGAACAATCAACTGAACATGGTTTGCACGCAGCAATTCAAAAATCGGTTCCCAGATATACACATCCTTTGCGGCTCCGAACGGGTTGTCGATAAAGATTACCTTTCGTAAGCCTGCCGCATCCCCCTTCGGGGAATAAATGCTGGAAATATAATTGATTACCGCAATCAAGAACTGAATATAAATACCCTGTGACTGGCCGGTACTTCCCACCGCCTCTTCGTAACGCAAATGTCTGCTCTGTTCCTTAATACGTTCTCTCTTGTATAACAAAAGCTTAATGGCGTTCATATCCGAAACAATTACGGAGAACAACTTTTTATAAGACAGTGCCGTCCGGATATATTTCATTCGCTCCGCCGGATTTGCAATCTCATCCACCGCCTGTATGACTTCATCGATATAACTTGTCATCCGTTCCTTAAAAAACTCTTCCTTCACATACGGAATCTGAAGGGAAATCATCGGAATCTGCTCGCCGTCCAACATAATCTTGGAAAGTTTCGGCAGACGCTCCAAATCTGCCTTGATGTTCAGACAACGCTGCAGACACTGGCTTTCAAAATTCTCCTTAATGGTTTCCAAATCGCCCAACCCGGCTTCGATTCGAGTACGCTCCAACTGCAGACATTCTGTCACTTCCTTCAGACCACGAATCACTTCTTCCGTCTCTCTTCCGCTCTTCGGCATCATTACACTGCCACCGATTTCTTCCGCAAGTGCCTGGGCACCCAATACCTGCAGGGTTTCCATGGTCTTCTGGCGGTTACGGTAAAACTCTTCCTGACGCTTTAACAGTTCTCTTCCGCAAGCGGCATACCGTTCCCTTGCTTCCTTGTAACAATCCGCCAGACGTACATTGTTCTCCAGGCGTCCGCAATCTGCGGTCAACGGTTCCGAACCCTCAAACATCCGGGAAATCTCGTTGCGAATCACCGTATAGGCAGACAATTCTTCCGCTAATTCCGCCTGAGAATGCTTCAACTCTCCGATTTCCTTCTTCTTCTGTTCGATTTGTTGACGACGCTTTACAATAAAGGACGATAACGCCTCTCCCGTCAACTCTACCGGATGATACTCTCCGTATTTTTCTATAATCGTCGCTTCCGCCTGACCGTTCTTACCCTCCAGACGGAACAATTTCTCCTGTATCTGCTTGATCCGGCGTTCCAGCTCCTCCGCTTCCTTCGCCAACGTTTCTATCTCTTCCCTGCGCCTTAAAAGCTCCGCTTCGGAGGTCTCGTACACCTCGTTCTTATCGTACAGTTCCGACAGCTCCGCCACACTGAAATCCCTGTTGCGGATATTGCGCAGCAACCGGTTCATGGCCGCCACATAAGAATCCAAAAGACGCTGCTTATCCTCCAGAGAGGAAGCCTCCGTATGAAGTGCCGCGATTTTACCGTCGATTTGTACCGCCAGTTCCCCGATATCGTAAGATACCTCTGCAGCTTCACCCTCCGTATCGTAAACGGAATAACTTTCCCAGGTACGCCGCAGTTCCTCGCCACGGGCACGAAGACTGTCTGCTTCCGCCTTTTTCGCCTCATACTCTGCTTCCAACGCTTCCGCTGCCGCTGCCGCATCCCGTTTCCAATCTCCCAGACGTTCCTGCTTTTTCCTATAGTCCTGCAACAGCTTCTCTTTTTCTTCCGCTTGCTCGTTTAACAGCACCACCGCATGATACGAAAGGCTCTCTTTCTCCGCCTTTTTCATAACATCCTGCTGTCTTTCTTCCTCTGTCCGGACCGCCTTAATTCGTTCCGTAATCGCATTCAGGCGCTCCGTTTCTTCCCTCAGTTTCTCCGAAAGACCGTCTTCCGTACGATCGGTTCCGTACTCGGTCTTCTTTGCATACATACCGTCGTAATATTGCTTTACAAAGCCGGTTAAAAACTCTTCATCCTCTTCATAGGCTTCCAGAAGCGTCTCCAGACGGCGGATTCCGTACTCTGCCTCTTCCTCGATACGGGACAAACGTACAATCTCCTTCTGTCTCGCCTTTTCTTCAAACAACGCCGCCCCGTCTCTTACGCAAAGGAGCATCTGCTCTCTATGAAACAAATCCTTCCCGGCACGCAAAGATTCCATACGAAGTAACGGTACCATGACACCCTCCGGCACACATTCCGCCAGAAGATGATCGTCAAATACCGTCTCAAACCCTTCCGTAATTACCGCAAAGGTCAGACCTGCGTACTTCTTCAACAACTCTTCCTGTTCTTCCGCCGATTTGGTCTGTAAGTATTCCGCACCGGTCATTGCCTTCTTTTTATGTCTCGTACAAATATATTCCTTTACCGTCTCCGCCGCCTCGGTGGAAGAAAACAGTTCTCCCGCCTCTACGGCCTGACGTCTTGCCTTTGCCGTCTGCATCTGCTCGGAAAGCTTTGCCTGCTCCGCATATGCCTCCCTGCAACGAGCACGCACTGCCATACGAAGCGCCCGGTAATCCTTTTCACCGTACGCTTCCGCAAGCTTATCCGCACGAACCTTTGCTTCCGCAAGCTTTGCCGATTCTTCCTCCGCAAGTACCACTCCGTTACGGTAGTTCTGAAGCTCCGTCCGGGCGGCGTGTACCGCATACACAGCCTCCTCCCGTTCCTTTTCCAGCTTTCCTTCCTCATCCTTTAGCGTATTATACTTTAAAGACGCCGTAACTCCCTGTTCCCTGCACTCCCGTTCAAGAGAGGACGCATCTTCCGCAAGTAAGAGGCCTACCGCATCCTTCTGTTCTTTTATCTTGCCGTACAGAACGGACAATTCTTTCTTTGTCTGCTCTGCCAAAACCTCGGAAACCGCAACTTCCCGTTCTACATCTTTTCTGGAATTTTCAGCGGTCTTGTACTTTAACAACGCTCCCGTCGATGCGCTCTCGGCTTTTCCCAAGGCTTCGGAAAGCTGGGCCTCGCAGGCTTCCTTTTTCAACTTGTACGCACGAACCAACGCGCAAATCTCCTCCTGAAGACCGCTCTGCTCCGTCATGGCCTGCAGCGTAACTGCCGTTTCGTCCCTTTTCTTCTTTTCTTCCAGGTATTCCAAATAGTCATTGGCACACTCTTTCTTTTTGAGTAACGCCACCAACGACTCTCTGCGCTCCGTTTTCTGTTCCTTTTCCTCCGTCAACAACTCCACCTGGGTCTTATATTCCCTGGCCAACTCCGCATCCTCGGAAATCCCGGCAGCCAGCAACTCTGCCTCGTAGGAACGCAACTCCTTTGTGACGGTTTCCTCGGCCGCCTTTAACTGCTCCGCCGCATCTTCCCTGCCGTCCAGATAATGTACTGCCGCATTATAGATACGGTTTAACTGTGTTTTCGTCTCCTGCTGTTCTCCGTAAACGGAACCCAAAAGCTCCACACGGGAGGAAAACTCGGACAACACCTCTTCCTGCCGGTCAAAACTGCGCATGGCATCTTTCTGCTTCGCCAGCTCCACCAGCTTATCCTTCATGTCCAGGAGCGTCTGGGACATGGTATCCTCCGCATCTTCCTTCCCCGCTTTTCTGCGGAACGAAGTTCCGAGAATCTCTTCAATCAACAAATCCTCCACCACCTTACGGGTGGTTTTGTAATTACTTTCGAAATACGTACGTACATGGCCCTCGGTCTTATTGATTCCGCGGATAATTTCCCATTCGCTCTCGTAAATACCGTAGTCCGCAATGAAGCTCTGGTACTCGCCTTTTCTGTCAAACAAGCGCACAATCAGGGAGTTGTCTCGTTCCAACTCCTTCAAATAACGTCGCAATCCGCTGTACGTAATTCTTTCTTTCTCCTTTACCAACGGAAGATTGCGAATATCGTTTGCATTATAGTCCCGGTAAAAAATACAATAGTTGAAATACTCGATGGACGCCGTGTCTTTGGTTTCTCCTTCGGTTTCCGCTGCCTTTCTGGCACAAAAACCGGTAGTCATATATCGAAAACCGTTTTCTATATTCTCATCATCCAGCTGCCATTCGATTAAGGAATGGATGGTTTTACTTCCTTCGCCGGTACGGAACAATTTTTCAATCGGTTGTTTCTCATCCAATGTACAATTCGGAATCACATTCTGCAATAAAAGCAACATAAGTACACTTTTTCCGCCGCCGTTTGCCAAATCGTAAAGGGTATTTCCGCAAAACGGCTTCATCAAAAAGTCATCATAGGCCTGTGTTCCGAAATTGTATTTAACGTTATTTACACGAATACGGTTAATATGCGGCACCGTCTTCTCCTCCTTTGCTGCTTCGCTGCTGTAACTCGTACAGTCTGCCCTTCTCTTCTTCGAAGTACCTGCGTATCAGGGCATGCATCCGGTTTGTGGGATAATAGCGTTCTCCCACTTCGGTAAAAAGTCCCTGGGACACCATAAAGTTAAATACCAGCTTTACAAAACCGCTTCTGGAACCGCGGCCGGCGCGTACACCCTGGGTGTCCTCATTGGCAATCACCGGCAGTTCGTCCCAGGACGCTGCCAATGCCTTAAAGCTGGTCTCCTCCGGCGTTTCATTGGCAAACCGGTGAAGCTCCGACACCATGCCGGACAGTCCGTGATTTACCGCCTCCAGTAAATCCTCCAGCTTAACATATTCTCTGTAATTATAGGTGGCAGAGTCTTGATAAAAAAGAGCCGCTGCCTGATAAATCAAATAATAGCAAAGATATAATTCTTTGTTTAATCGCAATCCCATGATCCGCTTCAGATCTTCGTTGGAATAGCCGAATACGCGATTTTTCTCTCCCACGGCCACATACAACGCGTAATTATATTCATAGACACGAAGATTCAGCTTCTTCAACATTAACTCCAGAGCATCGCTTACTTCTCCGGACTCGTGGTACGCCTCGTACAGTCCGGTATTCTTCCCGTTTTTTGCCTCCACCGGCTCTCCCACAAGGAGTGCTGCCAAAAGCTCCGTTGCCTTCTCCAAACTCTTTTGTTCCATTCCTAACCCGCCTCTTCTTCCTTCATCCGTTCAAATACAATCTCCGTGGTCACAAAACTCGCATCCCGTTCCAGTCCCGCAATCCGGTGCACCAGTTCTTCCGCTTCCGGTTTCATGATCAGGCAGAACTTTAACCCGGAATATTTGTGCATGGACGAATCCTTTAACAACTCTGCAAGTATACCCTCAAAAAACGTATCCTGCTTTTTTGCAATCCGCTCCAGGTCGTATTCCTTCTTCTGGCACACATGCACCAGGAACGAATAATAATCACTGTTCTTAAAAATACCGTCAAAAAACTTCAGCTCCAGCTTCCGGTTCAGCGAAGACAGCGATACACGGTCCGTTGACAGCAACTCGTCAAACAACGTTTTTACGATTGCCGCATAGTTTCCGGAAATACGCTCCTCTTCGATTTCATCGTCGAACCGGTACATCTCTTCCTTTGCTTCTTCCACCGCTTCTGCGGTTTCGCCGACTTCCGGCGGCACGGAAAGTAACTCATCCGTCTGCAATAACGTAAACTGCTTCTGCAGCTTCGGGAACAACAACGGTTCCACCAGATGGGAAAGCAGCGTCACATCCTGCGCCTCTTCCGCAGCGGACACAAATCCGCGGAAGTCAAAGGCACCACGCAAACGGCTGAATTTATATTTGCGAATCATCTCGTCGGCACGCATCTGCAAATCCATACAATCGGAAAGCAATTCTCCGTGATTTGCCATGGCTTTCTTAAGCTCTGTCTCCAGCTGATAGATTCCCTTTAGAGACTCCATATCCTTTACACCGTCCGCAGACTCCTCCGCCTTTGCCCGGGCACGCTCCATCAGCTCCATATTATGGGAAAACAATTTCTGTTCCTCGGAAAACCACCGCATTCCGGTCTGATTAAATTCCTCCAGAGCCTTTACGCCATCGAACACATTGCTGCCTAAAAGTGCCAGCACCTCTCGCTTTTGCAGGCGAAGGCGGTTCACCTCGCTGTTGATCCTGCGGATGACATCGATTCCGCCCTTAAAGTTCTTCGTGTGTATCATCTTTTCCAACAAAATCTGCTGGATATTAATCTTGCTTTCCTCCCGGATTTCTTTCGTATCCAGATAAAACTCTATGGCATCCGCCGTCACGGAATACAATACCGTACTTCCCGAAAGGGTCGCATCGATTAATTTCATACGAACCGCTGCCTTTGTTTTTTTCACCGGATCGAAATATTCCATCACAAAGGGTTTCCCGTCATTCTTTAACTTGTCGAAAATATAATCTATCAGTTCTTTTTCTTCCTCCGGCGGCAAGGACAACTCAAAATCTCTTGTCAGCACCCCGGAAAGAAAGGCCGCAATCTCCGGATATTGTAACGTTCTGTCGTTAAATTGATTCTCTTCGATAAAAAAGCGCAATACCGCCAGTGTTATATAACCCATATCAAGGAACGCATATTTTCCTTCCTTAAACAGGTGAAACGCAGTATTCTGAAGGCAGAAAAACGGATAATACCGTCTCAGATTCCGCATACGGTCGCCGTGAAAATCGATAATATCATGCAGCATCTGATAAGTGCCGTCCATACAGTTCCTCCTCCCGATTTTCTCTCGTAATCGTATTAATGATTTTTATAATATGCCATCGTATCCACCAGCTCCTGCGGAAGCTCCACTCCGTTTTTCGTCAGCGCGAAATGACGAAGTTCCGTCTCACGAAGCTTCTTCGCATTCTCTCTTCGATGTCTTGCCATTGCATCCTCAAAGGCCGGCTGTTGCATCAGCTGTGCCCGGATGTTTTTCTCAAACGGACAATAGGTTGCCATAATTTCACGGGCCACCTTATTTAACTTCATGGCTCCGTTTACCTCGTTCTTCATCCACATCTCATAATCCATGGCGAATACTTCCCGGTAATTGTTCTTACCCTTCTGAAGCTGCGCCTTCACCCGTTCCTTCCGCTCCTCGGAAATATCCCGGTTCTTCTTGTAGTACATCAGGTAATCCGTGTATTCCGATGTAAGAGACTTCATTTGGATGTTGTTCCAGGCTGCACCCTGAACGGTACGGCAAAGTTCCCAACGATATCTTCCGCAAACACGAATCATCAAGTCGTCAACAGACACCTCCGCAAACAGCGGAAACAGGAAACGTCCCGGTGTGTCTCTGCGACGGCAGCTGATATCCTGCCATACAATACTCTTGCTTCCCATGGTCGGGAATAAAATGATGTCCGGCAAAACTTCTGCCATTTTATACTCTTTTTCGATTCCCAGCTCTTTATTTATGTACAAAAACTCACGATAGAACAAGGAATAATCCATACTGCGAAGCTTATCCACCGAAGCCTGTACCTTTTCTTTGGAAAGGTACGACCGTTCCGGATCTCCGCCCAAAAGCTCTTCGTATAAGAACGGCACAAAAATGCTGAGCTGTCCGTTTACCAAACGATGGTTGTAACGGAACAAATTCTGAATCTCGTAGTGTAACCGCTCGTCATAGTCCTTTAGTTTTTCCTTCTCTTCTTCCTCCGTAATCTGACCGCTCTTCTTCAGCTCACGGAGCATCTCGGAATATTCCTGGTCGAATTCGTTTTTGGAAGGCTCCCGCTTTCCTTCGTATACCCAGGAAAGCCACTCTCGTACGGTAAAAATATGACAGCCGTTTTCTTCCGTACTCACCGGCTCCGGCAAAAGCTTCTCCAGTTCCAACAGCTGGGACCGGGAAATCAACTTCTCATCCACAAAACCGAACTCCAAAAACAAACGAATCGGAAGCGCAATCTCTGCATCGTCCATACCATAAGTTTTCCGGAAAATAATTTCATAAACCTGATAAAAAACATCCGCCAGCTTTCGACGAAGACGACGAACGTCATCCTCCGTGGAAGTTTTATCCTCCAAAGCGGCAAACTGCTTCAGCTGCCCGGTAAACTCGTTCGCTGTTTCCTCGGAAACTCCCGCAAAGGAAAGAATCTGCTCCAGTGCGTTTTCGCACGGTTCTTCTCCCTCCGGCAATTGTCCCGCACCGAGTTTTCTGGCATCTCTCTTTTTCTGATGGTCTGCAAACGGCTCACCGCCGTACTTTTCAAACAACACAGTCAGCTCCGAAAGCTTTTTCTCCACCACATCCCGCAGCAATCCCGCTGCCTTTTTGGTCTCTGCGGACTTTGCCTTTTCTTCCAGTGCACAAAAGCAGAAAAACAGATTGTCCGCTCCGCCGTTCATTAACACAGCGCCCTGTCGGCGCAAAAACTCTCCGAATTTTTTACATTCCGCAAACAACCAAAGTAACAACTCCACCTGTTCCCCGATATGGCGCATCACCACTTTGGCTCCGCAGGAAAAATAAATCTTCTGAGTCTCCGCCGATATCCTGGCAGATTCCAGATAATACTCCAGCCATTCCGGGGTTTCGGATCGGGAAACCGTTTCCTTTCCGCCTCCCGGCAACTCTGCGGCACGCAATTCTTCCGCCTTACAACGGGTACAATACTGGCGATACAATTCCGCAACCACATCCGACAGTGTCTTCGCTTCCTGTTCGTAACAGTGCAATGTCGTATGCAGTTCCGCAATAAACCGTCCGAACATGGCGGTGATTCTTCCGCTGTACTCTTTATTTCCCTCCAAAAACACCTGCAACTCATCCGCCGAATTTGCCGGAAACGCAAACACCGTCATTTCCTCCGTTGCGATACAATCGGCATTATAACTGCCGGTATACATATCCCAAATTCCGAGAAAATCCCCTGCAAAGACCGGAAGGCTGATACTGGAATTTATCAACTTTCCTTTGCCTTTCAGCACAACAAAAATACCGTCCGATGCCATACCTTCTTCGAACAGCTTCTCACCTGCCGGTACCTGATTCATAGCATTCATTTTCATAGTAATCGCCATTTTTCACCCCGCTGTAAAAAAATAGATCCTAAGAAACAGTATACTCCTTTTTCTCCATAAAAGAAAGCTATTTTTCAATCTTCTTGCCGTTTCGACGCAATTCCCGGAAAAAGGTTTGTAACAATTCGGTACACTCCTCTTCCAGGACTCCTTTTTCAAACATAACCCGGTGATTTAACCCCGGCGTGTCCAGTATATTCAACACCGAACCCGCACATCCCGCTTTCGGATTCATGCAACCTGCCACCACCCGAGGAATCCTGGCCTGTACAATTGCCCCGGCACACATCGGGCACGGTTCCAGCGTCACATAAAGCGTACAGTCCTCCAGTCGCCAGTCTCCGAATAACTTACTGGCCTTTTTAATGACCGCCATTTCCGCATGGGCCAGTGTTGTTTTGTCGGTATTCCGGCGATTGTAGCCTCTCGCCACAATTTTTCCGTCCTTTACAAGCACGCAGCCGATAGGCACTTCCAGTAATTTTGCAGCCTTTCTCGCCTGAATAAGCGCCGCCCGCATATATTTCGCATCCTCTTTTGCCTTGGTTTCCTGCTGTTGTTTCAGAATCTTTGCTTCCTTTTCTTCTTTTTCTTTTTTTGCCTTCTGCCGCCGTAAAAAAGCTCTTTCCTTTGCTTCCCGGTCTTTCTCCCGGTTTTCGCCGGCCGGCGTTGTTCCCGTTCCTTTCATTTGTCACACCTCTGTCTTATAATACTCACGTTGCTCCTCCGTCCGGAATCCCAGCTTCCGGTACAGCCGCTCTGCCGGCTCGTTTTTGGAGGATACCTGAAGTCGCATAAGCGATTCTTCTTTCTCTGTATATTCTCTTGCGATTTCCGAAAGCAGCCGGGTTGCCATCCCTTTTCGTCGCATTGCTTCCTTTGTTTTTAACCCGAACAGATAGCATTGCTTCCCGTCATCCGTCGGAAGAACATTACACTCCGCCGCCTCTTCACCGTTCCAAAGCAATACATACCGGACACTTCCGTCTTCCGCTTCTTCTTTTCCGAGAGACGCCTCCCGACAGGACTCCTCCGCCTCTGCCAGACTACACATCTCGATACACAGCATATACTCCGACCAGTCATACGTAAACCGGATTCCTTCTACTTGCTTCAGATCAAACCCGCAGGCAGGATTTCTTACAGTATGTACCTGCGATACTTCTACCCGTTCACATTCTCTTAAGGCACTTTTGTATAAAGCGGAAAGCATTCCGTCTTCCTTCACAAACTCTGCCACCGTAATCTCCGCATGGGTCTCGTCCGGAAAAAAAACGGTTAAAATCCCTTTGGGGAACCTCCTGCTGCCGTAAAAGAAAAAGCAATCCGCATCTTTAAACACATTCATCTCGCTTTCCAAAAAAAGCGAAGCCGACACCCCGCCCCGCTGTTTTGCTTCTTCCGTCTTTTTTTGTAACCGACACCGTTCCCTTCGGTATAATCTGTTTGCCATTTTTATCATAACGGTCACTCTTTCCCTCTGTTGATTTTTACATAACTCCCTTACAAAAATCATAGCATAGAAAAGGGAAAAAACCAATAAAAAAACAAAAGATTTTATGAATCTTTTTCCGCTTTGTTGCAGTTCTTTTCTTTTTGTGCTATTCTATACAATGTTCATGTTGTTTTTGTTTTTCGGGAGGGATTATGAACGATTCGAACTATAAAGTATTTTTTCATACATTGGGGGCTCAGCTGCGGCTTTTCGCAGCAGAGTGTTTCCTGCCGGCTTTTGCAATCAACCTTTTTGTTGAGTCTTTTTCCCGGCGTTCACTTGTTCTGGCCATGTTTTATATGGCACAGTCCCCGCTAGTTTTTTGCTATAATTTGCTCTTAATCTGTGCCACTCTTTCCGTTTCCTTCTTTTTCAAGCGACGGAAGTTTGCACGCTTTTTTATTATCACTCTCTGGGTGGCGGTAGGTATTACGGACTTCGTTTTACTGCAATTCCGCACCACTCCGTTTACCGCTGTGGATCTTTTACTGCTGGACTCGGCCTTTTCCATTATGGGACATTATCTGACCGTATTCCAGATTGTTCTGGTGGTCCTGGCTGTCCTCGCCGTTATCGGACTGGGCGTCTACTTATTTTTGCACACAAAAAAAGAAACAACCGGCACTTCCCGGCTTTACGCGGGTCTTGTATGCGGTCTGCTTCTTCTTGCGAGCGTAGCCTCCACAAAGCTGTTTGTTTCCTGTAATCTTTTGGAACGCAATTTCGGCAATCTGGCTCAGAGCTTTCACACAAACGGTCTTCCGTATTGCTTCTTTTCCAGTATTTTCGGTACCGGTATCACAAAACCGGTGTCCTATTCCGAAGACGAAATTGACCGGATTGTATCTTCCATTACCGGCACTCCGACAGTTTCTCCGGAACCGGCTCCCTCGACCGGTCCGGATTCTTCGGACGTTCCGGACACAACCGGCACTCCGGCTCCAGATCGTGTCGATTTCGTTGATACCGAGCACCCGAATTTCATCTTTTTGCAATTGGAATCCTTTTTCGACCCGACGTATATTTCCGGGGCTTCCTTTTCCGAGGACCCGGTTCCGAATTTTCGCCGATTGAAAGAGAACTTCTCTTCCGGCTTTTTAACGGTTCCTTCCATCGGCGCGGGAACCGCCAATACGGAATTTGAATTACTGACCGGCATTAATCTCGACTTTTTCGGTCCGGGCGAATATCCGTATAAAACCGTCCTCAAGGACACTGTTTGCGAGAGTCTGGCATACAATCTGTCTTCTGCCGGATTGACCCCTCATGCCATTCACAATAATGACGGTACCTTTTACGGACGTAATACCGTATTTTCCCAGCTGGGATTCCAAACCTTTACTTCCATCGAATATATGGGCACCTACCGTACCACTCCGTTAGGCTGGGCAAAGGATGAAATTCTCCTTCCCCAGATTCTGGATACTATGAATTCCACGGAAGGCCAGGATTTTATTTACACCATTTCCGTACAGGGACACGGTGCTTATCCGGAAGAAGCGGTTTTGGAAAATCCCGTTGTCAAAATCGATGCTTTACCGGAAGAACTGAAAGACTCCTATTATGAGCTTCTTTATTTTGTTAACCAGCTGTACGAAATGGACCGTTTTTTGCTTCGCTTAACAAACGCCCTGGAAGAGTATGACGAAGAAGTTGTCCTTGTCCTTTACGGAGACCACCTTCCTACTTTCCCCTTTACGGATGAACTTTTGAAAAACGGGTCTGTTTTTGAAACCGAATATGTCATCTGGACCAACCGGCCGAATGATGCACCTGTTCAAAAAGATCTGGAAGCTTATGTTCTGTCTTCTTATGTGCTGGACCTCTATGATATTCACGAAGGACTGTTTACCCGTTTTCATCAGACACAGGCAGACTCCGAAACTTATATGGAGGACATGAAACTTCTTGCCTATGACATCTTATACGGTGATGCGGAAAGCTACGGAGGCGCCGCTCCGTTCCTTCCGACCGAACTGCAAATGGGCATCCGTCCCATTACGCTTCGTCAAGTGACGATTCAGGATGAATTAAAGGATTATGTTTGCCTGTATATCAACGGCGATAACTTCACCCCTTACAGCATCGCCTATATCAATGACGAACCTTGTACCACAACCTACATCAACCCGCAGCTGATTTCCGCCACCGGTTTTGATCTTTCGGAAACCCTTTCGGTTCAGGTGGCACAAGTCGGTTCGGACTCCTTCCCGCTTTCCTTTACGGAAGCTATTACCGTTTCCGTTCCCAAGGACACGGTAGCGCAAAACTGATATCTTCACACATTATGAGAAGCCAATCGCAACAAATGATTGGCTTTTTTCTTGCATTATGATAAAATAAAAATGTGCGCAACTTGTTGTTCACACTATTTTTTAAGGAGGTTTACACATGAAAAAGAAACTTCAGGTTTTACTTTCCGTTGTGGTTGCGACCGCTCTTCTTGCTGCATGTAGCAAAGCACCGGAACAGACAAATACCGATATTACCCCAACCGTCTCGGCGGAAAAGCCGGATGACTCTGCCGTTACCGAGACCCCGACTCTGACTGACGCCCCGACAGCGGAACCGTTACCGACCGCCACCCCGGCTCCGACATCCACTCCGCGTCCGGATATTTCGAACGTCAGCTTGAAGGAGATTTATAAAGATTACTTTATGATCGGCACCATTTACAACACCTATATCGATTCCGGCAAGGATAACGAACTTGTAAAACAACATTTCAACGTAATTACGCCGGAAAACTTAATGAAACCGGAATATATGCAGCGTCCGCAAGGCACCTTCAACTTCCGCGATTCCGATCATATGATAAGTATTGCGGAACGGGACGGCCTCACGGTCGTAGGACATACTCTGGCTTGGCACAGCCAGTCCGGTGATTTCCTCGGTATTAAAAACAAAGAAGGAAACCCGGTCACCAGAGACGAAGCCATAAAGCAGTTGAAGGACCATATCTATGGTGTTGCCGGACAATACAAAGGAAAAATCTATTCCTGGGATGTTTTAAACGAGGCAATTGCCGACGGTGCACGGCTTCCTGCAGACGGTGACTGGACCAAATGTCTTCGTGACACACAGTGGACCCGTTCCATCGGACCGGAGTTTGTTGCCATGGCCTTCCGTTTTGCTCACGAAGCAGATCCGAATGCACTTTTATACTACAACGACTATAACTTAAACGATGCGAATAAAGCCGAAATCGCCGCTGCCATGGTTGCCGATTTACGTTCTCAGGGTGTTCCGATTCACGGCATCGGCATGCAGGGACACTACAGTATCGATACCGGTCTCGGTTCCGTTCGTAACAGTCTCAAGCTGTTTTCCCAGATTGAAGGAATCAAGATATCCGTTACCGAGCTGGATGTGGGAGTTCCGAATTCCAACGGAAAACTGTCCGCTCAGAACGAGAAAAAACAGGCACTGTTTTACGCGAAGCTGTTCGGCATCTACAAAGAGTATGCGGATATTATCGAGCGCGTCACTTTCTGGGGTTATCGTGATGATACCAGCTGGAGAAAAGAAAACTGTCCTCTTCTGTTCAACAAAGATTTGTCTCCGAAGGAAACTTTCTATGCTTTGATGGATCCGGAGGCTTACATTGCCGCTATTGATGCGGAAGAAACCGTGGTGGCCCGCAGAGCTAACGCAAACTACGGCACTCCGGTCATCGACGGTCAGAAGGATTCCATCTGGTTACAGCAGACTATGCCGTACAAGATTAACACTCCGCTTTTTGCTTATCAGGGTGCTTCCGGCACGGTTCGTATTCTTTGGGACGAACACTTTGTTTATACTATGTTTGAAGTAACGGACAACGTATTAAATGCCGACTCCGTAAACTTACATGAGCAGGATTCCATTGAGTTGTTCCTTGACCCGGAAAACATGAAGGAAGACTACTATACCGATTATGCAGGCCAGTACCGTGTCAACTACAAGGGTGAGCTTTCCTTCGGTACGGTTCCAACTGCGGAAGGGGTCATGGCTGCCGCAGAGAAGACCGCAAACGGTTATATCATCGAGCTTGCCGTTCCTGTCGAAAATGCGCTTTCCACCGGTATGGTTCTCGGTTTCGAAGCACAAATCAACGACAGCAACGACATGGGCACCCGTCAGAGTGTTATGAAATTTAACGACTCTTCCGACAGCTCTTATATGTCCACCTCTCTTTGGGGCGAATTACTCTTAAAATAAAATACAATATTTTCCGAGGCTATTGCACAACTTTTTGTTGACGCGGTAGCCTCTTCTTTCTATACTGGAATCAGAACAAGCAAAGGAGGGGTTCCTTTTTGAAGCATATTTTTATTTTAAACCCTAACGCCGGGCACGGAAATGTGGCAAAAGATTTGGAAGAAAAGCTTTCCGGCACCGAATTTGATTGGCAGATTTATACCACAAAAGCTGCCGGTGACTCGGTACGTTTTATTCGCCGGTGGTGTGATACCCACCCGGAGCCGGTGCGGTTTTATGCCTGCGGCGGCGACGGCACCGTTCACGAAGTAGCCAATTCCATTTACGGCTATTCCCAGGCTTCCATGTCTTGTTATCCTTTGGGAAGCGGCAATGATTTCGTAAAGTATTACGGCGGGAAAGACCGTTTTGCCGACCCGGTGGCCTTATGCGCTGCACCGGAAGAAGCCATCGACTTAATCCGTGTCAAAGACTACTATGCCATAAACGCATGCCATTTCGGCCTGGACTCCTGCGTTGCCTCTATGATGGACAAGCTTCGTCACAAAAAGATTCTGGGCGGAAAACGTGCCTATCCGATCAGTGTCTTATACGCTTTCATCAAAGGCATGCGCCACAAAGCAACGATTTTTGCCGACGGCGAACTTCTTTGCAATACTGAGTTTCTGCTCTGTACCGCCGCAAACGGCACCCATGTGGGAGGTTCCTACAAATGCGCTCCCCGTTCCGATAATCGGGACGGCTATATGGAGTTTTGCCTTGTACGCCGTATTTCCCGGTTGCGTTTTTTGTCCGTTATAAAAAAATATAAAGAAGGTACTCATCTGGATGACCCTTCCCTGGAAAAGTTTATTATTTACCGCCGATGTAAAACCATGAAGGTAACCGCTCCGGAAGGCTTTACGGTCTCACTGGACGGCGAGGTAAAACAATTCTCCGAGTTCACGGCAGAGATTGTTCCCGCAGCTATCCGATTTGCGGTTCCGGAGCAAAAGTAAATATTTCTCCGAATATTTAGTAACTTTTTCTTTACAAATCGCATAGAATGCTGTAGAATAAGTTCGTTCGAACAAACTGAATAATGATTATCTTCAGGGCAGGGTGCAATTCCCGATTGGCGGTAAAGTCCGCGCGTGCCGACGCACATGATTTGGTGCAATTCCAAAACCAACAGTATAGTCTGGATGAAAGAAGATTTACTCGATTTTTGCGTTTTATGATTGCTTTTTATCATATTCCGGAATTCGGTTAGACTACACACGCCTGAGGATATACATCTTCAGGCGTATTTCTTATTTGGAGGGAAACTGGCATGAACAGTAAAACAAAAAAAATCACAACCATAGCTATGCTTTGTGCGCTTACTTATGTTGTAATGGCTGTCGGAAGAGTTCCGGTCGTATTATTTTTAAAGTATGACCCGTCGGATGTTATCGTAACTTTGGGAGGCTTTATATGGGGACCGATGACCTCCTGCATCATTTCCTTTGTGGTCGCAACCATCGAATTATTTACCGTTAGTGATACCGGTATCATCGGCTGGGTGATGAACATTGTCCAGACCCTGTCCTTTGCCTGCGTAGCAGCAGTCATTTACAAGAAAAAGCACACTTTATCCGGTGCTGTCATCGGTTTGATTTCCGGTTGGCTCGTTTCCACTGCGGTTATGATGCTGTGGAATTACTTAGTGACCCCGATTTATATGGGTTATCCGAGAGAGGCCGTTGTAGAGCTGCTTCTTCCGGCGTTCCTGCCGTTTAACCTGTTAAAAGGCGGCTTAAATGCCTCTATCACATTCTTATTATACAAACCGGTCATTACCGTCCTTAGAAAAACCGGATTTGTTCCGGAACCGGAAAACAAAGTAAAACGCAAAAATCCGGGCTTTTTAATTCTTGCGTTTCTCGTTCTTGTGACCTGCGTACTGATTATCCTGTCCATGAGAGGGATTATTTAAACAACATCGGAACTATTGTTATCCGGCGTTTTACAAACCGAAAAACATAAAAAAGGTGCTGCCCATACGACAGCACCTTTTTGACTCTTTTAAGGGAATGCATATAACCGAACTTCCGCATTCCGCCCCGAAGGACAAGTTTTCCATAGGCCGCGAGGAACCGGAGTTCCGAACATAATCTGGTTGACCGAACCTTAAACCATATCCGATAACAAAATAACCGAATAACCAAACAACGCGCAACAATAAACCTTTGCTTCAGGCTGCAGCCGCCAATCAAAAAGGTGCGGACTATGCGGAAAAGATTTTATAGCTCCACGTCAAATTCTACGGTCTGATTGTAACGGTCCAGGGCCAGCTGCATTTCCATAATGCGGGCAGCCACTGCTTCGTATTCCTTCTTTGCCAAATCCAAATCGTAATTGATGTATTGATATTCCGGCGCACTGTTTCGTGCTGCAAAGCCGGCTTCTTTTCGCATCTTCGGCTCCTGCTTTCTCAAATAATCCAGGAATTCCTTCCGCTTATTTAACTGGGCCATTTCCACCAAAACGGAATCGATACTCAAAGCGCGCTCTCCCACCTGCACCTCGTTGATTACATTTGCCAGGTTGATAGCGTGCTTGATTTTGCAGATTTTCTCATCCAGCTCTTTTATGGTTTCCGAAACCTTTATAAAATCATAGGACGGTACCACCGGAGTTTCTCCTACCGCTGCCGTGTACACGCAGGATTGGCGCTCTTTATTGTTCCAAAACTCCTTCTCTTCGTTAAACTGCTTCAACATTTTATTTGCATATGCCGATGTCATTTTCATAGTTTTCGTTCTCCTTCTTATCCGTCTTTGTTCCTTTCACTCACGCCGTCTTCCCAGCAAACACATTTGCCAACCTTGCAAACTCCTGCAAAGTAAGGGCCTCTCCTCGTATAGTCGGAGAATATCCGCAGACTTCCAGCGCCTTCGTCACTTCTTCCTTCGAAAAATTAAGCTCCGGCGAATTGGTCAACCCGTTTACTAAAGTCTTTCTCCGCTGGGCAAAAGAGGCACGAATCAGCTTGAATAAAAGCTTCTCATTCGCCACCTCCACGGCCGGCTTCTCATGAAGTGTCAGCCGAATTACCGCAGAGCCTACATTCGGCCGCGGCATAAAGCAATTCGGCGGTACATTGGCCGCAATATACGGCTCCGCATAATACTGCACAGCTAACGACAAGGCCCCGTAATCCTTGCTGCCCGGTCCCGCCTGCATGCGATCCGCCACTTCCTTCTGTACCATAACGGTGATGGAAGCCAGCGGCACTCCTGCCTCAAACAGTCCCATAATAATCGGCGTCGTAATGTAATAAGGCAGATTTGCCACCACCTTAATCGGCCTGCCTCCGTTTTCTTCCTCTGCCAACTTCTTTAAATCCAGCTTCAATACATCGGAATTGATCACCTTCACATTATCATAGGCTGCAAGGGTATCCTCTGTTAAAATCGGAATGAGGTTTTTATCGATTTCCACCGCTATAACCTTTCTCGCATTCTCGCAAAGATACTGAGTCATGGTTCCGATGCCCGGACCGATTTCCAATACACAGTCATCCTTTGTAATGTCCGCCGACCGAATAATCTTCTCCAGCACGTGGGTATCAATTAAAAAGTTCTGACCAAACTTCTTCTGAAAATTAAACCCGTATTTATTTAAAATCGCTATGGTTTCTTTTGGATTACCTAAGGTTGCCATGTTTATCCTTTATCCCTTCCGCCCGTTTCCGGACAATAACTTTCATAAATACCGACCTAGTCCAGACAATACAGCTTTCTTGCGTTCTCCTCCGTCAGGCTTTCTACTTCCTCTACCGTCATCCCCCGCAGCGCCGCAATTTCCTCTATTACAAGCTTAAGCAGTGTGGAATCGTTTCGCTTGCCACGGTACGGTACCGGTGCCAGATACGGACAATCCGTTTCAATCACCAGCTTATCAAGAGGCATGGTTTCCACCACTTCCTTTAACTTCTTTCCGTTCTTAAAGGTCACTACACCGCCCACACCGATATAAAATCCCATATCGGTATATTCTTTGGCAATTTCCGCAGAACCGGAAAAACAATGAATCACGCCTCGCAGCTTCCCGCCGGATTCTTTGTATGCCTCCCGCATAATCTCCAGAGTTTCCTGAGTGGCTTCCCTGGAATGAATTACCACCGGCAGGTCTTTCTCAACGGCCAGGTCCAGCTGACGTAAAAACCATTCTCTCTGTACCTCATGAGGCGCCGTGTCCCAATAATAATCCAGTCCGATTTCCCCGATGGCAACAATCTTTTCCTCATCCGCCAACCGGGAAATCTCCGTAAACATCTCCTCCGTCAGTTCCCCCGCATGGTCGGGGTGAATCCCCGCCGCACCGTACACAAAAGGATATTTCGCCGTCAGCTCCCGAATCCTCTTTAAAGAGGCCGGACTTGCACAAATATTTACTACCGTACCTACTCCTTTTTCGTTCAAAGAAGAAAGCACCGCATCTCTGTCTTCCTCAAAAGCCTCATCATCATAATGGGCGTGCGTATCAAAAATCATATCTAACCTCTGCTTCTTCCGTTGCTTCTGCCCCTTTGAGTCCGAACTTCCGCAACTAAACTTCCGTCACTAAAAATTACCCCGAATAAATTCCAATCCGATCGCAAAAAATTCCCGCACATAATACTGTATGGTTACCGCAAAAAACTCCGTGGCACCCAATCCGGATACATTTGTATAACCCAGATTTTTTGCCAGTTTTACTGCCCGGAACACATGAAAATCATTGGTAACCAGAACCACATTCTTTGAAACAAAACGAACCGGAGCATCCTGTTCGGAACCCAACTCCCCTGCTTCTTCGGCCGCAGCATGCACCGCATCCGCTGTTCCGTCTTGGGACAGTGCACTCGTCGTCACCGCTGCATCCATCCCGGACATCCCGCGCTCATACCGCTGGATTACCTCTGCCGAAAACCTTAAATTTTCCGCCGTACTGGTGGATCGGTCCTCCAATAAAATCCTATCCTCGGAAATACCGAGCCGCACCAGACCGCGTCGAATGGCTTCCGCCTCGCTGATGTTTTCTCCGTTTCCCTTGCCGCCGGAAGCGATGGCAACCGCCGCGGGATGTTCCTTCAAATACTCCGCAGCCGCACGGATTCTGGCAGAAAGCACCAAGGTCGGCATCTCTCCCCGCACCTGTGCTCCGAGAACAATCACATACTCGCCGTCATCGGAGGGAGCCTTTCTGCCTGCGGAAAACACCACCGCTTCCACCGTAAGAAACATTGCCATAAACAGCCAAAACAAGACACACAGGAACACTGCTGCCGTTTTAAGCCGCGGCAACTTTCCGGTCAATACAAGAAACAACAACACCGCTGCAACAAGCGCAATCACACACGTCACCGGCCAAAACCACAAAAAAGAGGTCCCCGTACCGGATGCATACACCACCGCCGTGGAATACAGGAGCGAAAACACGGTATATAACAACAGAACCACCAAAGTAATCCACAAAAACACCTGCATTCCTTTGCTCCTTTCCATCCGTTTCACACGTTCTCCCACCGACAACCTCTCCTTTGACAAACAACGCGTAAGCCTGTCCAAATCAGACTTCTCCCGCTTTGAACACAAACCTTTCAAACACTTAAAACCCATCCGTCAATCCTCCTGTGTAATGCGATGCCCATAAAGACCAATCAATAACCATCCTATAACATCACTCTAACACAGAAACATTAACCTATTCTTGCAGACTTCTTAAATCTTCTTAAACAAACTATTTCATTTTGCTTTAGCCAAAGGAATTCTCTATATGCCAAAGTCCGTCCGTGTCTCCTTCGTACAGCTCCCAATCCGTATCGGACACTTCGATGTACCAGGCTTCTCCTTCGCACTCCATCCAGCCGTAATAACTATCTCCCGCAATGTCATCATACCAGTATTGCCACAAATTCGGGCTGACATCCGTATTATACCATAGATAACAATCACTGTCATAATCATAATAGGACCGGGCACCGTAATCCCAAATAATGTGTTTCTCGTAGTCTTCGTTCTCGTCACAAATGCGGTAAACGTCCGGCGAAATCTCATCCAAATAAATATCGGTTCCGTAAATTTCCAGATTGGTTTCCGTCTCTTCTACCGAATCATACTCCTCTACCGGCTCACTTTCCGTGTAAATCACCCGTTCGAAGTCCGAGGAAGTCTCCCTACCCATGTTTGCCGTTGTGGCAAACATGATAACCATGATAACAATCGGCAAGGCAAAGCTAATCAGCATACTCTTTAACAAACGCTTCGAGATATTCTTTGCCATTTCGCCCGAGTCACTGTAAGAGTTGTAGGAAGCTTCCCGGGTACCGATATTGATAATTTCATCAATATACACCGGTGTCTTGTTCATTTCCGCACCGCAATTTTTACAGGTCGGGTAGAACCCTTCCTTCCAATTAGCCTCTAATTCCGTACCGCAATAATCGCACACATAATGGGCTTCGTAAGACCCATCCGGCTTCTTAAAAACGATACTGTCCGCATCGTAATAGGTTCCGTTCTCATCGTAATACCCCTTCCGATAAGAAACCCCCGTCTTCTCATCCGTCCAGGCCTCATTGTAATACATATAATCATGGTTTTTACAGCGCATCAACACGGACTTCTGTCTCAAATACGACGGAATACCTGTCGGCTGGTTCCTCCGAACCCTTCCGGAAGAAACCGACGATGTACTCCTGCTGTAAGAGCGTCTGTATGAACTGCTATGAGACGATCTGCTCCTTCTGCTCGACGAACTGCTCCGACTGCGTGAACTACTGCTTCTGCTGCGCGAACTACTTGAACTTGAACTTCTTCTTCCCGGTGGCATAAAACTTCCTCTCACTCAAATTAATTATACTCTATTTCACTTTTGTACTAACACTATAACAACACTCTATTTCCGCGTAGCCCTTCTTCAAACCGCAGAAATCCGATTATAAAAGGTAACCCATTTCAAAAACAGCCTCTAACCCCATAGGGAATCTTCATTGAAAACCTTCCTTCCGAGGAATGGTTTTCGAACATTATGCAGGGTATTAGGAAGTTCTTATTACTCCGAAAGTCTGTCAGCAACGCTCGGACAGGACGTACGAGCGAGGTCGTCATAAGGCATGGATGCCGCATAAGACCGGTTGCGTTACACTATCATAACCTTTCCCGGAGGAATTAGAACTGCTTATACCCGGAATACGAGAGAAAACCATTCCTCGGAAGAAAGGTTTTCTCGCAAGAAACTATCGGGGTTAGAGTCGTCCCTTTTTAGCAGATTTCTGCGCCTGCCGGCATCTTCTTCTCCGGCGTCATCAGTGCCAGCTCACCGTTCTCATCCTCGGCACAAAGAAGCATACCTTCGGATACGATACCCGCAAGGGTTGCCGGCTTTAAGTTTACTAAAACCATCACCTTCTTGCCCACCATTTCCTCAGCGGAATAGTGCTGCTTAATACCGGATACAATCTGCTTTACCTGGCTACCGATCTTTACCTGAGAGCAGAGAAGTTTCTTGGACTTCTTTACTTCCTCACAGGCAATAATCTCGCCGACCTGGAACTGCAATTTAGCAAAATCATCGTAGGTGATTTCCGGCTTTGCTTCAATATCAATCACAGACTCCTCTTCCTTCGCTTCCTCAGCACCGGTCACCGGAAGACCGAGACGCTTAGCTTCCGCTGCCGCCTCTGCCGCAGCTTCCGCACGCTGCTTCTCCTGAATTACAGCCACCTTCTCCATGACTTCCTTTGCGTCAAGACGGGCAAAGAGAATTTCCGGTGCTTCCGTTACCTTCGTACCGGACACATACAAACCGTAGCTCTTTAATTCTTCTTCGGTACGCTCCGTTGCGTTTAACTGTGCAAAAATCTTATCTGCGGTACGCGGAAGGAAAGACTTAAGAAGAGACGCCCCGATACAAATGCTCTCAACTAAGTTGTAGAGCACGGTTGCCAGACGGTCTGCGTTTGCTTCATCCTTTGCCAGAGCCCACGGAGCGGTCTCATCAATATATTTGTTACAACGCTTGAACAAATTAAATACTGCGGAAATGGCATCTGCCACACGAAGCTTTTCCATCTTCTCTTCCACAAGGCCCGGAGTCTCGAGAGCCAAAGCCTTTAACTCTTCATCCACCGGCTCCGTTACGCCGCCGTTACGCACAACGCCGCCAAAATACTTGTTGCTCATGGAAATGGTACGGTTTACCAGGTTACCAAGGGTATTTGCAAGGTCAGCGTTAAGACGCTCCACCAAAAGCTCCCAAGTGATGGTTCCGTCGTTATCAAACGGCATCTCGTGGAGTACAAAGTAACGTACCGCATCCACACCGAATAAATCCGCCATATCGTCCGCATAAATCACGTTTCCCTTGGACTTACTCATCTTGTCGCCGCCCTGCAGCAACCACGGATGACCGAAAATCTGCTTCGGAAGCGGAATATCAAGGGACATAAGGAAAATCGGCCAGTAAATGGTATGGAAACGAATAATATCCTTACCGATTAAGTGTAAGTCTGCCGGCCATAACTTACCAAACTGCTCTGTCGGGTTGCCGTCCGCATCATAACCGATACCGGTGATGTAATTGGTCAGTGCATCAAGCCATACATAAACCACATGCTTCGGGTCCTCTTCCACCGGAATACCCCACTTGAAGGAGGTACGGGACACGCAAAGGTCCTGTAAGCCCGGAAGCAGGAAATTATTCATCATTTCATTCTTACGGCTCACCGGCTGAATGAACTCCGGATGGGTATTGATGTGCTCAATGAGACGGTCCGCATACTTACTCATCTTAAAGAAATATGCCTCTTCCTTTGCCGGCTTCACCGCACGTCCGCAGTCCGGACACTTACCGTCAACAAGCTGAGAGTCGGTCCAGAAGGACTCACACGGGGTACAATACATTCCCTCGTACGCGCCCTTGTAAATATCGCCCTTGTCTACCATCTTCTTAAAGATCTTCTTTACCTGTGCCTCATGGTCCGCATCGGTAGTACGGATAAACTTATCATAGGAAGTGTCCACCAAATCCCAGATACGCTTAATCTCACCGGAAACATTGTCTACAAACTCCTTCGGAGTGACGCCTGCCGCAGCAGCCTTCTCCTCAATCTTCTGACCGTGCTCGTCGGTACCGGTCTGCAAAAACACATCATAGCCCTGGAATCTCTTGTAACGGGCAATGCTGTCTGCCAAAATAGCCTCATAGGTGTTGCCGATGTGCGGCTTACCGGAGGTATACGCAATTGCGGTTGTAATGTAATACGGTTTCTTACTCATAATTTTTTCCTTCTTTCTTTTTTATTAAAGTAAATCTGCTTTCTCTATATCATTCTTAAAGGGCATCGAACCGACACACCTTTCATGGGATTCTGAATCTGCCGATCCGTCCCCCGCTAATGCTTCACCCGTCGGTCTAACTTTACCGCCAGCTTTGTTCCCACGCTCTGGAATACCTGTACCAGCACAATGAGAATAATAACGGCAATTAACATGACAAGGTACTTATATCGATAATATCCGTAGTTAATCGCAATTTTACCGAGGCCGCCGCCACCGATGATACCGCTCATGGCAGTGTATCCGAGAATAGTGGTAATGGCAATGGTAAAATTGGATATCAACGACGGAATACTTTCCGGCAACATTACCTTCACAATAATCTGCATCGGAGAAGCTCCCATACTCTGGGCCATCTCGATAATATTCGGATTCAGTTCGCGCAGACTGCTCTCCACCAGCCGTGCCACAAACGGAAAGGCCGCTATGACGAGAGGTACGATGGATGCCGTAGTTCCTACGGAGGTTCCCACAATCAGTCTTGTAAGCGGGAATACCAAAATCATCAAGATCAAAAACGGGATGGAACGGAGCAAGTTAATCACCACGTTTAATACATGCATGACACCCTTCGGGAGCGGCAATACGCCGTCCTTTTCCCCTGCTACCAGTAAAATGCCCAACGGCAGACCGAGCAAAATAGCAAAGGCCGTAGCCAATACCGTCACATAAGTGGTTTCCCACAGTGCAAAAGGCATTTCTTCCTTTAAAATCGTCAGTGCTTCGGAAATCGCTTCCGACGTAAACATTTTATCAAGCATTTCCCGTCACCTCCGTTACCAGTACATTTCCGCCCTTGATAAGATAACGGATAGCACGCTGTACCGTTTCTTCCTCCTCCGGAAGACCGAGAAGCATGTTACCGTATACCTTATCTCCGAGACATTTGGTGGATGCGTACAAAATATTGGCCGCAATCTTTTCATCAATGGCCATCTGGGTAATGAGCGGCGCCCCCGCTGCCATTGCCCCGTTAAACACCACGCGAAGAACACGTTCCCCCGGATGTACCGGAACCACTTCCTCTTCCCCATCCGGGAATACAAGACGCTTTGCCGCATCGGACTGCGGGTCCGCAAACACTGCAGAAACTTCTCCCTCTTCGGCTACCACACCACCGTCCAGAATTGCCACACGATTACAAATCTCTTCCACCACACTCATCTGGTGGGTAATAATAATAATCGTAATACCGAGACGTTCGTTGATATCCTTGAGAAGCTCTAAAATATCATGAGTGGTCTTCGGATCCAGCGCACTGGTAGCTTCATCACAGAGAAGCACCTTCGGTTGGGTTGCCAACGCTCTTGCAATAGCGATTCGCTGCTGCTGACCACCGGACAACTGGGCAGGATAGCTTCCTGCCTTATCCGGAAGACCAACGATTTCCAGAAGTTCCATGGCGCGCTTTTTCGCGTCCTCTTTCTTTACACCTGCCAGCTCCAACGGAAAACAGATATTCCGAAGACAGGTCTTCTGCATCAAAAGATTAAAGCCCTGGAAAATCATGGTCACATCCCGGCGCACCTCACGAAGCGCCTTCTTAGAAAGCGCTCCCAGGTCCTTTCCGTCCATAAGCACGGAGCCTTCCGTCGGCCGCTCCAACATATTGATACAACGTACCAGTGTACTCTTTCCCGCACCGCTCATACCGATGATACCATAAATATCACCGTCGTTTACGGTCAGGGAAATGTTCTTTAATGCCTCCACCGTTCCGGCCGCTGTCCGGAAGGTTTTGGACAAATTTTTAATTTCTATCATGACTTCACCTCCGTCACCGGACAGACCTGCCGGGACTTCCTTTCTGCCGATTAATACTCCACAAAATCTTACATGATGCCTTTTTCCAAAAAACGGTTACCATCCGGTCAATTACTGCTGCCCTTTGATAGCCTCAAGAGATGTCTGCTTGCCGCCGTAAATACCCATCGGCTCCACATGAACAGCACTTGCGGATACGATATGGGTACCGTTCTGTGCATTAAAATCATTCAAATACGGTGCATGCTGGAAGTAGTTTGCATCTACCTCACCGCTCTCAACCACATTGTTCGGCTGCACATAATCGGTGTACTCGATAATCTCAAGGGTAATATCCTTTGCCGCAAGAATGTCCTTGGCAATCTCTAAAATTTCTGCATGCGGAGTCGGAGAAGCCGCAACGGAAATCTTGCTACCTGCCAGTGCCCCGTAATCTACGGACGCGTCGTAACCGTCACCCGGCTCTGCCACAACGCTGACAACCGCACCCGCATAGGTCTTACCGATATAATCAGCCACCGCACTGCTCTCTAATGCCGCTACAAGGGCTTTAATCTTATCCGTGGACTCATTGCCTTCCTTAACCGCAAGAATGTTACTGTAAGCGGAAAATGCGCCTTCAATGGCAAGGGAATCCTCCACCGGATTAATGTCTGCGGAAATGGCATAATTGGAATTGATAACCGCGTAATCCACATCCTGCAATACGTTCGGAAGCTGTGCCGCCTCTACCTCGTTAAAGGAAATGTTGTACGGATTCT
Source organism: uncultured Clostridia bacterium (assembly GCA_937895705.1). Lineage (GTDB taxonomy): Bacteria > Bacillota > Clostridia > Lachnospirales > Lachnospiraceae > SIG307. Next base: position 60,844 of record CALBKM010000051.1, read on the forward strand.
CCGCAATGTCTCTTACGGTTGCGGTAATGCCCGCACCTTCCTTTAAGGTAATATACCCAAGTTCCTCCAAAAGAAGCAGTGCTCTTGCCTCATTGGTGGTGTCGTTCGGAACCGCAATAGTGATTCCCTTGTCCTTGCCGCATCCTGCGAAGCAAGCGATTGCCAAAACTGCCGTTACTAAAAGTGCTGTGATTCTTTTCTTCATAGTTTTGTCTCCTTTCAATTGCGTGTTTGCGTGCAATGGTGCTTTGTACCTCACTTAGCCTGCACGCAAATAAAAAACCGCCTTTAAGCTCTACGAACTTAAAGACGGATATTAACATTCCGTGGTACCACTTTAATTCATGCATTCCTCACGAAATGCACCTCACTGACTGCTCCCTTGCGGTTTACAGTCGCACACGATAACGGGCGTACCCGTCGCAGCCTAAGAAACTCATCCTCGGTGCGAAGCTCCGGAACCATGTTCGGTAAGTATTCACTCTTCTGCTCTCAGCGTCCGCAGAATTCTCTGTAAAGCCCTTCGTTACCTACTCTTTCCTTCACTGCCTTTTACTATTTGTGCCGATTATAGCACGGTTTACCGGATTTGTCAAACCTTTTCTTTTATTTTATACCACACGCCACCGCATCCATTCATAAACCCCTAAAATTGCACACCCGACTCCGTAGCACACAATATCCTTCACATCGAACACCGAGCCGATAACAACAGACAATACCCGGTTGTCCGAAAGCCCCAATACCTCCGCAATGCGAAAGTACTGCAACGCTTCCACTCCCGCCGCAAACAGGAAGATGTAAAGCGGCAACAGCCGTACACCTTCCGGCCGAAAGATGCGTACAAAGGTGTAGAGCAATACCACCACCAACACATCTCCTATATAAGGACGCACAAAACTGTCATGTACGAACAAAGCAATCAGCAACTCAATTCCGAATAAAAATGCTGTAGCAAATAAATATACCAATCGTTTTTTCCTTATTCCCATATTATTACACTTTCCTTCAGCCCAGTATATCCAATAATTTCTCCGCACTTTTCTCAGCCGCTCCACGTTCCGAAAAATTCGATAAGCAATTGATTCATATATTCTTCCTGCATATTCTTTTCCCTCCTCTTTTCATAAAACCATATTTAATTATACTACTCTTGTTCGACAAACACAATCCATCTCATAATGATTGTTCCATTTTTCTGATGTCTCCGTAAAATTCCATTGACTTTTTCCTTTATTTTTCATACAATCAACGTATTGAGACACCCTTGGGAGGCTTTCTATGAATACAAATAAAGTTCTGATGTATTTTCTTATAAATACGTTGCTGTTGGGCGGATTTCCGGATTTCAGGGTACACACACAAAATCCTGTTCTGTTATCGGAGTATGACACGATACAGAATGTCCCGACCAAAACATACAGCCTTACACAACCGGCAATTCCGGCAAGAATTCCTTCGCCGTATGAATTGATTGCCACTCCGACTCCGAAACCGACCGCCACCCCGAAGCCGACGTCTTCCCCGACTCCGACTCCGGAGCCGACCCGGGTTCCTCTCGGCAAAAAAAAGGTACAGTCCAAACAGCCGGGCAATCTGACATTTCAATATCCGGAAGCGGCGCCCCTGAATACGGATCCGGCCAACTATACACTTATGGTAAACAAAGAGTACCCGATTGCTTCCTCTTACATACCGTACATGGTGGAACCGAATGTTGAGATTTATCATAAAGGAATCAACGAACGCCGTTATCTCCAACCGATTGCGGCAACCGCCTTGGAAGAGTTGTTTGCCGCTGCGGAAGATGCAGGTTACCATCTTGTATTACGATGCGGTTTTCGCTCCTACCAATTACAAAAATCCATTTATATCTGGAATCTGAAAACCTACGGCTACTACGAAGTCTCCCGTTATCATGCACTTCCGGGAACCTCGGAACACCAGACCGGTCTCGCAGTTGACCTTTGTTGCGAAGCCACCGATTACAAAAACAATAAATCCTTTACCCGCACCGGTGAATATACCTGGTTACTGGAAAACGCCCACCTCTACGGTTGGATATTACGTTACCCGGAAGACAAAATCCATATCACCGGCTACAACTTCGAGCCTTGGCATTTCCGGTACGTAGGCGTAGAGTTGGCCACTTACTTAAAAGCACAGGATATCGTTTTAGAAGAATATTACGGCGCACTGCCTACCACAAATTTGGCTATGGTGCCGAAAGAATATTGGTCCCTGCTTTCGAAAAAAGACTATGCTCTTATGATAAAGGAAGACGAAGCTTTTAAAAAGAAACAGGAAGAAGCGGTACAACAGCTGACTCCGGCCCCTGCGCCGCTCCCGGAGAACACCGATATCCCGACTCAGACTCCGGATAACACCGATTTCCCGACCGAACTCCCGGTTATCTCCGAATCTCCGACTCAGATTCCGGATAACACCGATATTCCGGTCCGGAATCCGGATTCATTCGAAACACCGACCGGAATACCGGACGAAGACACGGTTCCTGACACAGTTACCGGCTTTCCTGCACCGGAAGCTCCCCTCTTCTTCCCGGAAAGCTGAAAGGAGTTTTTATGAAACACTTACTTCAAAACAATCCATTACAAAAAGCCCGTTTTATCCTGTACGGGCTTTTCCTCCTTTTATTTCTAAGCGGATGTAACCGGACGACCTCTGTTTTTCAGCCTTTAAATGATCCGACGTCCGCTCCTTCTCCTACCAGTCGTCTGACTCTGGCTCCGACCTGTACTCCGGAACCAACCGCCACCCCAACACCGGCTCCGACCGCCACACCGACTCCGAGCCCGACTCCTACACCAAGCCCGACTCCGGCCCCGCGCCGGGTAACCTTACTTGCTGTGGGAGACGATTTGGTTCACGACAGCACCTTACTCGGCGGCACAAAAGAAGACGGAACGTATGATTTTAACGGTTTTTACCGTCATCTGACAGATGAAATCAGTGCTGCGGATATCGCAATCATTAACCAGGAGACCATTCTGGGCGGACCGTCCTTTGAATATCGGGGATATCCGACGTTCAATACTCCGAGTGAAATGGGAGATGCGATTGTAAATGCCGGATTTGACGTGGTTCTTCACGCTACCAATCATACCATGGATAAAAAAGACAAAGGCGTGGAACATTGTCTGAACTTTTGGAAAACCACATATCCTGAGATTACCGTCCTCGGTATCTATGAGTCAAAAGAAGCACAGGATACCGTTACTGTGGTAGAAAAAAACGGAATTCGAATCGCTATGTTAAACTATACCTACGGGTTGAACGGAATCAAGATTCCAAAAGGCAAAGAACACCTGGTAACGTTACTTACCTGGAGCAACCGGGACTACATCCGGTCCCAAATCAGACAGGCAAAAGAACTTTCGGATTTCGTGATTGTGTTTCCTCATTGGGGTACGGAATATGTATACGAACCGGATAAAAACCAGCTTACCTGGACCGCACTTTTTGCGGAAGAGGGTGTAGACCTTGTAATCGGCACCCATCCGCATGTTTTGGAGCCGATAGAATGGATTGACCGCCCGGACGGTGAGAAAATGCTTGTTTTTTACTCTTTAGGCAACTTTATCTCCGGTCAGATCGAAGCACCCCGTTTGCTTGGCGGCATGGCCAACGTTACTTTGACGGAAACTCCGGAGGGCACGGTTAAAATCTCCGACTGTTCCGTTATTCCGGTGGTAACTCACTACAGCGAACAGGTAAACGACGGTTCCTATTCCACCTACCGTTTGTCGGAATACACCGAAGAATTATTGCAAACCCACGGAATCCACAAACGGGCGGAACATACGGTATTTACATTGGAAGACACTTGGGCACTGGCAAGAAAAATATTAGGTGAATACCTGGAAGAATAATGCACAAAGCCTCACCGAAAGGTGGGGCTTTTTATTAACTACCAATGAAGCTATACCAATCAAAAAGGACCCTACCAATCTAGGTAAGATCCCTTTGAACTATCTTCTCTGATTCACTTTCTACTTTATTTCCTCTTGGCATCCGCAGCCGCATCCCTCATTGCTACAGCTGTGGCATCCGTTGCAGGAAACTTCTCCCTTATTCGCTCCACAGCATCCCCCGGCGGAGCAACCGATGCATTTTACACCGTTTTTCTTGGCTTTTATGATATAAGCCACTGCACCGCCGATAATAGCGATTAACACTACAATGATAATTGCATTCTCCATAGGAAACTCCTTTTCTACGCACTTATGCGTTCTTCTTTAACGCATATTCCTTTGCAAGATTCTTATTGGTTTTGATAATCATACCCACTACAATCGCTACAAAGGCCGCTACTGCTATCATACCCGGAACAAAACCGTCACCGAAGCTTCCGGTGGTAAACAAGGTACCGAACTGGAATACCAGACAACCAACCGTAAAACCTACGCCCAACTGCAATGCAATGCCGCCCCAGAGCCACTTTGCGCTCTTCATCTCGGCATTCATAGCACCGATAGCCGCAAAGCACGGCGGGGTATACAAGTTAAACATCAGGTAAGCAAGTGCTGCCACCTTGGTAATTGCGAATACGGAAGCAACCTCTGCGCCTGCACCCTCCATAAGGGCAAATTCTTCGGTGTCAATGAGATTCTCAAGACCTACAAAGCACACTGCCAACGTACCGACTACGTTTTCTTTTGCGATAAATCCGGTTACCGCTGCCGCTGCCAACTGCCAGGAAAGTACACCCACCACCGGTACAAGCACATAAGCAAACGGTCCGGCAATGGAAGCAAGGATGGAGGAATCTGCACTCTCAGCCACCTTGAAGCTCCAATCAAAGGTCTGCATAATCTGTACAACCGTGTTACAAACAAGAATAATGGTTGCCGCCTTTACGATATATGCCCAACCTCTGCCGCACATGGTGGTAAACGCTCTCCAAAGGCTCGGAATCTTGTATTCCGGAAGCTCTATAATGAAGAAGGACTTTCTCGCCTTGTGACCTGCAATCTTGTTTACCAAAAGGGCACCGAGGAAAATAAGTACGATACCGGTTGCATATACAACAAAACTGATGATACCCTGATTTTCGGAGAAAAATGCGCCTGCAAACAGAGAGATTACCGGTACCTTTGCTCCGCACGGCATGAACGGAGCCAGCATTGCGGTTGCTCTGCGCTCTCTTTCGTTACGAATGGTACGGGTAGCCATAACACCCGGAACCGCACAACCGATGGTAATCACAAACGGAATTACGGACTTACCGGAAAGACCAACCTTCTTAAAGATCGGATCCAGTACCACAGTCGCACGAGCCATGTAACCGCAATCCTCAAGCAATGCAATAAGGAAATACATTACCATTACAAGCGGCAGGAAACCGATTACCGCAATCACACCGCCGATCACACCATCCACCAAAAGAGCGGAGAGCAACGGGTTTGCGTCTTCGAAGAAACCGCCTATCCAGCCTTGGAACGCCTCAAGCCAGCCTACTAACGTATCTGCAATAAACGGTCCTACCCAAGCCTGAGAAATTTGAAACACCAAAAACATAACTACCGCAAAGATTGCAAGTCCCGCAATCGGATGGGTCAGTACCGCATCAATCTTATCCTGGGAATTTTTATCCTTGGTCAGAACCTTACGGTTCTCTACCTGCGCCACAATCTTATTTACAAACTCAAAACGCTTTCTGTCAGCCGCTACCACAGACGCTTTATCCGTCAGGTCAATACTTCCTTGCTCGTACGGTGCCTTCTGTACGGTACCTGCCGCCGTCATTGCTGCCGCCACTACCTCTTTAAGTCCTGCTTCGTTAAAGGAAGTGGACACTGTCTCGATTACCGGACAGCCCAGTTTTTCGGACAACGCTTTCACCTCAATCTTTGTTTTCTTCTTTGCGTTAATATCGCTCTTATTAAGCGCCACCACCGTCGGAACACCCAGCTCCAAAATCTGCGTGGTAAAGAACAAGCTACGACTTAAATTCGTCGCATCTACAATATTAATTATCGCATCCGGCTTCTCATTCTTTATGTATGCACTGGTGATACTTTCCTCCGAGGTAAACGGAGACATGGAATAGGCACCCGGAAGGTCCACTGCCACCAGTTCCTCGCTTCCCTCATACAAACTCTTTTTAATCTTACTTTCTTTCTTGTCTACAGTAACACCCGCCCAGTTACCTACCTTTTCGTTTCTTCCGGTAAGCGCATTATACATGGTCGTCTTACCGCTGTTCGGATTACCCGCAAATGCGATTCTCATTCTTGTTCCTCCTTGTATTATTAGAACTTATATCGAAACAACTTTGTCTCTTTAGGAAGCAACGGCTAACTGCCTCGGAATAAAAAAGCGGGTAGCCGTCGCTAACTCCTTCCATGAAAAAACACCGTGAAACACGGTATTTCTCCTGTTACAATCTCTATGCGACCGCAACAGGACTTATTCCTAAATCATGATTGCCGATGCAAGTTCACGGTCAATGGTATATCTTCCGTCCTTGATGGAGATGACGCAGGCACGCTTTAAGTGGGAAATCACCGTCACCGGTTCACCGCTGTAACAGCCCAGCGTAAAAAGAAAAGCATCCAGTTCTTCATCATCCGTCGCAATCTCTTTAATAATATATTCTTCGCCAACCTGTGCTTCCGCTAATGTCATAACTGCCTCCCAAGCATCACATTTAAACATCAATTCCGCAGTTAGTCTCAACTAACCGTGGATAGAATATCATAAAAAGAGCACTTTGTCAAGTGCTCTTTCGTAAATTTGGAAATTATTTTCCTATTTCATCGTTGCCTTTCTTCCCTTCGGCATAGAAAATACTCTTTTCTTTATTACCGGTTCTTCTTTCTCTTCATCCGCAGCCCGTACCTGAGCCTCATCCAGATCTATTACCACCGCATCTTTCAGCCCTTGTACCTCCGGCTCCGAAGGCTCACTCTCTTCGCTTACCATGCCGTACAGCCTGCGTAAGGATTCTGAAATCAGTACTCCGTCTTCTTCCCCGTCACTGTACTTTTTAATTTCTTCGTTAATCGCCAGCATCTTTCGGTCAAGGAATCCAACCAAATCCGCACATTCTTTTAACTCTCGACGAATATTTTCCGGTGCATTCCCCTCAAACTTATAATACATCTTATGCTCAAGGCTTGCCCAAAAATCCATGGCAATGGTACGAATTTGAATTTCTACCTTTGTATCAATGGTCATATCCGATAAAAAGATCGGTACCGAAACAATCATATGATAACTGGTATATCCGTTGGGCTTCGGATTCTTGATATAATCTTTTATTTTTAATACCTTCACATCACTTTGCTTTCGAATCAACTCCGAAATCTCGTAAATATCCGAGGTAAAGGAGCAGATAATCCGAATCCCGGCCACATCGTTAATATAACGGACGATATTTTCCACCGTTACTGCCCGCCCCTGATGGCGAAGCTTTTTCGCAATACTTTCCGGTGCCTTAATCCGGGCGGTAATATGTTCAATGGGATTATAGCGGTGCGCCATCTGAAACTCCGCATTCAGAATTTCAAGCTTTGTATTCACTTCCTTTAATGCTGCGGAATAAATCAACTGCATCCGTTTCCACTCATCCAAAGACGCCGTCGCCGCAGGTACATATTTATTCAAAGACTGACGCTCCGGCACATCCTGTCCGCTTTCTCTTTTTTCTATGTTCTTTTCTTCGCTACTCAATGAAATCCCTCCGTTTACGATTCAAACGTTAAAACGTTTCCTATTATATCTATCCTATCATGAACTTATGAACAAACTTTTAAAAAATTTATTTTTAACCGAATTTTAATGTTTCTGAAAAAAATATTTACACTCTCCCTCACCCCACGGTCCTCTCCGCGCCGTTAAAACTCCGGAATAAAACTCTCGCTCGCAGCCTGTCCTTCCTGTAAAAAACCGTGACCGATTCCGATCTCCAGAGCAAACTCCACCACCTCTTCATATTCTTCCTCTGTCACCTTTCGATTCAATTCCGGATAAGCCGCCACATGCGGAAGCGGCGTATACTGATTTAAAATGCTGACCGCAATCGAATCTCCGTAAGTCTCGTATAAATACTTCAGTACCTTCTTTGCCTCCTCCGTTTGCCCCGGAAGAAGCAAATGCCTTACAATCACTCCTCGTTTCATCAGCGCTCCGTCAGGATATTCGGTAGCGTTTCGCACCCTTTTCTTCCCCGCATTCTGCCCATCTGCCTCTGCCGTTTCCCATGCACACTCATACTCGATTCCCCCCACCTGTCGTACCATCTCTCCGATGGCAGCTTTTGCGGTCTCCGGATAATCCTCCGCATGAGAATAACGTTTTGCAAGGTCAGCGCTTAAATATTTCAAATCCGCAAGATAAATATCCACAAGGCCTTCCATCTGCCGGAGTGTTTGTACACATTCATAGGAAGAGGTATTATATACCACCGGCACCGACAGTTTTGCCTGTTGCAACGCCTTACCGATTTGCGGCACATAGTGACTCGGTGTTACCAGATTTATATTGTGACACTTCATTTCCTGCAACGACAAAAAGGCTTCAGACAATTCTGTAATGCTCATCCGCCGCCCGACCTTACCTGCTGCTATTTTATGATTCTGACAATACACACAACGCAGATTACAACCGGAAAAGAATACCGTACCGGAGCCGTTTTGCCCGGAAAGACAAGGTTCTTCCCAAAAATGAGGCGCCACTCTTGCCACCGACACTTCTTCCGTCATTCCACAATATCCCCGCTGCCCTCTTTCCCGTACAACATCGCAATGCCGCGGACAAAGGTCACATGCCATACCTTCCCTGCCTTTCTATCCTGCTACGCACCTCTTTGACGCGGAATCGTAACAGTAAAACAACTTCCTTTGGTATATTGGGTCCGAACCGTAATCTTACCCGCATGACCGTCAATAATCAGTCTTGCAATGGAAAGTCCCAGACCGTGTCCTTCAATATTCTGTCCCCGCACCGTATCAGCTCGGAAAAAGCGCCCGAAAATGCCCTCCAAATCTTCTCTGCGCATTCCCAGTCCCGTATCTTCTATCACAACCTCACAGGCTCCGTTCCGGTTTCTGCAGGAGAGAATTATCGAATCCCCCTCCTTTGTATACTTTACCGCATTATCCAAAAACACGCGGATTGCCTGCTTTAACGCCTGACGGTCTCCGTACACACGAACCGACTCACAAACCGCACATTGCATATTGCGGGTTCCCGACATATAAACAAACTCTTTTTCCGTCTCCCGTACTACTTCCGCCATATCAAACCATTCCTTGGCAAAGGGCAGTTTACGACGCTCATGACGGGATAAAAACAAAAGTTTTTCTACCAGTTCCTGCATGGACTTCGCTTCCGACTCGATGGCTTCCACCGATTCTGCCAACACCTCTTTATCTTCCGCCCCCCATCGTCTTAACATAGCAGAGTATCCCTGTAATACCGTAATCGGAGTCCGAAGTTCGTGAGAAGCCTCAGATACAAATTGCTTTTGTGCCTCATAGGCCTGTTCCATCCGGTCCAACATCCCATTGATTCCTTCTGCAAGCAACTTAAGCTCGTCTTTACTGCGTTCCACATTCAGACGTTCCTTGTGAAGATTCTGCAGATTCAAACGACTCACCTGAACCGACATTTCGTTAATCGGTCGTAATACTGCTCTTACCAGTACATAGCATACAAATACCGCCATAACCGTTATACCCAGATACCAAAGGAAAAACAACCGTAACTCCCTTCGCATCAGGTTCCACTCCTGACTGCAGTCAAATACAAACTCCGCACTGCATTCCGCTCCGGACAGAAACACCGGTAACGTTTGACTCACATAAGTCTCAACGGAACTTCGCTTTTCAAACTGCCATTTCCCGAGAGTCAGACGCCTTTGCTCGTTACCTATATGATACACAATTTCTCCGCTTTCGTCGGATATTACTGTCAGGGAGGTACACGCCTCCGCCAACGCCTCCTCCGTAACCGTATCCGTTTCCAAGCCGTAGATAAACTCCTCCGCTGTCTCTCTGTATGTCCGGGATATACTGCTCATACGCAGCCCCATGACCACACAAATCAGAAAAAGCCCCGTGACAAGGAACAGAATCGCAAAATCCATTGCGATTCTGTATGTCAACGAGGCATGTCGTTTAATTTTTAAGGTTGCTTCTTTCTTCTTAGTTTTCATCCCGAACCATATACCCCACTCCCCGCACGGTTTCTATCAGACGAATGTTTAACGGTTCTTCCACTTTCTGTCGCAAATAACGTATATATACGTCCACCACATTCGTATCTCCCGCATAATCGTAATCCCATACTGCGGAAAGTAATTCCTCTCTCGGAACCGCACGGTTTTTATTCTTTAACAAAAAGGCAAGCAAATCAAATTCTTTCTTGGTAAGCGTTAACGGCTCCCCGTCAAAACTCACCTGCCTTGCCGCCAGGTCTACGGTCAGCTTTCCGTACAGCAGTCTCTTCTCCTCCGTCTTTACCTCTCCGGATTTAGACTTTAATGCCACACGAATCCGCGCCAGCAACTCCTCAATGGCAAAAGGTTTTGTCATGTAGTCATTGGCACCCATATCAAGTCCTGCCACCTTATCCGTTACATCTCCCTTTGCGGTTAACATAATGACCGGGACCGAAGACTCCTGCCTGATTCTGCGACACACTTCCATGCCGGAAAGCTCCGGCAACATAATGTCAAGCAGAACCAAGTCCGTCTGCGGTTCCAGGGCCTTCGAAAGCCCGGTCCTTCCGTCTGTGGCAGTTTCGGTTTCATATCCCTCATGTCGAAGCTCCAGTTCCACAAATCGAGCTATTTTACTGTCGTCCTCTACAATCAAGATTTTCGCCATACTGTTCTCCCGTTCTTACTACTGTACTTCTACTACATCAAATACAACATCGTCGATATAGAACGACTTCGTTGCCGCATCCTCATAGCCGGCATCACTCGGGGTCTCAAAGTAGAAGAAAATCTTCTTAATACCTTCCGGTACATAATAACTTCCGTTAAACTGTACCCACTTACCGTCGGCAGCTACATCTGCGGTTACCACTGCTTCATAGGTGTCTCCCAAACCGTCATTCTTCTGTACGGACAACTGAATCGGCAACGGATCCTCATACTCGTGATATACACGGAAGGATACATTTACCGTCTTACCGAAGATATCATACATGGAGAAGTCAGCCTGCGCACCTTCCCATGCCTGACCACGTCCGGATACATAGAGACACTTTTCACTCTCATATCCGCCGTACTCCAACGTACACTGTGCGGTACCTCTGGAACCGAAGAATGCGTTATTATCATCAAAGCTAAGCTCTAAGTGCTCTAACTTCTCCTTCACCTGGCTTTCTTCGTTTGCTTCTTCGTACGCCTGATGTGCTTCAACAACACTATCCGGATTGTACATTATCACAACATCGTCAAGGTAAATATCCGCGTCCTCGGAAGCCGGAATCTCGAAGTTGATTCGCGGTACCGATACATTTGCGTAAATCGGAATAATACCTTCCATGAAAGTCCATTCTCCGCTCGGAAGTACCTCGGTGGATACACGCTCCGGCCATACGGACGTACCGTCCGGCTTATTTGCCTGTAAAGTTGCGGAGAAGTCCAAAGTCTGCCCGGAATTCTGATATACCCAGAAGGAAATATAAACTTCCTTACCGATTACTTTCTCTTCTACGCCCAAATCGGAAAATGCAATACCTGCACCACTCCAGGTTGCGGAACGATTGAAAATTCTATAGCTGTTTTCAGAATGTCCGAACCCATTGGTTTCAACCTGACCGCTACCGTTTCCTACAAAGTAATCTAAATCGGTCTTTGCACCGTCAGCGTCCAATCGGATAATGTCTACGAATCCCTTGGTGCTGACTTCTTCCTTCTTATCACCGATCGCACCGGTATTCGGGTCAACTACTACCGTGTCCGGATCCTTTGCGGTAATCATAATATTGTCAATATAAATGTCTTCCGTCTGCGCAGTTTCAAAATAAATCACTGCCTTACCGGTGTTATCCTTTAAGGTATACTCACCCTCAACCGCTGCCCACTGCTTTTTAGCAAGGCTCGGAGACGTCACAATCTGTGTATAAGATGCCTTGGAATCATCGGTTACACCATACGGAACCTCCATAATGGTACATATCACCGGTGTCTCCGCATCTCCTCCGTGGGCTGCCAGGAAGGATACATAAATCGTAGCACCTGCCAGTTCATGCTCGGTAATGTCAAGAGACGGACCGTTCCAGTTTGCGGTACGATTGGATGTCAGAAGACACTTCTTACCGTCCTCACCGCCGCCGTTCTTAATCTGCATCTTTTCACCGCCGCCGCGGCCGACAAACGGATTATTTAAATCCTCAAAGTCACAGTAAATGCCTTCAAAGGTTACCAAACTGTAATCTTTATTTGCGCCTACCGTACTTGCGGAATCATAGGTCATACGGAAGTCATCAAAGTAGAAGGATGCTTTTCCGGAGGTCAATTCCATACGAATCTTCGGATCCGTTACATTGGCATAAATCGGGAACACGCCCTCGACTAAAGTCCAGGTCTTTGCCGGAACTCCCGTTTTATTAAGCGTTCCTATGGTTTCCGTAGTTCCGTCCGGCTTCTTTGCCTGCATTTGAAATGCAAAATCTTCCGGTTTATCACTCTCATGGTAAACCCACATTGCCATAAACAAATTCTTTCCGGATACATTAATCTTGTCACCCTCTTTGTTGGCAACCTCAACGGAAAGACCATGGGTTGCTTCACCTCGACCGGACAAACAGAAGGAATAAGAACCGGCATACGAAATCGGCTTAACGGAAATAGCACCTTCACCATCCACCATAAAACGAGAGGTCTGGTTAAAGTCTTCACCGTTCAGTTCGATAATCTTTGTAAACCCGGCATCCGGCGCTGTTGTCGGATCCGGCTGGTCTACTTCCGGTGCCGGAGTATGCGTCGGTGCATACGTCGGCAACACTCCTATATCCCCCGAACCGCTACATCCCGCTGCGAAAAGCAACAGAGTCGCAAATAAGAAAATCCAAAAACTCTTTTTCCTATTTTTCATACAAAATCCTCCTTGCATTTCATTCTTTAGTCTAAGTCAAACAGTCCACGCGGCATAATATAAACCATCGTATCACCGTTTACAGTAAACTCTTTGGTACCGATCTTATACTTCATGGTTACGGTAATCTTGAGCGTCGTGGTTCCGGCTGCCCTGTCTCCGTCTTTTTCCTCGATATTAATCGGAACATCCACATGATAGATATCGTCGTCATCGGAATCATACTTTATGGTATCGCAATCTACCAAATCAGACGAATCTTTCACAAATACAGCGAACATCTCGTTCTCACCGTCTACCTTAACACCGTCAAGTTCTACTCCGTCGTTTAAGACAATCTTTAACGAATACTCCGTTCCGCCGTAGGAGTTGTTATCCACCAGTCGGAAATATACTCTCTTAGACTTCTTGGTAAAACTGTCTCCGACCTTATAGCCCTTTCCGTCGGTGTCATCCTCCACCTGCAATGTGTAGGTATCCTTAATATCCGCACCCATCATCGTCTCCGGATCGGAAGAATCTACATCGATACAAAGGAACTGATCGCCCTCGCCGTTACTGGTGGCATCGTCATTCACAACCTCAACAGCCACCGGACGTGCCGTTGCACGATACGCCGCTACGAAGGTATTTACGAATAACTCAACTTCCTTCTCAAGTACTTCCATACCGTATCTAGGTGTGCTACTCGGAATATGACCCATACCGGAATAAGTTACATTACCGATATTGTAAATGTAGTAGTTATTTCTTACATCGTTCGGAGTTACTCCGAAGTAATCCTTTTCATAATCCTGGTCACTGTCATCATCCGCCAGACAATACCAAACTACGATATCTTCCTTTTCCATATCCAGCTGATAATACTGAGCATGGGTAGATGCTACACTGATCGTTTCCGGGATATTGTACGGATAAGTTGTAATCGCTCCGTTATTTACCTTCGAAACTTTTTTGGTGTTTACATTCGAATCCGAATCCGTCGGAGAATAATGCCCCGGATAATACGTACGATACAACATACCGTTCGATACACCCTGAATCAAGGACTGACCGGCACTGTTCTTATGTAACTCCAAATTTCTGTTAGTACTTTGAGAAGTGTACGGCTTATCCTTGCCGGACGGAATCGCTCCGTCCACGATCAAACCTTGAGCTCCGTAACGGTCCATACCGAACAAATCACGGTATCTCTTCGTTACATTGGCACCCCACTTCGTAAATGTAGGTGTATCGTTTGCACCGATAGGAGAAGAAGTATCATGGGTATACAATACTGCCTTTCCGTAAGCAATGAACTCTTCAATCTTTTCTAACAACAAAGGATCAGAAACGCCGTCATAAATATCTGAGAATCCCAAAACCAGCATATCATAATTCTCGTACAGATAGTCCGGGAATTCCGGATTGTCAGCGTCACCGGAACCCTTAATAGCAGCTAAAATATCCGCTTCTTTCATCTGTTCAAACTGAAGATCCATACCGTTGATGTTCTTAATCTTCTCATAGAACAACAGGGAAGCTCCGCCGATGGAATCCGCCTGTGCCTGATCTACCGGTAAAACCAAACTGTCTTTCGAGTTCTTCGGTAAAATCTGCAATACAAGAATATCCTTGTCCTCGGAACCGTCCGTCTTTGCCTTGATTGCGGAAACTCCGCTAAGGGAAGCATAGGTCTTACTGCTCTTCACTAAATCAAGCTTCCAGCACACACTACCGATTCGGTCCATAATTTTACGCTTTACTACATAGGTCTTACCAACCTTCACGGAGGTACACAGTACCTCGGAACCGTTATTCTTTACCTCGTATATGGATGCTCCTACATTCTCTTCGGTTACATTGTAAACACCGTCTGTGTTGGAGTCCACAAGCAATCTCACATTGTAAGAAGCACCGGCCGGTCCCTTTACCGTAAACTTAAAACGTAAGGTACGGTTCGCATTATCCAGACCGTTAATATACTTCTGCGCATCCGGCTTCGTGCTGTCGTACAAAATCGGATAATCACCTTCCGATTCAAACACCATCTCCACGCGCTTGTTTAAAGCAAGAGACTGTCTCAGCTTCTGACGCTCCGGCATGGAAGTATACAACGCACCCGCATATACGGAATGACTTACGGTATCTCCCAACTGATAGATATTTGAATTTCTGTCAATAGTGCTTGCCATGGTACTTGCATCCGCAGCGGTAAAGAAACCGTCGCCGAACAAAATCGGAAGATCTACGGAATCATACTGCTTCAATTTCGTATAAGCAGCCCCCGTTAAATCGTTACCGGAGAAGAGGAATGTTTTCTCTTTGCTTTCACTACTGGTTCCCAACCAGCCGTACAATGCCTGGAATGTAGTTGATACATCAATCTTCGGCCCGCTGTGAGCATATACGAAGTTCGTACCGGTCTTAAAGTCCATGGTTATATCATCGGTTCTCTTGTTCATTCCGACAAAAATCATATCGTAATCACTGATACACTCCACATGGGAACCGATAAACTCCGACGTGGTCATCTGATCAACCTTCGGCTCCTTAAGAGAATTGGTGTAGGCTGCGATAAGCGGCTTCCAGAAAGTCTCTTTATCCTCAAACTTATTCGTCGGCTCCAACTCCAAAATGCTGTATACCTTGTTGTTATATACCGGATTCAAATTCAAACCGTTTAATAAATAGTACAAACAGTCCGCGGAGGTAAGTTTGTCTATCGGCAACTCCTCCGGAGGCAAAATGGAGTTAAAGAACGTATACAATTCCGAACCGTACTCGTTATTCGGAACATCACAATCCTGGGTATCAAAGCCGGTGCTCATCTTAACGTCACCGTCATACTGCATCAAACCGTTCCGGATGCTATCCTGGGCATATCCGGAGGTCATGTTATTCATGTATGCTTCGGTATCCTCTACCATAATACCGTACATTCCCATATACTTTCCGTAATAGCTCGGGTTATCATGTTGACTGGTATCCTCCGGTACTACATACCATGGAAGCAGTGTCAGATCATTCCAATAAACTTTGGAATTTTCATCCGATGCAGACTTTCCGCCGGTCCATCCGGAATCATACAGGAACTTACCTGTGGTCAGGTATCCGCTTCCTTTCTTCGGAATCGGACTACCCGAAGCGTCTTTCATTAATTCGGAAGCAAACATCGCATGATTTGCATAGGTAACCTCTCCGTAAAATGCCTCAAGCACCGGGTTGGTCATCTGATACATCATCATAAACAGCTTCGCCATATTATTCTGAGTACCGTAATCTGCCTCGTTGTCAATCGTTTCTCCGTTGCTGAACATCTTTGTCAACTGTATTTCCATAGACAAATCGTCTCCGGATGCCGCCTTTGTAGACGAATATACCGTGGAATCCAAAACAATCGGGCAAATACGCTGCGGATTGGTAGCACGGTCATAAATCTTTAATGCAATCTCCCAGTCAAGCAAATTCGTCTTAAAAGTAGCACCTTCAATATTTTCCTTACGTCCGTAAGTACCCCACGGATCTTCATAACCGAACTTGCCTTTTCTCAAATAAGGGATATATTTATACTTTGCTTTTACTTCCGAACCGTCGGTCAGAGAATCATTCTTATCCACATAAGTACGTAACTGTTGACCCATATTCGCTTCGGTAGAAAATACAATCAAATCCGCACGGTCAACAAGCCCCGGATTCAGATTCAAATCCTCCGGAGTTACGGTATATACTTCAACATGATAATTATCCACTAATTCGTTAATTCTGTCTTCATCCGTGATTTTGTAACGGGTTCCGTCGATAGTCTCATAAGCAAGACCGACACTTTCTCTTAAGAAAACATCGTTATGCTCTACCGTATAACCGGTGCCCTCAGAATACTCCACATCCGCAAAATACATCTTGAAGGTATCCCCTATTGCATTAGCATTCTGATACCCTGTCTCATACGCCGAACTTGCGCCGGATTTTACTAATTCAAGACACTCTTCCGCTGAAAGAGGGGTCCACAAAAAATCACCGTTTGTCGCCGGAGTATAGGTAGCACTGATTACATTTCCATCCACCTCTTCGGTTACGGTTCTCGTATACTGTCCGCTGCCGGCTTCCACTTTCGTCATAATACCGTACTGCTTCATCTTCTTGGTCGTTCCCTTAAACGTATCCGGCTTATCCTCAGGCCAGTAAGCGAAAACCTTGGAAGTGCTTGTTTTCGTATAAAACTGGTCTACACCCGGGAACCACTCGTTATTTCTGGCCATGGCGTCTACATCAATCGGCTCCTGACCGTCAATGAGATAACCGAACTCTGCCATACCGTCATACGGTACAATCTCCAAAATAAACAACGGATTATCCTCTGTTCCGCGGTTTAATTTCGCATTTTCGTCTCCGGACTCTACCGGAATACGAATCTTTCCGTCTTTATCCACAAAATAATCACTGCTGCCTGCGTCCGCTTTTACGTCCCACTCTTTCGCGGACTGGTTCTGGGCGTAAGCGAAGATGCCTGCGCCAAACGCAAACACTACCAAAATACAGCTGATTATTATTCTGACTCTTTTGGTCATTGCTCATCCCTCCTGTCTAATTTGTTTTTCTATTTCGTAACGATATAATCGCTTTTTCCGTAAATTGTTTGTCCTGCACTTTAAATGTCATATCCATGGTCACAATACCGTTGGTCGTTTTAAATGCTTCTTCCCAGTTCACCGGTGAAACAATAAATGTTTCCACATTGTCTGCCAGAAACGCTCCGGATTTTCCTTTTGCCACCACTTCATTAATCTTTGCCGTATCATCCGAAGCGGTTACAACGGAATACCATAACTGGTTTCCTTTATGAATTACCACGGAGGTCTCGGTTCCCCTCTTAACCTCCAACGCAAATGCTATGCCCGCTCCCGCCGGAAACATACTGGATGGAATCTCTCGGTACTCTCCGGACTCCTGAATCATCTCCGTTACAAACAACTCCGCCACCTGAGACTCTTTCTGAAGTTTGGTTTCATGAGTAGCATTGTTATAATACTGCATTCCCACTCCCAAAAATCCTGCCGCTGCTGTGGTTACCACCGCCGATACAAGAATGGTAACAATCAACTCCATCAAGGAGAAGCCGTCATCGGAAAGGTGCAGTTTTCGTTTTATTTTATCCATTCTGTCCCCCTCCTTACTCAATATAGGTTCGGCCGGTTGCGGTCACAAGCCGCACGGTCTTTGTTTCGGAACCGGTTATCACAATAGAATCACAAGTGCCGGCTTGAAACGCTCCATTTGATTTATTGTATCTGAACACATAAGCGCTACTACCGACCGATGACCCTCCTACCTTTATGGTAAGGGCATCTCCGCCAAGCTTTACTTTCTCCACTTCATTTGTTCCGTCCACAAGCTTGCAATAGAAACCGCCACTGTCTTTTCCCAGTTCCATCTTTACATCATTTGCCGAGGACAAAGTCGTCAGTCTGGTTCGCTCAAACATGGACTGAAGCTTCTCTGCGGCACTTGAGGAATTCATCTTACTTACGTAACTGATTCCGATGGCACTTCCCACAGAAAGAATTCCCATGATTACTATCACTACAATCAGCTCGACCAGTGACATTCCTGCCTGATTCAGTTTTCTTTTTTCTTTCCGCATGAAACCGCCTCCGTCATTTATAGTCTGTTAGTTCTTCTTCCAGTTTTCAAAGATAATATCTACCGCCTGGGAAGATAAATAACCATCGTCACTTCCGTCTGCGTATCCTCCGAAAAAGCCTGCCACGGTACTATTGGTCAAAAGCTGCTCTACCGCTCTTGCGTCTGCCGTCAAATTGGTATTCGAGGACACATAAACATTTCCTGTTGCCAATACAAGTCCGTTTACTCTCGCACCGGAGGTTGCGTAGTACACATTTCCGTTTACAAGAAGTATTCCGTCAATTTCTCTATATATAGAACTGTCATTGATTGTCAAATCACCGTTTACCGCCACAAAACGATATTTCTTAGTAGGGTCATCCGGGTCATCCACATAGATGTCGTCTATGACCCCGCCCGATGCCATGCCGGAAAACGCACCTTCAGCTAAAATACGATCCGCCACCATTTTCTTGGACGGGTCCGGCAAACTGCCGCCACCGATTTTAAGGCCGGTAAACAACCCGTTATAGCGCTGTTTTGCCATAATACCGGTAGTTGTCATCAAAGAAAGCTCTGATATCGCCACCGGCGGATGTGCAGTCATCGTTGACCCGTTGTAGGAAATCGCATTGGCTTTTGTACTGGTACGGATAATGTCACCGGCATTTGGTGGAAGAGAAATACTGCTTGCCGAACCCAAATTTTTAATACGCTGCATTACTTCCGCTCCCTTGGCAGTTTCCAAGAAATTACTTACATATTGTGCCGCCGCTGTTTCATTTTTGAAATTCATATATACATACTTTGCTACGGTTGTACCGCCATCCAATCGAGCAACACGAATCAAAAACGGATTATCTGCATCAAGATAAGGAGATAAATCAAAACTCTTTTCCTCATCTCCATCCATATATGTAAAGCCCATACTGGACAGTTCGATGTCTTCATCGCTGATAACCGGATTACTACCGGTTGACAAGCAGGAGCCCGGCATCAAATACATAATCTGCATATCCTTATAAGCAATGGATTCTCCCTGCAAAATTCCACCAACGTCCTGAACCGCACCGCCGTGATTTGCTATCCATGCCGGATCTAAGATATAGGAACTTCCGGTCAACATAAGCTTGCCTAAATTATACATATTTAAATTCAAAGACGTACCAATCGTATTAATGGTAATTGCGCTGCTTCGCTGATGCGGTTGTAAAGTACTTCCGCCACCACTGTATCCTATATACTCGGCCGTAGGTCCGTTAAGAGTAACAGACGGATCCGCCCCCTCTAAGGTCAGGTCATCCGCAATATAAAAGTTTGCACCGGAAGAACTGAAAGTACCGCCGTTCACCGTAATACCGTTAGCCCAGACACCCTGTCCGCCTTCATTTGCTACTGTATTATTTACCGACATTACCGCACCTTCCTGAAGTACGATATCCTTATAAACCAACAATTTTTTCGTATTGGTAATTTCTACATTACCCTCCAAATCCGTTTCGGTACCGATGTTTAATGCATCGCCGATGTAGAGATTTCCGTCCAAGGCCATACTTTGTGCACCATTGGTGGTTACCTGTGTCTGACCGTCCGTAATCAATGCAAAATCAGAAAATTCGCAGGTTGCTCCGGTACGGAAGCCTGCCTCCACATCCGGAATCTTTGCCGAAATACAAATATCCGTGGTAATCTTTGACTCACTACCGTTTGCGGTATAGGAAAACACTGCCCCGTTAATACGTACAACTTTCGTAGAGCTTAATGTGCTTCCCGGTGCCGGTGTCGGCTCCGGGTCAAGGCTCACGGAAGCGTAGTTTACGGACAAATTCGTTACCTCGGCATCCAATGCCTCCGACAAAAGTGTCTGTAAGCCTCCCGTCCGGGTTATTTTTTTCTCCAGGTTTTCTGCAAAAATCTCTTTAAAACGACTTTCTCTTTCACTGGAAGAATCAGAAAGAGAATACTCTATCATCATATCGTAAAACGCACGCTCGATTGCCTCCTGCGCCGCTGCTTCCAACGCAGTTACCACTTCCGAAGCACCGCTGTCAGCCTCAAAAAAGGAAGCCTGCGCCTGTTCCTCGGTCAGCTTCATATGCTGGTTATCCAAGGTCTTTGTCAAAATTACAATACCCAGTATGGAGAGCAAAGCAATGCATCCAATGACAAGAATGAGGGTATCGCCTCGATTATCTTTTCGAATTCCGCCTCTTTTCATAAATCCACTCCTCCAAATCTCTCCGTTACTGCAAACGGGTTATGGTCCGGCTCTCTACCAACTCGCCGGAAGCTATATCTGTAATGTTAAAGGTTACTGTTATTACTCTAACTTCCTTATCCTTTGAAACTGCCTCATATTCCTTCGTCGTTACATTTGTAGCAAATTGCGTGCTTACTTCGCCAGAACTGTAGATTCTTGTGGCGTACGGACATAAGATGGCATTGGTATCGCTGTCACGGAACGAGACTACAATTTCCTTTTTATCATCAGGATCCATCGTTTCCTTTATGTAATCGGCCGCTGCCACAGTTATCGTTGGCTTACTTACCTTCTTTTGCTTCATAAGAAACACGGAAACATCCATGCCGGCTCCCATATCCAGTATACGAACATCTACACCTTCGGCATTATTTTCCGGAGTCACATCGGAATACAAAACATAAATCTGATTCAGTTCTTTATCGTCCTGGTCACTGGACTGCTTATAAAAGGTATCGGACATATAAAACATGACCTCATAGGACCGGAGTTCTTTATCTTCGGCCGCATTTGCCGTCTCCGGGAACTTTGACCAGGAACTATCCAGCTTATACTTCATGTACGCCTTTAACATGTAACGATCAGCATCTATGTAGTCTGTTACCAACCACAACTCCCTGTCTGTAAGCAAACGAATTGTATCGTAATCCGTTTCCTGCTCTTCCCACAAATCATCCGGATGATTCGTATTATGCTCCGTCAAAGCCATCTGATACAAGGAATAGTAATACTCATAGGCTGCTTCGTCCAGATTGCTGACATCGTTTCCGTCCGTATCATTGGATTCCAGACTGGCATCAATCAGAATTGTATTACTGTTGGCTCCGCCGAACGTAAGTACATTGAAATCATTCAGCTTATTCTTATAGTAGTCGCTCGGATTCTCATCGGTAACCACCGTAACCTTGTACTCGTTAAAGCCCTGCTTTACTTTGGTTAAGGTCTCCGTGGTCACGTCCCCGGTAGTACTGGTGGAATAGGAACCTCCCGGAGCCAAAAAGTCCGTTTCAAAATCGGTACCGCCGGCCTGGGCATACTCCAACAGATTCTCCATCAAAGACTCCACGCTTTGGGTTTTCTTCGACTTTGTATTCACTTTTGTTGCCATACTGAAGGCCGACATTACCGTTACTACCGCAATGGATAATACAAGCATGCTGACGAGCACTTCAATCAGCGTCATACCGCTATTATTCAATTTTTTCTTCAACATGCTTCATTACCTCCGCTTGCTTTCATTTTACTGGAAAATATTGTTTTCACCCAAACTCAAACCGCTGATATCCGGTGCCACATATTCCTTACCGGTACCGATAACGGCGTACAAATTCAACGTCAGGTTACCCTTCAGGTTTCCGCTCTCGGTATCATATGCCATGGTAATGGATTCGATGTTCATACGTTCCGGATACTCACTGATAAAAGTAGCCATCTGCTTTAACTGCTCGTAGGAACAATTATAACTGGTACTTAAATTCTCCTTAAGAAGACTTACATCGTAATATGCGATGCTGTATTCACCGTTTCCGCTTTCGGAAATCAACGGCATCTTTACTGTGGTCAGTTCTTCTGCTTCACCGAATCCGAGATTCGGGAATTTAATGCCAAGGTCCTGCTCCAACTGATTTATCATCATGGTACTCTTTTCCGGGGTGTTTCCGGCACTGTAGTTGTTTAATACTTTCTGAATCTGCTCTCTTGACTGAGTAATATTCTTAACGAACACGTCTTCATCTACCGCCATATTCTTTAACTCAATGAGACGATACTCCAGTTCATAGTTTTCCTGTCTCAGTGCGTCTCTCTTCTCCACCAGAGGCATATACAAATAGATATAAGCCACTACTGCAGCCAGAACAACAAGAATAAGCACCATGAAAAATACTTTTAAATCACTGCCCTTTTTTTCTTCCATTGTTTATTCCTCCTCTCCTTCTGCTGCAACATCTTCAGTCGGCTCATACTTCTGTAAAATACAGTTTGCGGTAAAGGAAACCTGCGTACGATTGGTTTCTTCCTCTACCTTCTCCACAAGACCGCCTACCGTTACCTCCTGAATGTACGGAATCTGCTTCAACTGCATAAATACCTTTGCTGCCTCTTCCTTTGTCACCGTTGTAAAATTAATAGTCATCGCATCATCGTTAATGGAAATGCTGTGAACTACGGAACGCTTCGGCAACGCACGTTCAAGTGCGGTAATAATGTCATTTAACTGCTCTGCTTCACTGAAGGTCAATGCATCCGTATCGGACATCATCTGCACCGATGCCTGGCTGGCCAGATAAACATTCTTTAAGTCTTCAATCTTAGACGCTTCCGTAACCTCTGCCTGCAACTGCACCTTTCTGTCTTCCTGCTTCTGTATCTCAAACCAGGTGGTTACAATCAGGAAAGCGATTGCTGCCGCTGCCGCAAAGAAAATAACTGCGGAAATAATCGCAACTTCCTTCTTCTTTTCCTTTTCCTCGTACTCTGCCGGGCGGAAGCCTAACGGCTTAATTACCGCACCGAAACAAGAAAGGAACTCCTGACCTCTTGCTTCGTACTCTTCCACAGTCTTTGCGAAAGTAACTCCCTCCGTCACATCGTAAATCTCTGCCGGAGTCTCCGTTTCCTCTGCCACCATGGCATCCAGTCCTTCGATGGAAGCACCGAGACCGGTAATATAAATCTTCTGTACGGTTGCACCGTTATTCTTGGAAGTGTAGTAGTCCATTACACGACGAAGGTTGGAAATAACCACGCGGGCCGCTTCCGTCACATCCTCATGCGCCACCATTCTTCTCTTTAAAATCTCTTCATCGGAAAGCAGACGCTCTACGCTGCGCTCCGCTTCTTCCACCTCACCGATTTCGGTCTCTGCCTGACCGGTTTCGATCCGTTGGAATCTGGCTTCACGAATCTTTGCCAGCTCCTTCTCACGCCACAGTTCATCTCCGTTCTCACCGGCAGATAAGAAACCGTGATTGAGCAACAACTCCATTGCCGCTTCCGTCGTATTGACACCGTCATAAGAACCGCTCTCCGCAAGAGCGTCCGCCAACGTAGTTGCACCGTAGTTAATGGTTCTTTGTACGCCCATCTCTCCCTTGTCGATAATGGTGATAACGGAGGACTTCTCGTTCATCTCCATGATTAACGTGGTCTCGTCCAAAGAAGAAGTTTTAAACCACTGGTATACGGAGTTACCGGCAAAGTCGATGGCTTCCACGCGGCACCGCATCTCTCTTGCCACACTGTAATAACCGTAAATCAAAGTTTCCGGTGCTGCATAAATCATCAAACGGTACTGATCGCTTCCCTGCTCATGACCGATAATGGAGTAGGCAATGATATGCTCCGAAAGGTCCATCGGGAAGTATTCATCCACTTCCGCTCTGATAATACTCTTAATCAGTTTTTCCTTTGTTGCCGTTATGGTTACTTCACGGCTGATTACCTTGTTGGATGCAATCGTGAATACGAGATCCTTCGGCTTAATTCTTGCTCCGCGCAACTTCAATAACAGCTGCTCCGCAAACATTCCGTAGTCACGGATATAGCCGTCCTCCATTGCACTGCGCGGTGTATCAAACACAACCGCCTGCTTTAAGTTCTGTTTATTTTTTCCCATGGTCAGAACGGCGGCTCTTGTTTTACTTTCACCGATTTCTATACTTACTACTGTCTTCGCCATAACATCCTCCTTAAGTTCTTAAGTTAAGATAAATACATATAACATTTCAGCAACACACGCCTGTCATATGCTGCTGAAATATTACATTCGCTAGAAAAGCCCAAAATACCAGGTAATCACCGGATCTCCCGCTACCGCGGATAAGAAAATACCCGCTGCCAGATACGGCCCCAGTGCCAGCTTGTGATCTTCTCCGGACACGCGCATCCGGATAATGTGAATCACGGAACCGAACGCACATCCCAGTAACATCGCAAGAAAAATTTTAGGAGCACCGAGAAGCAACCCGGCCGCAGCCATCAGCTTAATGTCTCCGCCTCCCATGCCTCTGCCCTTGGTTACCAGGTAAGCCAGATAAAAAATACCGCTGACCAGTACCGCACCGAGCAGATAAATAAACCATCCGGACAAGTCCGTTACCAAGCGAACCACGCCCAAAACGGCAATAAAAATATTGATTCCCAACGGAATTTCAAAGGTACGGAAATCAATGACCGATAACACCAAAAGAGCCGAGGTAAGCAAACAGTACAAAATGCCCTCTACGGTCAGACCGCAAACTGCGATTACAACTACCCAGAGCACACCGTTTGTTGCCTCGATAATCGGATACTGTTTGGAAATGGGTGCCTTACATTTCCGGCACTTCCCCCGCAAACAAAGCCATGAAAACACCGGAACCAGATCGTACCACTTAAGCCCATAACCACAGCTCATACAGTGGGACGGTGTTGTCACGATGTTTTCATGTCTCGGAATGCGATAAATACACACATTCAAGAAGCTCCCGATCAATATGCCGTAAATAAACACCAACGGTAAAATTATTACTGTGTAATCCATAGCATATATCCTTTCTGCTTCTCATTTTGTATTCTCCGTCCGGCGGCATTAGCCGCCGGACGGGGGATTGTTAAAGATGCTGCTACTCCGGCAATACCGTAACGGTAACTTGTTTCCCGCTCGGTGTAATCGTAATGGTAAACTTTGTTTTACCGCTCTGTTCCGGAGCCTTACACTTGGTAGAACCGATCATGGACGTAATCTCCGCGGAAAGATCCTGGCTTCCGCCTCCGGATGTCTTTGTCACGGTATTGGTCAGCGTATACACTGCCACGTTACTGTCCAAGTCATTATGTCCGATATGCTCCAACGCAATTGCCTCTACGACAGTTGCGACTTCCCCCGCATATAACTTATCCTTGCTGACCTTGGTCTTATCAATCCAATTCATAATCTGAGGGGTGATTGCCACAGCCAGGATACCCAGAATCATAACCGTAATAATAAGCTCTACCAAAGAAAAACCTTTGTTGTTCTTCTGTTGCATTCTTATCATTTCCTACTATCCTTTCGCCTACGGGACTTACATCCTACAGGCAGTTCTTGTCTCCCTTATGGGAAACCTTCAAAAAGTTAGGTCGTCGGTACACAAGTAACGTCTGCAGTCTTACCGCCAGTCACTGTAACCGTGATAATAAACTTACCCATGTTTGCCTGCTCCGGAGCCTTACACTTGGAAGTACCAATCATCGCCTCTACATCGTTAGCAAAATCGGTGGTCTCAGAAATACCGGAACCATTTAAGGTCAACGTATTGGTAATGTCAGAAGCCTTACCGGTTCCGATGTACTCAAGTGCTACGGACTCTACTGCGGTAACTACGGTACCAGCGTAGTTCTGGTCCTTACCAACCTTGGACTTATCAATCCAGTTCATGATCTGCGGGGTAATTGCTACCGCAAGGATACCAAGGATTAATACTACTACGATTAACTCTGCCAGGGAAAAACCTTTGTTGTTCTTTTTCATAATGAATTCTCCTCTCTGTTTACATGAAATTTAATTTATGTGAATGAAGCCGTCTCTCGCGGGGAACGTCCGGGGTTATGTAGGACCGGCTTCCATTCAACCGTATGTAAAAACTCTTGCTAAGCAAGATTCTCCATGCCGCCGTACATACTCATCATCGGCATGTAAAGGGCAAGTACCAGGAACGCTACGATGACACCGAGAACAACGATAATCAACGGTTCCATCAAGGAAGTCAAGCTTCCGGTGGCGATTTCCACTTCTTCTTCGAAATAGTCCGCCGCCTTCACAAGCATGCCGTCCACGTTACCGGTTTCTTCGCCGATATGAATCATCTGGGCAATCATCGGTGGGAACAAACCACAGGCCTCAATCGGTTCGCTTAAGTTGCTACCCTGCTCAACCTTTGTCTTGGCATCTCTTAAGGCCTGCTTAAACAAAACGTTGTTCATGGAGCGGGCCGTAATCTCCAACGCGTCGGAAAGGGAAACACCGGCACTGACCAGGGTACTACAGGTACGGGCAAAGGAAGCCGCCGTACTCTTTACGATAAGCTTTCCGAAAATCGGAAGCTTAATGGAAATTCTGCTGAAAAAGGCCTTGCCGTTGTCGCTCTTTGCAAACATGTAAATCAATACACCTACCACCGCAAGAATCAGGATTAAAATATACCATTTGTGTATAATAAAATCACTGAACTTCATAATCACTGCGGTCATAGCCGGCATCTCAGTGCCCATCTCATCAAACATAGATGCGAATTTCGGAACCACCGCAATGGACATGATAATAACTACCGCAAAGGCGATAATCAAAATCATAACCGGGTAAATCAGGGCTTTTTTAATCTGGCCTTTGAGCTTTGCATTCTTCTCAAACTGGGTACCCATTCGTTCCAGAGCCACCTCAAGGCTACCGGACACTTCACCGGCCTCCACCATGTTGATTAACATCGGCGGATAAATCTTCGGGTGGTCCTTCATGGCCGACGCCAGGGAACTACCCTTTTGCACCGACGACTTCGTCTCCCTGATTGCCGCTGCAAACGCCTTATTCTCTGTCTGGCCCGCCAGCATTTCAAGAGCCTCTACGATGGTAACACCGGCCTTTAAAATACTTTGGAACTGACGACAGAACACGCTTAAGTCTCTCGGCTTCACCGCAGCGCCGACACTGATGTTAATGTCCTTGTTCAGCGCAGTCTGCTTCGCGATCTTGGTCGGCACGATACCCTGTTCCTTTAACAGAAGCCGGGCACGACTCTCGTTGGTGGCGGAAATGGTTCCCTTAATCTTTTTACCGTCTTTTCCCACCGCGGTATAAACATAATTAATCACTCGAACCGGCTCCTTTCTGATGCGTAGAACAGGCGCTTCTGCATGGACTCAATATCCTGTGCGGCCGCCATCGCTGTATCTTTACTGATCTTTTCCTTCAGGTACAAATCATATAAGGCATCATCCATCAGCTGCATTCCCTGCCGTTTTCCGGTCTGAATGAGACCGTTAATCTGATGGGTCTTTTTCTCTCGAATCAGGTTGCGGATAGCGATGGTGCCGAACATTACCTCAAAGGCCGCCACACGACCGTTACCGCGCAAATTCGGTAACAACAGCTGGGAAACAACCGCCTCCAGTACGTTGGAGAGCTGCAAACGAATCTGCTGTTGCTGCGCCTCCGGGAACACGTCGATGATACGGTCTACCGTGGACGCCGCGCCGGTGGTATGCAGGGTGGAAAGCACCAGGTGACCGGTCTCTGCTGCGGTGATTGCCGTAGCAATGGTGTCCAGGTCTCGCATTTCTCCCACCAGGATAACATCCGGGTCTTCACGGAGAGCCGCACGAAGTGCTCCGCTGTAGTCTGCGGAATCGGTGCCGATTTCTCGTTGATTGATAATCGCCGTTCCGTGGTTATGTAAATACTCAATCGGGTCTTCCAGTGTAACGATATGACAGTTACGCTCTTTGTTCATGCGGTCGATTAACGCCGCCAGGGTAGTGGACTTACCGCTACCGGTCGGTCCCGTAACCAGCACCAGACCTCTTTGTCTTGTTACCAAATCCATTACATCGGCCGGAATACCGAGCTTCTCCGCCGGCGGAACCAGCGCATTTACCAAACGGAATACCGCTGCCAGGGAACCTCTCTGTCGGAACACATTCACACGGTACCGTCCCTTTCCCGGAATCGCGTAAGAAAAGTCCGTCTGTCCCAGTTCATCCAAAGCCGCTTTCGACTTCTCGTTTAAAATCGGAAGAACCAATTCGCTCAGCCGACCCACCGTCAGTGCTTCCTCCGTCAGCGAAATCAATTCACCGTGAATTCTGGCTTTCGGCGGAAGAGAAGCGGTCAGATGTACGTCGGACGCACCCAACTCTCCTGCAGCCAATAACAGTTCATCTATCTCTGCCATAGTTCCTCCTTCTATAATTCATCTTCATTGGAATATGCAATACGCATCAGCTCTTCCAAGCTGGTAATACCCTCTTTTACAAGGCGGGCCGCACTCATTCGAAGGGTGCTCATGCCCTCGGACAGTGCCTGATCTTCAAGCTCCTCTGCCGGAGCACCCTTGGAAATCAAACGTTTTATCTTGTTTGTAACCGGTAAAATTTCGTACACACCGATTCGTCCGCGATATCCGGAGTCGTTACACTTCGGACAACCGCACGGCTTGTAAATCAAACCGTTTTCCGTCTTGGCGCCGATAATCTCCCATTCTTCCGGAGTCGGTTCATACTCTGTCTTACAGGTACAGAGACGACGTACCAGTCGCTGTGCGATAACGCCTACCACAGAATCCGCCAAAAGGTAAGTCGCAATGCCCATGTCCGCAAGACGGGTCAGGGAGCTGGCCGCACTGTTGGTATGCAAGGTACTTACTACAAGGTGACCCGTAATAGACGCGGTAACTGCGATATTTGCGGTTTCCTCGTCTCGAATCTCACCGATCATGATGATATCCGGGTCTTGTCGCAGGATGGAACGGAGGGCCGACGCGAAGGTCAAATCCGCTTTTACGTTTACCTGTACCTGATTGATACCGTCAATATTTGCTTCCACCGGGTCCTCTACGGTGATGATATTTACATCTGTGGTGTTTAACTCACTGAGGGCCGTGTAAAGAGTTGTGGACTTACCGCTACCGGTCGGTCCCGTTACTAGGATAATGCCGTTGGGGTTGGACAATATTCTATCAAATTTACGCATTTCCTCCGGCGAAAAGCCGAGGTTGCTTTTTTCTCGAGTTAAGGTTTGTTTGGAGGTAAGTCGCATTACGACCTTTTCTCCGAACACCGTCGGCAGAATGGAAGCTCGGATATCGTACTCCATATGGTCTACAATCTGGGTAATACGACCGTCCTGCGGCTTTCTCTTCTCGGAAATATCCATGCCGCCGATAATTTTGATACGTGCGATAATCGCGGAAAGCAGGGACACCTGATACCGGTTAATCTCCTGCAAAACACCGTCGATACGGTAACGCACACGAATGATGGTTTCCAGTGGTTCAATATGTATATCGGAAGCTCTCATACGAACTGCCTGTTCAATAATCGTTTTTACCAGGACTACAATCGGAGAGTTTTCAACGGTAGCTTCCGCCTCTTCCTGTTTTGCCTCGTCCTCTTTTTCGCCTCTCTGCTGGGCGAAGCGGTCTGCCATTGCTTTTGTTTCCTGACCACCGTAATATTTATCGATGGTGGACATAATTTCCGTGTTAGTGGAAATCATCGGAACGATCTCCATGCCCGTTACCACCGCAAGGTCATCCATTGCCACGATGTCCATCGGGTCTACCATGGCCACAAACAACCGATTCGGATTCTTTTCATCAATGGAGAACGGTATCATGCCGTGCTTTTTTAACAACGCCGGATCCGAAACCAATTTTATGATATCCGGAGGAATCTGTATTCCGGTCAATACCGCATCATCAATATTTAACTGTTCTTTCAAAGCAGTTACGATTGCTGCCTCGTTGGTGATACCCTTCTGTACCAAGGCAACACCGAGACGCATCTTCTTCGGTTGCTGACGCTGATATTCCAACGCCTGCAATAACTGCTCTTCCGTAATCACTCCCGCCGCTACTAAAATGTCACCCAAACGCTTTCTCTTCTTGCCAAAGCCTTCCGCTCCGTTCAGACTCATTTGCGACGTCCCCCTTTATATGCTTTCGCACACCTAATTATCTAAATATTATGTGATTTGTCATGTTCGTTTTATTTATCTGTATTATAGCACAAAATCCGCAATTTTTCAAGGTTTTTTTCGTAAACATTGCACAAAATGATGAATCATAAACCCTTTATTTTTCTGCATTTTCTTTCATTTTACATATACTGTGGTACGCCCAAATTTTACCACTACCAATTGTGGTTTTGTCATTACAAAAAAATAGTCCGGTTGCAAATAAAAATCTGCAACCGGACTATCATAGATATCAAAATATCCTTAGATTCTTGGTTTTGCGTCCCCACGTTTCCGTGAGTTTGCCCTTATCTTCTGAAATTATATCGGCTGATTACAGCACACTCTTAACAGCCTTTACAACATTTTCTACAGTGAAACCGAACTTCTCGAACAAGGTGTTAGCCGGAGCGGAAGCACCGAAACCGGTCATGGTTACGGTAGCACCGTCAAGGCCTACATACTTGCCCCAACCGTAGTCGATGAGAGCTTCCACTGCAACTCTTGCGCGGATGTTCTTCGGAAGAACGCTCTCCTTGTACTCTGCGCTCTGCTGCTCGAAGAGGTCCATACACGGCATGGATACGACTCTTACGTCTACGCCTTCCTTTGCAAGTACTTCCTTTGCGTTGATAGCAAGGGAAACCTCGGAACCGGAAGCGATGATGATAGC
The DNA here is from genome assembly GCA_937895705.1 of uncultured Clostridia bacterium. GTDB lineage: Bacteria > Bacillota > Clostridia > Lachnospirales > Lachnospiraceae > SIG307. The sequence continues at coordinate 92,148 of CALBKM010000051.1, forward strand.
ATCCGGGGTAGCCTTGGTAGAATCAGCGATTACATAACCACCCTTTAAAGCTTCCTTAGAGGAACCTGCAAGCTGCGGAAGGTTCTGTCTGGTGAGAACAAGTGCAGTCGGGGTCTCCTTAGAGGTAGCTGCGGAATACCAGGCAGCGATGGTCTCCGTTGCGTCTGCCGGACGGAATACGTTGAAGTTCGGCATAGCACGAAGCATAGCTAACTGCTCAATCGGCTCATGGGTCGGGCCGTCCTCACCGACACCGATACTGTCGTGAGTTAATACATAAGTGGTCGGAATACGCATGATGGAAGAAAGTCTTGCCATCGGCTTTACGTAGTCACTGAATACGAAGAAGGTGGAAACAAAGGCACGAAGACCGTGTAAGGTCATACCGTTACCGATTGCTGCCATTGCAAGCTCACGAACACCGAAGTGTAAGTTGCGGCCTGCGTAATTATCCTTGGAGAAATCTCCCGCATCCTTCATATAGGTCTTGGTGGACGGAGCAAGGTCTGCTGCACCACCGATTAATGCCGGAACATAATCCTTTAAACGATTAAGTACAACACCGGAAAGGTTTCTGGTAGCTTCCGGCTTATCGTCGAATGCCCAGAACTCCTCGTTGTCGATTAAATCCTTAGCGATGTCAAGGTTGAACATATCATCCCAAGCCTTCTTCATCTCCGGATATTTTGCACAGTACTCTGCAAACATCTTGTTCCAAGCTTCTTCATCCTTTGCCTTCTCAGCGGAGATTGCCTTGTAGTTTGCGTATACTTCGTCCGGTACAAAGAACGGCTCCTGAGACGGCCAGCCGAGATTTTCCTTCATGGCTGCTACGTTATCAACACCAAGCGGTTCACCGTGAGCACTTGCCTTACCCTGCTTAGCCGGGCAACCGAAACCGATCTGGGTCTTACAGATAATGAAGGACGGCTTCGTGGTCTCTGCCTGAGCGGCACGAATTGCCTTACCGATCTCTTCTAAATTGTTACCATCCTCTACGGTAAGAGTCTGGAAGCCGAATGCCTTCATACGGCCCTCAACATCCTCGGTGAACGCGATGTCGGTGCTTCCTTCGATGGAAATCTTATTGGAATCGTATAATACGATAAGCTTGCTTAAACCAAGGGTGCCTGCTAAGGAGAATGCCTCAGAGGAAATACCCTCCATCAAACAACCGTCTCCGCCCAATACATAGGTGAAGTGGTCAACTACATCATAGCCTTCCTTGTTGAACTTTGCAGCAAGGTGAGCTTCTGCCATAGCCATACCTACAGCCATAGCCATACCTGCACCAAGCGGGCCGGTGGTAGCTTCAACACCTCTGGTGTGACGGTACTCCGGATGACCCGGGGTCAGGGAATCCAGCTGACGGAACTGCATCAAGTCTTCCTTGGTAAGGCCGTAGCCGAATAAATGTAATAAAGAATAAAGCAAAGTGGAACCGTGACCACCGGAAAGGATGAAACGGTCTCTGTTTGCCCAGTCCGGATTAGCCGGATTGTGCTTCATTTCCTTTGCCCAAAGCTCGTAAGCAACAGCAGCAGCACCGAGCGGAAGACCCGGATGACCGGAATTAGCCTTCTGTACGGCATCAGCTGCAAGAACGCGGATTGCGTTTACAGACATATTGTCAATCGTACTCATGTATGTAACCTCCAAGATAAAGTATTTTATGGGGTAGGCAAATAAACCTACCCCTATGTGTCGATGAACTATTACTTACCGAATACTGCGATGTAGTCCTTCTGGAACTTCTCGATACCCTGATCGGTGAGCGGGTGCTTGGTCATCTGCTCGATTACGGAATACGGAACCGTAGCGATGTCAGCGCCTGCTAATGCACAGTCGGTAACGTGAATCGGATTTCTTACGCTTGCAGCGATAATCTGAGTATCAATATCATCGTACATAGCGAACATATCGGAAATGGTGCGGATTAAATCGATACCCGGCATGGAAATATCATCAAGTCTGCCAAGGAACGGAGAAACGTAGGTTGCACCTGCTCTTGCAGCAAGAAGAGCCTGGTTAGCGGAGAATACTAAGGTAACGTTAGTCTTAATACCCTCGGCAGCCAAAGCCTTGGTAGCCTTTAAGCCTTCTACGGTCATCGGAATCTTAACAACCATGTTCGGATGAATCTTTGCAATTTCTCTACCCTCTGCGATCATGCCTTCCGCATCAACGGTGGTAGCCTTTACCTCGCCGCTGATCGGTCCGTCAACGATATCGGTAATTTCCTTGATTACTTCTTCGAAGATTCTGCCTTCCTTTGCAATCAAAGACGGGTTGGTAGTAACGCCGCAAATAACGCCCATGTCATTTGCCTTCTTAATGTCTGCTACATTCGCAGTGTCGATAAAAAACTTCATGGATAAATCCTCCTTAAAATAATATCGTTTGTTTTATCCTACATAGAGCCGCCCCGTTTCCCCCCGGAAACACAACCAGCAAAAGGGCACAAAGGCTCGCATACCATCACTATACACCAAAAAAAAGATTTTTTCAATCTTTTTTTCGCGAAGTGGAAAAAAACTTAGGTACCATACGGATTTTGGACGTCTTTTTGCTTCCGATGTCCAAAGAAACCCGGGGATTCCGTTCTAGTTATTCAACTCCGTCAGTTCGCCGAAGCGATATCCCTCTGCTTTCAAAAGGTCCACCACTTCCGGCAGTGCCTGTGTATTGGATTCCGAAATATTGTGCATCAAGACAATCGTACCGTTATGATGATACGTAGCAAAATGGTCCGTCACGTAATCCTTCCCCGGCTGGTCATTCACGTCGTAATCATAATACGCAATACTCCAGAAAATCGACGAATAGCCCATATCCTGAGTGGCCTTTAACGTACGCTCGCTGTACTCTCCCATAGGCGGCCTGAAAAACGGATCTATCTTATATCCCGTTTTCTCCTCCATTACCTTTGCCACTTCACGAAGCTCCGCTTCCAGTTCTTCCGGCGTCAGTGACGGGGAACTGAGATGGCGCACCGTATGGTTTCCTACCAGATGTCCTTCCTCCTTCATACGTTTCACATAGTCCGGATTCTTTACAACAAAATCTTTTGTGACAAAGAACATCGCCTTCACGTCTTTTTCCGCCAAGGTATCTAAAATAGCCGGAGTAAACCCGTTTTCATAACCGCAGTCAAAGGTAAGATAAATTACTTTATCACTTTCGTCTGCATTTTTATCCAGATAATACGCGGAATACTCGGAAATCGGAAACTCTTCCCCGCTTCCCGACGGCTTGTGCTGTTTGTTTCTGATGAACCACCATGCTTTTGTATCATTATTATATTGTTCGTAGTTCGCGTTTTTAATTTCCAAAGCTCCCGGAAGTTTGCCCGACGCATTCTCCTGCCCCGGTGACATAGTTACGGTAATATCCTGTTCTCCTCCCTTCGGATTCTCCTGCTCCCGGTTCTCCTCCTGCTCTCCGATAGGTTGTCCCGACGGAACAGGTGTAACATTCTCCGAAGGTTCCGGCGTAGGAACCGTATCCTGCACCGGTGCGGAAGTAAGCTCCGGTAAACCATCCGGGATCTTTGTCGGCAAAACCTCCGGCTCCTTTGTCGGAAAAACAACCGGCGTCGGGCTCGCCGTTACGGCTCCCATTGCCTCTTCTCCGCTATCTTTTCCGCTCATAATACAAATTCCCATGCATAAAACAGCCCCGATAATATAAGCTGCCTCAGCAATTCGTTGTTTCTTCATCTGTTTCCTTCTTTCTATATACAAGACCGCATATCATCCAAAAATAAGGGGCAACCTGTACCACACTGATATTAAAAAATGCCTGTGCGATATACCCAAAGAAAGCAAACAATGCGATTTCGGATATGAGATCGGTTCCTTGATAGCCCTTTTTACCTTTCTTGATAAAACGTTTCATTCCCGGGAAAAACAATGCACACAAAAATGCAATATAACTGATTACGGCAAAAATTCCTTCGGTAATCCAAATATGTAAATATTCGTTATGAGCCCTATCAAAATAAGTAAAACTTTCTTTTATATCCGCCACTAAAACAGTATCACCCAACTGTTCAATGCCGCAACCGAACAGTCCGTATTTCGGCAATAACGAACAAGTCACCTTCCATTTCTGCATCCTTTCGGTTCCGACACTATCCCCAAACACACTTCCTTCTTCCTGTATCTGGTTCCAAACAGACGTAATCTCCGCCGTCACGCCACCATTCCTGCATAAGTTAAATATTACGATTATGACTCCCAATCCCAGTAATAAAAGAATAAACGGAATAAACTTCCTTCTTTTTGTGGCAATTTCCGTAAACAGAAAAAGCGCAAACATCATAATCAATCCAACATATACCACCGTAGAAGAAGACGAAACGCATGCCGAATATCCTAACAATACGAGTGTGTACCAAAGACTTCTGTTCTTTAAAATTCCCCAATGTGCCATCTCTTCCTTTTTATCACATAAAAAGAATCCGCCCATCGTTATCCCCGTAAACATCACCGCAAACGCTGCGTAAAAATTCGGATTCCGCATCGGAACATACGCCATTCCCGGAAATCGAAATCCCGGCTCATATAATTCCATAAACTGCAAAACTCCGTAAACAGAGACAACACATCCCAGACCTATGAAGCAATACAATAAATAGCGACGATATTTCTCATTTTCCAATAATGTTGCAACTAAAAATATGCAATAATACGAAAACAAAGAAAACAAACCCTCATAACGTTCCCAAGCACCGTATATCGCCAAGTACTTATTCTTAGAAATCAAAACGGAAACTACACCCATAAGAGCTAACACGGCTAAAAACTTTATCGCCCAACCGCTTCCTTTCAGCTTAAAACGTTTGTTAATCACTTCTATCGCTATCAAAAAGGCAAAGTAAAACAGAGCAAACATCAATATTGTCGCCTGTAGGGAAATCATTCTTCTGTTATCCGGCATCAGAAATTGCGGCACCGGCAACAAAAAGATCAATACCGTCAATCCCCAAAGTATAAACTTTTGTGTCGTTTCATTTGTAATCTTTCGTATGCGCTCAACTATCATCTCGGCATCTCCTCTCAGGCAACAAACTCTCCGTTTTTTATTATATCATAAGAAATCATCCCGGTCTACTTCTCTTTCCGCAAAGAAAAAAGCTCCGAACCTCGGAGCTTTTCACATGAGCCACGCGGGACTCGAACCCGCGACACCTTGATTAAAAGTCAAGTGCTCTACCGCCTGAGCTAGTAGCCCATCTTTTCTTGTACCGGTATATCAAATAAAACACCGAATAACAAAAAAATAATGCCCAGAACCGGAATCGAACCAGTGACACACGGATTTTCAGTCCGTTGCTCTACCAACTGAGCTATCTGGGCATGGTATCTTTTTCTATTATATATAACAGAAGAGTTGCGGGGGCAGGATTTGAACCTACGACCTTCGGGTTATGAGCCCGACGAGCTTCCAGACTGCTCCACCCCGCGATAATAATTTTTCTTTTGTTAAGTGGATGGGGAAGGATTCGAACCTTCGAAAGCGTCGCTAACAGATTTACAGTCTGCCCCCTTTGGCCACTCGGGAACCCATCCATATTTTTAAGCCGATAATCGGACTCGAACCGATAACCTGCTGATTACAAGTCAGCTGCTCTGCCAATTGAGCCATATCGGCATGGTATCTTATTGAATTATACCATTTGGCGATGCAAAGACGATGCCAAATTATCGGTAATAGTGGGGCCTATAGGGCTCGAACCTATGACCCTCTGCTTGTAAGGCAGATGCTCTCCCAGCTGAGCTAAGACCCCGCATATGAGAATAAGCGAGTTTCCGAATCCGGTACTCGCGTTTATGAACAACTGTTCATAAACGACCCAGATGGGACTCGAACCCACGACCTCCGCCGTGACAGGGCGGCGCTCTAACCAACTGAGCCACTAGGCCATACTTTAACACTACACACAATTATTCCGAATGTAAACACCGTTATGGTTAAGCCCTCGACCTATTAGTACAGATCAGCTGCACATGTTACCATGCTTCCACCTTCTGCCTATCTACCTTATCGTCTTTAAGGGGTCTTACTAGCTTATGCTATGGGATATCTTATCTTGAGGGGGGCTTCACGCTTAGATGCCTTCAGCGTTTATCCCGTCCCGACTTGGCTACTCGGCCATGCCCTTGGTAGAACAACCGATACACCAGAGGTCAGTCCATCCCGGTCCTCTCGTACTAAGGACAGCTCCTCTCAAATATCCTGCGCCCACGCCGGATAGGGACCGAACTGTCTCACGACGTTCTGAACCCAGCTCGCGTACCGCTTTAA
>CALBKM010000052.1 GCA_937895705.1 uncultured Clostridia bacterium
TACGAAGCGGCTCCTTCTCACTCTTCTCTTCTTCACCGCCGATGTACGGGATGATGTTCTCTACCATTTCCGGCCAATCCTTGAAGGTCTTACCTGCACCGGAAATTGCCTGATAGGTGGTAGCCACCACTTCATACGGCTCAAACTCTGCCCAAGCGGTAAGTACCGGAGCATAACTCTGAATGGAGCAATTCGGCTTTACTGCTACAAAGCCTCTCTTGGTACCGAGACGCTTCTTCTGGAAATCGATCACCTTCATGTGATCCGGGTTGATTTCCGGCACCACCATCGGAACGTCCGGAGTCCAGCGATGTGCGCTGTTATTGGAAACTACCGGGGTCTCGGTCTTTGCGTAAGCTTCCTCTGCTGCCTGGATTGCTTCCTTGGTACCTTCATATGCACTGAATACAAAATCAACCTGAGAAGCTACAGCTTCCACTTCATCTACATTCATAACGACCAGCTTCTTTACCGCTTCCGGCATCGGGGTGGTCATCTTCCAACGATCACCTACAGCTTCTTCGTAAGTCTTACCTGCGCTACGCGGGCTTGCCGCCACCGCAACCACCTCAAACCACGGATGATTCTCAAGGAGCGCAACAAATCTCTGTCCTACCATACCGGTTGCACCTAAAATTCCGACTCTTAACTTTGCCATAATCTTCTACCTCCATCTTTAACCGAATCTCACACCTTCTAATGCGCCTCGGTTGATTCCTTTTATTCACTTACGGTCGCGTTGTAGTGTTTTTCTCTCGCGAACATTTGTCTTTCGCTATCATACACTCTTTTTTTAAAATTGTCAACACCTAATTTGAAATATTTTTAAATTTGTCAATAATGTTGAAGAACCGACAAGAAGCGTCCCATCTTTTGCCTATTCTGACGGTACTTTGTCACCGTTTCGACACCCCGAATCTACGTTATTCAATCGCGCCTTCGGTCTCTCTCCTATATTCCTCCAGCAGTTCCTCCAACTCTTCCATCGTCTCCACCCCGTTTACCTTTACCCTGAGCTTTGCCGAGTGCGGGTATCCCGTCGTATACCAGGCCACATGCTTCCTCATCTCCCGCATTCCGAGATACTCTCCCTTAAACTCCATCTGCATCCTTGCATGGCGCAGAATCGTATCAATCAGTTCCTGCATAGAAGGCTTCGGAAGCAACTTTCCCGTTTCAAGATAATGATTAACTCTGTGAAACAGCCACGGGTCTCCCTGTACACCGCGAGCTAACATAATACCGTCACATCCCGTCGTATCCAGCATGCTTTTCGCATCCTCCGGGGTAAAAACATCTCCGTTACCGATAACCGGAATCTTTACTGCTTCTTTTACCTGGCGTATAATCTCCCAGTCCGCCTTCCCGCTGTAATACTGCTCTCTGGTTCGTCCATGGACCGCAACGGCCGCCGCACCGCTCTCTTCCGCAATTCTCGCCAGTTCCGGCGCATTGGCATCGTCTTTTCCGAAGCCCTTCCGGATTTTTACCGTCACCGGCTTCTTGATTTCCTTTGCGATGGCCTCAATAATCCGTCCCGCCTTTGCCGGGTCCTTCATGAGAGCGGAGCCTTCCCCGTTATTGACCACCTTCGGCACCGGGCACCCCATGTTGATATCCAAAATATCAAAAGGCAGTTCCTCAATCCGCTTTGCCACCTCACTCATAATCCCTGCATCCTCACCGAACAGCTGCAATGCTACCGGTCGTTCGGAATCTGCGGTTTCCAACAAACTCTTCGTATTTTTATTATTGTAATGAATCCCTTTTGCGCTGACCATCTCGGTGTAAATCAAGCTTGCTCCCTGTTCTTTGCAAAGACAGCGAAAAGGCAGGTCCGTTACACCTGCCATAGGCCCCAGGGCTAAAATGCCGTTCACTTTTACATTCCCGATTTGCAAAACTCTCTCCATCTTATTTCCCCTGTCCTTTGTTGCGACGATATATCAAATACAAGCCTTTCATGGTTAACATCGGATCATATTCGTCAATGAAGTCGGTCTCCTCTGCTATAATACGCCCAAGACCTCCCGTTGCCACTACTTTTACATCCGCATAACCGGATTCTTCTATCATTTTCTTTACAATATACTCGGTCTGGCCGATGGTACCGTACACAAGGCCCGCCTGCATACTGGTAATGGTTTCCTTCGCAAGAATGGACTCCGGTTTCTTAATTTCGATTTTCGGAAGCTTTGCGGCCTCATTCCAGAGTGCGTTTGCGGAAATCGCAATCCCCGGGCTGGTAACACCGGACACAAACTCTCCCTCTGCGTTTACCAAATCATAGGTAGTCGCCGTACCGTAGTCAATTACCAGCACCGGACCGCCGTACAGTTCATAGCCCGCCACCACATCCACCACACGGTCGGCTCCGATTTCCTTCGGGTTGGCAGTCACAATGCGGAGTCCTGTCTTCGTACCGGCTCCTACAATCATCGGCTTACAATCAAAATACTTCAAAACAGAATTGGTCAAAGAGTGCATCACATCCGGCACCACCGACGCAATAATTACATCCGTAATCTGTTCTTTTTTTATGCCGCGGTTTTCCACCAGACCACAAAACAAAAGACCGTATTCATCCGATGTACGCTTCTCCTTTGTCGTCATACGGAAGGTAGTTACCAACGCTTCCCCGTCAAACACACCACAGGTAAAATTCGTATTTCCTACATCAATTGCAAGTAACATATACGTTCTCCTTTCCGTTTCCGCCTTCTGCAGAACAAATATATCTTCCCACACATACACAAGGGCGAGGAACAACATCGGTCATCCCTCGCACCGTCTTCACTTAATATCCCGGAACTATCAGCTTTCCCGGATCCTCTCCCAAAAAGAACACCTTAAAGTACAATTCCAAAGACTCCAGCAGCTCTTTTTTTTCTTCCTGTAACTTCTTTATCAAAAGGACGCTTCCGATTTCGTCGTACAGTAAATCTCCCTCATCCGCATTTACGTCAAACACCAGGGTTCCATCCTCTTCGAACACAAGAGATAGAATACCGCCTACGTCTTCCGTATAGAGCACACACATAATCTTAAGCTCGTCCCGAATCGTCTTCGGAAGTCCTTCGAAGTCCTCGTTTAAATAATACTTCTGCTCATAAGCATTGCTGACGCACAACACCACTCGTCCCTCGTACATAAAAGCCTCCGCTTTTTACTTTATTTCCACGCCGCCGAACAAACAGGTTCCGCGAACAAATACCGTCGGCGTATTCTCATCCGCCCCTAAAGGCGTTCTCGTTCCGTTTTCCACACCGCCGAGAATCGGGGTAATATCTACCACCACTCTGACATCCGCCGGCATAATGATGTCGATACCGCCGAATACCGCCTTTACATCGATGGTTACATTTTTCTTTATTAACGCATTCTTCAGGTTCATGTCGATTCCGCCGAACAACGCGGACAAATCCGCTCCGTTAAAATAGGAATTATCCACCCGGATATCCCGACCCGAGAACACCGCCGAACATACCACCTTGTCCATATCGCCGGTCTTCTCGTAAGTCTGGCTGTTCTCCCGGGAAGACTGTTCCGTCTCTCCCGCACTCTCCGGCACCTCGCGATACACCGCATCTTCCACAACCTCACCGTCCGTAAAACGCTCTACCGTGGAATGATTCGCCTTGCCTTCCGACACAGTCTCTCCTCTGTCAAAGCGGTCCGTGTGAGTTTCAAATCCATCCTCTTTCTGCATCTTTTTCTTCGGAAGAATCAAATTCACACCGATTAATACACAGATTGCCGCCAGCAACATCGCCCACAGTTTTTCACCGCTTAACACATCCTGTGCCATCAGCAAAAGGAACAGCCCGATTGCGATACCGATCAAGTTTCCTATCTTGGCTCCGTCCTTACGAAACAAACCGCAAAAACACGGAACGATAATGAACAACGTCCACCACCCGTCAAAGAAAATCGTAAACTCCGGAATAAATCCCAGCGCCTCCGCCAAATATCCGGCACCGATAATCAAAAAGAGCAGTCCTAAAACAATACCTACCGAATTATTTTTCTTCATACCCATTACCTCTCTTACAAACATTTTGTATCTGTCTCTATCATACAAGAGGTTTGGTCAAAAATCAAATTAGAAAACGATTAGATTTCTTAGAAAACCGTATAAATGCTTTCCTATCGTCTAACCTAAGGTCGCTACCATAACCGCCTTAATGGTATGCATGCGGTTTTCCGCTTCATCAAATACCACGGACTGAGAAGACTCGAACACCTCATCCGTTACTTCCATTTCGGATATACCGTACTTGGCACTGATTTCTCTTCCGATGGTGGTCTTTAAATCATGAAACGCCGGGAGACAGTGCATAAAGATAGCCTGCGGTCCCGCATTATCCATAGCCGCCTTATTTACCTGGTACGGAGAAAGCTCTTTGATTCTTTCCTTCCAAACGCTGTCAGGCTCACCCATGGACACCCACACATCGGTATAAATTACATCCGCACCCTTGGTACCTGCCGTCACATCCTCTGTCAGCGTAATGGTAGCTCCTGTCTGTGCCGCAATTTCCTTACACTGCGCAACCAAATCCTTGTCCGGGAAATATTTTGCGGAAGTACATGCGGTAAAATGCATACCGAGCTTTGCGCATACTACCATAAGAGAGTTTGCCATATTATAACGGGCATCTCCCATATAGGTCAGCTTTACGCCCTTGATTCTGCCTAACTTTTCCTTAATGGTAAGCACATCCGCCAGCATCTGGGTCGGATGGAACTCATTGGTCAGACCGTTCCATACCGGAACTCCCGCATACTTTGCCAGTTCCTCTACGATTTCCTGACCGTAGCCGCGATACTCGATACCTTCGTACATGCTTCCGAGAACTCTTGCGGTATCCGCAATACTCTCCTTCTTTCCGATCTGAGAGCCGGCCGGGTCCAGGTAAGTACAGCCCATACCCAGGTCATACGCAGCCACCTCAAAGGAACAACGGGTTCTGGTACTGGTCTTTTCGAAAATCAATGCCACATTCTTACCTGCATGCATATCTTTCGTAAGGATTCCCTTTTTCTTTTTGTCCTTTAACTCCGCTGCCAAATCCACAAGATATAAAATCTCTTCCGGTGTAAAATCAAGTAACTTCAAAAAAGAACGTCCCTTTAAATTCATTATTCTTCCCCCTTCTCAACCTCGACAATATTCTCCAGCAAGTATTCCAATGCAATCTCCATCAGCATGGACTGACGAAGTGTTGCTTCATCCTGCACCTTGTACAGTTCCTCCACCGTCATTCCGTTGCTCTCGGCATATTCCGCTACAGCGGTCTGATATTCTTCCTCCGTCAACGTAAGATTTTCCGCTTTTGCCACGCAGTAAAGAGCCACTCTGTCTTGTTCGTAACGACGAATCTGCTTGTCTACCATAGTCCACAAAACCTCACTGGCTTCTTCTCCGAACACAGACTCGAACTCTTCCACACTACCGAAACCGTACATCATTGCATAATACTGCTTTTCCAAATCATATGCCGCGGAAATATATTCTTCGTTCAGCTTACCGAAAGTTGCATTTTCCACAAGATAATCCATAACACCGGTGTACTTTCTCTCCTCGGTCAAAAATCCCTTTGCGTATAAGCGGAAGTCCTCCACCGTGGTGTACTCACCGGAAGTAAGCGTATTCACAAACTCATCCGTAAACTCCGGCAGCACCTGAGCTGCGGCAGAATTAATCTTTACTTCAAAAACAACTGCCTTACCGGCCATATCCAGGTTATGATAATCTACCGGAAACGTCAGATTGAGCGAAACCGTTTCTCCCTTTTTGGCACCTACCAGACCTTCTTCAAAACCCTCGATAAACGAATGAGAACCCAGTTCCAACTCCGCTCCCCTGTCGGTACCGCCTTCAAAAGCAACACCATCCAAATATCCCACGTAATCGATAATAGCAATATCTCCCAGCTCCAACGGACCGTCCTTTAATTCTCTGACCTTATTGTTCTCCCGCACTTCCTGTACATATGCATCTACATCGGCATCCGTAACCTTCTCTACTTCAAAACCGACATAGCCTTCCGGAAGAACCGTAGATGCCACATAATCATCGTAATTGCTGAACGGCAATGCGGCATATGCCTCATCCACCGCATTCGGAGTCGCCGTCGGCGCCGCAGTGGCGGTCGGTTGTTTCGTCACACCGCTTGTCGGATTCCCGGAGCCTGCCGGGTCAGTCTTGTTACACGCACACAGTGCCAAACTCATTGCCACACAAATTGCGGCAGTAAACATCTTCTTTTTCATACTTATCGTCCTCTTTCCTATAAATAAAACAGCGTGTTTTCCACCAAAGAAAACACGCTATATAGTATACCACGACATAGTGAAAAAGGCAAGCAAAACCCCGCAAAAAAGCCGAGTTCACCGTTTTTTCACGAATCCTTCATTTTAGTTTTAAACACATGAGACGCAATATACCCAAACACAAGGGCCGCGCTGATTCCCACCGCCGATGCGGTAAAACCACCCTTAAATATACCGAGGAATCCCGATTCATCCACGGCCTTCTTTACTCCTTCAAACAACGTATGACCGAATCCGGTCAGCGGAACGGACGCTCCCGCTCCCGCCCATTCTTTAAACGGCACATATAAACCGACCGCACTGAGCACGGCTCCGCTGCACACCAGGAGCACCATAATTCGCCCCGGCTGCAATTTTGTCTGATCCATCAAAACCTGCACCAACCCGCAAATTCCTCCGCCTACCGCAAATGCAATTATATACTCCATCTTACTTTACCTCCGTTTTCCGTTCCAATACAATAGCGTGGGCAATTCCCGGGATACTGCTTCCTTCATTTGCACTGACCGGGGATAAAAGTGCTCCGGTAGGTACAAACAAAATCCGGTTCCATTCTCCTTCATACAGCTTGTCCAACAGATACCCCGCCAACGTCGACGCGCTGCAACCACAGCCGGAGCCTCCGGAATGGGTATCCTGTACTTCATTATCAAAAATCAACAATCCGCAATCTTCCTGTACCGATTCTACCCTGTATCCCTTCTGTCCCAACAAATCCGCAAAAATCTTCACACCTACCGCTCCCAGGTCTCCGGTAATGATTTTGTCATAATCCCCGGGTGTCCGGTGAAAATCATTCAAATGTGTTTCCACAACCGCAGCTGCTGCCGGAGCCATACATGCCCCCATATTTGCTTTATCCTTCACGCCGTAGTCCGTCACTTTTCCCACAGTGCCGCCCGTAACCACCACTTCCGCTCCGGACATCCCGCATTTACCGTGGCTGCCGGCAGCTCCTTCTCTCTGGGCACGACATCGTTCCAGGGCCGTCCTGTTTCCCACCACCACCGCGCCGCTTCCCGTTACGGTCCAGGTCGCTGCCAACGGCCTTTGATTTCCGTAAGCGAGCGGAAAGCGAAACTCCTTCTCTGCACTGGCAAAATGGCTGGAAGTGACTGCCTCGGCACAATCCGCAAACCCTCCGTCCACAGCCATGGATGCAAGCAACAAACTTTCTCCCATGGTGGAACACGCTCCGTATACGCCGAGAAATGGAATCGGCAATTCTCCCGCACCGAAGGAGCTGGCCAAAAGCTGGCCCAGCAAATCTCCCGCAAACAACATCCGAATCTGTTTCGGTGTCATCCCGGACTTCTGAATTGCCAATGCCGCAGCCTTTTGCATCATTCTGCTCTCCGCATCGTTCCAGTTTTCTCCGTCAAACAGATTCGTATCATCGATTATATCAAAAAAGGAACGAAGCGGTCCTTCTCCTTCCTTACTTCCTACAACCGCTGCCCTCCCCAGTACATACACATCTTCCGTAAAACAAATACTTTGCGCACCGACACATTTGCTTTTACCCATTTTTTCCGCCTTTCGATCCGAATTTCTTCGCTTTCTTCGCGATTCGTTTCCTCTTTTCTCAACTCATACCAAGTATCTGCGTTTTTTATTGAATTATTCCGCCCTTTTTATACGATAGGCATCAGAAAAACGTTTATAACTGAACAAAGAGTTTCGCCTGCGAAACTCTCGCGCCGCTTTTGCGTCGCATCTATGCGACATTTTCCTATAGAGCAAAAAAGCGCGCTTTCGCTGTATTCGGAAGCACGCTCATAATCCAAGAACTTTATCTATTCTTCTTAATTACACAAATTTTTCAGTTTTAACTTATCCGCCGTTACCGCCAGCACCGCAAACAGCACACTGCTGCACACGGCCTGCATACAGTTTCCCGGCACGTCCGCAAGCGGTGCTGCAAAATTCCCGGCAAGGATACTGCCGTACAAATAGTACCCGCCGACACAAACCACCGCCGCCGGTAATAATGCGGCCCAATTTCTTCCGTTTGCTATTTTATTGGTTTTTCTGCAAAAGCAAAACACAATCAGCGCCTTAATTACGGCGGAACCCGGAGCCCAGATTGCATATCCGGTCAAACAATCCGCCAGCGCAGCACCGCCCGCCCCCACAAACAGCGCATAAGGAAGCGGCAACAGACATGCCGCAAAATAAATAAAACCATCCCCGACATGAACATACCCCGCGGCACTGGGTATATGCAAATATGCGGTAAATACAAACACCAGTGCAACCAGTACCCCCGCCAGACACATATTGGTTACTCTTTTTTGATTATTCTGTTTCATTTCGTCTCGTTCACGCCCTCTCCGATTTCATCCAAAAACTCTTCAAAGCAGATTCCGTCGGTAACCGGAATTTCCAGTTCCACAGCACGGCGTAATACCTTTGCGATAAACACCGCCGCATGCCGTACCGATGTAAGAAAATCCACACTGTTTACCGCATCCGCTGCAATGACAGAGGAAAACACATCCCCCGTTCCGGCACGGCACGGACCGATTTTCGGTCCCGCCACCTCCACCGGTGTCCTTCCTTCTTCGTAAACATAATTAATCAGACGTCCGCTGCGTTCCAGACCGGAAATAACAATCTTCTTCGGGCCCAGGCGACTCAGCTTTTCGCAAATTTCAGCCAGCCCGGTATCGTCCATATCCTCCCGATATCCGGTATCCGTCAAAACACAGGCCTCCGTCAGATTCGGAGTCAGAATATCCGCATAGGGCAACAACTTCTTCATCTGCTTTGCCAGTTCCGGGGAATAGGTGGCATACAGGCTTCCGCCGTCCCCCATCACCGGATCCATCACCGTCACGGTGTCCTCTTTTTTAAAATATTCCAAAAAACGACTTACAATCTCCGTCTGCTCCGGAGAGCCTAAAAAACCGGTTAAAATACCGTCGAAGGTCAGCCCCAGCTTTTTCCATTCTTCTACATAGGCCTCCATACTGTTTGTATAGTCCGTATAAAAAAAACTGTCATAGGCCGTATGGTTGGAGAAAACCGAGGTCGGCACAGGACAACACTGCACCTTTAGTGCCGAAATAATCGGCAAAGAAACGGTCAGGGAACAACGTCCGAACCCGCAAAAATCATTGATTACCGCTATCTTTTTCTGCTGATTATGTACCATCTGCGTTCCTCCTTGCAAATTTTCTTTTTTCAGTATATAATGTTTTTGGTTATATGATAATAGTCAGAAAAGGAGAATTTTATAATACCAGATGAGGTACAACGTTAAGAAAACCGACCATATCCCGGCCTATCTTCAACTTTATAAACAAGTCCGGGAAGATATTATCAAGGGGATTTATCCCTACGGAACAAAACTGCCTTCCAAGCGTCTCATTGCTGCGGAAACCTACATCAGTACGGTTACGGTAGAGCATTCCTATGCTCTTTTGTGTGAAGAAGGATATGCGGAAGCCCGGGAACGCAGCGGTTACTTCGTCATTTTTCGTACGGAAGATGTTTTTTTATCTTCCGCAGGAGAAACACTGCCCAATACTGTATCTTTTTCCCCTCTCGCCACCGATGACACACCCGGGTTTCCTTTTTCCGTACTTGCAAAAACCATGCGAAGTGTATTAAGTGATTACAATGAAAGGATTCTCGAACGTTGCCCGAACTCCGGCAATCCGGAGCTAAAGGAAGCGATTCGACGCTACTTATTACGTAGCCGCGGCATCTCGGCTGATACGGAACAGATTATCATCGGATCCGGTTCCGAGTATTTGTACGGTCTGATTGTGGAATTACTGGGACGTAACAAAACATACGCACTGGAATCCCCTTCCTACAAAAAAATCGAACAGGTATACAGTGCCGCAGACGTTCGCACCATCTTGCTTCCGCTGGGACACGACGGTATCAAAAGTACCGCTTTGCGTTCCTGCACCGCCGACATTCTGCACATTTCCCCGTACCGGAGTTTTCCCAGCGGTGTTACCGCCTCCGCATCCAAACGGCACGAATATATGCGTTGGGCGGCAAAATGCAGGCGCTATATTATTGAAGACGATTTCGAATCGGAATTTACGGTGTCCAAAAAACCGGAAGAAACCTTATTCTCCCATACACCGGATGACAATGTTATCTACATGAACACCTTCTCCAAAACCATCTCCCCGTCCCTTCGTATCGGTTACATGGTTTTACCGAAGCACCTAGTTCCGGAATTTCAAAAAAAGCTCGGATTCTATTCCTGCACCGTACCGACTTTTATGCAATATGTGCTGACCAAATTGTTAAATAACGGTGACTTTGAGCGGCACATTAACCGCGTTCGCCGAAAAAAACGAAAAGAAACGGTCCTTCCGTAAAGAGGACCGTTTTGCTTTTATCTTCTTTTAACCGCGCCCTACAATGGCTTTTCCTTTCCATTTTCCGCGTCGCCATCGTACAAACATAATAATACCGCGAAGACACTCATCCGCAGCGGTTCCCATAAACACACCGCCGATACCGAACGCCAGAGCCACACCAAAAGTATAGCCTACCGTAACACCGCACCCCCACATACAAAGCAGTCCCATAAGTACCGGGAACAGTACATCTCCCGCCGCCTTCATGCTGCCGATAATAACCAAATTCGTCGTACGTCCGATTTCCAGAACAATGCCCACCGCCAGCACTTTTTGCACTAACGGCACCACTTCCGGATTGGAGGTAAAGATTTTTAATGTCCACGGACAAAGCAGGAAATTTAAGGTTGCGATTCCGATTGCCACCGGAAGAGACGTTGCAAGGGTCTTCATAACACGCTTATCCGCCGCATCTTCTCTGCCTGCGCCGACCAGATGTCCCGTCACAATCTGGGTTGCCTGAGCCAGTGCATTGGAAAATACGACAGAGAAAGACATCAACGTATTGCTGTACACCTTCGCATTCGCCGACAACTCACCCATGGGATTAATAAAAGAAAGCAGCACTAACTGGTACATGGAATAGGCCAAATTCTCGCCTGCGGACGGTACACCGATTTTTAACATCTTTATTAAAATCTGCCCCGGGAACGGATTCAGGGTCTTCAAGGAAATCTTTCCGATTTTATACCGGAAGAAAATAAACATTGCCACAGAAAGCGCCAATATACGGGCTACCACGGTAGAAATTGCAACGCCGGCCACTCCTAAATTGAGGAACTTTAACGGGCCGTACAGGAACAACCAGTTCCCCGCGATATTCACCACATTTACCGCCAAGGAAATGAACATACCCACTCTCGTATAACCGTGACATCGCAAAATCTGCACCATAACATTGTAGCCCGCCTGCAAAAACAAAAAGCCGCCCACAATGGCCATATATGTACCGGCATCCTCCACCTGTACCGGACTTACCTTTAACACAGATAAAAAGTTGTCACGGAACAAAAATACTACCGCACTTAAGATCACACCCAGAGTCAAGTTAAACACCACTGACAGGGTATATATCTGATTCATGTTCTCCGTCTTTTTTGCCCCCAGATACTGGGCTACCACAACCCCCGTAGCACTGGCAATCACATTGAACATAATAATGAACAGAAACATCATCTGGTTGGCGTTTCCCACCGCACCGACAGAGTTTTCGGAATACCGGCTGAGCATTACGGTATCCACATTATTAATCAAAATATTTAACAGCAGTTCCACAAAAATCGGACCTGCCAGCAACAGCATGGAAGTCTTTTCGTTGATTTCCATTGTTCTTTGCCTGCTTTGTTTCATCTGCAACTCTCCTTTAAGCATCTCGCTTTCTGCTTTTCAACAATACGCCTCATTGCAAATCCAAATACACATTCCTTCATTCACATTACTATACATCACTTTCTTCTATCTTGCAAGCAAAATATGCAAATATTTATATTATGTTTTTATGTTCATTTTGTCATATCACGCCTTTATCCCTTGTCCATTGCACTTTTTACATTTTTCTTTATTACTTTTGTAGTTCTTTTTTTTATAGTATATCAATATCTCAACACATAGTTCATGCGACATATCATTATAATATTTTAATACAAATATAAAAAGAGCGTTCTCCCACGAACCTTTTCCGGCTTCTCCGTTCTTCTCTTTTTATCCTCAAAAAGCTATCCCGTTTTCTTCACAAGCCATCCTCTCAAAAAAGTCACATTTCTCCATACGATTTCAACATTTTGCTATAGAAAAAAATCATCGGATATCGTACACTGGAAGTGACAGACAAAGAAAGGAGAATTCCCATGATTGCAAAAACACCGCCTATGGGCTGGAACAGCTGGGACTGCTACGGAGCAGCCGTAACCGAAGACATCGTAAAAGCAAACGCCGATTTTATGGCACAACATTTGAAACAGTACGGATGGGAATACATCGTGGTAGACATCCAGTGGTACGAGCCTACCGCCGAAAACCACTATTATCACAACTTCACCGAGCTTTGTATGGATGAATATTCCCGTCTTATGCCGGCGGTAAACCGTTTTCCGTCCGCAGCAAACGGCGCAGGCTTTGCACCGCTTGCCGGGTATGTGCATTCCTTAGGCTTAAAGTTCGGCATTCACATTATGCGGGGAATTCCGCGTCAGGCGGTTCATCGGAACACTGCCGTTATGGGCACCGCCATGACTGCCAGAGAAATTTCCTCCCAGAGCAGCATCTGTGACTGGAATACGGACATGTACGGCGTCAACTGCGCAACGGAAGGCGGTCAGGCCTACTACGACAGCCTCTTTGAACTCTACGCCTCCTGGGGCGTTGATTTTGTAAAGGTAGATGACATTTGCCGGGGATATCCGGTCGCAGAAGCGGAAGCCATCGCAAAGGCCATCAAACACTGCGGCAGGGATATGGTTCTCTCTCTTTCTCCGGGACCGGCCCGTCTCGACATGGCAGAGCACATGAAGCAACATGCCAATATGTGGCGCATCACCGATGATTTCTGGGACCGTTGGGACCTGCTTTACAATATGTTTGAGCGTGCGGAAAAGTGGTGCATCCATTCCGGCGTTACTAAAACCCACGGTCATTGGCCGGATGCGGACATGCTTCCCATCGGTCCGATCAATCAGGTATACGGCAGGGAAAACCGCACGAAATTCACGGAGGATGAGCAGCGTACCATGCTGACCCTCTGGTGCATCATGCGCTCCCCTCTTATGATCGGCGGCGACATGACCGGCTTTGACGGTTTCACCATGAGCCTGTTAAACAATTCGGATCTCATTGAAGTCTTACAGCACACCCATTCCGCTCATCCGTTGTTCCGCAAAAAAACAGAGGATACGGAGACCTGCGCATGGATGACCACCTTTGAAAACGGAGACATCTGCGTCGCACTTTTCAATCTTGGCGAAACCGAAACCGAGGTAACCGCAGTACTTCCGTTCGGAGATAACTATTCCTGTTTCGATCTTTGGAATAAGGAAGAATTTTCCGCAGATAACGGCTGTATCAGCAAAACGCTTCCGAAGCATGGTGCCGCAATGTATCGGGCACATTCAAAAAAATAACCTTTTATATAAAAATCCTTGCATCAGTTAGGTTTCTAATTGACTTTATTTTTCATTTGTTTTATCATAGAATCGATGGGGTTTGTTTCTGTTTTGAACGCTTCCCCGGATTTTAAATTTATGAATTTTTACGGAGGTATTTTTATGGCAAAAGCACTTGGTTTGAATCCGTACCTTCCGTCCTGGGAGTATATTCCGGACGGTGAACCGTACGTATTCGGTGACCGTGTCTATGTGTACGGTTCCCACGATTTTTACAACGGTTATGTCTTCTGTATGGGCGACTATGTCTGCTGGTCCGCACCGGTGGACGATCTGGGCAACTGGCGCTATGAGGGTGTAATTTACCCGAAGACCTCGGATCCGTTAAACCGTGACGGCAAGATGTGTCTTTACGCACCGGATGTTACCGTGGGTCCGGACGGCAGATATTATTTGTATTATGTACTTGACCACGCTTCGGTGGTTTCCGTTGCTGTTTGCGACACTCCGGCAGGCAAGTACGAATTTTACGGCTATGTGCACTATGCAGACGGTACCCGTCTCGGTGACAAGCAGGGGGACGAGCCGCAATTTGATCCGGGCGTTTTGACCGAGGACGGCAAGACTTACCTTTACACCGGTTTCTGCGGCAGAGGCGACAAGAGCCGGAGCGGTTCTCTGGTAACGGTCCTTGACTCCGATATGCTTACGATTTTAGAAGCTCCGAAGCTGGTGGTTCCGGGTTGCATGTACTGCGAAGGCAGTGGCTTTGAAGGTCATTCCTTCTTTGAGGCTTCCTCCATTCGTAAAATCGGTGACACCTACTACTTCATCTACTCCTCCGAGGTAATGCACGAGCTGTGCTACGCTACTGCCAAGAGCCCGACGGATAAGTTTACCTACGGCGGCGTCATTGTCAGCAACTGTGATTTACATATCGACACCTACAAGCCTGCGGATATGCCTGCGGCTTACGGTGCGAACAACCACGGCAGTATCGTGGAAATTAACGGTCAGTGGTATATCTTCTATCATCGTCAGACCAACGGCGGCTGGTATTCCCGTCAGGGCTGTGCAGAAAAGATTACCGTGCTTTCCGACGGTTCCATTCCACAGGTTGAACTTACTTCCTGCGGCTTAAACGACGGTCCGCTTCCGGGTGAAGGCGAATATGCAGGTTATCTGGCTTGTAACTTATTCACCGATAAGCCGCGCCCATTTGTCGGCGGCGAGGGCTTCCCGAAGGTTATGCAGGACGGTCGCGACGGCGATGAGGAAATCGGCTATGTAGCCAACATCAGCAACAGTGCAACCGCAGGCTTCAAGTATTTTGACTGTAAGGGTATCAAGCGCTTTGCGGTAACCACCCGCGGCTACGGCAACGGCACCTTCGAAATCAAGACCGCATGGGACGGCGAAGTATTAGGTTCCGTAACCCTCCAGTACACCAATGTATGGGAGCGCTACGAAGCCGAGGCCAACATCCCGGACGGTGTCAACGCAATCTATCTTACCTACCGCGGCGGCGGAAACGTAAGCTTGAAGTCATTCGAATTGTTAAAGTAATCATTCCGTTATACGGAACTGTTCAAACTTTTTAAAACAGAATTTATTATTGAGATGCGTATCCGCACATCTCCTCGAACCTGGCACTTCTTACGATTTGATTGGAGAAACTTTAAATAGTTCCAGCTCCCACTGTGCCATTCCGATTTTTGCTTTTCCCGAAGGGGGCGCGTCCCTAGCGCAGTCGATATCACCTTTAAGAGCGGCTTAGGCTTGAGGACGCCCCGAAAAGTCTTAGCTGCTCTTAAAGGAAGATTGACGGAGCGTTGCGCTCTGCAAAAATGGAATGGACTCAGTGGAGATGGAACTACCAAAGCCTCCTCAAATCGTAAGAAGAGGAAATGCGGATGCGCTCTCAAAAGAAAGAGAGGGTTTATTTATGATTCGTAAAGCAAAAACAGAAAACGGTATTGTAAAGGGGTTACCGGCAGCGGATCCGCGTATCACCGCATTTAAGGGCATTCCGTTCGCAGCTCCGCCGGTAGGTGAAAACAGATGGCGAGCTCCTCAGCCGTGTCCGGACTGGGAGGGTGAATTGGAGGCCTATGAATTCGCTCCGATTTCCGTTCAGAACACACCGGGTCTGGGTACCGACATCTACTGTAAGGAATGGCATGTGGATCCGGAGATTCCGATGGGCGAAGACTGCCTTTACTTAAATGTGTGGACAAATGCAAAGAGCACGGAGGATAAGCTTCCGGTTCTCGTTTGGATTTTCGGCGGCGGTTTTAACTGGGGTTATACCGCTGAGATGGAATTTGACGGTGAGCGTTTCGCACGTCGCGGCGTCGTTGTTGTTACCGTAAACTATCGTTTGAATTTGTTCGGTTTCCTGGCTCATCCGGAGCTTGCAAAGGAACAGCCGGACGCTCCGGCAAACTTCGGTTTACTGGATCAGCAGGCCGGCATCAAATGGGTTAAAAGAAACATTGCGGCTTTCGGCGGTGACCCGGACAACATCACCATTGCCGGTCAGTCCGCAGGCGGCGGCAGTGTCATGCAGCAGCTGACTTCCCCGCAGAATGAGGGTCTATTCCAGAAAGCGGTTATCATGAGCGGTGCCATCCGGAGTCCGTATATGGTACAGTCTCCTGTTACTTCTCCGATGACCTTTGAGAAGGCTCAGGAGAACGGCAAGGGGTTCTTCGATTTCATCGGTGCCAAGTCTCTCGCCGAGGCAAGAGCAATGGATGCCACTTGGCTGCTTTCCAAATATGATGAGTATGTTGCTACCCACGGACGCATGTTCCCGATTCAGGACGGTGTATTCTCCGTAGGCGATCCGATGAAGCTTATTGCCGCGGGAAAAGCCTTAAATGTACCGTTAATGGCCGGCAATACCGCAGATGAGTTCCCAAACACCATCCCGGCAAAGGATGAGGCGGAATTAATCGAAAAGGCAAAAGAGTTTTTCGGTGACAAAGCAGATGAATTCCTTGCATTTGCGGAAAGCAAAAAGCAGATTTCCTTCATGGGTCATACCGCATTCGCTCCGGTCAACGGCATTGAATGTTCCGTAAAGAGCATGTTCCTTGACAGACAGGAAAACGGCAACACCAAGGATTGCTACTACTATCGTTTCGATGCGGATATTCCGGGACCGGATCAGCCGGGCACCTTCCACTCCGTGGATTTATGGTTTTTCTTCGAAACCCTGGCAAAATGTTGGAGACCGTTTACCGGCAAGCATTATGATGTAGCACGTCAGATGTGTAACTATATGACCAACTTCATCAAGACCGGCAACCCGAACGGCCTCGACATTGACGGAACACCGCTTCCGGAATGGAAGACCTACACCAAGGACCATAATTCCGGTATCGTCTTCGGCAAGGAGAACTGCTACAGCGAAGAGAATTCCGACAGTGCTTTTGTGGACTTCCTCATCGAAGAAATTCGTGACGACTTAAAGAAATAAGCTTACTATCCTCTTTTTATAGCAATTTCATAGCGTTTTCCGCGCAATAGAAACCGCAAACGTGCCTATTGCGCAAAAAAGGAGCCTTGCAGACCCTGTTGTAAAACCGTTGTCCGCAAGTGCTCCTTTTTCTATTTTTGTAGAATCTCCTTCGCCCAAATAATTCCCTTTTATTCCCAGTTCTCATTTTGAGAGAGATTTCCCGTATCCGGGTTTTCTTTTTTCGACAAAACTCTTTCCGGTCCTTTATTCTCTAGCTGTAGAATGCTTGCAGATTTCGGCCGAACAATTTTGCCGGTCGATGTCCTTTGCCTTCCGTCACCTTATCCGTTTCCACCACATACTCCGCAATTTTCCTCCGGAAATTTGCGGTCAGCAATTCCTGACCGGAAATAAGCTCCATGGCATTTTGCAATTGGGTCAGGGTAAAAAACTCCGGCATCAAATCAAATGCATGCCTCGGGTCGTTTTCCACATCCGCCCGAAGCTTTTGCCATGCGTACAATATAATTTTCGCATGGTCAAAGGCCAGCTGCCCCTGCTCCCCAATCTCATACCATACCGTCTCATGGTAATCCTGGAACTGCCGATACTCCTTGACTGTGGCAGAAATCCTCTCCCCCGATTCCTCCTCTGTCAACAAAAGCTCATACATCGTTTCTAACTCTGCATAATCTTCTTTCACATCTCGCTTCAGTTCTTCCGCTCTCACTTCCACCGTAAACCATTTTGCAGCCTGTGCATCCGTTCCCGCCCGTAACTTACAACGTTCGGCATCTACCAACGCCAAAAAGGTATTGGATATAATCCACCCCCGTGGATCTCTGCCTGCACTGCCGAAGGTTCCGATAAGACTTAAATAGGCTTTATGAATGTTTGTTTCCTCGTACAATTCACGTCCCGCCGTCTCCTGTACATCCTCCTCCGGTTTGCAGAAGCCACCCGGTAAAGCCCAATATCCCTTATAAGGGTAATCGTTTCTTTGAATCAGCAAAAGCTTTAACGCCTTTTTCGGAAGTTTTCGAAAGCTCTCTGCTTCCGCCGCCTCCCGGATTGCAAAAATGACCATATCCGCCGCCACGGAAGGACGCTCAAATGCGGAAATATCGTATTGCTCCAAATACTGTTTTTCTTCTTCACTCATTCTGTACTGTATCATACTGCCCCTCCTTTTCATTTGTCTGCAGTTTACGGTTCAAAACACGGCATCAGTTCCAGTTTAAACAGATTTCTTCTGTGAAGCGTATCAATCCGTTCTTTTACCGCTGCATCCTCACATATTCCTTCTCGAATATACTTATCCAGTGCAGCATAAGTAAATCCCAGATTATCTTCATCGGTCTTACCACAAAGGCCGTCAATCGGTACCTTATCTACCAAATCCGCAGGCAGGCCCAATTCTCTTCCGATGGCCTTTACCTCCGCCACCGTTAATCTGGACAACGGGCTGAAATCTCCCACACTGTCGCCGTAACGGGTGGAATAACCTACCCAGTCTTCGGAAAGGTTACAGGTATTGGCCACTCGTCCGTTGACGCTCTGACTCACCGCATATAACACGGTCATACGAATACGCGGCGGCAGGTTTGTTTTGGATTGTTCGGAGATCTCAATGTCCGGCAAAGCCCCCAGAATACCGTCCAATGCCGCTTTAATATTCACCTCATAATTCCTGATTTCCAACACGTTCACCAGTTTTCTTGCCATGTCAATGTCTCCCTGCACACCACACGGCATCAGCACGCCGATAACCCGGTCTTTTCCCAAGGCTTCCGCACAGAGTGCAGCCACCACAGAGCTGTCCTTTCCTCCGGAAATTCCCACTACGGCATTACAGCCGGCTCCGTTTTTCTCGAACCAGTCTCTGATCCACTGTACGCATCTGTCCTTCATCTCTTTTGCATTAAATTCATACTTACTCATTAAAATTCCCCTCCGTTCAACCGCGCTCTGATTTCCTGAAGCGTCTGTTCCGTTACAAGTTTTCCGTCCTTAAAAACGGTCTTAAGCAGATTACGTTCCTCTGTTATCGCCTCGTCCCAGTTATATTCATCCCGATACTTGAGCACGCCGTCCTCGCAATAAACCACACAACAGCCCTTCTGGGACTTTTTAAACCCTCCGTCCTTCGGATTCTTAAAAATCGGATACGGCTTCCCGTCAATCTCACAATAGGTCGCTTTAATGCAGGAGCTGAAGGTATCTCTCGTAAACGGCTTCAAAATTCCGTCCTCCTCAATACACTGAAAAGAGAAGGAACCTACTCCCAGCGCCACGTTAGAACAGGCAAAACCTTTCGCTGTAAGAATCTCGTAAATCTGCTCACAACGCTGCACCGTAATAGAATCCCCGTAAATCGCTTTTACATGCGGATCCAGTACTTTATACCCCTTACTGTTTACCGTACCGCCGAAAATATCCCAAAGTTTAAATACGGTTTCGGTTACCACCTCTACACAATCTCCGGAATCTCCTCTCATGAGCATACAACCGTTGTGTTCTAAGATTTCCTTTTTTAACTGCGGAAGCACATTTTCGATGATGTTCCAGTAATCATAGGAATCCAGCACCGCCGAAAAGGAAGTATTCGGATAAATGTCAGTCAGCAAACGTCTGAGCAGGGTGATTTCATCTCCGTCCACGGCAAAATTACTGCACATGACCGAATGCTCCGTACTCGGGCTTCCGAAGGCCACAGGCTCTTTCGTGCAGTCGCAATTATAATTCTGCTCCAAATACGGAATCGTCGGCACCGTAGCGGTATTTAAGAAAGACAGGCACCATCCCGCTCCCGCCTTAACAGCGGACTCCGTGCATTCCTCTCCGCGAAAATCAAAGGCCCCCAACGCTTTCGCCCGCGCTATTGCATCGTCACAGGTTAGGTCGTAATACCGATTTACAATTTCACGGTAGGTATGTCCCACGGTGGCCGCCAGCATCGGATGCCAGCTTTCCGCAGAGATCAGGCTCTCCAAAGACTGCGGAAGCCATGCAAACTCCGGATGTGTATTCGTAATTCCGAACATCGGTACATGCATCGGCACCAATGTTCCCTCCGGAAGGGAAAAAATCTCAATCGGTAGATACCCCAGCTTATGCAATTTCTCCACCTTCTCGATTTTGTACGCTTCCGCCCCCAAGGTCGCATCCATGATCCGTTTATACTCCCCCATTACATCCTCGAAAGGCTTACCGAAAAACTCCTCGTTAAAGTATTCTATCAGATACGTCTTAACAAAGCCCTGCAAGCCGAACATCACCACCTCATTCCAGCGCTTCACCCGGCTCATACGAGGCGTAAAATAGGACACGGATTTCGTAATCCCCTGTGGCAACATTTCGGCATGCACCGCCTTATAAAAATCGATTAACAACATCGGATTTGTTCTGTTCATTGTCTCTCCCTCTCTTTCTCTATACGCTCAGCACGGTTATTTTTGGGTGACTTCCGGTAAAAATACTATCCGTAGTATATACCTGCCTAATCCAATCGGTAGTCGGAATTTCCCCCTGAAGGATCGTATTTTCGCAGTGGGAAATATATAGATAAATATCCTCTGCCCCCAACACTTTCAATGCTTTCGCGCTGTGGAAGAAGGTACCTCCCTTACTGCAAATATCGTCGATAATCAAAACTCTGCTTCCGGCAATCAACTCCGTACGTCCCGCTACATCCAGTCCGAGAATTTCTCCCGTGGACCAGTCTCTTTTTTTGATTCCGAACACATACGGCAAATCAAACATAGCGGAATAGCGCTTCATGGCTCCTTCATCCGGGAAGAACAGCAACAAATTCTCCTTTCCGCCCAAACGCCCGATTACCTGCTCCACATACTCCTTCGGAGTCCGTATCCGCAAGTTGTCAAACAACGCCTCGCTGACATAAGAGTGAGGATCCAGTACATCCACTTTCGCAAACTCCAGAGAATTGATAAATTCCGCAAAGTATTTTAAGGTAAATACATCCTCCGGCTTCTTTACTCTGTCCTGTCTGGCATTGGGAATATAGGGAAGCTCCAGTACCATTCGCTTTACTCCCTTTGCCCGAAGATGTTTCGTAAGAAAATATAATCCCACCATCTCCTCGTTATTTTCAAAATTCCATCGAATTACCGCCTCTTCCTTCTCTGCCACCGTCTCCTTCAGCAAAAAAGTACCGTCCGGAAAATGATTCAGATCCAACGCCTTACCGTTATACCGTATCATAACACACTCCCCTTTCGATGTATTTTAGCCTTCAAAAACTTCCACCTGACACATTTTCATGGTAGTCAAAGCCGCCGCATGACTCTCCGGTGTCACACCCGCACAGCAAGTCGCATCCACCTTCACGGTAATTTCCGGATACATTGCCTTTAAAATCAATGCATTGGAAACCACACAGATATCGGTGCACAGTCCGATAAGTTCTACTTCCTCAAATTTATACTTTTCCCAGTCAAGATAACCGAAGGTCGGCTTATTCACAATCGTCGCACCCTCCGTCGGCAACCCGGCATAAATCTGCCAGCCGTCGGTTCCTTCGATACAATGCGGCACCGGAAGATATTTTCCCTCATTGGTGCTTAAATACTCCGGTTGATGGGTATCTCTGGTAAAGATAACCTCATCTCCGTTTGTCCGATACATTTGGATTTTTCTCTTTACGTTTTCCACAATGGCAACCGCCTCTTTTGTTCCCAACGCACCGTCGATAAAATCCTTCTGCATGTCCACAACAATCAACGTCTTCCTCATAGCAATGACCTCCTTTTGATATTATCAATTTGATACTATTTGTTTTATTATTATGATAATATTTTTTCAATCATATGTCAAGCAGTATTTTGCTAATTTTAATAAAAGCCCAAACCATCCGGTCCGGGCTTAATTCTACATAACATTCTCGATTATACCAAAGCTCTCACAATCAGATATGCCAATCCAAACTGCGCAAGAAGCGAAACCGCCAAAATCGCGGTACATACTCCGATTTTGTGAGCATCACTTTCCTTGTTATCGGATGCAATCGCAAGCATAAGGCAGATTACACCACCCTGAATGGCACCTCCGATTGCACCTCCGATTAAGAAAAAGAATCCCAATGCATGAATGACTACATGAATCCATGCCCACCACGGAATCTTCGGCGCCTCGTAAGCCTTTCCCGTCATACAATCGATACCGTCCATAGTCAGTGCAACAAGCCCCACACTACTGACACGTAATATCGCATTTTTATTCCCCAACGGAACTATATAATTTGAACCTTTCCCTTCTCCCACCGCCTTTTGGAGCTTTGTAAACCTCACAGGTTCGCTGCCGTTTACGGAAATCTTGTTTCTTACCAACGTAACCTTGTACGGAACCTCCTCTACCGTAACGTTCCAAACCTTTTCTTTTGCTGCCATCTTTTTTTCCTCCTTATTTAGTTTATGTTTCTCTGGTTTCAAATTGATATTATCATTTTGTTATTATCAGCTCTATCGTTATGATACTATCTTTTTGATAATATGTCAAGTCTTTTTTTAAAAAATTTTTTAAAAAAATAAAAAATGCCGAAAGTGCTTTATAAACAGCACATTTCGACACTTCTTTTTATACCGTTCCCAACAGTTTCAACACCCAATATATCAATCCCAACACCCAACTGGTCAATATTCCGTACAAAATTACCGGTCCCGCTATGGTAAAAATCTTACAGCCGATACCGAACACCTGACCTTCTTTACTGTACTCAATGGCAGAGGCTGCCACGGAGTTCGCAAATCCCGTAATGGGTACCACACTGCCTGCTCCGGCATACTTTGTAAGCTTCTGATACAAATTCAGGCCGGTGAACAACGCCGATAAGAATACCAGTGTAATCGTTACATACAACGCCGCGTCCTCTTTGCTTGCACCGAGTTTTTGATATCCGTTCAACAAAGCTTGTCCCAGTGTACATATTGCCCCTCCTACAGTAAACGCCCAGGCAATATTAATCCACGGATTATGCTTCGGTGTTACTTGCTCCACATAATGATTGTACTTCTCGTCTCTCTTTGTCGGGTCTGTCTCCTTCACCACCTCATATATCATACGTTTTCTTTGTTTATCATCCATTCTTTCTGCTCCTTTTCCCTGTACATTCCTACTCCTGCCCACAGGAATATAATCCGCACTACCTTCCTGCACCCAGAATCAGGTGATACCACGCCCCGAATCCCTTTCCCAAAGCAAACGCCAGCACCAGGTACGCCATCCCGACTTTCAGCTTAATACGCCTTGTCATAACCGGAAATACATTGACCACTTCCGCCAATGCCGCCGCCAGACATCCTACGAATACTCCGCAAAACAATCCGCAAACCGTTCGAAAAACAAATCCCGCCACAAACTGCCATTGAAACAAATCCACAAGGTTTCCCGCCGTCACTCCGATCATCGCAACCGTTTCATACAGCATCACATGTTTTGCCGTCTTCGTTCCCGCTGCCAGTCGCGTCACCACTCCCACCGTCGTAATAAAAGCAAACAATCCTGCGGCCACAGCCGCTCCGAAGGAAATCCCCACTGCATAATACACAATCGCTCGAATTCCGTCAGACATCTTCTTTGTTCCCCTCTCTGGACGCATTTTCGATAATGGTGGAATTTACATCCTTTTCATATTGACGCATCTGTACCTGTAACGGCGTCGGATCACTATCGATTTTCTTCCGCAAAAAATGATTAAAAAATAAGATAATGCCCAACGGAAGTCCCAGGCTGTAAGCAATCTCCAATTCTCCCGGCCTGTTCCGCTCAGCCCCTTCCGTCAAACGATAAATCATCGGAAAGATTTCGTCCACACTGGCATCCTTATTAAAAGTCACAATGGTAAATGCCGAGCCGAAAAATACCGCCAAAGCCACAAAACCCGTCTTGCACCATTCCAACGGTTTTTCAAACACATTCTTCTTCTCCGGCTTATACTCCACAATAAAATCGGATTCCCCTATGGTATCAACCTCCACATCCGGATAGGTCGCACCGATAAGTCCGATAACCTTCATTACGGAAAATACCTTCTTTCCCTTTTGTTCCTTCGGGAAAAAATACAACTCAAGTTCGCCGATTTTCTGCTGCATCACCTGCTCCGTTCCGTAAATCGACGCCACATCCGAAAGCATCACCCGCCTTTGCTTTACCAGCACACATTGGTCAAAATGAAGAACTATCGTTATCTGTTGTGACATAACCTCTCCCTCTGCCACGGCTGATCCGCGATACGCATATAGGCTTCTTTATACACCAATAACCCTTCCGGTGTATCTTCCGGTTTTTGCAAAAACCAAACCAGAAAGAAGACCGTCGCCGCAAGAGCCAGAGCCAGCACCGCAAGCATAATTCTTTGTTTTACCGTCACTCTTCTTTCACCGCCTTTCCTTTTCTTCCGGAAGTATGTGCCGTTTCTGCACAAACTATGCAAGCAGTGATCTCATTCTTTGTAAAACCTTCTTTTCCATCCGGCTGACTTGCACCTGGCTGACACCGAGCATTCCCGCTATCTCCGTCTGGGTCTTATTTTCAAAATATCGCAGTTCGATTAAATTCCGTTCCTCCTCCCGCAATGCCTCCAATAACTGCTCCATCACCATATGATTCACAATTTGTTCCGTTGCATCCATATCCCCCGGTATCCGTTCTCCGAGAGTACTTTCCGAACCATCCGGACGGTTCACCGGTTTCGATAACGACTCTACCTCCGTACAAGCTTCCATCGCAAGCACAATCTCTTCCATACTCAACCCCGTCTCCGCAGAAATTTCTTCCAAAGTTGCATCCCGGCCCAATTGCACCGATAGGCGCTCTCCCGCCGTTCGAAGTTTCATATGATTTTCTTTTAACGTTCTGCTCACCTTTATCATTCCGTCATCCCGTAAAAACCGCTTGATTTCTCCGCTTATCATCGGTACTGCGTAGGTTGAGAATTTAACATCGAAGTTTACATCAAACTTATCAATCGCCTTGATTAACCCGATGGTTCCGATTTGAAACAAATCCTCCGCTTCACAACCACGTCCCAAAAATCGCCTCACCATACTCCATACAAGACCCACATTTTCGGTGATGAGCTGTTCCCTCGCCTGTCTGTCCCCCGCTTGAGAAAGACATATCAGTCCGATTGTATCCAAAACGTCCCTCCCGTTTATCCGATTATTTTTTTCATTTTTACAACGGTTCCTTCGCCCACCGCCGATTCCACAATCAACTCATCCGTAAATGCTTCCATAAACGAAAAACCCATCCCGGAACGTTCCATCTCCGGCTTCGTTGTGTACATCGGTTCCATGGCCGCCGCAATATCCCGGATTCCGCTTCCTGTATCTTTTACGGAAAAATACACTTCTCTTTCTTTTCTGGCACACCACAATTCTACGGTTCCTTCATCTTCTCCGTACCCGTGAATAATTGCGTTCGTTACCGCTTCCGATACCGCCGTCTTTGTATCCGCCAGTTCCTCCAAGGTCGGATTTAACGGTGTCAAAAAGGCCGCCACCGTCATCCTCGCCAACGCCTCGTTACAGGACTTTGCCTGAAACGTCAGTCGCATTTCGTTATCAAAATTGTCCACTCTCCTGCCTCCTTTTCTTTCCTACTGATATCCTCCGGCAAGACCTTCCTTTGCCGGTCGAATAAACGCTTCTTCTTCCGCATCGTATTTCTCCACTATTTTATATAGCCCCGAAACCTTAAAAATCCGGTCTACATTTGCACCGACTCCCGTAACCGCCACACGTCCCCCCGAAAAAATCACCTGACGGTAACGTCCCATAATTACGCCGATTCCCGAACTGTCCATAAAATCCACTCCGGTAAAATCAAACAAAATATTTTTTGCATGACTTCTCGCCAATAACGTATCGGCGGTTTCCCGCACCGTTACGGCCGTATGATGGTCTAAATCCGCTTTCAAACGTATCACCAGCATATTATCTTTTGTTTCATATTCCGCTGCCTGCATGTTGTCTCCTTTCTGAACCT
>CALBKM010000053.1 GCA_937895705.1 uncultured Clostridia bacterium
GTTTACCTAATACCTTATTGGTAATAGAAAATTGTGATGAATATGTTATTTGCATTGATACAGAGTCGGGTGAAATTGTGTCATGGAGCAATTACGACAGGGATGGGATTTTGAAGAGGGCCGCTGATTTTTATGAATATTTTATGGAATGCGTGGATAATGCAATTGAGAATTACGATTGACTTTTGGGATGAGTCAGAGGGATTAATATGGATAATGTATTAGAATATGCTTATATGTGGAATCAGGAAAAGGACAGATATGTTTTAGTAAAAGACGAACTGGGTGAAAGTATTTTTGAAATGACTGAGAAGGAGATTATGTATTGTCTGATTGAGGATGAGAAGGTGCAGAGAGAGGTCGTTAAAATTATGGAGAGAGAAGGGAACGAGACGTTTTACAGTATGGCGGAATTAATAGAATACTTTGAGAAGAACAGAACTATTTGATGAAGGGTAAGATAAAAGGAGACAAGGAAAATGACAGGTGAGCAGTTTGTTAAACTTTGTTCGGAAGAAGTAAAGACAACATTAATGGAGTATTTTGACTCAAACACTCAAACAGAGGTGGGACAAAGAATACAGAAGCTAGTTAAGAATGGTGTATGTGGAGATGAACTAAAGGAACTACTTAATTTGGTA
Source organism: uncultured Clostridia bacterium (assembly GCA_937895705.1). Classification (GTDB taxonomy): domain Bacteria; phylum Bacillota; class Clostridia; order Lachnospirales; family Lachnospiraceae; genus SIG307. The sequence continues at coordinate 642 of CALBKM010000053.1, forward strand.
TTAAGTGAGAATTATTATACTTTGCTACTGGCTTTAGATGGAGAGGCTTCCTTGGGCGGAGAACAAATGAGTTACAGATTATACGACGAAAATGGAAATTGCCTGAACTCATGTGGAGAAATAGAGGAAGCAGCTTTTAAGTATTTTATGGAGGAATAGAGATAACAGAGTGTTCTCGCATTTTTTGTGGGATTAGAAATGCTTTGTAAAAAGACCGTAAGAGAACAATGAAGGAGAGGCTAAAGCATGAATGACTGGGGCGAATTTGTTTTTAGTAAGCCGTATGAAGGAACTACGATCGATAAGGTGAACAATGTTGTATTGCCCTTGCAATATATAGATTTCATGAAACAACATAACGGAGGGGAAGGAGATATCGGAGAAACATGGTTAATTCTATTTCCGATAGATGAGCTACAAGAAATAAATGAGGAGTACTGTATCGAGGAGTTTTTGCCAAATCATATTATCATAGGGCCAAATGGTAGCGGAGAACTATATGGAATTGATGCAGATGGGGAATATTTTAATGTCCCTGCTTTAGTTGAGGAAGAGTATGTTGTTTTATTGGGCGATGATATTCATGATTTACCAAACAGAATAAATGAATTATGGAAATAACAGAAATCGGGAAGGTGCAAGAGATGTATTACGAGTTACAGCCATTAAGGCTACAAGCCGGTTGGAAAATAGAAATAAATAATTTTTCGGAATATGATTTAGATATACATGGGGAACAGGATTGTTTTGAATTGAATGAGGACTTATTACAGTTACAGAACGAGAAAACAAATCTATTGATTGATTTATGATGGTATCCGGCACATAGTAAGGATGGAAGTTATCACTTGATGCTAGTGAAGAATTTTGATTGGGCCAATCCGTTGGAAAATGTAATTACCCGTTCAAAAAAAGAAGTAGTAGATAGTATAGAAAAATGGTGTTGTAAAGGATTTTGGAATAAGTATGTTGAGAGGGGAACGTAATGGATCGTTGTGAAGAATGTAAGTTATATGATGCAGAAACTAGTTCTGAGTGTCCGGAGTGTGGAGGTGTATTTGAACTTCGTATTACCGATTTGACACTTATCTGGGAGTGCAAGACATGTGGATATGGATTAGCGACAACTGCAAATAAGTTATGCGTTTGGGATAACAAAAAATATGGGGAAGAGGCTTATGGAAAATATGATATATGCCCGTATGCGACGAAAGAAGGGGATTAAATGGATAAAGAGATGTATAAGGACATCCGAGGAATAGAAAAGTTTTTTGAACACTTTCCGGACAAGCCATGGCATTATTTTCACGAGATTATAGAGTTTAGGTGGTATAGGGAATTCGATTATGAGGAGTGGTACAATAGATTCTATATTAATCTTGTAATGAGTGATCGGGAAGGGAAAGACATTGTTTCCTTTCTGTTTAAGGATGTTTCCGGTAGCTGTCATATGGATTTTTGCGGATGGATGGCCGGGTTTGATATTGTGAACTTAAAATATATCGACGTGAATCATGAAACGCGGTATGAGATAATGGATTTTGAGGATTCGGATTTACATTTTTTCTGTAGTGATATAGAGATAAAGGTGCTTAGTGTGAATTGGAAAGACCAAGCGGAATGTTCAAAGGAGTGATTTATACGATGGAGAAATTCGAAATAAGAATAGATGCAACGGCATGTACTTCTACGGTTGAAGGTCTTATAATCTTACAGAAGTCAAAGAGTCTAAGAGGGAAAAACGTGGCGGTTTCAAGGAAAGAATTTATTGGATTGGAAATGAGGAGTAAGATGAAAAAGTAAGAAAGAGGAATGTTCTCAGCGCTCAAAATGAGTGCGTAGCCGGTCTCCGAAGGAGAACGATTTGGGGGGATTGGGGATGAAGGAACCTCAACAAGGGGAGCATCTGTATATACAGATGCCCTGCTTGCCAGTTTGTGAAAGGGCGTATGCATATGGAGAGCTGGTTAGAAAATATTTTGATGCGTATGGTTATGATATATCGTAAAATATATGGAGACGCCGTGACAGGAGTGTACTTGTATGGCTCTTACGCCAGAGGGGATTTTGAAAAAGACTCGGATGTGGATATCGTTGCAGTTGTCAAAGGAGAACGCTCGGTGTTACAGGATAAGATGCGGACAATCTGGGATTTGTCTGCGGAGATTGGCTTGGAGTATGACATTGTGGTGTCTCCAACGGTAATACCTTACGACGAGTTTGAAACATACAAGGAAGTTCTTCCTTACTACAGAAATATTGTGAATGAGGGAAAAAAGATCGGATAAGTTGGTGCGATGCAAAGGGAAGCTTATGAATGGAAAGGGTATTAGCCACCATGAAAAGGGTGACAGTAGCTATTAAAAAAGGGGAGATTTATCGTCGATAATGTGTTACAATGAAGAGGAAAGTAGAGCTGGGTACTAAATGATATAAAGTTTTAGCATTGGTATGAGATATATTCTGATCACAGAGGAAAGATAGGCGAAGAGACCATGGGATTTATAGATAAACTTTTTCGGAAGAACAGAGTACAATTGAATATCGAGACGCAGCGTGCTCGGGATACAAAGCAAAATGTATCGCGAGATGAGAATGTAATGAAACTATTAAAACTTAGAGGATTAGTAGATTCTTTACTTTGTGGTTGTAAATATGTCGCCAAAAGTGAATACTTAGAACCGTTGAAAGAATATGATTCTGTAATTAATTTCTTTGATGTGCTTGGAAAAAGTGGAATGTTAAATGATTTCTGTGTTCGTAATGGTATTTCGGTTTCAGAAATCAAAGAGACAACCGATGCATATGCGAATATTGAGGATTTGGTGGAGCGTCATAACGAGAAATTTATTTCGGAAGCTATGGTTCTCGAGAAGGATTATTTAGATAATGTGCTTAAGGCTGTTGATCCTGTCGTCTCATTGGATGAAGATCAGCGAAGAGTCGTTTTAACCGATGAAGATTATTGCCTTGTCATTGCCGGTGCGGGTGCCGGAAAGACAACAACGGTGGCTGCAAAGGTAAAGTATCTCGTTGATAAGCAGGGGATAAAGCCATCGCAGATTTTAGTGGTTTCTTTTACAAATAAAGCAGTCAATGAGTTGAAAGAAAAGATTCAAGGGGCTTTGGGGATAGAATGCCCTATTGCAACTTTTCATTCGACAGGTAATGCTGTAATTCATGTGAATTCACCGGAAGAAAAATTGAATATTGTAGATAACTCGAAATTGTATTTCGTGATTCGGGATTATTTTCGTGGGTCAATCATGCAAAATGAAAGCATAGTAAATAAACTTATTATGTTTTTTGCATCTTATTTTGATGCGCCGTATGAAGGAGATGATCTTAACGCCTTTTTCAACAACATCGCAAAAGCAAACTATTCTACGATGCGAAGTGATTTAGAAGATTTTAAACTAGAAGTTATTGATAGAAGGACGAAAAAGTCGGTAACGATACAGAACGAAATTCTAAGATCACATCAGGAAGTTGAGATTGCGAATTTCCTCTATCTCAATAATATAGATTACGAGTATGAACCAATTTATCAATATGACGTAGCAAATGCAAGAAAACCATATACACCGGATTTCATTATTTATCAAGATGGAAAATCCGCTTATTTAGAGCATTTTGGGATATCGGAGAACGGAGAGAATGATAGATACAGTCAAGAAGAATTGGATAGATATAAGAAGGCTGTGAATGACAAGGTGCGCCTACATAAGGAACATGCGACGACTTTGATTTATACTTTTTCTTCTTACAATGACAGGAAACCGTTATTAACACATTTACGGGATGAGTTAGAAGCAAAAGGATTTGAAATGAGACCGCGTTCAAACAAGGAAATCATGGAAATGCTTGTTGCGGGCGAGGAAAATAGATATATTCGTAAACTAATCAATCTTGTTTGCCGCTTTATATCCAACTTTAAAGTTAATGGGTATCGTGCAGAAGAGTTTAATCGAATGTACCATTCTACACAAAATGTTCGGAGTAGACTGTTTTTGGATATTTGCAATGACTGTTATTTGGAATATGAGCGCTGGCTTAAGGAGAATAAGGCGGTCGATTTTGAGGATATGATTAATGAATCCGCAAGAATTTTAAATGAAGTCAAAGAGATGAAACAGAAACTGGACTTTAAATATATTATTGTAGATGAGTATCAGGATATTTCGAGACAGCGATTTGATCTTACGAAAGCGTTATCGGAGGTTTGCGACGCAAAGATTATTGCTGTGGGAGATGACTGGCAATCAATTTATGCATTTAGTGGGTCTGACATAACTTTGTTTACTAAGTTCGCGGAAAAAATGGGATACGCAAAAATGCTAAAGATTGTGAAGACGTATAGAAACTCGCAAGATGTAATTGACATCGCAGGGAGCTTTATTCAGCGTAATTCTGAACAAATTAGTAAGCAGCTTATATCTCCTAAGAGGATAGAAGATCCCGTTATTATCTATACATATGATAGTACATCAAAAGGGCGTGACGGTAATCGGAGAAGCGGTGCAAATTATGCACTGGCATCGGCTGTAGAAACGGCACTTGAAGCTTTATTGGAGTATAAGAAGAAGGAAAATAAAGTGCCGGGTCCGATTCTGTTGTTAGGCCGGTTTGGTTTTGATGGAGACCACTTGGAACGTTCGGGTTTATTTGAATATGTAAATCGAGGCGACAAGATTAAAAGTGTAAAATATCCTGAACTGAATATAACCTTTATGACGGCTCATTCTTCAAAGGGTTTGGGCTATGATGATGTTATTATTGTCAATGGTAAGAATGAAACATATGGTTTTCCGTCCAAAATTGAAGATGATCCTGTACTTGCTTTTGTTATTAAGGGAGATAGGTCTATTGATTATGCGGAAGAGAGAAGATTGTTTTATGTTGCTATGACGAGAACAAAAAACAGAGTTTTCTTTGTTGCCCCGGAGCAGAATCCTTCTGAGTTCTTGCTTGAATTAAAGCGAGATTATAAGAATGTCATTCTGCAAGGTGATTGGAATGAAGAGGTAGTCAAAACACAGAAAAAGGCATGTCCGCTTTGTGGGTATCCGTTGCAATTGAAGTATAAAAAAGCATATGGACTTAGATTGTATATGTGTACAAATGAACCGGAAATCTGCGGCTTTATGACGAATGACTATCGCGCAGGCAAGATGTCCATTCAGAAGTGTGATAAATGTAGAGATGGATACTTGGTTGTGAAGCAAGGAAAAGATTCCGGATTTTTATTAGGATGTACAAATTATAAGTCGAACGGAACCGGCTGTAATAAAATGCTGAACAAGAAGAATTTCTATGAACAGATGGGATATGAAATAGAAGAATCCAGAATTTCACATGATGAAATTGACGGTAGACTTCAAAGTTATTTTATGTCACAGACGAAATCGACAGTCGGCGAAAAGAAATCATTAGTTGATAGTGACTTGAAAGATGATTATGTGACAATCGCTCGTGCTAACCTTGAACCGGTTTTATATGGGGAATACGATTTAAATGAGCTTATATTTACGATAGTAAAAGCCCTTCAAAATGTAAGTAGAAATAAGTTTTTTGGCGTGACAACTCTTGTAGAAGTATTGAGAGGTATTGAGAGCGAAAAGATTTTTGAAAATCAATTGCATGCGGTAGATGAATTTGGTTTACTAAAAGAAATGCCGCATGAAACTGTAGTATCAGTAATTGAGTGGATGATATACGAGCATCTTATGCTTAAAACCAAGGGGAGATATCCGGTGCTTCATTCAACATATGAAGGACTTCATTACTCAGAAGTTATGACAGAAGGGAAATTAAAGAAGCTTAAGAAGTATTTAGAAGAAGAGGTAGTATTATGGAAGTAGTTGATAAAAATAAGCTTGAGACATCTATCTTGTATTTGCAAAGAATAACGGAAGGGAAAAATCCAGTTAATAACTTGCCGGCAGGAGATGATGAAGTACTGAATAATCCGAATGTGATTAGATGTATGTTTTTTGTTAAAGAGGTGCTTGAAAGTGTTAGGGAAAATGATGGAATAATAGGGTATAATGTAAAAAAACATCAAAGTAATAATATGTCTCCTGATGTCATGAAATCGTTTGTATATAAAGCAAATGCGACAATATCTGAGTTGGTAATGCAGATTAACGAAGTGTTGGAACAATTGGGATATAGAAAGATTCAAAGTAGGCAGATTACAGGTTGGTTAAAAGAAAACGGTTTTTTGGAAGAACGTGTTAGTAAAGAAATTAATCGGAAAGCGGTTACCCCTACAGAAAAAGGGGTTCATCTGGGAATTAGGGCAGAGAAAAAATGTAATGAGAAAGGGATAGAGTATATGCTGGTTATATACAATGAAGTTGCGCAGGAATATATTGTAACGATGTTAGATGTTATTTTAAGCGGGAAAAAGTAAGACTGGCGTGTTTGCTTATGAGGATGATATATATGAAAACTTATCACCGGAGTGTTTCTGAAGACACCAAAATGAAACAAGATTGAAACAAGTTTTGAAACAAGTTCAAAAACTTCAGCCACCATTTTCATGGTGGCTGCTTCTATTTTGCCCGCACATAAAAGGTTGATTTCCCGACACCGCTTCTCATAAGTTCGCCGGCGGCGACCATTTTTCGTAATGCACCTTCAATGGAACTGATGCTGAGGGAAGGGCACAATTCGCGGATGTCCTGTTTGGTGAATTTCCCGATTTTGTTCTGTGTGGCTTTTCGGACCATGTCAATGGCCGGGAGCTTTTCTTCTACGATGGAGAACCGGTCTTCAAAGTCGCGGTAGGCGGCAAGGATGGTTCCGAGAAGATATTTGATGAACGGGAGGGAATCTTCCTTCCCCTCGTGCCAACTGTCCTGGGACCTGTTCAGGGATTCGTAGTAGAGGTCTTTGTTCTTTGCTATCTTTGCTTCTAAAGAAATGTATTTTCCGACGTAAAATCCGCTCCGGTAAAGCAGAAGCGTGGTAAGGAGCCTGCTCATGCGTCCGTTTCCGTCGTTAAACGGGTGGATGCAAAGAAAGTCATGGATGAATATCGGGATGGCAATGAGAGGTTCAACTTCCATATTGCCGATCACACGGTTGAATTCCTCGCAAATCTTATCCAGAGCTTCCGGTGTTTCGAAAGGAGCCAGCGGCGTAAAGAGCGTTTCCACGTGTCCGTCCGGATACTTTGCCGTAATGTAGTTCTGCGTATTTTTGGTACGTCCGGCCATAGGATTATTCATGTGGCTGTACAAAATCTTATGGAGCTGGAGGATATAATTTTGTGAAAGAGGAATTGCGTCAAAGCTTTCGTGGATGATGTTTAGCACGTCTCTGTAGCCGGCAATCTCCTGTTCGTCACGGTTCTTCGGAGTGGTCTTTTCTTCCACCAGTTGTCTCATACGGGTGCTGGTGGTAACGATACCTTCAATGGCATTGGATGCCTCGGTACTCTGTACCTTTGCGATTTCCACGAGCTTTTCCAGTTCTTCCGGGCGCTGTTTTAAGTAGAGTTCTTGCTTACCGGCTTCTTTATAGATGGCTGCAATGAGTCCGAGAATCTCGGAATCCCAGCTTTGTTCTTTGATTTTTGAGTAGTTAAAGTCTCTCATTCCCTTATCCTCCTTTCTTTCCCTTAAATAGTAGCAGAAAATAAGGGAAAAGTCAATCATTAAGGGGAAGATTACCTTATTTTATGTTGAAAATTAAGGGGAAAATTAATAGTAGTATATGCGCAAAGAGAAAGTTTTTATTCCGGAATGTTTGAAGATATCGGTTTGGAGTGTGAAATTGAAACAGAGGATGGTGTATTTTATGGGTGGATGAATCATTGGTTGGTTTTAGCGAAGTTTGCCTTGTGTAAAGAGGCTTTTGTGTGGTATAATATAAATGAAAAGATGGGTGCTTTTTTGCTCGCATTGTATGCAGATATAAGGGGTGATGGTACGTGACATTATTGGAACAAGGTTGTATTGATATTTGGATTGATGAAATAGTACCGTGTTTGAAGGACACAGAAACCGGAGATATTAAGGAAACGGTTGTATTTAGAGTTGAGAGCCGGACTTATTTGAAGAAGTTTCAGCAGGATAACGGATGGCATATCAATTGGAATGAAATTCCTAAGGATGTTGAAGTTTATGCACTGGCATTAAAAGATGATAATTCAATTCAAGGTTTGGTTGGTGTAAGAGAAGATAAGGATTCCCATGCAGCGTATCTTCATTGGGCGTGCACTGCTCCGCAGAACAATAAGCATGAATACGGGGCACAAAGATTTATTGGGGTCGGAGGTCATCTTTTCGCGATAGCAGCCGATAAATCTATTGAGTGGGGGTATGCTGGAGCTGTTCATGGTTTTGCCGCAAATGAGGAGTTATTAAACCACTACATGGAAGTATTTCATGCAGAGTATTTAGGAATGCTTCATCAGTATCAGTTTTTTATTGACGAGGAACAAGCAAAAAAGTTATTGGAGGTGTATCATTATGAATGGAACGAAGCCTAAATTTTTAGAACATGTTAAAGTTCCTGCCAGTTATTACGAAAAGCCGAATCCATATGTAAATGCACCGTCTTGTCATGTGAATTTGCTTGAGATGTCAAGATATGCAAAAAGAAACGGAAAGAAGCTTGTGGAACTTACGCGGGAAGAAGTGAAGCAGTTTTCTATATAAGTTAAGAGAGTTTTCAGCCACCACATTCTGTGGTGGCTGTTGTGCTTTATGCCGCAGTATGATAAAATTAAAAAAAGTAGATTTGGATATTCTTATTTCAAAAACTAAGGACTTTTTGAAATAAGGGTTGGATTTTGGAGTTCTTATTTCAAAAAGTAGCTACTTTTTGAAATAAAGACATGTACGAATGCTTACTATTTCAACGGGAGGTGCTGGTGAAATTGAAGAATGACACACTGGATTACTATAATTCCAAGGCGCAAGATTTTGCTTCCGGAACAGTAGATGTGGCCTTTACTGGGGTTCAGGACACGTTTCTGGAATACCTTCCCGAAGGTGGGAAGATTCTTGATTTTGGCTGTGGGTCCGGGAGGGATACAAAGTATTTCCTTGGGAAAGGATACGATGTTGAGGCAACGGATGGTTCGAAGGAGCTTTGTAAAATTGCCGGGGAATATGCCGGTGTACAAGTGAAACAAATGTTATTTGAGGAATTGGATGCGGTAGAGGAATATGACGGAGTATGGGCGTGTGCATCGATTCTTCATGTGGAAAAGAAACAGCTTCCGGATATCTTGGGTAAAATCGCCGCCGCTACGAAAAAAGGCGGAGTGGTATATACTTCCTTTAAATACGGTGATTTTGAAGGAGTTAGAAACGGAAGATTTTTTACATACCTTACAGAAGAGAGCTTTGGTGAATTAGTAAAGGAGATTCCGGATTTGGCAGTTGAGAAATTATGGGTTTCCGCAGATGTACGGACAGAACGAGGTGAAGAACAATGGCTGAATATCGTGTTGAGAAAGCGGGCATAAGCCTTGCAATTGAAACGGAATATTATAATAAGTTGGATATTGAAGGATTTTCTCGCATGATGAAAGATCCTTCCTACTGTTATAAGTTTTATTGGCTGGAGGCAATTGTGCAGCTGATATCCGAGAACCGGACAGAGGCGACCTATGATGAGATTATTAATGAAATGATTGCCAATGCATGGTATTCTGTCTTGGAGTTTCATATTCATTTGAGCGGCATCGGGGGAGACGGTACAATTAAGGATAATCTGGAGCGGGCGGTTCTGAAGTTGAAGGAACTAAGCGATTTGGCACCGAATGCATCTAAGATAGAAATAAAGAATGCGATTGTAGAATTTGATAAACAGCTTCATACAGAGAAGCAGGCGTTAACCAATAATGTGCCGTATAAGGCTTTATCCGGGTTTGCGAATAAAACAGGAGAACACATCAGTTTGGATAGCAGTGCGGGCAGAATGATAGCGTATTACAATGCATTGAGCGCCGGGGATATTCTTTTGCCGTATACATTCGGTACAGATTCAGGGTTAAACCGTAAGCTTACATTCAGTGAAGCATGGACGCGTATGATAAAGGATAATACGGTAAATATTCTGGGATGGATTCAATGCGAGAAGGTAAAGTGGCTGCAGAATAACAATCCGGAGGTGCCGGGACTTATTTATAAATTGGCACCACTGGATGAAAAGATGCGTAAGCTTTCTCATGTGCGTAAGCTTTGGGACGGTATATTAGAGTTACGAAGCATCAATGATGTTTTTACGAACGATCCGATAGAACTGGTAAAGTATGACATAGACCACTTTATTCCGTGGTCATTTGTGATGAATGATGAACTATGGAATTTGATGCCGATGGATTCTTCGTTGAATTCAGCAAAGAGTAATCGTCTGCCGGATTGGGATGATTTCTTTATTCGATTTGCAAGAAATCAGTACATAATGTATGGTTTGGTACATGAGAAGGAAGGTATTCGAAAGCTTTATGAGTCGTGCTACCGGGATAACCTTCATTCGATTTGGGCGAATCAGGAGTTGTATCGTAAGGGCAATTCGGAGGCGGAATTTTTCGGTATTTTAGAGAAAAATATGCGACCGGTATATGATTCTGCCAGACGTCAGGGGTATGATGTGTGGGAGAAAAGATATGCGGGATAAATAATCCCCAAATACTGTAAATGCGCTAAAGCCCTTCAATTACAAAATTTCCGCTTCGAAATTTTCAGTGATGCGTCAAACCCTTGATTTTACTGCATTTCGTTGATGCGCAATACCGATGCGCCTGTGGGCACCGAGGAACTGGCTCACATGGAAATTATTTCCGCCATTATCCATCAGCTGACCAAGGACCTGACGCCGGAAGAAATCGCAGCGTCCGGCTTTGACAAGTATTACGTGGACCACACTCTCGGCCTTTGGCCGCAGGCAGCGGGAGGTGTGCCGTTTACCTCTACGTTCTTCCAGTCCAAGGGTGACCCGATTACGGATTTGACTGAGGATATGGCAGCGGAGCAGAAGGCTCGCACCACCTACGATAACATCCTTCGTCTGGTACACGACCACGATGTGTGCGATCCGATCCGGTATCTCCGCGAGCGGGAAATTGTGCATTTCCAGCGGTTCGGCGAGGGACTTCGCATTGTACAGGATAATTTGGATTCTAAGAACTTCTATGCCATCAATCCGGCGTTTCTGGCGGATAAGGCGAGATAGGCTTTGGGATAGAGCAAAATGGAAAGGAGGCGTCCGAAGGGACGCCTCCGGTTGTTTGTCGGTCAGAGGACGGGAAGGGCTGACGTCAATAGTTTTCGCAAGAGGGCGATTATGCGCCTCTCTTTTTATTGTCCCTAAAGGAAGTTTATGGTAAAATAGAACAAAAAGTATACATGGGTACGTTAAAAGAAGAAAGAGGAGGGAACGGTATGAAAAGAAAATGTTTTATCGTAGCTGTTTGTGTCATGACATTTTTTGTTACGGGAAGCATTTGGAGTTGCGGAATCCGAAACGAAGGCGGAGAGGAAAGTCCGACGCCGACAACGGCGGTGACAAACTTTTGGGAGAAGCCGGCGCCGGAAAAGTTTTATCACTTTGCAAACGAAGAAGAGGTACTGGGGATTTCCGGGGAAGATATTATTTATATCGGACAGCATGAATACAAGATATCGGATTTTATTACGGATATGTCGGAGGATGCATTGGATTTGTTGCGGGATGATTCACTTATGTATTATGAGCTGAGCCTGGAACCGGAACAAAAGGAAAATCCGGAGAGGGATATTTCGGCAGAAAAGTTTTGGGAGGCCATTGAAGCTGTTTGTGACAGGCTGTTCGGGTACTATGATTTCTATTACGAGGAAGACGGTAGAAAAACAGACGGAAAAGGATGGAGAATTATTAAAAGCCGGGAGACAGAGAAGTATGTTGAGTGCAGGATTCGCTATATGAGGCCGGTGATTCCGCAGGGGAAAACATCTGCCGAGCCGAGCGCACGAGAGGAAGTTTACCGTTTTGTGAAGGGGTACTATTTTGATCATCAGACCGGAGAGTGTAGAAAGGTGGGACCGGTGACTGCGGAGTGGGTGAAATGGAACACGGATATAGAGATGGTGGGATATGATTCTCCGATTATTTACAGAGAGGTCCGGGAAACGGAGAATACCGTAACAGTAGTTCGTTATTCTGTGGGCGAAGAAATAACGGAACAGGGTGTGAATAATCGGATGTGTTTGTATCGTTCCAGGATAATGTATCACAAAAAAGATCATAGGGATTATCGAAGTGTCGAAGTGGTAAAGAGTGTGGAAATTGAAGGGACAGGAGAGATATATTTACGGGAAGCCCCACCGGTTTAATGAAGGAATGAGTCCGGGAATGTCTGATAGTATGAAGGTACAAACCTTTAAAATGATGTAAAAATATTATACATAATATATAAATTTGAAAAAGATGTGGAAAAATTTTGAAGAATGTGTTATAATGAAATGTATATAGGGGAAAATGTTACTCTTTTTTGAATTTTGGAGGTGTACGAATGAAATTGAAGATGAAGTTACGGGGGAAGTTAGTCTGCATCATACTTTTTCCGGTGCTGCTTTTGGGAATTGCGGTGATGCAGTTGAGTAAGGTGACGGTTTCCAATGTTCTTGTGGATAAGTTGGATACGTCCTTACATGCCACTGCGATTTCGGTAAGTAATACGTTACAGTATGCGGGGGAAGGGGATTTTCAGGTAAACGAAGCCGGAGAGTTGTTGAAGGGTGAGTTTAATATTTCCAAGAATTTTGATTTGGTAGATAGTATTAAGGAAGGGTCGGATGTAGATGTGTCCGTGTTTTATAAGGATACCCGCTATCTGACGACGCTGACAGATGAGAACGGTAATCGATTGGCCGGAGGAAAAGCAGATGGAGAGGTAATAAGCAGAGTATTGCAGTCCGGCGAAGAGCTTTTTATGGAAGAGCTTGAGCTTGGCGGCAAGCTGTATTTGGCTTATTATATGCCGCTTTATAACGAAGGCGGTACCACTCCGGTGGGTATGGTGTTTACGGGAATTGATCATGGGCACGTAGATGAGGGCGGAAAGATTATTTCTTATAATATCTCTACAATTATTTTCGGTGTACTTATTTTTGCGGCTGTTGCGGGCTTTCTTATTGTCAGCAATATGACCCGGGCGCTCAATAAGGGTATTGTGGCGCTTGAGGAGCTTTCTGAGGGTAATCTGAATGTAGAGGTTGCGGAAAAGATGTTGAAGCGTCCGGACGAAATCGGAAATATCGGCCGTGCGATTGCAAAGTTAAAAGAGGATTTGTTGGGAATCGTTACCGAGATTAAGAAGCAGTGTGAAACCATGGACGATTTGGCAAATCAGTTAAAACTGCAGACACGTGAAACGGTAGACAGTATTATTCAGGTAGAGAATGCAGTGGGCGAAATCGCAGAAGGTGCCGGAAATCAGGCAGAAGAGACCCAAAATGCAACCGATAATGTAGTTACCATCGGTAATATGATTAGTGGAAATCTTCACGATACCGAGGCGTTGAATGAGAATGCAACGAAGATGCAGGCTGCCGGTCAGGAGGCAATTGCTACTTTTGAAGAGTTGAACCGGACTAATCAGAAAGTGATGCAGTCCATCGGGAAGATTCACGAACAGACAAATACCACCAACGATTCCGCTCAGAAGATTCAGGAAGCGACGGCAATTATTACCTCCATTGCGGATGAGACCAATCTTCTTGCGCTGAATGCTTCTATCGAGGCGGCAAGAGCAGGTGAGCAGGGCCGCGGCTTTGCAGTAGTTGCGGCACAGATTCAGAAGCTTGCGGAGCAGTGTAATGAGTCTGCTTTGCAGATTTCCGAGATTGCCGAATCTTTGTTGGCGGATTCTACCGAGGCGGTAGAAACTATGCAGTATGTTCGTGATATCGTACAGACACAGGATAGCGACATGAAGGAAACCAACGTAAAGCTTACGGAGGTGCTGCAGGGTATTGAGGATTCCTTCACGATGGTAAATAAGGTAACCAAGCAGACGGAACAGATGGACGAGGCGCGTATCAACGTAATCGACATTGTACAAAGCTTGACGGCCATTTCCGAGGAGAATGCGGCAGGTACGGAAGAAACGCTGGCTTCCATCACCCTTGTAAACGATGTGGTAAAGGGAATTTCCAAACAGTCTGCGGTTTTAAAGGCGATAGCGGCAGAAATCAACAAGAAGTTAAATGTATTCCAAGTGTAGAGTATGAACTTACAGGGGCTGCGCATGTGAGTGCGCAGCCTTTTTTGGTTTGTATACCTCAAAAGGATTGACAGCGTATCTATGGAAATGGTACTATTTTACAGAGGGCATAAGGGAGTTAAGGTGCCGGAATATATAAGGAGGATAAACTATGAGTGATAATTGGGAACAGAACAGGGAGAATGAGGAGTTATCCTGGCAGGAGACGCCGTATGTATCTCGGATTACGGAAAGTATGTTGAAGGAAAGGGATGCGATGTCGCAAGTGGCAACGAAATCCTTTGCAATTGTATTTATCGGATTGATTGTTACAACCATTGCGTCATTCCTGACTCTTTCGAATGTTAACTTTTTGTATCGGCTTTTGACCGGAGGTATGTTTACCTTTTTACTGGTTGCAGAGATTGTTATTGTTTTGATTAACGGCTGGGCAATTCGCAAAGATAACCTGATATTGGCCGGTATTATGTATTTGGCGTATTCCGTCAGCAACGGTATTACAATGTCTGTAGTGTTTTTGGCCTACGATTTGGGTACTGTAAAGGAAGCGTTTTTGCTGGCAGCTGTGATATTCGGCGGAATGGCGGCGTTCGGATACTTCACTAAGAAGGATTTGGCTACGGTAGGTTCTATCTGCAGTATGGGATTAATCGGTGTGTTGCTTGTGACCTTACTGAATATGTTTGTGCTCCACAGCAGCGGACTGGATTTGGCGATGGATTATATAGTGGTTCTGCTCTTTGTGGGAATTACCGCATATGACATGTACAGAATGAAGCAGTTGGCGATAGAAGGGGGAGAAAGCGAAGCAAACCGAATTGCATTGTTTACCGGAATGCAGCTTTATCTTGACTTTATCAATATTTTCCTACGTTTGATACGAATTATGGGAAGAAGAAAATAAACTTGTTTGAGAGGTGTGCGTAAGTGCACCTCTTTCTTTGTGCAAGCCGTGCTACGCGCTTCGCAACTTTGCCAGCACGAAAAAGGCGCCGCATAACGCGACGCCTTTTGATCTCTGATAAGGAAAATCCTATGCAAACGGATTCTCGGTCGGGTAAAGCATACCCTTCGGCTGGTTGAACTTAACCTCTTCAACACCGAGATACTTGAATACCTCGAAGAGAGCCTTTCCGAAGTGACCGAATGCTACTGCACCGTGGTGCGGGTAGTTTCTTTCGATCAATACATGACGGTAGAAACGTCCCATCTCCGGAATAGCGAATACGCCGATCGCACCGAAGGACTTGGTACGAACATCGAGAACTTCACCTTCTGCGATGTATGCACGAATCTGTGCATCAGCAGTGGACTGAAGACGGAAGAACGTAATCTTGCCCGGAGCGATATCTCCCTCGAGGGTACCGTTGGTGCACTCGATCGGAAGGTTTCTAGCCATAATCTTCTGATACTTCATCTCGCAGAAAGCAAGCTTAGAGGAAGCGGTGTTACCACAGTGGAAGCCCATGAAGGTATCCTTGTGGGTGTAATCGAACTTGCCCTCGATTGCTTCCTTGTACATGTCAGCCGGAACGGAGTTGTTGATATCAAGTAAGGTAACAACATCCTCGGATACAACAGTACCGATGAACTCGGAAAGAGCACCGTAGATATCTACTTCACAAGATACCGGAATACCCTTAGCGGTCAGACGGCTGTTAACATAACACGGAACGAACTTGAACTGCGTCTGGAAAGCCGGCCAGCACTTACCGGCGATTGCTACGAATTCACGGCTGCCCTTGTGTGCCTCAACCCAGTCAAGTAAGGTAAGCTCATACTGAGCAAGCTTCTCGAGAACTTCCGGTCTCTTGTTGCCTGCGCCAAGCTCTGCTTCCATCTCTGCAACAACGCCCGGGATTCTTGCATCGCCTGCATGGTTGTTGAAAGCTTCGAACAGGTCGAGCTCGGAGTTCTCCTCGATTTCAACACCAAGGTTGTAAAGCTGCTTAATCGGAGCGTTACAAGCAAGGAAGTTGAGCGGTCTCGGACCGAAGGAGATAATCTTTAAGTTGCGAAGACCAACGATAGCCTTTGCAATCGGAACGAATTCCTTAATCATATCAGCACACTCTTCAGCGGTACCAACCGGGTACTCCGGAATGTATGCCTTTAAGTTACGAAGCTTTAAGTTGTAGCTTGC